>DBMM01000023.1 GCA_002298925.1 Geobacter sp. UBA698 | reverse complement strand
TTCGGCCTGGTTGAGATGGGGCTTTTCATTGTAATCCTCTTTGTCGGTTATATTTACGTCTGGAAAAAAGGAGCACTGGAATGGGAGTAGATAATCCGCTTGGCGACAATATCATAACAACATCACTGGATGCGCTCGTCAACTGGTCCAGGAAGTCGTCGATCTGGCCCATGACCTTCGGTCTGGCATGTTGCGCCATTGAGATGATGGCCACCGGCGCCTCCCATAATGACCTTGACCGTTTTGGTATCATCTTCCGCGCCTCTCCCCGGCAGTCCGACTGCATCATTATTGCCGGCACTGTCACCAAAAAGATGCTGCCGGTCATCAAAACGGTTTATGAGCAGATGCCTGAGCCGAAATGGGTCATTGCAATGGGTGCCTGTGCCTGTTCGGGTGGGGTATTTGATACATATAGCGTTGTTCAGGGGATCGATGAGGCCCTGCCGGTCGATGTGTACATACCGGGGTGCCCGCCGCGGCCTGAAGCGCTGCTGTTCGGTCTAATGAAGCTGCAGGATAAGATCATGAAAGAGAAGAACTCTTTCGGGTCGGCAATCGGCTTGGGCAACAGAATTACCTCTGCCGCCTGACACCCGCCAGACGTGCAGTTTGTCGTATAATTCAAATCCCAGAAAAGGGTTAGATCTCATGGCAGAAAACAATCGCGCAGTAGTCAGGCTGAAGGAGAAGTTCGCCGAATCCATTCTTGACGTCACCGAATTCAGGGGTGAGGTCACGGTGACCGTGAAGAAGGATGGAATTATTCCCGTTCTTGCTTTCCTCAAGCAGTCCCTCCAGTACAACTTGCTTACAGATGTTACGGCGGTTGACTATCTTGGAAAGAAGGAAGACCGCTACATGTTGGTCTACCAACTGTTCTCGATAGACAACAAAGACCGCTTGCGCATCAAGGCCCCCTTGGCTGAATCAGACGGGCGCATACAGAGTGCCACCCAGGTCTGGCGCACCGCTGATTGGCTTGAGCGTGAAGTCTATGATCTGTTCGGCATTATTTTTGAAAATCATCCCGACCTGCGTCGTATTTTGATGACTCCCGACTGGGTCGGTCATCCGCTCCGCAAGGATTACCCGTTGCAGGGTCCCGACCGCGAACCCTACAAAGGTCGCTTGTCCTAATACAGATTCAACCTTACGTTTCTCGTAACTTGATCACTAAGAAGAGGCGATAAATGGCTACTACGGAAAAAATGACACTGAACATGGGCCCTCAGCATCCCAGTACCCACGGGGTTTTGAGGCTGGTTCTCGAGCTGGATGGCGAGGTGATCACCAAGATTACCCCGGATATCGGCTATCTGCACCGTGGTGTTGAGAAGCTGTCGGAGCACCGCACCTATCATCAGGTATTGCCGCTGACCGACCGCTTGGACTATCTGGCGCCTATGAGCAATAATCTGGGCTATATCCTGGCAGTCGAAAAGTTGCTGGATATAGAGGTTCCCGAGCGCGCTCAGGTTATCCGTATAATCATGGCTGAGATGACCCGACTCGAGTCGCACCTGGTATGGCTGGCTTGCCATGCCCTAGATATCGGTGCCATGACAGTATTTATCTACGCCTTCCGCGAGCGCGAAGTCATCATGGAGACCTATGAACAGATCTCCGGTGCCCGCATGACCAGCAACTTCTTCCGTGCTGGTGGCCTCTCCATGGATGTGCCTCCCGAGTTCGAAAAAAAGGTGCGTACTTTTGTTGACGAAATGCCCGGCTATCTCGACACCTATGAAGGGCTTTTGACGACAAATCCGATCTGGCTTAAGCGTACTGTCGGCAATGGGGTCATATCCGCCGAGGATGCCATCGATATAGGCATCACAGGTCCCGCTCTGCGCGGTTCCGGTGTTGACTGGGATATGCGTCGTGACAACTCGTACAGTGGCTATGACACTTATCAGTTCCAAGTGCCGGTAGGCAAAAATTGCGACACTTTTGACCGCTATAAAGTTCGTCTGGTTGAGATGCGCGAAGCGTGTAAAATCATCAGGCAGGCTCTCGACAGGCTGAAACCTGGTCCAGTGCTGGCCGACTGTCCCCAGGTTTGCTATCCCCCCAAGGAAAATGTCTACAATTCAATTGAAGGCCTGATCCACCACTTCAAGATCGCATCGGAAGGTTATCCGGTTCCGGAAGGTGAAGTCTACCAAGGAGTTGAAGCTCCCAAGGGCGAACTGGGCTTCTACATTGTCAGTGATGGCAGTTCCAAGCCCTACCGCATGAGGATCCGGCCTCCTTCATTCGTGAATCTCCAGGCTATCGAGAAGATGGCCAAGGGGGCCATGATAGCCGACCTGGTGGCCGTGATCGGCACGTTGGATATCGTCCTCGGTGAAATTGACAGATAATTTCCGCACGATTCAAAGGAGATGGCGCGCATGAGCGACGCGGTAGCGCAGCAAATAGAAGAGCAGGAACCGGAAGTAGACCTATCATTAGCCAACAGCGTTATTGATAAGTACATCGATCTTCCAGGGAATCTGATGCCGGTACTTCAAGGAGTTCAGGATGAGTACGGCTATATCCCTCGCGTGGCGGCAGATCTGATCGCCGAACGACTCAATGTATATCCAAGTCAGATCTACGGTGTACTCACCTTTTATGCCCAGTTTCACCTTAAACCACGTGGGCGTTTCATTATCAGGGTGTGTGTGGGAACTGCTTGCCATGTCCAGGGTGCTCCCCGCATTGTGGAAACATTCTTTGACAAGCTTGGGATCGGCCACGCCGAGACCACACCGGATCTTCGTTACACATTCGAGAAGGTTGCCTGTTTGGGAGCCTGCGGAATGGCGCCATTGGCGATGGTTAATGATTCCACCTACGGTTCCATGACTGTGCAGAAGGTCGCGGAAATCGTTGATGATTATAACCAGAGACCATTGAAATAGTAAGTAGCTCGAAACTATCCAAGTAGGGGACAATTCAGTCATGAGCGAAAACGCAGCGATAAAAATTCTGATCTGCCAGGGAACCGGCGGAATTTCGATGGGCGCCAAAGAGGTTGAGGCGGCATTCGTTAAGCATCTTGGGGAAAAGGGCGTTGATGCCATTGTTGGCAAACGTTGCGATGTCATCAAGACCGGTTGCCGCGGCCTGTGTGCCAACGATGTGCTGGTTGACATCATAACCCCTGAACAAGGGCGGGTCACTTACGACTTTGTTAAACCTGAAGAGGTCGAAAAGATCATCGACGAACATATCGTCGCCAAGACGGTAATGGAAAAGCGCAAAGCTAAACCGTATTACAACACATTTGTAGATAAACAGATGCGCGTTGTCATGACCGGTTGCGGCCAGATAGACCCGGACAGTATCGATGCCTATTTTGAGGAAGACGGATTCAAGGCCATTGAGAAGTGTGTCAAGTCCATGAAGCCGGAAGAGGTCATCGAGGAAGTCAAGAAGTCAGGCTTGCGCGGTCGTGGGGGTGGTGGTTTCCCTACCGGTATGAAGTGGTCCTTCTGCAAGGCATCTCCCGGTGACCATAAATACCTGATTTGTAACGCCGACGAAGGGGACCCGGGCGCATTCATGGACCGCTCTCTTCTTGAGGGCGACCCCTTCTGTATCATCGAGGGAATGATGATAGCGGCCTATGCCATCGGCTGCGACTTTGGATATGTCTACGTCCGCGCCGAGTATCCGCTGGCGGTTCAACGCCTTCAGCATGCAATTGATATCTGTTACGAAAAGGGCTACCTGGGACAAAATATTCAGGGTTGGGGGCTCAATTTCGACATGCGTATCAAGATGGGTGCCGGTGCGTTTGTCTGTGGTGAAGAGACAGCTTTGATGGCCTCCATCGAGGGTCATCGCGGCATGAGTCGCCCCCGTCCGCCTTTCCCGGCCGTGCGCGGTCTGTGGGGTAAGCCTACTAATATCAACAACGTTGAGACCTTTGGCAACGTCCGCCATATCATCAACAAGGGTTCCGCTTGGTACGCCTCGCTGGGAACCGATACCACCAAAGGGACCAAGATCTTCGCCGTTACCGGTAAGGTTAAGCATACCGGTCTGGTGGAAGTTCCGGCCGGCATGAAGATCCGTGAGGTTATCTACGACGTCTGTGGCGGCATCGCTAATAATCGCAAGTTCAAGGCAGTTCAGGCCGGTGGTCCCTCCGGCGGATGTATTCCGGCTGAAATCCTGGACACCCCGGTCGACTACGATTCTCTGATCAAGGCCGGAGCCATGATGGGTTCCGGTGGCCTGGTCGTTATGGACGAAACTACCTGTATGGTTGACGTGTCCCGTTTCTTCCTCAATTTCACCAGAATGGAGTCCTGCGGAAAGTGCGTACCCTGTCGTATCGGCCTAAAGGTGATGCTGGATATTCTTGAGCGCATTACAGAAGGCCGCGGTGAGATTTCCGACATTGCGACTCTTCAGGATCTGGGCGTTGCCATCAAGAAGGCTTCGCTGTGCGGACTCGGTCAGACCGCTCCCAATCCGATTCTTTCTACAATCAACTATTTCCGCGATGAGTACGAAGCGCATATCAACGATAAGCGCTGCCCGTCCAACTGCTGCAAGGAATTGCTGCTGTGGCAGGTAGTAGAGGACAAGTGCGTTAAATGCGGTGCCTGCAAGAAAGCTTGCCCTGTGGATGCCATTGTTTGGGAAAAAGGCCAATTGGCTTGGCTTGACAAGGAAAAGTGCACCAAGTGCAAATCCTGTTACGATGCCTGCCGCTTCATGGCACTTGAATAAGCTGAACACCACTAGAACAGTCAAACTCACAGACAGAGGTTGAGATGGTAAATCTTACAATCGACGACAAGCAAGTTACCGCACCCAAAACCGCCACTATTTATGAAGCGGCCAAATTGAATGGGATTAATATCCCGATTCTGTGTCATGACAATAAACTCAAGCCGTTTGGTGCCTGCCGCATGTGCCTGGTGGAAGTCGAGCAGATGAAAGGACGCCAGATTCCGGCCTGCACCACCCCGGTTACGGAAGGCATGATCATCCTCACATCTACTCCGGATATTGTCAAAGCACGCAAGATGGTTCTCGAACTGTTGCTGCTGAATCATCCGATTGACTGTCCGGTCTGCGATAAGGGTGGTGACTGTGACCTGCAGAACCTGACTTACGAGTACAAGGTCAGCGCGAATCGCTTCACCGATGAAAAATTTCATCATGAAATCGATTACAATAACCCCCTGATTGAACGTGACATGAACCGCTGTGTTCTTTGCGGTAAATGTGCCCGTATCTGTGATGAGATCGTCAGTTTTGGTGCTTTGACCTTCATTGACCGTGGCATCGAAACCAAGATCGGCTGCGAGTTCGAGGGCGCCCTCAACTGTGAATTCTGTGGCTCCTGCGTTTCAGTTTGCCCGGTCGGTTCATTGCTGGCACGGCCTTTCAAATTCAAGTCCCGCTTCTGGGCACTTACCAAGCAAAAAACAGTTTGCGGCTATTGCGGTACCGGCTGTAATTTGACGCTGGGGGTTAAGGATAACAAGGTTCTTACAACCATCTACGATGATAATCAGGGTTTCCACAAAGGTCAGTTGTGCGTTCGCGGTCGCTTCGGTTACCAGTTTATCAACAGCGACAAGCGCCTGGCCAAACCGCTGATTCGCAGAGGTAATTCCCTGGTAGAGTCCAGCTGGGATGAAGCTTTGGAGCTTGTGGCAGGACGCCTCAAGTCTGGCAATGTCGCCGCACTGGCTACCCCACGACTGGCCAACGAAGAAATAGTCTTGTTTAAGAAACTGATGGAACTGTCTGGTTCAAAGGATTACGACCACTCTGCCGGCTATGCTCACTCGGCACTGACTGAAGGTTTTGCCAAGAGCCTTGGCGCAACCGCTTCCCCTTCGACGATCCTGGATATCCAGAAGAGTGATCTGTTGCTGGTCGTTAAGACCGATGCCTATGAGACCCACCCCGTGGTAGGTTTTGAAATCAACATGGCGGTCAAGAACAAGGGGGTCAAACTCTACATTCTGTCCGACAAGCGCGGCAAGCTTGCCAGATTGCCCGATGCAAAAACATTGCTGCACACTCCCGGTAACGAGATCGCACTGATTAATGCCGTGGCCAAAACCATCCTGGACGAGAAACTGGCCGGTGCTTCAGCAGGCTCCGTTGAGGGTTTTGTCGAGTTGGAGAAGGGCCTGTCCGCTTTTACTCCTGAATTAGTCTCTGCTCAGTGTGGTTTAACCGCTGATGAAATCAAGCAGCTGGCCCGCGCTTACGCGGCTGCCGAAAAACCGCTGATCATTTTCCCGGTTGGTCTGGCCTATCCTGGACACAACGCCGAAATGGCATCGGCCTTGGCTAATCTTGCCATTCTGACCGGTAAGCTGGGCGTCGAAGGTAGCGGCATCCTCTGCATGTCCGAAAAGAACAACAGTCAGGGTGCCGTAGATATGGGCTTTTATCCTGAGGCTGGTGCCAAAAACGCTATCCAGATCCTGGACGGATGTGCCTCCGGCGCTGTGAAGACCCTGTTTGTTGCTGGCGAGAATCCGCTGGTATCCTATCCGGACCAGACACGAGTCAGGAATGCGCTTGAAAAGGTTGATTTCTTGGTCGTATCGGACCTGTTCCTTACTGAAACGGCAGCCATGGCTGATGTGGTCCTGCCGGCCTGCTCATTTGCCGAGAAGGAAGGGACTTTTACCGCCATTGACCGCCGTGTGCAGCATTTCAAGCCTGCCATTCAGAAGATCGGCCAGAGCCGTTCCGATTTCGAAATTTTCAGTACACTGATCACCCTGCTGGGCGGTCGGGCACCTGTTTCTCCCGCGGCAGTTTTTGCTGAAATTGCAGCCGGCGTACCTGGCTACGAATCAATGAACTATGCCACTCTGGGCGAAACCGGCCAGTTTGCCAAGGTTGCCATCAAACCGGTTTTCAACTCGGTCAGTTTGACTGCGTCCAAGGCTGAAAGCGGCAAGATGGCTCTGGTGACCGGTAGTGCTCTCTACCACTGCGGTACATTGTCCCAGTACGGTGAAGGCCCAATGCATGTCTGTCCCGAAGGCTATCTTGAAATTTCCCGTACGGATGCTGCCAACATGAAAGTAGGCAATGACGACCTGTTGACCGTCACATCTGCATCGGGAAGTGCAAAACTGAAAGCCCGTGTCTCACCGCGCATGCCGGTTGGTGTTGTCTTTAGCCCCTATCACTTCAGCGACTCATCGGTTAATCAGTTCTGGAGTGGTGCCGCAGTGACCTGGGTTACATTGGCCAAGTAATACACACTAAAGAAACGTTCTCGGACTATTTCATAATCCAAGGAAAGAGGGTCAGATGGGAATGGAAATATTCGGACTTCCAATGATGTACTACATCGCAATGGTCGCCAAGGTCTTGGTTGCATTTGTATTTGTTTTGCTGACTGTGGCTTACTCCACATACGCTGAACGCAAGATCATTGGTCACATGCAGGTCCGCCTGGGCCCCATGCGTACCGGCTGGCACGGCTTGCTGCAACCGATCGCCGACGGTTTAAAACTCTTCTTTAAAGAGGAAATTATTCCAGCCCAGGCCAGTGTGTTTGCCTTTCTGATAGCGCCGCTGATTGCTTTAATCCCGGCTTTCATTACCTTTGCGGTCATTCCCTTCGGCGGTGTGATCGAAGTGGCTGGCTATAAGATTCCGCTGCAGATTGCCAGCTATATCGATACAGCCAGCGGCAAGGTCTATGACCTTAACGTCGGAGCTCTGTACATACTGGCGATGTCTTCTCTGGGAGTCTACGGCATAGTTCTGGCCGGCTGGGCATCCAACAGCAAGTACTCATTGATGGGAGGCCTGCG
The DNA here is from genome assembly GCA_002298925.1 of Geobacter sp. UBA698. GTDB lineage: Bacteria > Desulfobacterota > Desulfuromonadia > Geobacterales > Pseudopelobacteraceae > Pelotalea. The sequence goes on along the minus strand of DBMM01000023.1, from coordinate 11,073 downwards.
CGCTTCGGCCCAGATGATATCCTATGAACTTTCCGCCGGCCTGGCGATCGTTTCAGTCTTCATGTTGTCCGGTACCCTTTCGCTGAACGAAATAGTGAATCAGCAGTCCGGACTCTGGTACGTCTTCAAGCAACCACTGGCTTTCTGCCTGTTCTTTATCTGCTCACTGGCCGAGATCAACCGTACACCATTTGACCTTCCTGAGGCTGAAACAGAACTGGTATCCGGCTTCTGTACCGAGTATTCCAGTATGAAATATGCCATGTTCTTCATGGCTGAATATGCCAACATGATCACAGTGTGCGCACTGACCACCACCCTGTTTCTGGGCGGCTGGCAGGGGCCCCTGGTGGGATCATTCGCCCTGCTTGGACCGGTCTATTTCGTTGCCAAGGTTTACGCACTGATTTTCTTCTGCATGTGGATTCGCGCCACGCTTCCGCGCTACCGTTATGACCAGCTGATGCATCTGGGGTGGAAGGTCCTGCTGCCGCTGGCCCTGGTGAACATAGTAATCACCGGCATAATTGGTCACTTTATCAACTAAGCAACTACGAGACACGCAACTCCAACAAGAGGATGGAAACATGAATCCGATTACCCCGATAATGAATGGTTTGAAAATCACGTTGTCTCATATGTTCAAGAAGCCGATTACTCTGCAGTATCCGGATGAGCGGCCAAAGGTAGCAGAGCGCTTCAGGGGATTGCATGCCCTGAATGTCTCCCATGACAAGGCAAAGTGTGTTGCCTGCTATCTCTGTCCCACGGTCTGTCCTGCCAAGTGTATTACCGTTGAGGCGGGCGAAGATCAGAATCATGACAAGTTTGCTGCCAAGTATGAAATCGATATGCTGCGCTGCATCTTTTGCGGATACTGTGTAGAAGCCTGTCCGGTGGATGCCATCAGGATGACCAAGGAGTTCGAACTGGCTAATTATCGCCGTGAGGATTTTGTCTACTCCAAGGAACGACTCTTAGAAAAGAAATAAAGGAGCAGTGCATGGAAACCCTTTTCTTCCTAATCATCTCGCTGGTGGCGATTGTGTCAGCGATCATGGTAATCAGCTGCAAGAACCCGATCAACAGTGCCTTGTCGTTGATACTGACATTTTTCTGTCTGGCAACCTATTACGTCATGTTGGATGCTCCCTTCATGGCCGCCGTACAGGTCATGGTTTATGCAGGCGCCATCATGGTTCTGATCGTTTTCACCATCATGCTGCTCAATATCAGGGTTAACGCCACCCAGAAGCATGCCCACAAGGTGGCACTCAGTTGCATTATCGGTTTCGCCACTCTGATTAACGCCGCCTTTATTGTATTCAAAAGTCGCGCGGCAGTCCCTGCTGGGCCATACACCTCCAACGTGATCAAGCAGGTAGGCCATACTGAATTGATAGGCAAGGAAATGTTTACCACGTTCCTGCTCCCTTTCGAAATAACTTCAATACTGCTGCTGGTTGCCATTGTTGGCGCCGTCATTCTGGCTAAGAAAAAATTATAGACTGAGGGATCTCTACATGGAAAACCTGAACAGTTACCTTATCGTCAGCGCCATTTTGTTCTCTATCGGTACGATTGGCGTGCTATCCCGGAAAAATGCGATCGTGATCTTCATGTGCATCGAATTGATGCTCAACGCTGTCAACCTAACCTTCGTGGCACTGTCCCGTCACCTTGGTAACCTTGATGGTCAGGTGTTTGTCTTCTTTGTCATGACTGTTGCCGCTGCCGAGGCAGCCGTCGGTCTGGCCTTGATGATAGCCTTCTACAACAACAAGGAATCCATTGATGTTGAAGATGTAAACCTGATGAAGTGGTAACACGTTCAGCAAAGTACCCGTACAGACAACGCTTAACGATTGAATAAAGGAGTCTTACATGTTTGACAACGTATGGCTGATCCCGCTTTTCCCGCTTATCGGTTTCCTGATCAACGGGCTCTTTGGGAAAAAGATCAAGAACGAGGCGATTATTGGAGGAATCGGAACCTTGGCGATTTTCCTCTCATTCCTTGTGTCATGCGGCATTCTGATGCAGATGATCGGGCTTCCGCCGGAACAGCGCGTCTTTGAAAAAGTTGTCTTCCCATGGATTCATTCCGGAAATTTCAAGGCTGACATGGCCTTCCTCCTTGATCCGCTTTCATGTGTGATGATCATGGTTGTTACCGGTGTCGGTTCGCTGATCCATCTTTACTCTATCGGCTACATGCACGGCGAAGAAGGCTTTTATCGCTTCTTTGCATACCTCAATCTGTTCTGTATGTCCATGCTTCTGCTTGTTCTTGGCAGCAACATGCTGGTCATGTTCATCGGCTGGGAAGGCGTAGGTCTCTGCTCCTATCTGCTGATTGGCTACTATTTCCACAAGAAGTCCGCCGGTGACGCCGCAAAAAAGGCATTCGTCATGAACCGCGTGGGTGACTTCGGCTTCCTGATCGGCCTGTTTACTTTGTTCTGGTGGTTTGGCAGCAACCACAACATCTGGACAATTAACTTCGTGGAAATCAAGGCCGCATCGCATCTGTTACCTTACGGCGGTGTTGTGACCATTGCGACTCTCTGTTTCTTCGTCGGCGCCACCGGCAAGTCGGCCCAGATCCCGCTCTTCACCTGGCTGCCTGACGCCATGGAAGGCCCCACCCCTGTTTCCGCTCTGATCCATGCTGCGACAATGGTTACGGCTGGTGTCTATATGATCGGCAGGATGAGTTTCGTATTTATCAAATCCCCTGAAACCATGTTGGTCATTGCCGTTGTTGGTGCCGCCACAGCCATTTTTGCCGCCACCATCGGTACCGCCCAAAACGATATAAAACGCGTTCTGGCCTATTCGACGGTATCGCAGCTCGGATTCATGTTCCTGGCAATGGGTGTCGGCGCATTCTCGGCCGGTATCTTCCACCTGATGACCCACGCTTTCTTCAAGGCCTGTCTGTTCCTTGGTTCCGGTTCTGTCATCCACGCCATGCACCACGCCCTGCATCATGGCCATCTCCATGACGACCCGCAGGACATGCGCAACATGGGTGGTCTGAGAAAGGCCTTACCGATCACCTTCCTGACGTTCTTTGTATCGACCATTGCGATCGCTGGTATCCCCGGTTTCTCCGGCTTCTTCTCCAAGGATGAAATTCTCTGGCAGGCATTCGCCAATCCTTATCACGGTTCAGTCAACATCGTTCTCTGGGGTACCGGCGCCATTGCCGCCTGCTTCACTGCTTTCTACATGTTCCGTCTGGTCTTCATGACCTTCTTCGGCGAATGCCGCATCAATCCGAAGGTCAAGGGGTACCTGCACGAGTCGCCGCTCGTCATCACCATTCCGCTGATGGTCCTTGGCTTCCTTGCTGTTGTCGGTGGTTACATCGGTATGCCCAAGCTGATGGGCATGCTTCCCAACTACTTCGAGCACTGGCTGGATCCGGTTTTCGAGCTGGCAAATGAGTACGGTAGCAAGTATGCCCATTCCGGTGCCCACCACAGTCATGCTTTGGAGTGGGGTTTGATGGGGATGTCCGTTGTGATCGCTGTAATCGGGATCACTATCGCTCTGACCATGTACGTACAGAACACCAAGCTCCCCAGTGCTTTTGTGAGCGCCTTCCCGGCTCTTCACAGGGCTGTCTACAACAAATGGTATATCGATGAACTCTACGATTTCGTATTCGTCAATCCCTGCAAGGCGTTCGGCCGTTTTCTCTGGAAGGGTTTTGATGTTCTGATCGTGGATGGAGTTGTCAACGGTGTTGCCAATGTGGTTATGGGATTCAGCGGCATTTTCCGCTACATGCAGTCCGGCCTGATCTACAACTATGCATGGTCCATGGCCTTCGGTGTGGTAGTGATTCTGGGCTACTACGTATTCAAGTAAACGATACTCAGCAATTTGCATAAAGGAGCATGAATTCATGAGTAACCTACTGAGCCTGACGACATTCCTGCCGGTACTGGGTGTCCTGCTGCTGCTGTTCATCCCCAAGGACAGCAAGGCTGTACTGCGTGGCGTTGCCCTGGCAGTTACCGTGGTGACATTTCTGGTGTCGCTGCCGATTCTGACCGGTTTCCAATCAAACGCCGAATTCCAGTTCGTTGAGAATGTACCATGGATCGCGGCCGGTCCCTTTGTAATGCGCTACAATGTCGGTGTCGACGGCATCAGCCTCTGGCTGGTCATCCTGAGCACCTTCATCATGCCGCTTGCGGTTCTGTCCACCTGGACCGCGGTCGAGGAAAAGGTCAAAGAATACATGATCTGTCTCCTGCTCCTCGAGACCGGCATGCTGGGCGCCTTCGTGTCGCTTGACCTGTTCCTGTTCTACATCTTCTGGGAGGTCATGCTGATTCCGATGTATTTCATCATCGGCATCTGGGGCGGCAAGAACAAGATCTATGCAGCCGTCAAGTTCTTTATCTACACCATGGTCGGTTCTCTGCTGATGCTGGTAGCTCTGGTCTTCCTGTACTTCAAGGGACTGGCGGCCGGTTATACCGACTTCGGTCTGCTGCAGTTCTTCAATCTGCACCTTGATCTCTCTACACAGATCTGGCTGTTCCTGGCATTTGCCCTGGCTTTCGCCATCAAGGTCCCCATGTTTCCGTTGCACACCTGGTTGCCGGATGCCCACACGGAAGCTCCCACAGCCGGTTCAGTCATACTGGCCGCGATTCTGCTGAAAATGGGTACCTACGGTTATGTCCGCTTCGCCATCCCCTTGTTTCCCGAAGCTGCCCATAAGTTCGCGCCGCTGATCGCGACCCTGGCCGTGATCGGTGTAATTTACGCATCACTGGTCGCCATGGTACAGGAAGATGTCAAGAAACTGGTTGCCTACTCTTCCGTAGCCCACCTCGGCTTCGTAATGCTCGGTGTTTTTGCCTTCAACGTCGAAGGGATTACCGGCGGCATGCTGCAGATGCTTAATCACGGGGTTTCCACCGGCGCACTGTTCCTTATCGTTGGCTTCATCTATGAACGCCGGCATACACGTCTGATAACGGATTTCGGCGGACTGTCCAAGCAGATGCCAATTTTCGCCACCATCTTCATGATCGTCACCTTCTCTTCCATCGGTCTGCCCGGTACCAACGGTTTTGTCGGCGAATTTCTGGTGTTGATCGGCGGCTTCGGAAGTGAACTGCGCTGGTGGACGATCGTCGCATCCAGTGGTGTCATCCTGTCAGCCGTCTACATGCTCTGGATGTTCCAGCGCGTCATGTTCGGAGAGCTGGACAATCCCAAGAACCAGAAACTGCTGGACCTGAATGCCCGTGAAATTACGATCATGGTGCCGTTGATCGCTCTGATCTTCATCATGGGTCTCTACCCCAACCCCTTTATCGAGAAAATGGACCCGGCCATCAAGAAGCTGGTGGCTCAGTCCCGTACGACAACCATGACCGCCAATGCAGCCGTGCCAGTACTACCTGCAATGTCTGTCGCCACTGAAATGCCCGCAGGACATCCGGCTGTCGCTCCAGCCGCGGATGCCGCCTTACCGTCTGTCCCAGTTGCGGTCAATCCGCATGAAGCAAAGTAAAATCACGAGTCAATCCGACCGGAGGATATTCTAGATGGACATGATTACTATTCCAGCCGTCAACCTCACGCCGATTATGCCAGAGATATTTCTCTCTGTTATGGCCATGGCACTCTTGCTGATCAACGTCTTTGTTCCCAGCAGCAAGAAGTCATATCTGAGCTACATCAGCTTCTTTGTGATAGTTGCGACCGGGTTCATTACGGCTGCCGGTTGGGGCGGACATATCGAGAGCTTCAGCGGCTCGGTTGTGCAGGACAATTTTGCCACGTTCTTCAAACTCATTTTCTTGACAGCGGCCGGATTGGCCACTCTGATCTCCGATAAGTACATGGAGCGCGAAGGGTGCAACCATGGTGAGCTTTACCCGCTGATCCTCTTCACTGTAGTCGGTATGATGCTGATGGCTTCGGGTACTGACCTGATGACCATCTTCCTGGGTCTGGAGGTCATGTCGGTCTCCCTGTATGTGCTGGCCGGATTCGACCGGGCCAAATCCAAATCCAATGAGGCCGGCCTCAAGTACTTCTTGCTCGGCGCCTTTTCAACCGGTTTTCTGCTGTACGGTATGGCCTTGACTTACGGCGCTACCGGCAGCACCCGTATTTCGGTAATCGCCTCCAAAGTTTCCATGATGACGGCCCCCTCGGCCAACACCATGCTACTGGCCGGCATGCTCCTGATGATTACCGGTTTTGCATTCAAGGTTGCTGCTGCTCCCTTTCACATGTGGACACCGGACGTATATGAAGGCGCTCCGACGCCCATGACCGCTTTTATGTCGGCTGGTCCCAAGGCAGCCGGTTTTGCTGCTGCGCTGCGTATTCTGCTGGTTAGCTTTCCGAGCATGCAGGCTGACTGGAGCCAGCTGCTCTGGATCCTGGCTGTTCTGACCATGACCGTCGGCAATATCACCGCACTGCGTCAGGACAATATCAAGCGCATGCTGGCATATTCTTCCATCGCCCATGCCGGTTATGTTCTGGTCGGTTTTGCCGCCGGCAATCCTACCGGTACGGCCGGTATTCTTTTCTACATGCTCTCCTACACCTTCATGAACATCGGCGCCTTTGCGATCATCATTCTGGTGGGTAAAAAGGGAGAGTCCAATGGCAACGTTCAGGATTTTGCCGGATTCGGCTTCAAGCACCCGCTTCTGGCCGTGGCAATGACGATCTTCCTGTTCTCCCTGGCCGGCATGCCGCCGACCGCTGGTTTCATCGGCAAGTTTTATCTGTTCTCCGGTGCCATCGAGAAAGGCTACATCTGGCTGGCCATTATCGGTGTGCTTAATAGCGCCGCCTCGGTTTATTACTACCTGCGCGTGATGGTCTTCATGTACATGAAAGATGCCACCGAGGAGTTCGACTGGATGCAGGTTACCGCACCGGTGGCCCTGAGTCTGATCATTTCCGTGGTCGGTTCGCTGCTCCCCGGCATGATCCCCTCTGTGATCCTGCAGTACGCCCAGCAGGCGGTAAAGCTGATCTGATTTCTTTGAAAATGTAGTTTTATAAATACAAAGGGCGGTCTCATTGAGGCCGCCCTTTGTATTTTAATAGGTTTTAAATTTGTAAGCTCATGTTTATGTTTGATTGTCTCGGTCTGTCTGGGATACGTAAATCAGGCCATGCTTCTTCATCAGGTCGTACAGGGTCGGCCTGCTGATGCCGAGATTTTCGGCTGTCTTCAGGATGTTTCCCTGCTGGTTTTCCAGTGCCGCGAGAATGATCTGCTGCTCGGCCCGGTCCCGTGCTTCCCGTAACGTGGTAATCGAGGCTGTTGCTGGTTGTGAAGGGGGTGCTTCAGGTTCACCTCCCAGATCAGCAGGCTCGATAGCGGTTGCATCGCTCATGATAATCGCCCGCTGAATCTTATTGCGCAACTCGCGTACGTTGCCGGGCCAGTTGTACGATTTGAGGAACGAAATGGCCGCTGAACTGAACCGGCGCACTTTCTTGTTATGTTCACTGTTGAACAGGTTGAGAAAATGCTGGGAGAGGAACAGAATGTCTTCGCCCCGTTCGCGCAGGGGGGGCAGGCTGATATTGATGACGCCAACCCGGTAATAGAGATCCTCGCGAAAACGGCCATCACTGATCGCTTTGGCAATATCGACATTTGTGGCACAGATCGTACGGGTATCAATTTTGATGTCTTCGCGACCGCCCACACGCTGAATGTATCCTTCCTGAAGAAAGCGCAGCAGCTTGACCTGGAGGCTGACCGGGAGCTCCCCGATTTCATCCAGAAAGAGGCTGCCTTTGTTGGCATATTGGATCTTGCCCTGGACCGTGCTGTGGGCTCCGGTGAAAGAGCCTTTCTCGTGGCCGAACAGTTCCGATTCCAGCAGGTTTTCCGGGATAGCGCCGCAGTTGATGGGGATAAACGGTCCGTTTTTCCTCAAACTGGCATTGTGGATGGCCCGCGCCACCAGTTCCTTGCCGGTGCCGCTCTCTCCAGTAATTAGGATCGGTACATCGGTCGTCGCCACTTTTCTGATGGTGGAGAAGATCGTGATCATTTCCGGACAGTGGCCGATCATGTCGCCAGACTCCGGTGTTTTTAATTCCAGCGAGGTCTGCAGCGTGCGGTTCTGCTCCTCAAGGTTGGCCAGGTGAAAGGCGCGGCTGATGATTACCATGAGTTCGCTTAACACCGGAGGCTTCGGGTAGAAGTCATAGGCGCCCATCTGGATGGCCCGCAGGGCGTTTTCACGTTCATTATTGCCGGTCATCATGATGATCTTCACATTCGGGTCATGGTCCAGCATGGCGCCCAGACAGCGAAAGCCCTCCTCGGATGTGTCGGCATGGGGGGGCAGCCCCAGATCAAGAATTACCACCAGCGGGTGATGTTTCTTGAAGATTGCCAGCGCCTCCTGCACATCGCCAGCCTGCAAGATTGAATATTCCTGGCTCAGCCCCCATTTAAGCTGCTGGCGGATATCCATGTTGTCATCGACGATCAGTAACTTTTCCACCTTATTCTCCTTGGGGCGGGCATGAAATATCTGCTTCAGGCAGCCATACCGTAAAGACAGAACCCTCTCCTTCAGTGCTGCTTGCCTCGATCCGGCCGCCATGGGCGGACACGATCTTGTGACACTGGTACAAGCCGATGCCGAGACCGGTCTTTTTGGTGGTTTTGAAGGGTGAAAATAATTCCGATCTGATGAATTGTGGTGACATACCGCACCCCTTGTCCGTGACCCTTATGAACGGGACGTCCTCGTAATCGACCTCAAGCAGTATCTGTGAATCGGGGGGAGAGGCCTCGACGCCGTTTATGAGCAGGTTCAGGATCACCTTTTGCATCTCGGCCCCATCAACGGCAGCGACCTGCGGCGTGCCATCTACGGTGATGCGGCTGGCTGGCAGCATCTGGGCGGTCTTGTTCGCCAGTTCCAACAGATTGAGTCTCTGCAGCTTTAATTGCTCCTTCTGGCCGAGGTTTTTTAATCTGCCGATCAGGTCGTGCATCTTGCTGGCGGTGTTGTTGAGTGACGCCAGCATGTCTTGCTGGAAGTCCGGATTTTGCATGTAGCGGGAGGCATTGTCAACGACCAGCGAGATGGTGGATGCCAGGTTCTTCAGGTCATGGACGACAAATGTGGCTACATTGCCAATGGCCTCCATTTCGCGGGCCCTGGACAACTGTTCGGACAGGCGCTGGTTGCGAAGGGCGTGTGATGCCTGACGGGCAATGGTCTTCATCAGGTCAAAATCCTCATAGATAAAAACCTCATTGCTCTTGATGACGCCACCCAGGGCTATGAAGCCAGCCAGTTGACTGCCGTCGAAAAGCGGCACTACGAACGAGATGCCATGGGAACTGAGAAAGTGGGCATTCTGTTCCAGGATGGTTGCATCGTTATCGCGGCTACTGAACACCCAGCCTCGGTCGAGCATGTATCTGATCAGGGAGTTATCCGGAGTGATAACATCGTTGCACGGCTCCATCTGATACAGAGCAATGGAACAGTAGCCGTTGCGACCTTCATCGTAGAGGAACAGGGCGGCTCCATACAGGCCGAAGATGTCGCAGTAGGCCGAAAGTATCCGTTGGGGCAGTTCATCTCCCTGGGAAGTGGTCAGGTGCTCGGTAAAGCGCAGCCACTGGGTGCGGTAATCGTGTTTGTTCTGATAAAAACTTTTGTGCAGTCTGACCTTGATCTCCCGTCGCACCTTATCGGAAAGAAGCGACAGCAGAAGCGCGATGCCGGTCAGGAATACAAAACCGATGAAAACCGAGCGTGGAATCAGACTGTCCAGGTGGCGCATACCCTCGCCCAAGAGGCCGAGCAAGGTCAGATAGATGGCAACCGCCACCAGCACAAATGAATTAACGGCGATGCGGGGCGCCACATAGATCCTGACAGCGCCGCTGCGGTGCAAGCGCGGGTAGGTGATCATGGCGACCGCCAGGATGAACAGGAACGACCTCAGCGGCGTGTAGGCCATGTTGATCGTGCGGTAAAGCAGGGCCTGGCTGTAGTAGAAAATAAGTACCGCCAGTATGGTTCCGAGGCCGACGATTTCGAGTTTTATCTTCGAGAGCGCTTCCGGTGAGGCGTTGGTGAGGGTCGTTTCCAGGTTGATTAGCGCCAGCACCAGAAAAACCATGATGCCGACGTAGTAGAGCCAGCCCGAAGTGGAGAAGAACAGCAGGCGTTCCAGCGGAAAATCTGGGGCATAGAAGAACGCTTCGGTAGAGTAAATGGCAGGGAACAGCACGAACAGGAATGAAATTAAAATGATGGCGGTCATCAGGCGACTGATGTTTTTTTGGCCATGCCAGCGGGCGTAGGTAACGCTGCACAGCAGCCAGAGCGGAGGGAGCAGCGCTTCGGCAAACAGGGCATACCGTTTCCATGACAGTGGATGATCGCTTCCGGTCAGGGAGCAGAGGTCGAACAATTCCAGCAGGGCAGTTGCCGACAGGGCGGCAAACAGGGAAAGGCCGCTGCGGGTCCGGTCCCGGCGCAAGGTGTCCATGGCGGCCGCCGCAAGCACGGTCAGCGCAATGATGGATATGATGATCTGGGCTGTAGCGCTCATGTCACTCCTGGTGCCTGGTGGGGCTGGTGTTGCCTTTCATCAGACCAGATTGGCCATGTACCATGCCAGGGAGGCATCGAGACCCGCATCGATGGTGTGGGTCGGGGCATACCCCAGCAGGCGTGTTGCCTTGCCGATATCAGCTTGTGAATGCAGCACATCGCCCGGACGGAAACCGCGGTGTACCGGCTGGCACTCTTTTAGATGCGGGTAGTGGGGGAGCAGTCGCTCCCGCAGCATGGCAAACAGTTCGTTGAGACTGGTACGGGCGTTCAGGGCGGTGTTGTAGATCTGGTTGATTGCCGTCTGATCGCAGCAGGTGGCCGCCAGCAGATTCATCTGAATTACATTCTCCACGAAGCAGAAATCACGGCTGGTCTCGCCGCTGCCGTTGATGTGGATGGTCTCCCCGCGGATCAGCGCGGCGATCCATTTGGGTATCACCGCGGCGTAGGCGCCGTCCGGATC
>DBMM01000024.1:5160-20846 GCA_002298925.1 Geobacter sp. UBA698 | reverse complement strand
GTTATGTTTTCCAGCATCAGTTTATGGTGGACTCGCTCGTAAAAAGAGGGAGCATCCATGATTTCTATGCCGTTAAGCTTGCATCGCAGGACATCCCGGAGAGGGAATACCCCTCTACGCTCAAAAAGCGCCACTACAATCAAGTTGGCACGGGCTTGGATTGCTGCCGCCATCAGGTCATCAGAGCTGCCGACTATTGATTTAGCCGGGACGTGCATGGTGCTGTTTTCGCTCTCAAGTCTGGTCTTGTCGAATTCGGGGCAGCTGGCATAGCCGGCCAGACAAAAGGTGCTGTTGCTGGTTTCGGCCAGTTGCCCCATCTGGTTTGCCAGCTGACCAGTCCCCAAAACGAGGGTCCGTATGGCAAAACGAGAGTTTTTACGGTATGTCAGGTATAAGGAGTGGAACGGGAATTGATAGAGCACGAGCAGACAAATGGCAAGTGCGATGACACCACGGCCTGTCATAAAGGTTGGCGCCAGATAATAAACGATAGAAAGGCAGATAAATGAAGTAAATGCAGCCAGTATGGTATTTATAAAAATTTCGCGTTTGCGTGTGTTTTTACCTAAGTCGTATACATCCATCAACTGTGATGAAAAGAGGTTGACAGCCACAAAGGCACTCGACATCCGGAGCTCGGTAGTGCTGAGAAATTCTGCTGCTGGTATGTTATAGCCAAGCCGCATTACTACGGCAGAAAAAAATGCGGCATATGCCAGCAAGGAATCGATCAGTATCAGAAATATCACACGAGGAGTCATGAGTTATGCGACCTCATATTTACTTGATCAGCCATCAAGATTTCGGTAGCTGAGTTAGAAAAGTTCTCAAAAGTCACGGTTTGCAGTGTCTGCACTGCATGATTATTGCCATCTGCCTCCCAGTCGCATTGGGTCTCGAAATCCAATAATTAGTCAGTTAAGAAAACCGGGCACCCACATTACTTCAATTACACTGAATCCTGATTGAAAGAATAGTTAATTAAAATGGTCAAGATAAATATACCAGCTATTGGCAACTATTCAAGAATGTATTTTTGAAATATTTGTATCTTGCCAACTACAAAACCAAGCAACGAATGGCTGATTGATTAAACCGGATAGAATGTAGGCAATCGATTGAAACTGATGAGGCATATGCAGTTAGGTTAAAAGTATATAACGTTATCTAACATTTGCAAGTGGCCGCGAGGTCGACTTGAGTTAAATCAAATGAAATCGCAGGTGGTAGCGGAACATCACGGCGGCGGTTAGGCAAGTACCAGACGCTCTTTGTTCCAAGCACTACCTGGTAGCTTTTGGCACAATGTTCTTTGAAGTCTTTTTTTCTTGACACCATTTTGAAAATTGTTTATTTATGCAAGTCTATTTTTTGACAGTCAGTTTCAGCTTCAAGCTGAAATCAAAATGGCAGTGTAGCTCAGTTGGCTAGAGCAAGCGACTCATATTCGCTAGGTCCGGGGTTCGAATCCCTGCACTGCCACCATACCAAAGCGCCCTGAAAATTCAGGGCGCTTTTTTTGCGCCCGGACACAGACGTTGTTGCAATTCATTGATCGAAAACATATACTTTGCGCCGTTATAACCCATATAGACGAGGAGATGAACGTGATAAAGATCGATTTCGACAAAATGGGCGGTTTGATTCCGGCCGTCATCCAGGACCACGAGAATGGCGAGGTCCTGATGGTGGCATTCATGGACAAGAAAACCCTCGACCTGACCCTTAAGGACGGAAAAACCTGGTTTTTCAGCCGCACCCGCAACAAGTACTGGATGAAAGGCGAGGAGTCGGGCAATACCCAGGAGGTTGTGGAAGTGCTGACCGACTGTGATGCCGACACCGTCGTGATCAAGGTCAAACAAAACGGTCCGGCCGCCTGCCACACCGGTAACCGCAGCTGCTTTTATGTGAAATGGGAAGATGGCCAGTGGGTGGAACACTCAAAACCACTATTTGATCCTAACGAGGTATACAAGAAATGAGCAACGTACTGAACTTCGGCATTCCCAAGGGAAGCCTAGAGAATGCCACGGTCGATCTCTTCAAGAAGGCTGGTTGGCAGATCAGCATCTCGTCCCGCAGTTATTTCCCGGGCGTGGATGACAGCGAGATGAACTGCAAATTGATCCGGCCACAGGAAATGGGCAGGTACGTGGAACGCGCCACCATCGACGCCGGCATTGCCGGTCGTGACTGGGTGCGCGAGAACGAGTCCGATGTGGTTGAAGTCTGCGAGATGGTCTATTCCAAGGTCTCACGCCGGCCGGCCCGCTGGGTGCTGGTGGTCAACGGCGACTCCAAGGTTCAGGGGCCGAAAGACCTGCATGGCGCCACCATCTCCACCGAACTGGTCGGTTTCACCAAGCGCTATTTTGCCGAGCGTGATATTCCGGTCAATGTGGAGTTCTCCTGGGGCGCCACCGAGGCCAAGGTGGTGGACGGCCTGTGCGATGCCATCGTGGAAGTGACTGAAACCGGTTCCACTATCAAGGCCAATGGACTGCGCATTGTCTGCGAACTGATGGAGTCCGTGCCGGTGCTGATTGCCAATCGGGCCTCCTGGGCCGATCCCTGGAAGCGTGAGAAGATCGAGCAGATCGCCACTCTGCTGAAATCATCCCTGGCGGCCGAAGGGATGGTCGGGCTTAAAATGAATGCCCCGGCAAATCGGGTTGAGGCCATCACCGCGCTTCTGCCCAGCCTGAAGAACCCGACGGTTTCCCATCTGTACAATTCCGACTGGCTTTCGATCGAGAGCATCATGAGCGAGAAGGATGTACGCAAGGTTGTGCCGGAACTGCTCAAGCTGGGGGCAGAGGGAATCATCGAGTACCCGCTCAACAAAATCATCTGATTTCAAGTCAAGATCACCGCAGAGAGCACGGTGCTAAACGGGGAGGGATAATCGGTCCCCCCCCATTTCCCCTCCGCGCCCTCTGCTGGTGCATCGACTTCCAAGGAGAAAATTAATGTCATGTACCCGTACCGGCGACGACTGCAAGTGCAGCTACACTCCGGCCTGCACCCGCAAGGGCAACTGCTGCCAATGCGTGGCCTTTCACCGAGAACGGGGCGAAGCTACCGGCTGCATGTTCACCCCGGCCGGAGAAAAGAGCTACGACCGTTCGCTTTTCAACCTGATGAAAGACCGCCGGATCACCTGCTGATGATACCCACAAAACAATGTTGACCTTTAAAATCACCCCCCCTGACCACTGCCGACGGCTGGAGAGTTTTCTGCGCAATCTGCTGCCGATGGCGGCCCAGGCCTATCCGCGCAAGCTGATCAAGAGTGGCGCGGTTCGGCTTAACGGCGGGTCCGCCAGGCCGGATACCTTTCTGACCATTCACGACACTATCACCATCAAGGAAAGCGCCGCGACCAGCGCGCTGCTGGTTGAGTTCGCCCAAAAGCTGGACATCCTTTACGAGGACACTGACATCGTCATTGTCAACAAACCGTCCGGATTACCAATGCACCGCACCGCCGAGCAGGAGGGCGATCTGGTGGAGCGGGGCATGGCTTTCATGGCTTGGCGCGGTACTCCCTGCAAACTCTACCCGGTCAACCGACTGGACCGGGGCACGTCCGGGGCGGTCATCATGGCCAAAAGCTCCAGTTCGGCCGGCATGTACGGCCGTCAGGTCAAGGAAACCGGCCTGGACAAGCTCTATCTGGCGCTGGTTGCCGGTTGTCCGGACAAGAGTGGCGTGATCACAGCTGCGCTGGACGGCAAGGAATCCGAGACGCGTTACGAGCTGCTGAGCGACGGGCAAGAGTGCAGTCTGCTGGCGGTTGTCCCCATCAGCGGGCGCATGCATCAGATCCGTCGTCATCTGGAGATGATCGGCCATCCGGTGCTGGGGGACAAGCGCTACGGAGCCGTTGAACTGCCGCAGCTGTCCGGCTTTGCGCTGCACTCCTTCAGGACCGCCCTGACATTGTCTGAAAATGGCCAGTTGACAGTCTGTGCGCCGCTACCGGCGGAACTGCTGCAGTTGTGTCAACAGGGTGGAATCGAGCAGGAGTCATTGTTGCAGTCGTTGCGGCGTATCGTCGACCGCAGCTAAAAGGAGGGATTGCTATGAGCGGACAAACCATCTTGATCACCGGTGCATCGGCCGGTTTCGGCGCTGCCTGCGCCCGGGCACTGGCGATGGCTGGCAAGCGCCTGGTGCTGGCCGCCCGCCGGGACGATCTGTTGCTGGCGCTTCAGCGGGAACTGGCCGGCAAAGCCGAGATTCACATCATAGCGCTGGATGTGCGTGACCGCCAGGCGGTTGAGGCTGCAGTGGAGTCGCTGCCGGAGCCTTTCCGCGAGGTTGATGTGCTGATCAACAATGCCGGTCTGGCCCTGGGGCTGGAACCGGCCCACCAGGTAGATCTGGATGACTGGGAAACCATGGTGGACACCAATATCAAGGGGCTGATGTACTTTACCCGTCTGGTCCTGCCCGGCATGGTGGCCCGCAATCGCGGCCACATCATCAACATCAGCTCCACGGCCGGAGCCTGGCCCTATCCGGGCGGCAATGTCTACGGCGGCACCAAGGCCTTCGTGACCCAGTTCTCGCGCAACCTGCGCTGTGACCTGCTGGGAACTAAGGTGCGGGTGACCTGCATCCAGCCCGGCATGGCCGAGACCGAGTTTTCGCAGGTCCGCTTCAAGGGGGATCAGGCCAAGGCCACTCAGGTCTATCAAGGGACCGCAGCGCTGACTGCCGAGGATATCGCCGAGACGGTCCGGTGGGTTATCAGTCGACCGGCCCATGTCAATGTCAATACGCTGGAAATCATGTCCATCGACCAGGCCTGGGGGCCTTTCGCCATCCACCGGCATAATGACTAGGGCACCAGCACCCCGGCACCCCTGATTCGCCCGCTCCGCAGGGCATCCAGGGCCTGGTTGGCCTGCTCCAGCGGGAAGACTTCCACTTCGGTGCTGATCGGGATGCGTGGTGCCAGCTGCAGGAACTCCTCACCGTCAAGGCGGGTCAGGTTGGCCACTGAGACGATGCTGCGCTCGCCCCACAGCAGTTGATAGGGGAAACTGGGGATGTCGCTCATGTGGATGCCGCCACAAACCACCACACCTCCCTTGGCAACCGCCTTGAGCGCCAGCGGCACCAGTTCGCCGGCCGGCGCGAAAATGATGGCCGCATCCAGTTCCTTCGGCGGCCGCTCCACAGCCCCGCCCGCCCAGCAGGCTCCCATCTCCCGCGCAAATTCCTGACCGGCCACGTCCCCGCTACGGGTAAAGGCGTAGATCTCCCGTCCCTGCCAGGCCGCCACCTGGGCCACGATGTGTGCCGCCGCACCGAAGCCGAAAATGCCCAGGTGGCGACCATCCCCGGCCAGGCGCAGCGAGCGGTAGCCGATCAGCCCGGCGCAGAGCAGCGGCGCGGCCTGGGTGGCCAGGTAGCCGTCCGGTATGCTGAAGCAGAAGCGGGCGTCGGCGGTGCAGTATTCGGCAAAACCGCCGTTCTTCTGGTAGCCGGTGAACAGTGCCTGTTCGCAAAGGTTTTCCCGTCCCGATCGGCAGTAGTCACATTCTCCGCAGGTTCCGCCCAGCCAGGGTACTCCCACCAGGTCGCCGGTTTTGAAACCGGCCACCCCGCTG
Source organism: Geobacter sp. UBA698 (assembly GCA_002298925.1). GTDB lineage: Bacteria > Desulfobacterota > Desulfuromonadia > Geobacterales > Pseudopelobacteraceae > Pelotalea. Next base: position 15,219 of record DBMM01000024.1, on the reverse strand, counting down.
CCGATCGCCTCCACCACCCCCACGATCTGATGCCCCGGCACCAGCGGCAGTTTCGGCGCCGTAAGTTCTCCATCCACCACATGCAGGTCGGTACGGCAGATACCGCAAGCCTGCACCCTCAGCAGCAACTCTCCGCTTTCGGCCGCCGGGACCGCCAGCCGTTCCAGCTTAAGCGGCTGGCCGATCCGTTCCAGCACCATCGCGTGCATCTGTGTGTCATGCCCCATGGTATTCCTCGCTCTCGATATTCAGGCAGTATCTTTACAATTTGATATTATGTTAAGCATAGCTTCATGAATCACATTTTCAATTGAACATGTTAATAAAAACATGTATTTCTTGGAAGTCGGAAGTCACTGCAATAATTGCCTGAGTTTAGAGCTGATGTAGTTATTCCTATGAAGGAGGGACGCCATGTATTCAACAAATTTTGGTACCAGAAACACGCTGGCCATGGTGTTGGCCGGGGGCAAGGGGGAGCGGCTCAGTCCGCTTACGTTGAAACGGCCCAAGCCGGGGGTGGCATTCGGCGGCAAGTACAAGATCATCGATTTTGTCCTCAGCAATATGTTCAATTCAGGCATCAAGCAGGTCTACGTCCTGACCCAATACCGCGCATATTCCCTGATGAAGCATATCCGTGAGTCTTGGGGTAAGTGGACCGGACTGGGTGAGTTCATCGTCGCCATCTCGCCGGAGACGAAGAACGAATGCGAAGAATGGTTCAAGGGCACGGCCGATGCGATCTATCAGTACCTGCGCTTTATCGAGTCCTCGGATGCCGACTATGTGGCAATATTCGGCGGTGACCACATCTACAAGATGGATGTTAGCCAGATGATCGAATACCACCGCATGAACAGGGCTGATATCACAATCGCCGCCCTGGAGGTGCCCCACGAGGAGGCCAAGCGTTTCGGGGTCTTTTCCGTGGACGACGATTACCGCGTAACGGCTTTTACTGAAAAGCCGGCGAATCCGGTTACCATCCCGGGGCGCGAGACCTGTTTTGCCTCCATGGGCAATTACATCTTTTCCATAAAGAAGCTGATCGAGGTGCTAGTGGAAGGAAAGAAGCGGCATGAGGACCTGGATTTCGGCAAACATGTTATTCCAATGATGCTGGCCGGCGGCGATCGGGTCTTTGCCTACAACTTCAACGATAACCTGATTCCGGGCATGAAGCCGGAGGAGCGGGGCTACTGGAAGGATGTGGGTACCATCGACTCCTATTACGACGCCAACATGGATCTGATCCATGTTTCACCCCAACTGAATCTGTACAACTACAAGTGGCCCATCCTTACCAATCAGGGCAACCTGCCGCCGGCCAAGACCATCTTTGATGATGATGACCGGCGCGGCATGAACATAGATTCCTATGTCTGCGCGGGTTGCATCACCAGCGGCGGCATCGTGCGCAGATCGATCATTGGACCGTGCGGCAAGGTCAACAGCTTCAGTCTGGTGGAGGACTCGATCCTCTTCGAAAACGTCACCATCGGTCGGCATTCCAAGATCAAGCGGGCTATCATCGACAAGAACATCGTCATACCGGATGGCTCGGTGATCGGCTATGACCATGATGAGGATCTGCGTAACGGTCATACCGTGACCGAGTCCGGCATCGTGGTGGTATCGGCATAAATTCGGCGCCCCATATTCTTAAACACGACAGCCCGCTTTCGCGGGCTGTCGTGCGTTGAGGTCAGGGGGGTTAGCCGCGCAGCAGGTCGTGGGCCAGCTCGCCCAGCTTGCGAATGCCTGCTTCCACCGTTTCATCCCACAGGGCGGATGAGAGCCGGATGAAATTGTGGTACTTGCCGCTCAGTGAAAACAACGGGCCGGGGGCGATGCTGATGCCCTGTTCCACCGCCCGCTGGAAGAGCCGGATGGCGTCGACTCCGGCAGGCATCTCCACCCAGAGCATGAAACCGCCGGTCGGTCGCGTCATGCGGGTGCCGGCCGGGAAGTGGCGCACCACGGCGTCGGCCATCTGGGAGAGGTTGCGGCTGTGGATGCGCTGGATGCTGCGCAGGTGGTGGTCATAGCCCCCTGTTGCCAGGAACTCGGCGATGGCCAGCTGGCAGGGCGAGGCGGTGGCCAGGTTTATCATCATCTTCATCCGTTCCATTTCAGGCTGAAAACGTCCGGCAATGGTCCATCCCACCCGGTAGCCTGGGGCCAGGGTCTTGGAAAAGGAGGAGCAGTAGATCACCAGCCCCTTGCGATCGAATGACTTGGCTGCCAGGGGGCGTTCATGGCCGAAGTGCAGTTCGCCGTAAATGTCGTCCTCGATCAGCGGGATCTCGTGCCGGGCCAGCAGCTCCACCAGTTCCCGCTTGCGTTCGGGGGGCATCAGGCTGCCCAGGGGGTTGCCGAAATTGGGAATCACCAGGCAGGCGCTGATTCTGCTCTGCTCGATGGCGTACCCCAGGGCTTCGATACTGATCCCTTCCCGCGGTGTGGCCGGGATTTCCAGGGCCTTCAGTCCCAGTTCGGCAATCACCTGCAGAAAATTGAAATAAAAGGGGGACTCCACCGCAACCGTGTCACCGCTGCGGCAGGTAGCCCGCAGGGCCAGCACCACCGCCTCCACGCAGCCGGACGTCACCAGGACCTCGTCGGGACGGGCGCTGATGCCGGCCAGCAGCGCCCGCCGGGCCACCTGCACCTGCAGCCGGTCATAACCGGGCGGCATCATGTACTGGACACTCTGCTCACGGAACCGCCTGGATTCGCTGGCCATAATGCGGTTAAGCCGGTCGATCGGCAGGTGCTGCGGATGGGGGACGGCGCTTCCCAGCGGCAGCAGATCGCGTCTCATCATGTTGCGGATGACCTGCTGGCAGAGATCACTGATGGTGGCCGTGGCCGGAGCAAGCGCAGTGCGTGCCGTCAGGTCCGGCCCGTCGATCTCGGGCGCGCGGGCGCGCACATAATAGCCGGACTGGGGGCGGGCCTCGATCAGCTGACGATCCTCCAGCACCGCATAGGCCTGCATGACCGTATTGATGCTGGCATTCATCCTTTTGCTCAGCTGCCGGATGGAGGGCACCCGGTCGCCGACCCGGAAGGTGCCTCCTTCGATCAGTCCGGTAATTTCCTGGGCCACCCGCTCGTACAGCAGTGCACTTTCCGACGCCATTGGCATGCCTCCGTTTATCTTTCCAGTTGATCAACATTCCCCACAGGTACAGTTTCCCTGAAAAACAATGGATACAGTTTGTGTATAGCATAACTGTAATGGTTACAAAACTGATTTTCTGTATCTGTATCTATTTCCACCTTGGGTGTACGGTAATCATATCGTTTTCAAGGGAGGTTTTGAGTCATGGAATGTTGTCTGCCGAAGGGCGAACTGGTGAAGCTGGATGGAGGCAAGGCTGGTTTGACGCTGCGCTGTACGAGCGGGCTGGTCTGGTTGACCAGGGGGGATGGCAGGGACTATCTGATAGCAGCGGGCAGATCTTTTGAGCTGGCCAGCGGAGAGATGGCTCTGGTCGAGGCGCTCCAGTCCAGTGAACTGCAGTTGGGGGAACCGGCCAGTCAGAAACTGAAAGCCGTGATCGGACTGGTAGCCTGCTGATTCCGACAGGGAGTATTACGGCGGCAATTGAATCTGACACTCCTGCCGATTGTGCGGAGCAAGCGCCACCCCTACGGCAGGGGGGCAATATTCCTGTTGCGTATCGTCAGGCCCTGCAGAAAGTTTCTGAGGAACTGGTCGCCGCACTGCTTGAAGTTTTTGTGCCCCTGGCTCCTGAACAGCGCTCCCAGTTCCGATTTTGAAATAGTTACGCCGGCCAGCTGCAATATGGCGACCATGTCATCATCTCGCAACTCCAGGGCGATCCGCAGTTTTCTCAAAATCAGATTGTTCGACAACGGCAGGTCGCTTCTGGCCGCCGGTGTCTCTGCAGTATCCTGTCGGCCTCTTTTCTGTATGATCAGCCCGTCCAGAAACGACTCCAACAGTTCTGAGCCACACTCCAGATAGCCATCCTCTTCCTCCTTTTTGAGAAGGTTGATCAAGGTTGATTGCTCCAGATCATGTCCGGCCAGCCTGAAAATCTCGATCATCTTCACATTGCTGATATCAAAGGCATAGCGAAATCTGCGCAGGATGTCATTGTTTGTCACGGTTAAATCCCCATCCAACTGTTGTAATAGTCTGGTTCAATCTCTGTCCGGCCCAGCGTCAAGGGAGGTCTTACACCACTTGCAACACCAGGCACTTCAGATACTCCGATTCCGGGAAGGAGAGCAGCACCGGGTGGTCCGGTGACTGGGAACAGGTTGCTGTCAGGCGCACCTCGCGTTTGGCCTGGCGTGCCGCCTGGGCCAGCATTTCGCGGAAGGGTTCGCGCCCCATGTGGTGGGAACAGGAACAGGTGATCAGGTAGCCGCCCGGCTCCAGCAGTTCCAGGGCCCGGCGGTTGACGGTCAGATAGCCCTTGGTGGCCTCGGCGATGTTCTTGCGGCTCTTGACGAAGGCCGGCGGGTCCATGATCACCACACCGAAGCGCTGCCCTTGGTGTTTGAGCGAGCGCAGGCGGTCAAAGACATCGCATTCCTCGAAGGCTACCCGGCCGGACAGGCCGTTCAGCTCGGCATTGCGTTCGGCCTGGGCCACGGCCCGGGACGAGATGTCGAGACCCAGGGCCGAAGCGGCCCCGTATTTGCCGGCATGCACGGCCCAGCTGCCGGCATAGCAGAAGCAGTCCAGCACCCGTTTGCCGGCGCAGATGCCCTCCAGCAGCCGGTGGTTTTCCTTCTGGTCCAGGAAGCCGCCGGTTTTCTGGCCGCTGCGCAGGTCCATCAGGAAGCGCAGGCCGTTCTCCTCCATCTCCACCAGCTCCGGTATTTCCCCCGCCAGTACCGCGACCGTCTCCTCCAGCCCTTCCAGACTCCGCACGGACACGTCGTTGCGGGCGATGATCCCCTTGGGGGCAAAGATCCGTCCCAGGGCCTCCAGCAGCAGTTCCCGGCGCCGTTCCATGCCGGCCGAGAGGATCTGCAGCGACAGATACTCGCCGTATTTGTCCACCACCAGGCCGGGCAGAAAGTCGCTCTCTCCGTAGACGGCCCGAAAGGTGGCCAGATCGGGATAGATGCCACGGCGGTGGGCCAGGGCTGCGGCAATGCGCTGCTCGTAGAATTCGACGCTGTCCAGGTCGTCCCCGCGCTGCCGCGACAGCAGACGAAAGGCGATCAGGGAGTGGGCGTTGTAATAGCCGCTGCCGATATAGCCGCCGCCGGCATCAAACAGTTCGGCGGCGATGCCCGCTTCTCCCTGGCCGCTGATGCTGGCGATCTCATTGCTGAAAACCCAGGGGTGGCCGCCCTTGATGCGGCGGTCTTCATTTTTTTTCAGTGTTATGGTGAGCATGGTTGCTTTCTTTTGTTGAGTTCGTTTCCCCGACGGTTGCCGGCGTTTGTCGGGAAGGAAAACGCAGTATCGCTTCGGCAATGGTCAGCCGCTCGGGCATGTTGTCCGGGGCGTCGCTTTGCGAGAGGTACAGGGCGTTGACCGCCACCAACACGGCGTTGAGCCGGTCCAGATCGATGACGGACGAGCCGGACAGGGATTCGCTTTCCGAAAGGTTGAGCGGACAGCAGTCTACCCGCTGTTCGTTGTCTTCCGAGAAGGTGATCGGCAGGCCGTGGGTGCGGCAGATGATCGGACGGGCGGCATACAGCAGACAACAGTGATGGGAGAGGAGCGGACAGCGCTCGCCTTCGGCATGGTCAGCCACATGCTGGCGGATAGCATCCGCCGCTTCCGCCGGCAGAGTCTCCAGGGCCGCCTGCAATGCCGCCGCTTCCACCGGAAACAGGGTGATGGCGGTGCAACAGCTGCTACACCCCTCGGAACAGGTGATCTGTCCCCGCAGCATATCCTCAATTTCACGGCAGAGTGCGTCGATCCGGGCTACTAATTGGCGGTAATTATTGAGTATGTTTTCCATGACAGTAATCAATATCATATTCTGCCTGAATTTCGCTGAAAAAAACGCCCGCGTCGGCAGGTTGCGCGACGCGGGCGTTTTATATCAAAATAATCTCGTTATCATTAACTGCCATAATTGAATTTGTTGGCCATGCGCTGGCGATAGTCGACCACCTCTTTGCGGAGAGATGCCAGTTTCGCCATCTTTTCATCGACCTTGTTGATGTGCGAGTCGAGGATCTCGATCAGCCTGGGAATGACACGGTCGGTTTGCTTGGCTTCACCGTAGGCGACGTACAGCTCCTGCATATCCCTGATACTCAGGCCAAGTTCCTTCAGTTTCATGATGAATTTTATTCTGCGCACGTAGTACGGCGTATAGCCGCGGGTGGCCCCGTCGGCCCGCTGGGCCGATTCGATGATGCCAACCTCTTCCCAGTAGCGCAGGGTGCGGGTGGTCAGTCCCAGCGACTTTGCCAGGTCTCCGATCGGTGTCAGTTCTTCGCCTTCCAGCAATTGATTCATGGTGCTTTCCTTTTACGTTATGGTAAGTCCAATGTAGAACAGGAGTTGGTTGCTGTCAATCAGTTTAAACGGCCGGCCGGGCCGCTATCAACAAAAAAACCCCGCGATTTTCGACGGGGTTTTTGGTGTCCGGCTCCATTGGCGGTTTTTTTAATGTGAGATCAGGATGGGGACCGTCAGGTGATTCATCAGGTGTCTGGCGACCGGGCCGAACATGAAAACGCCGCGCCTTGTCTGGGCATAGCCTCCCACCACCAGCAGGTCCATCCTCTGCTCACAGGCATGGTTCAGCAGCATGTCTCCCACGGACAGCGTATCATTGGCCGGAATCTGCTCGTGACGGGCATTGACCCCATGCAGTGCCAGGTGGGCGCAGACCCTGGCGGCGTTGTTTTCGTCACTGTTGTTGTCAAAGGCTGAACTGATGGTGACGACACTCACGTGTCTGGCCTTTTCCAGAATAGGCAGGGCATCCTTGGTCGCCCGGGCCGATTCGCGCCCGGATTTCCAGGCGATCATCACCCGCTCGCCGGTTGTGGTGAAGGCCCCGGTGTAGGGCACCATCAGGATCGGGCAGCCGGCTCCCAGTCCCAGGCGTTCGGGCAGGTCCAGCGGAGTATTGCTGTCAGGGGAATTGTGGTCCGGCTGGCCGACAATTACCAGGTCGCAGTAATAGGCGAACATGGTGATGATTTCGGTCACACTGACGCCGACCACTGACCAGTCGACGAAGAGCCATTCAGCCGAAATGCCGGCCTGGGAGGTTTTCTCATTGAAAATGTCCCCGGCTTTCTGCTCGGCTTCGGTCACGCCGGCCGTGTGGCGCGGCGCGTAATAGGCATGGGAGAGGGCATAGATCCCTTTCAGGTGGGCCCCATGGGTTTTAGCCAGGTTTATGGCCAGCTCCAGTCTGGCCGGATAGCCGGGGGAGCTGTCAACGTGGAGCAGGATACTCTTGAGCGACATAACGATCTCCTTAACGCGGTCCGCTGTTGCGGGTCACTCGCTGTGATGCTGGTCCTGCAGCGGTGAAGCGGGCGGGGGGGCCTGCAGCTGAAAGCGTTCGGTCATGCGGTGGCGGTAGTCGACGATTTCCCGGCGCAGAACTGACAGCTTGGACATCTTCTCGTCAAGCTTGTTGATATGAAAATCGAGCATTTCGATCAGACGCGGGATGATCTTGGTGGTCTGCCTGGCCTCGGCATAGGCGGTGTCCAGCTCCTGCATCTCCTTGATGCTCAGCCCCATCTCCTTCAGACGCAGGATGAACTTGAGTTTACGGACTCCGCTGGCACTATAGACCCTGCTGCCCCCTTCCAGTCGCCGGGGAGGTTCCATGATGCCGATCTCCTCATAGTAGCGCAGCGTTCTGGTGGTTACGCCGGTGGTTCTGGCCAGTTCGCCGATCGAAATGTATTCCTCGTTGCTGACATCTGTCATGGTGGTTGCCCCTGTCTACAGCCAGCGTTTTCTGCGGCGGTAATTCTTCAGTTCGCGGTAGCTTTTCTTTTCGGCACTGTCTGACATTCCCAGGTAAAACTCCTTGACGTCCTCGTTGGACTTGAGCTGCTCGGTGCTGCCGTTCAGTACGACGCGGCCCCCCTCCATGATGTAGGCGTAATCGGCGATGCTGAAGGCCACGTTGGCGTTCTGCTCCACCAGCAGGATGGTGGTTTTCTCCTCGATGTTGATTTTCTTGATCAGCTGGAAGATCTCCTGCACCAGCAGGGGGGCGATACCCAGGGAAGGTTCGTCCAGCAGCATCAGTTTGGGGCGGGCCATCAGGGCGCGGCCGATGGCCAGCATCTGCTGCTCGCCGCCGCTCAGATAGCCGGAGAGCTGATTCCTGCGTTCCCGCAGACGGGGAAAGTAGTCGTAGACCAGATCCCGGTCACGCTTGAAGCCGGCCTTGTCCCGGCGGGTGTGCCCGCCCACGTTGATGTTCTCCTCCACTGTCAGGTCTTCGAAGACCCGCCGCCCCTCCATGACCTGAAAGATGCCGCGCCGTACGATCACCTCCGGGTCGAGGTTGTTGATCTTTTCGCCCATGAATTCGATCGAGCCGTCGCTGACCTCCCCCTCCTCGGAGCGGAGCAAGCCGGAGATAGCCTTGAGGGTGGTGCTCTTGCCGGCTCCGTTGGCGCCCAAAAGGGCCACGATCCTGCCTTCCGGCACCTCCATGGTCAGTCCCTTCAGGACCAGGATGACGCGGTTGTAGATCACTTCGGCGTTGTTGATTCTCAGCATGTGCATAACCTCGGGGTTGAAGGGGGACTGCCCCGCAGGAGCCGCAATCGGCTCCTGGGGGTTCTCGTCACGGATTAGAGCCCAAGCCACTCTTTTCGGCGGGGAGTTTCCTGCTCTTCCACCTTGGTCATCTTGCCCCCCTTGATCACATAAATGGTGGTCTTGGTGGTGGGGCGGTGATCGCTTGAGGTGTAGGTTACGGGCGGGGTCAGACCGCCGGTATCGAAATTCCTGAGGGTCTCCAGGGCCTTCTTGACGCCTTCGCCGGTCAACTGCTTGTTTTTATCGGCGATCTTCAACCCTTCCGCCCAGGTCAGGCCATAGGCCCAGCCGCGTACATAGACCGTGTCGCGCGACTCTTTGGCCGGGTGTTTCTTGTTCCAGTCGGTCAGCAGCTTCATCCCCTTGACATTTTCTCCGTAAGCGGCATGGGTGGCCATGCCGTAGACACCTTCGGCAGCATCCTTGGCCAGCAGCGGAAGAGCCTCGGTCATGCCGTAGTTGCCGAGGAAGAATGTGGTTTTGATGCCCAGTTTCCTGGCATCCTTCAGGAGAACCGCGCACCAGGAGACCGTGGTCTGGACATAGGCATAATCGGGAGCTTTCTTCTGCATGTTCAGCAGATTGGAGGTGACATCCTGAAAGCTGGCCGGGATGATCTCCTCATGCACGAGATCGATGCCCAGTTCCTTGGCGTACTGACGACCGGCTTCGATGGGAGCCTTGCCGAAGCCATGGTTGGGATAGATGAAGGCTACCCGGGGAGCGCGGCTTTTATCCTTCCAGTTATTCTTGACATGCTGCAGGAAGCCCCTGATCTGGTCCGAATAACTGGCGCCCACAAAGAAGTTGTAGGGTGTTTTGGCCGGGTCGGTCAGGTGGCCGGAGAAGGAAGCCGAAAAATAGGGGACCTTGTCCTTTGCAACCGTCTCTTTCAGCGCTTCGGTGTCGCCAGTTCCCCAACCGTTGATCATGACCACCTTGTTCTGCTCCACGAACTTCTTGTAGGCGGCATTGGCCTGGGGAATCTTGTAGCCGTAGTCAACATTCAGCAGTTCGATCTTCTTGCCGTTGACCCCCCCTTTTTCATTGATGTAGGCAATGGCGTCCTGGACCCCCTCGGCAAAAGGCTTGCCCACGTCGGCCGTAACGCCGGTCAGATCCCAGATCCCGCCGACCTTGATGGTTTCGGCGCCCCAGGCCGGGGCCGTCAGGAGCATCGTCGCCGCAAACAACAACAGTCTCTTGCACATCTTCATACCTGCCTCCTTGTTTCTTGGTTGATAGTGCCCGCTCCAATACTGCGTGATTGCTAATTCCATTTCCATATCAAA
>DBMM01000024.1:2181-5028 GCA_002298925.1 Geobacter sp. UBA698 | reverse complement strand
CCATGCCGGACGGCTCGAAGATCAGAAAGATGATGATCAACACTCCGAATACCAGTTCCTTCAGGGACGAGAAGACCGTCACCAGCTCGGGATAGGAGGCTGCCAGGGCCGTGGTGCTCAGGCGCAGGATTTCCGGCAGCAGGGTGATGAAGATCGCGCCGAAGATCGAGCCGATAATGCTGCCGAGTCCGCCGATGATGATCATGCCCAGGTAGTCGATGGCCACGCTGATCGGAAAGGTCTCCGGGGAGATGATCTTGGCCTGGTAGGCGGTCAGCGCTCCGGCCACCCCCACGAAAAAGGAGCTGATGCCGAAGGAGAGCAGTTTGTACTTGAGCAGGTTGACCCCCATCACCTCGGCCGAGATGGCCTGGTCGCGGATGGCGATGAAGGCCTTGCCCGGTTTGGTGCGGAACAGGTTTCTGCCTAAGAAGACCGAGGCCACCACCACGGCGTAGATCAGGTAAAATATCTTTTTGTCGCTGTCCAGGGCAAAGCTCCCGATGGCCGGGGTCGGGATGGTCAGGCCGTTGACGCCGCCGGTGACCGATTCCCACTTGGTGATCAGGAACTCGACGATAAAGTGGGCCGCCAGGGTGGCCATGGCCAGGTAGAGTCCCTTGATCCGCAGGGAGGGGATGCCGATGATCATCCCCAGGCAGGCGGCGATCAGGCCGGCCAGGGGGATGCAGAGGAAGAACGGCAGACCGAAGCGGATGCCAAGAAAACCGGCCGAAAAGGCGCCGATGGCCATGAAGGCGGCGTTGCCCAGAGAGATCAGGCCGGTGAAACCGGTCAGGATATTCAGGCCGATGGCCCCGATGATGGCGATGCCGATCCGGTTGGAAACGTCAAGCAGATAGCTGGACGAATAGAACGGCAGCGAGAAGATCAGGCCGATCAGCAGGAACACCAGCACCCGGGTGCTGCGAGAGTCAAAGACGGTCATGTCCGCCGCGTAGCTGGTCTTGAAATCTCCGCATTGCATGGTTATACCCTCTCGATCTTGCGCTTGCCGAACAGGCCGTACGGTTTCAACATCAGGATCAGGATCAGGGCGATGTAGGGGGCCACCTCCTTGGCACCTCCTCCCACGGCCGGATCGATGTAGCCGCCCGACAGGTTCTCCAGCACGCCGATGATGATTCCGCCCACAATCGCCCCCAGGATGCTGTCCAGGCCGCCCAGGATAACCACCGGCAGCACCTTGAGCCCCATGAAGGCCAGGGACATGTCCACCCCGCCCCGGATGGTGCCCAGCAGGATGCCGCCCACCGCCGATACGACGGCGGCGATGCTCCAGGAGAGGGCGAACATCTTCTTGACGCTGATCCCCATGGAAAGCGCCACCTGCTGGTTGGAGGCCGTGGCGCGCATGGCGACCCCGGATTTGGAATACTTGAAAAACAGAGTCAAGAGCGCCACCAGCATGGTGACGCAGGCCAGGGCATACAGGTAGCCCTGGGAAACCGGAACCGGGCCGATCTGGACCGGCGTGGTTGGAAATACCTCCGGGAAGGGGATCGTGCTGGTGCCGTACTTGATCTGGACCAGCGCCTTGAGGATGCTGCCCAGTCCGAGGGTGACCATGATGACCGAGATCAGGTGCGAGCCGATCAGGGGACGCAGGATGACCCGTTCGATCAGGATCCCCAGCAGGGCCGAGAAAGCCAGCGTGATCAGGAAGGCCTGGAAAAAGGGGACGTTGTATTTGGTCAGCAGATCCAGGCAGATGTAGGCCCCCACCATCAGGAACTCGCCCTGGGCCAGGTTGAGAGCGCTGGTTGCCTTGTAGATGATGACGAATCCGGTGGCGACCAGCGAGTAGATGCTCCCCACCACCAGGCCGTTGATCAGCAGTTGCATCAGAAAGGTCATGTCCATGAAGTTTCCTCCAACGTCCTGAACTGCAGGGTGGTCTGGATTCTGGCACTCTTGCCGTCCTGCAGTTCGATGGTCGTGTCGATCGGCATGCTTTCCGTTCCGGCGTACATCCCCGCAATGACATCGCAGTAGCGCTCTTCGACCACCTTGCGGCGCACCTTGCCGTTTCTGGTCAGCTCATCCTCATCGGCGTCCAGATCCTTGTACAGCAGGGTGAAGCGCTTGATGCGGGCCGCCGCCGGCAGCTCCCGGTTGATCTTGTGCAGTTCCCGCTCGATGAAGTCATACACTTCCGGTTTGCCGGACAGGTTGCTGTAGGTGGTGTAGGAGAGCTTGTTGTCTCCGGCCCATTTGCCGATTACCCGGCCGTCGATGCAGAGCAGGGCCGCCAGGAACGGTTTGTCCCGGCCGACCACAATCGCTTCCTTGATGTAGGGGGAAAACTTGAGCTTGTTTTCGGCGAAGCGGGGGGCAAAAGGGCTGCCGTCGCTGAGTCTGAGCAGATCCTGCAGCCGGTCTATCACCACCAGGTGGCCGTTTTTGTCCAGAAAACCGGCGTCTCCCGTATGGATCCAGCCGTCTTTCATGACAGCAGCCGTGGTCTGCCGGTCCTTGAAATACCCCAGGAAGGCACCATCTCCCCTGAGCAGGATCTCGCCCTGTTCGGAAATCGAGATTTCCGTGCCGGGCAGCGGCGGACCCACGGTTGTGCCCTGCACATCCCCGTCCCGGTGCATGCAGGAGATGCCGGACNNGCTCGGTCAGGCCGTAGACCTGTTTGAGGTTGACGCCGATGGCGTGGAAGAAGGTGAATACATCCGGCCCCAGGGCGGAACCGCCGGTGAGCGCGGTGCGGACCCGGGACAGCCCCAGCCGGTCGCGCATGGCCCGGAACAGGCAGATGTGGGCCGCGCGGTAGAGCAGTTTCCATAGGAGCGGCACCGGCTGGCCGGCCAGACGCAG
>DBMM01000024.1:1955-2128 GCA_002298925.1 Geobacter sp. UBA698 | reverse complement strand
GAAGAGAAGATGATGTGCGGGCCGATCTCGCGCAGGTCGGCCATGACCGTTTCCGCTTTTTCGGGGAAGTTGACGGTGAAGCCGACCGTCAGGGCGCTGGCCAGGGAGATCAGCTGCTCACCGAACCAGGCCAGGGGCAGGAATGATACGAATTCGTCGCTTTCCCGTTTGGG
>DBMM01000024.1:0-1949 GCA_002298925.1 Geobacter sp. UBA698 | reverse complement strand
GCTGGCCGGTGGTGCCGGAGGTGCTGCAGATTATGGCCGGATCGCTCCCCTGGCCGGCTGCAACCCGCTGCTCGAACAGTTCGGGGTGCTGCCGGTTCTGGTCACTGCCCTGCCGGGTCACCTGTTCGAAGGAATACAGGTACTCCTGTCGGTAGCAGCGCATGCCCCGTGCTTCACAGTAGATGATCCCCGCCAGGCCGGGCAGCCGCTCCTTGATCTCAAGGATCTTGTCCACCTGTTCCTGGTCTTCGGCCACGACGAAGGTCGCGTCGAAGCGGCTCAGGAGGTCGACCAGTTCGGCCGGGGTGGCATCCTGGTAGAGGCAGAGGGCCACCCCGCCCGCGGCCTGGGCCCCGATCACCGCATACAGGGAAGTGGGGCGGTTGCTGCCGAGTATCGCCAGCGTTTCGCCCTGTCCGAAACCGAGTGNNGTCAGTCCCAGGGAAAAGTGTCTGACCCGCTCGTAATACTGCTGCCAGGAGCTTGATTGCCAGATGCCGCGGGTTTTGACCCTCAGGGCGGCTTTGCGGTCACCAAACTTTTCGGCGTTGGTTTTGAGGAGTTTGACGAATGTGGCCTCATCCGGATTGATCTTCAACGGCACCCCTCCTTCGTAGCTTGCGTCCCTGATTTCAGCTTGTGCTCTCGTCTTCCTCGCCCAGATAGGCCTTGATGACATGGGGGTCCTGCTGTACCTCTTCCGGCGTACCGCCGGCGATTTTCCTGCCGAAGTCAAGCACGCAGACCGAATTGGAGATATCCATGACAACCCCCATGTCATGTTCGATCATGATGACCGTCACCCCGCGCTCCTGGTTGGTGTCCAGGATGAAGCGGGACATGTCCTCTTTTTCCTCCAGGTTCATGCCGGCCATCGGTTCNNTCCAGCAGCAGCAGCTTCGGCTCCAGCGCCAGCGCCCGGGCCAGTTCCACCCGCTTCTGCAGGCCATAGGCCAGGGTACCGACCACTTTTTTGCGGATACTCTGGATGGAAAGGAACTCGATGATCTCCTCCACGAATTCCCGGTTGCTGATCTCTTCCCTGCGGGCCGGCCCGTAGTAGAGGCCGCCTTGAATCAGTCCGGCGTGCTGGTGCAGGTGCCGCCCGATCATCAGGTTGTCGATGACCGTCATCCCCTTGAACAGGGCTATGTTCTGGAAGGAACGGGCGATGCCCATCTTTGAGCGCTGGCTGGGAGTCAGGCCGGTGATGGTGGTGCCTTCAAAGGTCACATTGCCCTTCTGTGGCTGGTAAACCCCGCTGATGCAGTTGAGCATGGAGGATTTGCCGGCACCGTTGGGACCGATGATGGCAAAGACTTCCCCCTGTCTGACTTCGAAGGAGACCCCGGACAGAGCACGCACACCGCCGAAATTCAACTGAATGTCGCTGCAGGAAAGCTGGACCATTTGCAGAGGGCTCCTCTGTATCTTTATTGGTAAAACGCAGTTATGTGTACTGCGAGAGCTTAAGAAAACAGACCAACCGNNGGCCTAACGTGTCGTTGTAGCAAGGCGTCTTAACGTTAAACGTAATGGGTGACGGGGTTGTGGTGATTCTTGGCCATGGGTGGCCTGGGTGTGCCGCTGCAACACTGCTGATGTGACAATAGCAACATTCTGGCTAAAATCAAACAAAATTTTGGGGTTAATAAATATCTGTTCTAATAGTGCTTGACATAAACGTAAACTGGCGATAAGAATGTTGTCATATATGATCTTTTGAGCGGAGGTATAACTATGCATATGCAGAACGTCGCACAGGAAGTTTACGCAACAGGGCACAAGGTCCGTTTTGTAACCGCCACCAGTTTGTTCGACGGCCACGACGCCACAATCAATGTCATTCGCCGCATTCTGCAGGCCTCCGGGGCCGAGGTGATCCACCTGGGACATAACCGTTCGGTGGAGGAGATCGTTACGGCTGCCATCCAGGAGGATGCCCAGGG
>DBMM01000025.1 GCA_002298925.1 Geobacter sp. UBA698 | reverse complement strand
GCTTGACAACTGACAACCATATCCTAATAAAAGTAGTTCAAATTAAAACGTAGAAAATGAAAGTAATTGATCAAGGGAATCTGTTATGTAGTTGGCCTTGGTAAGATGTTCTTTGGAATAGCTGTTTGTGACCGCAATTACCTGTAGACCTGCTCCTGATGCTGAGATGATTCCAGCGGGTGTGTCTTCAATTGCAATGGTACAGCTTGTTGAAATGATTGATTCTGTTCGAACTGAAGACAGTCTGTTAAACGCAAGCTGGTAAGACTCTGGATCTGGCTTACTTTTAGAAACGTCATCTGCAGTAATCAAGACGTCGAAGCAGTCTGTAATATCGAGCATTTCTAAAATGGGTATAATATCAGAGAGCAAAGCACCGCTGCAAATCGCAAGTGGAACTTTTGAGGTGTGAAGTGCGTTGATTAGTTCAACTACGCCGGGATATGCAGTAATTCCGGATTTAATCACATCCTGAAAAAGCTTTGCTTTTGTGGCGATTAAGTTGCTTAGATCCTCATGGCCAATACTGAGTCCTTTATTGGAATATGCTTCCTTAAAAGCGTCGCGGTCATCAAATCCCATATAAGTATTGACATACTGCTCCCATGAATATCCCAGTCCAAGCGGCTCCAAAATTAACTGAAATGCCTTGTAATGGAGTGGCTCAGTATCAACAATGACGCCATCAAAATCAAAGATGACAGCACATGCTTTTAGTCCTTTTGGAAAGATTACCATTTTCCCACCAGTGCCAGACCGGCTCCATTCATGTATGCCTGTGGAGACACGAATATTTTATTTCTCGACGCGTGATAGTTGGTTGCGACTCTCCCGCTCAACTCACCCAGGGCTGCTCCGAAAATAACATCACTAGCCCAGTGTTTGTTCTGATACATGCGTGAGAACCCAACGAAAGTAGCAGCCAGATAGTAGGCTGTTTTCATGGCAAGCGAATCTGATGTTGACGCCAGAACCGATGCAAGGGCAAAGGAACTGGCAGTGTGCATGGATGGGAAAGAATCATAATCTGTCTTAAACCCCAGCGGCTTAAAATCACCTTTGGTTGAGGCAACATTAGGTCTTCCGCGACCAACTACTTCCTTGATTATCAAGGTTGAAGCATCAGCAAGTATGAGAGCCTCACCCATCATCTCCCCGGTTTCTTTCCATTTAGGTGAATCTGCTGCGATGGCTGTACCATAGACAAGGGCTGCCAAACCTAAGTGCAAAAAAGGGTCGCCAGCTATAACGCCTGCATCGGTGGCCTTTCTCATGCTGGTGCTTTTTGACGATTGCAATCTATTATGAATATCCTGATCAAAGGCATAAGTAAGTGATGTGGCACCGATAACACCGAGGGTCATTAGTATGTTACCGTTGCTGATTTGAACGGGAGTGGTTGCCAGGTTGAGGCTTTCATCCGCAAGCCGCTGCGCTGCCTTGGTTGATTCACCTAGAATTGTCAAATTTTCAATTTCTGCGGCATGTCCCGTTACGGCGGGGAGTAGTGCCATGAACATAATGATAATCAGTTGTTTCAATTAAAACCTCTTCTGTTGGAAAAAAAGTACAGACACTGTTGCAATTATGGCTACAAAGGCAGCATTCGATTGATATTTTATCGAAATTTGCAGAGAGATACTTTGATGCTGTTCATAATTTCAGCATCTTCAGGAGACATTTTAGAGAGGTACTCCTGGATGAATATGACAAAAATCGAAATGAAAAATGCGGTTACTGTAGACAGGATTACAATCAGTGAACGTTTCGGCTTGCTTTTCATTACTGGTGGTACGGCTTCATCTAGTACCTGGAGAGAGGACGAGTCCTTGGCTTCGTTGATTTTTGCGACTTCAAACTGTTTGGAAATTTGCTCAAAAATTGCTTCCTGTATCTTCAATTCGCGTAGTTTTCGGACGTACTCGATACCTATGCCGGGAACATTTCCGGTGGAAGGAATTATGTTGTCCGTTCCACCGCTGCCGGTCATGGCGCCAAGTTGGGATTTGAGCCTGGATATGGCTGCCAGAAGAGCTTTCACATCGTTGCTTTCATCGGTCATTGAATTTCGAAGTGTTGCCAACTGCACCTCTTTAGTAATGATCTCCGCTTTGAGTTTAGCGATTCCTTCAATGGCTACTGTGGCCTGCGAATCGGCCTTGATGGTTTTGTACTTTTCCTGAAAAGCTCTCATATCATTTTCTGCGTTTTTCAGGTCCTGTTTGACTACTTCCAGGCGTTTTTCCAGGAACATCCGCTCGGTGCCTGCTTTGGAGAGATTAAGTTGTATACTGCGGCGAGCCAATTCATCTACGAAAGTGTTGGCCAGCAAAGCGGCTTTTTGCGGGTTTTTATTGTCTGCAGAAATGGTGATGATGCCGTCTTTGCCTGCCTGGAACTTTACGGCTCCTTCCAGCATCTTGCGAGCGTCGTCAATTGTTTTTGTTCTAAATTCCGTTTGAAGGTCAAGTCGCTTGATAACCGCATCCGCCACAGAACGGCTCTTGAGGATTCCCATAAAAAGATCAGCGGAACCTCCTCCTATTCCTCCCGCCGCCAGGCCGGCCAGGCCGCCGGTTTGGCTGAGCAGGGCTGATAGTCCCCCGCCGGAATCCTTTTGTGGTGGCAGTATTTTAGCGCTGGCGGTGTAGATGTTTTTCAAAAAAAGCGAATAGCAAACCGAAAGTATGACTGCAGCGCTGCAAAGTTTTATGATGATCGCTTTTCGTTTTACAATCACCTGCAGCAGTTCCAGCAGGTTGATTTCCTGCTCATCGATATTTTGATCGGAAGTTGTGTGATTCATAGTTGTCCTGTTATCTTAGTCCTATTAGTACTGTGCCGGCAGTTAGAGCTATCTGTGAAATTATGGTTGTTATATCCTTGATTTCCCGAATCCAAGCAGTTCTTTCCAGTTTCTGGGGCATGACGAGCGTATCGCCTGGCATCATGTAGGTAGAATTAAAGCTTCCGAACGACCAACTGCGTGAGTCGTCATTCCATTTGAGGCCAAATGAGGACTGTTGCTTGCTGATGACGGAACCGTCAGCCCTGATGATGTACATATCATCCTCTTCGCCGTCTCTGGTGGCTCCTCCGGCTTTGTTCAGATATGTGATGACAGAAGAATTTTCGGGTGTATAGACAAACGAGGTCGGGTTGTAGACCTGCCCCATTACATGGACGACACTTGGTCTGGCGGGAATTTCAAGTGAGTCCCCCCCCTCCAGGTCGAGGTTGTAGCTGCTTTTCCTTAGCTCTTCCAGGGCAGATATTCTAATAACCACGCGACCTTCTGCTTTTGCCCGTTTCAAGATGTCCAGTTGTTTGAGGAGTCCTTCCAGGGCCGATCTGGTAGCGTCAACTTCCTCTTTTGAGGTGGCCGTGGATGATAGGGCCGCCATTTTCTGGTAAATTTCCTTCTCGGTCCTGTTGATGATCTCATCCATGCGCTTCTGCTGTACTTCTTTTACAGATTTGCGCGTAAACTTGGCTCCTATCAGATATGCTTTAGGAGTGTAGCCTCCGGCACGTTCGATAACCGAGCTGATCTTCTCGCCGCGAGATATGGCATAGACGCCGGGATACTTTACTTCACCTTTGAGTGTCACAAACTTATCGGTTGCATCGAGCCAGTCGGTGATACTGCGTATAGATAGTGAGTCGTCTGGTTGCAGTACAATGTTGTTTTCAGGGTCGCCGCTCAACGCTTTGCCCAGATTGATGTTGATATGTGATGAACTGGCTTTTTCATTGTTAAGGGTTACCCGGCTTAATTCAGTCTGATCTAGCAGTGCGTTTCGTTTAGGACTGCCGGCAGCAGCCACCAGATCGCGTACTGTCATGCCAGGGAAGTAATTGTACGTTCCCGGGTTGACTACCTCGCCGTTGATGGTGACGGTCAGTTTTTCCCGCATGTCGGCACTGGAGTAGACCATAATGGTGTCCTGTTCCTGAAGCGGAATGTTGTCGGGTGCACTTCCGGTCAATGCCTTGCGCAGGTTGAAGGTCAGTACTTCCTTATGGTAGTCGGGAAGCGCCAATCGTGTGACTTCGGCCGATTCAAGATAGGATTCGGGCAACAGTGCATCAAAGCCCGAAATTACGTCCAGCAGATGCATCCCTTTACTGAACTGATATTCCCCGGGGCGCATTACATTACCTTTCAGGCTGACCACTTGGCGTACCGCTTCTTGAACGGGGAATACCTTGATCATGTCCCTGTCATGGATTTTGTTGTCGCTGGAAGTACCTACAATTCGGCCTTCCTTGAAATTGTAATCAAGAATTACCTTTGCATTGTTGTCGGAAAAACGTTCAATCTGGATTCTTGACAGATTGCCATTGGCTGTTACACCGCCAGCCATTGCAATCACGTCTGCCAAGGGGGTGTCGCCTTTCGTCTCATAAATTGCAGGCCGCTTGACTTCGCCGGCCACGGCGACAACTGGACCTATGACCGGCACGAATACCGTGTCTCCATTTTGAAGCCGGATATCGTTGTGCCGGTCACCTCGCAGCATAATGTCGTATAGATCGACATCTGCGGACGGTTTGCCGTTTCTGCTGACTTTTATCGAGCGCAAAGAGCCGTTCTTGGTGGGGCCGCCTGCAGCGGAAAGAGCGTTCACTACCGTTGACAGTGACGTAACAGGGTAGCTTCCCGGGAATTCAACTTCACCAACGACAAAAACCTGGATTGTACGTAATTTGCCGAGTGTGACGTTCATTTCATAGTTTTTGTAATATTGGCTGATGGCTTTATGGATTATCCCTTTAAGCTGATCAAAGGTTACACCCCAAACTTTGACCGCGCCTACCTTAGGGATGGTGATCTCTCCGTTGCGATCTACAGTCAGTTCATGGCGGGCGTTTATGGATCCCCACAGGGTGATGCTCAGGACATCACCAGGACCGATATTGTAATCTCCGCCAACCGGCATGTTGTCCATGGCAGCGGAAAGCTGGGCGCTGTTTTTGAAAAAATCATAACCGAATTGACGCAGATCCCGCTTGAATGGTTCTGCCTCGTATTTGTCGAGCATGGTCAGGTTCTTTTTTGAATAAGATTTCTCCAGTGTTGATCCGCCGCTCTCATCTTCTGGCAAAGGTGTTGTTTTTATCTCTTCGGATTTGAGAGTTACCTTTTTTTCTTCTTCTATTCCGGCAAGTGTCTCCTTGCTCAAGCTTTCCCTGCCTTCTGAAGGCAGTTTAAAGGAAGTAGATACTTGAATAAAATAAATCTGATGGTTCTTCAGGTCTCGCAGGGTATATGAGGTGCCCTTACCGACATTGATGCTTTTTTTCAGCTTGCCTGATTCAACGCCGTAACTGACGACATAGTTCTGGTCGTCAATACTGACATTTTGAGGAAACCCGAGCACCTGCCAGTTGAGTTTTACGAGGCCATCGCCAGGCTCAACCTTTACCAGCATTTCGATTTTTTTCTTGGCTTTGGGAAGGTTTTTTTTGTCAAAGAGGTTTAAGTCAGCCTCAGTCTTATCTTCAATGAATTTGTTTATGTCGATTGTGGTTTCATTCTTATCAGCGTTTTTGGGTGAATTAGTGTCGATGTTTTGCGGCGGTGTTGCCATGGGATTCATGGTGTCCTCGGCAAGAGCCAATTCTGGAAATGAGGAAAAGCCTACAACAGTCCAACCGATTATATATGCTGCAATGAGGAATCTTTTCAACATGACTTGTCTCCTGGAGGATCAAACTATGAATCTGTAGTAAAAAATCAAAATTTATAGCACTTTATGGCAAAAAAACAAACAAAAAAGGAGTCTGTTCCTGAATGGAAGAGGCTCCTCTAATGTTAATAAACAGTGTGATCTGTTACTACTGTAGAGGCAGCGGCGAGGCGATGGCAACGACAGATCTGTTGCACTTCTGGGGGCTGCCGGCAGAAAAATGTTCTAGCATCGACTTTTTCCCGATCCTGCCCATTTGCAGCCTCTCAGGTGTCAGTTATGCATATCCCGAAATTCTAGAGACCCTTCTCCTGAAAGTGGGTTCAGCGGCAACAGAATGAAAAAAGAAGAGCCTGGACAAGTTTGCGGGTCGTACCCCGGAGACTCCACCCAAATTTCGCCTCCGTGCATTTCTACCACTCCTTTTGCAATGGAAAGCCCGAGACCGGCCCCGCGTGACTTGAACGCCACCTTTCCGGAACTGTGCTCTTCAATACTCCCAGCTTCGTAGAATTTATCAAAGATACGGCTTTGATCTTCCTGATCAATGCCGATGCCGTTATCACTGATTATAATCTCGATGTAGCATTGTGGCTTTTTTTCAATGTTAAGGGATAAGTTGCTGTTAATGATAGTGTTCTGTGCGCTTTTCATCAGTTGGCGGAGACAGGTGGTGGCAGTAATGGTACCTCCGTCCGGGGTGAATTTTATAGCATTTCCAATAACATTAGATAAAAGTTGCATGAGCCGGGTTTGATCTCCCTTGATGGCAGGGATAGATCTGTCTAGGTCGGTGGTAATCTCTTGTTTGCGCAGTGCAAAGAAAAAGCGCAACTCCCTGATTGTCGCCTCAAGAAGGGCATTGATATCAACCGGTTCCAGTTTTAGATCAAGCCGTTTTTGGTCAATCATGGATACATCGACCATGTCCTTGATGATGCTGTCGAGTCTCGAAGCAGCGCTTGCAATATTTTGAACCATTTCGGCTGTAGTCTCGGTTAACTGTTCCCTTATGTCAGTCAAAAGCAGCTCGGTATACCCCATTATTACCGTTAGTGGGGTTTTGAGCTCATGGGAAGCAAGGCCAAGGAAAGAATCCTTCATTTTATTCAGCCGGGAAAGGCCTGCTGCACTCTGTTCAAGATTGGTCAGGATCTCGCGCTCCTTGGTTACGTCCCGGATTATGACCTGCAGCAGATTTCTGTCTCCAAACGAAATAGAGCTGGCATGGATCCGGCCGATGAGTGCTTTGTCCTGTCTGTTTATGATGGAAAGTTCATCGGCTACATACGCTTCACCAAAGGCACTGTGGAATGTCTGCAGGAGGTGCGGAATGTTTTCTGCTCTCAGCATCAGCAGCAGGCTGGAAATATGTTGTCCCATAACTTCTGCCGCGGGATAACCGAAAAAATCTTCCGTCATTTTGTTAGCTATGATAACTGTTTCACTGTTATCAAGGATGATGATGGCATCACCAGCTTCCTCAAGCAGCTTTTTATATAGCTCTTCTGACTTTTCCAGGTCCAGGCTGAGTTTTTCGAGTTTGATGTAGGAATCTTGCAATTGCGAGTGGGTAATGGACAGCTCTTCATAACTTTTGCGAAGTTCGGCATCACGTGTTGCCAGAGCAGTGGACATAATATTGATATTTGCTCCCAATTCGTTCAGTTCATAAATGGGGAGCTCTTGGATGGGGGCGCTGAAGTTTCCCTGAGATATCCGCGTAAGTCCCTCCAGGATTCGTGAAACCGGAGCAACAATGCTCCGTTTTACGAAAAAAACAACCAGTGCAAAAGAAATCAGGAAAGAAACGCATAATACCAGGAAGGAACGTACGATGATCCCGTGCAGTTTTTGATCTATGGTGGATTGGGGAAAGCCCAGATGTATAACAGCCACGGGTTTGCCGTCGAATGATCTGACGGGGGTGGCTGTATTGTGGTAGACCCCTTTGGGCGTATTGATGACAATCGCTCTGAGGTCTTTAGTGTCGGACTCGCTTGGTCCTTTCTCTGCTGCTGAAAAATCCAGCGTCGCATAGAACGTTTCACTTGTAAAAATGGGTTTGCTGTCCTTGTCGGTAATTACGCAGTAGGCTATTTCCGGGTCGGACTGAACCAGTTCCCTGCATTTGTCGGTGAGTCCGTTAATGTCGCGAATTTCGAGACCCAGAGCCAGAACCTTTTCGATATTTGATTTAAGTGCGGTGCCAAGGCTCTGGGAACGCAGCAGTTTCTCTTGAATAAAATCCTTGCGAAATACGGCGATGTCTATACAGGTATTGGCAAGAATCGTCATAGAAAGAATGACGAAAGAAAACAGAATGATGCGTTTTTCCAGGGTTTGTTTCATGATGTATAGTCTGCGTTGCCTGGTAATGGGAATGGTATTTGCTGAACTATAACATGTTAATTACGAAATTGAATCGTTTTTCCCGATTGTTCTGGCCTCCGGATGAGCCGGATGAATGGAAATTTATGGTTGACGATTCATATTTATATTCTATTATTGAAAAAATTTGGACACAGACTGCTGGTGGATTGATTTATTGAAAAACATATCAGATGAGGAGGCAGTACATGGCTTTACGTGTAGCGATTAACGGTTTTGGCAGAATCGGCAGGATGGTGCTGAGGGCGGGATGCGAGAACAAGAACATCGAGTTTGTGGCCATCAATGATCTGACCGATGCTGCAACCCTGGCACATCTCTTCAAGTATGATTCAGTGCATGGAATTTTCCCGGGCAAGGTTGAGCATACCTCTGACAGTTTGATCGTCAATGGGAAGGTTATCAAAATATACGCAGTAAAAAACCCGGCCGAGCTGCCATGGAAAGCGGACGAGATCGATGTGGTGCTGGAAGCTACCGGACTGTTTACGGCCAGGGACAAGGCTGAACTTCACATTAAGGCTGGTGCTAAGAAAGTTGTGATTTCTGCACCGGCCACCAATGAAGACATCACAATCGTGATGGGTGTCAATCATCAGTTGTACGATGCCCAAAAACACAACATCATTTCCAACGCGTCATGTACCACCAACTGTCTGGCGCCGGTTGCAAAAGTGCTCCACGAGACTTTTGGCATTGAAAAAGGACTGGTAACCACGGTTCATTCCTATACCAACGACCAGAACATTCTTGATCTGCCTCACAGGGATCTCCGCCGCGCCCGCGCCGCGGCTCTCTCCATGATTCCCACTACTACCGGCGCAGCCAAGGCCGTGTCCCTGGTGCTGCCGGAACTGAAGGGCAAGCTGGATGGCATGGCCATTCGCGTGCCGACCCCCAATGTGTCTGTCATAGACCTTGTGGCTACTGTCAAGGAAAAAACCGATGCCAACAAGATCAACGCGGCACTCCAAGAAGCTTCCAATGGAGCGCTGAAGGGGGTGCTTGGTTTCAGCGAGGAACCACTGGTTTCCATCGATTTCAATGGTAATCCGCTTTCATCCATCGTGGATGCTTCCTGCACCAAGGTGATTGGCGACAACCTGATCAAGGTTGTGTCCTGGTATGACAACGAAGCCGGCTTCTCGAACCGGGTGGTGGACCTTTTTGAAATGATCGCATCTAAAATGTAGCAATTATGATCACAGCAGTCTGGGGGGGATTCGGTCCCCCTCTTTTTTTGCCGAATAATTTTATTATTCAAGGAGGATTTCATGCCGATTCGATACATCGACCAAGTCAAGGAGTTGAAAGGGAAGAAGGTTTTTATTCGGGTGGACTTCAATGTGCCTCAGGATGATAAAGGCAACATTACCGAAGATACACGCATTAGTGGAGCCGTTGCTACTATCAGGTATGCCGTGGAGCAGGGGGCAAAGGTGATACTGGCTTCTCACCTGGGGCGCCCCAAGGGGGAAGTCAAGCAAAAGTACACCATGGCGCCCGCTACCAAGCGTCTCTCGGAGCTTCTGGGCAAAAAGGTCAAGCAGGCACCGGACTGTTTTGGTCCGGAAGTCACTGCAATGATCGATGCCATGAAGCCGGGCGAAGTTCTTATGCTGGAGAATGTCCGGTTTTATCCTGGTGAAGAAAAAAACGACATCGACTTTGCCCGAAAGCTGGCCAATGACTGTGAAGTATATGTAAACGATGCTTTTGCTGTTTCCCACCGGGCACACGCCTCGGTAGAGGCAATTACCACGGTGATTCCGGTCATAGCGGCCGGTTTTCTGATGAGAAACGAAATGACCTTTTTCGACAAGGCCATGCAGAACCCGGTGCGCCCGCTGGTGGCCATCTTGGGGGGTGCCAAGGTCTCCGGCAAGCTGGAGGTGTTGGAAACTTTGGTGAACAAGGTGGATAAAGTTGTAATCGGTGGCGGTATGGCCTTTACCTTTCTTAAGGCCATGGGGTACACAGTCGGCAAGTCGCTGGTCGAGGACGAATTGATACCCACAGCCAAGAAAATTATGGATAGGGCCAAGAAAAAGGGCGTTACGTTCTATCTGCCGGTGGACTGCATCGTGGCCAATGCCTTCGAAGCAACGGCTGCCAGCTTCATCACCACAGTGCAGGAGATACCTGAGGGGTGGATGGCGCTGGATATCGGGCCGGCCTCGGCGACATTATTTGCCGAGACGTTGCGAGACGCCAAAACTGTTATCTGGAATGGTCCGATGGGAGTTTTCGAGATGGACGCCTTTGCCCGCGGTACCTTTGCCGTTGCCGAGGCTGTGGGAAATGCCTTTGCCACCACCATCATTGGCGGCGGTGATACCGACTCGGCTGTGCGCAAGGCCGGAGTGGATAATAAGGTCAGCTATATCTCCACCGGTGGCGGAGCCTTCCTGGAGCTTTTGGAA
Source organism: Geobacter sp. UBA698 (assembly GCA_002298925.1). GTDB lineage: Bacteria > Desulfobacterota > Desulfuromonadia > Geobacterales > Pseudopelobacteraceae > Pelotalea. The sequence continues at coordinate 39,140 of DBMM01000025.1, read as the reverse complement.
GGCAAGACCCTCCCTGGCGTGAAAGCTCTTGATATTAAAGCCAAGAAATAGGGGGAACCATGCGTACACCGATTATTGCTGGGAACTGGAAGCTTTTTAAGACCATCGCTGAGGCTGGCGCGATGGTCAACGCACTCAAGCCGCTTGTTGCGGGTACAAGTGGAGTCGAGATTGTGGTTGCTCCGGTATTTACGGCGCTTCGTCCTGTTGCGGATGCCCTGGCTGGTTCCAATGTTCGTTTGGCAGCTCAAGACTGCTATTGGGAAGAGGAGGGGGCCTTTACCGGCGAGGTGGCGCCGAGACAGCTTAAAGATGCCGGCTGCAGCCACGTTATTATCGGTCATTCCGAGCGTCGGCAGTTTTTTGGAGAAACTGATGAAACCGTTAACAAAAAGGTCAAGGCGGCTCTTGCTGCCGGCCTTATCGCGATTGTCTGTGTTGGAGAAACACTAACAGATCGTGAAGATGATGCCACCTTCACGATTATTGAAAAACAGATCTCTGGCGCCTTTGCAGGGCTTTCAACTGACTCTCTGGCTGGTATCGTCATCGCCTATGAACCGGTCTGGGCAATCGGCACCGGCAAAACCGCCACCGATCAGCAGGCGCAGGAGGTTCATGTCTTTATCCGTAAGCTAGTCGGAAAAATATTCGGCCAACCGGCTGCGAATGCCATGCGCATTCTCTACGGCGGCAGTGTCAAGCCTGACAACGTGAAAGGACTCATGGCGCAACCTGACATCGATGGTGCCCTGGTTGGTGGTGCCAGCCTCAAGGCAGATTCTTTTGCGGCAATCGTCAACTTCGCTTGTTAGCAGTGCACAGCCTGATTGTTGTTTGGCAATATCAATAATCCCTTTACAATATTGCGATCCCTATGGTACATAATTTCTTTAATTACACTAGCAGGGGATGCTGAATGACGATCTTTCTAACAATATTGCATGTTATGGTAAGTCTATTTTTGATCGCAGTTGTACTGTTGCAGTCCGGCAAAGGGGCTGAAATGGGTGCTTCCTTCGGCAGCAGCGGCAGTCAGTCGGTGTTCGGAGCTGGTGGAGGCACAACCTTTCTGAGCAAGATGACCACCGGTGCGGCAGTTGTCTTCATGCTGACATCCTTGACTCTGGCCTATCTTTCTGGGCTGCCGTCTTCTTCTTCGATCATGTCCGCCAAGAGCAAACCGGCTGCTATGGGTAAAGCACCGTCTCAGATGCCGCAACCGGCATCTCAGGCGCCAGTTCAAGGTCAGCCGGCTAATATGCCGGCAGCTTCGCCTGCACCGGTTCAGCCTCAAAAGTAAATTGATACTTTTTTTGCTTGAAATTTGAGCCGTGACTGTGTTATAGAAACGAACTCGATTCTGGTACCGGTTTAGCTGTCGTGCAGAATACGCAGCTTAAAAAATAAAGTTTGCGGTGGTGGCGGAATTGGTAGACGCACCAGCTTGAGGGGCTGGCGGGGGCAACCTCGTGATGGTTCAAATCCATTCCACCGCACCAATTAAAAAAGGCATCTCATTCGTGAGATGCCTTTTTTAATTGTGGGTTGCTCCGTTTTTTTTCTCTGGCAGTGGTTTGTTAGGAGCTGATTAGTGTGTTGGCCAGCCTTTTTTGATTGCTGTTACTATTTTTCCATAAAGATCATCACCGTCACGGCCGGTGATCTTTTCCTTGTCAACTGTGGCCATGGGCATTTCACGGCAGGCGCCGCATTGTTTAATGCAGTCTTTGATCTTTATGTTCAGATCAGGAAACTCCTCCTTCAGGCGCCGATAGACTTTGCCCTTGCCCTTGTTGTGCTCACAGAATCGTATTTTCATGTCAGATCATGACCGGTGTGCCCGGTGCGGGCGTGAAGACACGCTGTCCCATTTCGCCGTCAATCATCAGAATGCCATGGCCATTGTCGCCGACCAGTTTGAGCTTGGCGATCAGGTCACGGTCATTGTTCTCTTCCTCGATCTGTTCAGTTACAAACCATTGCAGAAATATCTGGGTGGCGTGGTCCTTTTCCTGAACTGCCTGTTCACTCAATTCATTGATGCATTTGGTTATGAGTTGCTCATGCTTTAGAGTCTGTTCGAGCATGTCGAGCAATGACTTGTATTTGTTGGGCACAGCTTTACTGGCCAGCAGTGCTATGTTTTCTCCCTGGTCAACCAGGTACGTGTAAAACTTGAAAAAATGCGTCATCTCTTCACGGTACTGCACGGTGAACCAGTTCGCAGCTCCCTTCAATCCCATGGTGTTTGCAGAGGAGGACATGGAGAGATAAAGGTGAGCTGAGTAAAGCTCCAGGTTCATGTGCGTATTCAATGCATCGGACATTTTTTTGCTGATCATTGTTGGGAGCCCCCTGAATGGATATGTGATGTTAGTATATCTTGAAACGCGTTTTTATCAATCGGTTAAGTGGGTTATAAGAGGAATGTCGGGGGGGGGCGTGCTGGCAAGTGCGTATTCATGGGGTTTTCGCGAGAGTCTGAATACCATGAAACTGCCCAGCAGGAACATGGGTAGGCTGAGGAACTGGCCCATGGAGAAATATCCGAGAAAAAATCCGAGTTGGGCATCGGGCTCACGGAAAAATTCCACAATGAAGCGGAACAGTCCGTAGCCTCCCAAAGCTGCCCATGTGGCGATGCCGGCAGCGGGCCAACGTCGTGCCGCGAAGCGGACGACACAAAACAAGAGCAGGCCCTCCAGAAAGGCTTCATAGAGCTGCGAAGGATGCCGTGGTGCGCTGCCCCCGTCAGGGAAAATAATTCCCCAGGGAACATCGGTCTGTCTGCCATAGAGCTCTGCATTGATGAAGTTGCCGATTCTACCCAGCCCCAAACCGATCGGAGCGCATTGGGCAATCATGTCGATCAGCGATAAAAATGGCAGCTGTTTTCGTCGCGCATAGAGGACAATTGCTGCAAAAACTCCCAGCATGCCGCCGTGAAACGACATGCCTCCCTCCCAGACCGCAAAGACCCGCAGCGGATTTGCCAAATAGAAGCCCAAGTTGTAAAACAGGATATAGCCGAGCCGTCCCCCCAGCACAACACCCATGGCACCGTAAAAGACCAGGTCGGCTATGTCATCGGGTGTCAGCGGAAGCTGCTTCCGGCGGGATTCTGCCCTCAGAAAATAGTAGCTGATGATGAAGCTTATAACGTACATCAGCCCGTACCAGCGGAACTGGAGCGGGCCGATGCTCAGAAAGACAGGATCAATGTGTGGGAACAGCATTGTGGCGATCAGGCTCTGCTGCAGCAGGTGCGCGTGCAGCTGCCGGTACGCATATGCAGGGCCTTTATGAAGGTTGCTTCAGTGGCGGCCTTGATTTCTTCAAGAACCTGGCATGGGGCGGCCGAGTCAAGCGAGAGGATTACCATGGCCTCTCCCTTCTTCTCGCTGCGTCCCAGATTCATAGAGGCGATGTTGATGTCGTGTATGCCCATGATGGTGCCGATCTTGCCGATCATGCCGGGGCGGTCACTGTAATTCAGCAGCAGCATGTGCTCCTCGGGAGCGAAATCCATGGTGTAGTCCCGCAGGCGAACAATGCGGGGAGCTCCCTCAAAAAGGGTGCCGGAGATCAGGCGTCGCTTGCCGTTCCCTTCTGCCACCAGGGTAAGTACGTTGGAGAAGGCATCAGCGTGGGTGCTTTTGGTCTCTTCCACCACGATGCCCATCTGCTCTGCAACCAGCGAGGCGTTGACCATGTTGACATCCTGGTCCACCATGCGGTTCAGCAGAGTAGACAGTCCGCAGACGGTCAGGGGCGAACAGTCGTAATGGGCAATGCTGCCGGCGTACCCGAAGGTCAGTTTCTCCGGATTGCCGTCCAGTAGTTGGATACCGAAGTCGCACAAGACGCTCATCAGATTGAGGAAGGGGCGCATCTGATCCATCAGGGCCAGATCGAAACGCGGTATGTTAACGGCGTTTTCCAGCGGCTTGTCATCCAGATAGTTGATTATTTCCTTGGAGACATCGATTGCCACGTTGACCTGGGCCTCGAACGTGTTGGCTCCCAGGTGTGGTGTTACCACCAGCCTTTCGCATGCGATCAGCTGTTTAAGATGTTCCGATTTTGGTGGTTCTTCACTCCAGACATCCACGGCGCCGCCGATAACTTTGCCGGAGAGCAGGTTGTCCAGCAGGGCCTGCTCGTTGACGATGCCGCCCCGGGCCACGTTGAGGATGATTACGCCGCTCTTCATTAGGCCGAACTCTCTGGGCCCGATCATATCGCGGGTCTCATCGTTGAGCGGGGTATGTACGGTAATGATATCGCAGTTTTTGTAGATTTCTTCGTGAGAAACCAGCTTGACGCCCAGGTCGTGGGCGCGTTTGACGGAAATGTAGGGGTCGCAGGCCAGTACTTCGCACTCGAAGGCCTTCAGGCGGGTTGCTACCCGGCCGCCGACCTTGCCCAGTCCGATGACGCCGGCGGTCTTGCCTTTCAGTTCGTAGCCGGTAAAGGGAGCTCGCTTCCACTCACCTGATTTGAGGCTGCTGTTGGCAATGGTGACGTTACGGCAGAACGACAGCAGCAGCGCCAGGGTGTGTTCAGCGGCGCTGTTCGTGTTGCCGAAGGGGGCATTGACCACGATCACGCCCTTTGAGCTGGCATAGTCCACGTTCACGTTGTCGATGCCGACCCCGGCCCGGGCTACTATCTTAAGTTTCTTGCCGGCATCCAGTAGGTCCTTGTCCACATTGGTGCCGCTGCGGGTGATGATGGCGTCGTAATCGCCGATCGCCTCCAGTAGTTGTTCTTTGCTCAGCCCCAGTTTGACATCCAGTTGGATACGCGGTTCCTGTGTCAGCAGGGCCAGACCTTCGGCCGAAACTTCATCTGTTACGATTATCTTCATTGCAGACCCTCGGTAGATGTATTTTGTAATAGGGTATATTAGTCCTGACAGTGAAAAAATGCAAGTCAGGTATACGCACACAAGCAGTATACAGTTGAATCATGCAGATCAATGAGTTGGGAAAGTTATGTCAGAAAATGGTCAAAGTCAGACGGTATCTAACAGGTTCTTCTTTGCCAACAAAAAAGCCCCGAAAACGGGGCATTGATTTGGTGCGAGAGAGGAGACTTGAACTCCTATACCTTACGGTGCCAGATCCTAAGTCTGGTGCGTCTGCCAATTCCGCCACTCTCGCATAAGAAAATATTTTGTTCAGTTTTGTTTGATGCAGGCCAGCAACTGCAAAATTGATTTAGAAGATTAAGTTAAATAATAGTCGAGGTCAAGTTATTTGTTTTTGCTGGATAGCGGTTAACCCCCTGCCAGCTTTACCCGATAGCCGCGTGCCTGCAATTCCAGGAGAAGTGTTTCGCGGTGGTCCCCCTGGATCTCGATGATGCCATCCTTGATCGTGCCGCCGCATCCGCATCTTTTTTTCAGGGCACCGGTCAACTCTTTCAGGGCTGTACCTTTCAGGGGGATGCCGCTGATAACGATCACAGTGCCGCCGCCGCGTCCCTTGGTTTGCCTTTGCAGGCGGATAGTACCGTCGCTTGGTGAGTGGGGTGCCTGAATAATTGCTGCTTTTTTGCTGTTATGCGGTACCCGGCCGGTTTCGCTGGAATAGACCAGGGTTGAATTTCCGGATGGCTTCATTTGGCTACTTCCCCCAGTCCCGCGAATATCTGAAATCCCGGTCGATGGTGCGGTTGGAAACCTTGGCGATTACCGGCAGGCGCCGTTTGAAGTGTGAGTTCTGCACCTTGCTGTAGACCGAGTCAATAAAATCTGCCTTGAAGCCGGCAATAATCAGTTCTTCCCGCGTCAGGCGCTGGTCCACCATGCGGTAAAGCAGTTCGTCCACCTGGCGGTAGGAAAAGCCCAGTTCCTGTTCGTCGGTCTGGCCGGCCCACAGATCGGCCGAAGGCTGTTTACTGATGACCTCGGCAGGAACGCCCATTGCTTCGGACAGCTGCCAGACATGACTCTTGTAAAGATCGCCGATGGGGTTCAGGGCGCTGGCCATGTCTCCATACAGGGTGCCGTAGCCCAGCAGCAGTTCGGTCTTGTTGCTGGTTCCCAGCACCAGGGCCGAAAGCAGTGCCGAATGGTCGAACAGTATCGTCATCCGCTCGCGGGCCATCTTGTTGCCGCGGCGCATGTTGCCGGCGTCCGGAAACAGATCGAAATAGGCATCCACCATGGGGGTGATCGCCACAACTGAGAAGTTGATCCCGCAGGCTTCGGCCACCAGTCGGGCATGGGCCTCGCTTTCCGGATTGCTTGATTTGTAGGGCATGCAGATGGCATGCACGTTTTCAGGGCCCAGGGCTTCGGCGGCGATAAAGGCCACCAGGGCCGAGTCAATACCGCCCGACAATCCCAGTACCGCCTTGTTGACCCCGACCTTGTGCACTTCGTCGGTTACGAAACCGACCAGTATCCGGTGCAGCAGGTCCGTATTGATTGCTAGTCCCGCCATCACTGCCCCCTTTCCCGTTCGATGCGCCGCAGTTCCCGCATGGTTACGAACAGGTTTTCATCGCGCAGCATGGGAGAGAAGATCCGTTCCCGGCGCAGCGCTCCTTCCTCGATCAGCACCGTCACGGCATCTTCCTGCAGCAGTTCTGCCCGGGCCAGGGATTGACCCGAAGGGGCGATGTATTCCGAGCCGCCCCAGAAATTGACGCCGTCTTCGTAACCCACCCGGTTGCAGTACAGCACCCGGCAGTTGAGGAACATGGCGGTGGTTGCGGTCAGCTGCTGCCAGGCAGCGGCAGAGCCGAGCGACTCCCCCTCCACTCCCCGGCTGGGGCTGCTGGAAAGGCAGATCAGGGTGGCGGCGCCGTCCATGGCCAGGATGTAGGAGGCTGACAGGTGCCACATGTCTTCGCAGATCAGCATCCCCATGCGGCCGAATTTTGTGTCAAAGGCGCGGAAGCGCTCGCCCCTGGCCATGTAGCGCTGCTCGTCGAACAGGCCGTAGGTGGGCAGATAGACCTTGCGGTGCAGATGGCGGATGGCGCCGTCTTCCAGGTAGAGGGCGGAGTTGTAGAAACGGTAGTCATTCGTCATTTCCACAAAACCCACGGCAATCGAGATGGAACGGGACAGTTCCGTCAGGCGCTGAATTTCGGGTGAATCCAGCTGCAGGGCCACCTCGGGTACCAGATCCTTGAGGAAATAGCCGGTCAGTGCCAGTTCCGGAAAAATCACAAGGTCTGACTTGGCAGCCACTGCCAGCCGGATGCGTTCCTCGATCTGTGCCAGGTTGTCTGCCAGGCAGCCGAGCTTGGGTTTGGTCTGGGCCAGAGTGGCCGTGAAATTCATGGTTCCCTCCTCAAATCGATGCTGCAGATCAGTATGCCAACTCAAAGGCATTTACAATGTGTTCTACCTGATGCCGCCCATCATCTGTAAGTAGAATCGCAATCACGTCAAAGCGTGCATCCCGGTCGTGCAGACGCTGTCGTGAAAGCCAGGTCAGGGCCGCCTTGGATATCTGGCGTTGTTTGAACTGATTGACCGCCAGTTGTGGCACGCCGTAGGAGAGGCCGCGGCGCGCCTTGACCTCCACGAACACCAGGCAGCCGCTGCCCGCCTCGCGGGCCACGATGTCCACCTCGCCCCCCTTGCAGCGGAAATTGCGCTCCAGGATGCGGAAACCGCGGGCGGTCAGAAAGGCTACGGCAATCTCTTCGCCCTGGTTGCCGGTGTCTCTGTTGCCGCCTGGCGACGGATCGGCGTCAGAATCCTTTTTGTTGCGGCCGAACCATATCACGGCTGCCTGTCCAGAAAGTCCGCGTCATCAAAACAGCCATCCTGGTTCAGGCCACGGATACGGTAGTACTTGTCAAGCTCCTCTGCAAAACGCTTCTGGTCGAGGGGCGCGATCTCGATGCCGTCGCCGCTGGAGCCGGGTTCGCTGAAAAAGCGGTGCGGCAACTGGTCGTCACGGCGAGAAAAGCCGTTGACGCAGTTGTAGAAGCGCTCGGTCAGGCAGATGCGCCGGCCGATCTCCTTCAAGCGTTGGGGAGAATAGCTGATGCCGGTGGCAGCGCTCAGCAGTTCGGCGTATTCCTCCAGGCTGGCGCCGAAAAAAGAGAACTTGCAGGCTGCCAGCGAATCCACGGCGGCATTGCTGTCTTCGGCGATGGTGATGATGCGGGCTTTTCCGGAGAAGGAGAAGCGATCGGTCGGCACCGGTTTGCGTAGGATTTCGTGCGAAATCGGGTAGGCCCGCAGATGGCAGCCCCCCCGGTTGCTGGTGCAGTAGGCCAGGGCCATGCCGTAGGCGCCGCGTGGATCATAGGCCGGCAGTTCCAGCGACTTGACGCTCATGGAAAGTTCCGGCCGTCCCAATTGTTCGGTCAGTCGGCGTGAACCGAGGGAGAGCAGGGCGCCGTCACCTCGCCGCAGGGCCATGTCCGTCAGAAGGGTCGGCAACTCCTGTACGGTTGGAAAGCCGCCGCGGATTTCACCCCAGGCCGAAAGGGTGGCGGCGGCGGTGATGGTGTCCATGCCCAGGTTGTTGCAAAGCTGGTTGGATCTGATGATGGAGCTCAGATCGTCCACATCGTTCAGGGCGCCGAAGTGGGAAACGGTTTCGTACTCCGGCAGATGCCCGCCGTCCCGCGCCGATTTCTTGCACTGGATCGGGCAGCCGTAGCAGCCGTTCTTCTTTGCTCCACAAGCCTCTTTGATGGCCGGGCCCGAATAATTGCCGGAGCGCTCGAAAAAGGTCTTGCGGAAATTTTCTGTCGGCGCCATGCGGCGCTGGGCCATTAGGTCCACCAGTACCGGCGTGCCGAATTCGGCGATCCCCAGCGGTCCGAAGATGACCGGCGAGGCCTTGAAGAGCCGCATCACGTCCTGGCGGGCCCGGTCAAACAGGGCCTGGTCAGCGATATCTGTTTTCCGGTTGCCGTCCACCACCACGGCTTTCAGGTTCTTCGCTCCCATGACAGCGCCCAGGCCGCCGCGGCCGACCGAATTGCCTTCACCCATCATGATGTTGGCGAACAGCACGCCGTTCTCCCCGGCCGGGCCGATGGTCGCCACGCTGCCATGTTCCTTGAGGGCCGCCACCGTTGTCGGGATGTCGCTGCCCCAGAGATTACCGGCAGGCAGGATCCGGACCTGGTCAGGGGCGATGGTCACTGCAACCGGGGCGGCGCTTTTGCCGGTGATGAAGATCGCGTCCAGCCCGGCCGCCTTCAGGCGCCAGGCAAAACGCCCGCCGGCCGAGCAGTCGTAGATCGTACCGGTCAAGGGGGAGCGGGAGACGACCGAGAGACGGGCGGCAGTGGGGGCCGGTGTGCCGCACAGGGGACCGACTGCGAAGATCAGCGGCATGACCGGATCGAACGGGTCCAGTCGGAAGTAGTCGCGCATCAGCCGCCCCCCCAGTCCACGCCCCCCCAGATATTCCTCCAGCAGCTGCCGGGGCAACTCCTGGCGACAGCTTGTTCCGCTGGTCAGGTCAATTCTGAGTATTTTGCCGGTCCAGCCGAACATGGTTGTTATCTCCCCGGTTGCAGCAGGATGCCGGCAATCTGGCTGCAGGAGTCGGCCAGGAAGTCGGCTTCCTGCAGTTCATCCAGACCGCCGTAGCCCCAGGTGCAGCCGATGGTTGTGATGCCGGCCTGTCTGCCGGCCTGGATGTCGTTGCTGCTGTCTCCAACCATGACCGTCTCGTCCGGGGCGGTGCCGAGATAGTTAATGACCCGTATCAGGGGCAGGGGGGACGGCTTGCGCTCGGGAAATGTGTCGCCGCCGCAGATAGTGCTGAAAAAATGGTCTATTTTCAGAGTTTCCAGGACCAGACGGCTCAGGGATTCATTCTTGTTGGATATGACCGCCATGGGCAGACTTTGGTCGGCAAGTTGCTGCAGGGTCTCGCGGATGCCGGGGTAAAGCCTGCTTTTGTCGGCGATGTGATCTCTATTATAGCTGGTGAACAACTGCAATCCCTGGTCGATCATTTCAGCTGAATCGGTGGCCAGAGCCTGCTGTACCAGGTTGCGGGAGCCCTTGCCAACCATTCCGCGCACAGTGCTGCTGTCAAGGAGGGGGTGGCCGAAGGCTGCCCGCATATGGTTGACGGCCTCGGTCAGGTCTTCCAGTGAGTCCACCAGTGTGCCGTCCAGATCGAATAGAATTGCGCCGACGGTCATACCTGCTTGGCCTTGGATGCTTTTTCGGCTGCCGGCAGGACAATCACCGGGTTTTTAGCGGTACGGTACAAGAGGAATGTCCTGCCCAGGATCTGGGCCACCTCGGCGTTGCAGGCCTGAGCCAGCATGTCGGAAGCCTCGTGCTTGTCCAGCAGGCAGCTTTCCAGCAACTTGACCTTGATCAGCTCATGGCAGTCGATGGCTGAGTTGGCCTCGGCGATCAGGGCGGGCTCAATCTCTTTCTTGCCGATCTGGATCAGCGGCTTGAGCTTGTGACCCAGGGCTCGCAAGTGGCGTTTCTGTTTTCCTGTCAACATTCATATCTCCTGGTTGGTGGCCATGCTGCTGGTAGTGGCGATGATGGAAATAATCTGTATAGCATATCCCCGCTTTGCTGGCAAATCAGATTACATCGGTGCAGTTTTTTCGACACCAGGCCGTTCCGTAGCTTCTTCTGTGCTGCTCGAAGTTGCCTGAAAACGGTTTTGCAACAGACTAAAACACAATGGCATATTCTGAAAATCGTATACTTTATTGCACAAGCATGCTATTTAATGACAATTTGTCGGTCCGGCTGGACGGCATTGAAACTTATGCAGATTATCAGGAGCGTTAAGAATGAATCCAGGAAAATACCCGATTTCTAATGCTTTAACATCATTCAATACGGAAACGGCTGCGCCGGTGATAGAGTCCCCCAGAAAATCCAGCGCCAAGGTGCACCACCTACCCCCCTCCATCTGGAAGAAGATGGTTGGCGATGCCAAAAGTCCTCTGGACAAGGCCATCGAAAGGACGCGGGATTTCTTTTTCCGCGAGCAGTTGCCTGACGGTTATTGGTGGGCCGAACTGGAGTCCAACGTCACCATCACCGCCGAATACATCATGCTGTTTCATTTTCTCGGCATGGTGGACAAGGTTCGAGAGAGCAAACTGGCCAATTATATCCTCACCAAGCAGACCGCCGAGGGGTTCTGGACGCTCTGGCATAACGGTCCCGGTGATCTCTCCACCACCATCGAGGCCTATTTTGCCCTCAAACTGGCCGGCTACAAGGCGGAGCACCCGGCCATGGTCAAGGCGCGCGAGTTTATCCTGGCCAATGGCGGCATTCTCAAGAGCCGGGTATTTACCAAGACATTCCTGGCGCTGTTCGGCGAGTTTTCCTGGCTGGGCGTGCCCTCCATGCCGATTGAACTGATGCTTCTGCCGGATTGGGCCTATCTTAACGTGTACGAGTTTTCCAGCTGGGCCCGAGCAACCATTATTCCCCTTTCGGTGGTCATGGCAGAACGTCCGGTGCGTAAAGTGCCCCCCTGGGCCAGGGTACAGGAGCTGTACCTCCGTCCGCCGCGTCCGACTGATTACACCTTTACCAAGGAAGACGGCATCCTCACCCTGAAGAACTTTTTCATCGGTGTCGATCACCTGCTCAAAGTTTACGAATCCAGTCCCATTCGCCCCTTCAAGAAGAAGGCCACCGCCGCGGCCGAACAGTGGATCCTGGAACACCAGGAGCCGACCGGCGACTGGGGCGGCATCCAGCCGGCCATGCTCAATGCCATCCTGGCGCTGCACTGTCTGGGCTATGCCAATGATCACCCGGCCGTTGTCAAGGGGCTGGAGGCGCTGGCCAATTTCTGCATCGAGGATGAGGACAGCATCATCCTGCAGTCCTGCGTCTCGCCGGTATGGGATACGGCCCTGGCGCTGGTGGCCATGCAGGAGGCCGGCGTGCCCAAGGATCATCCGGCCCTAGTCAAGGCGGCCCAATGGCTGCTGGATCTTGAGGTGCGCCGCAAGGGGGACTGGCAGATCAAATCGCCCGAGCTGGAACCGGGCGGCTGGGCCTTCGAGTTCCTCAATGACTGGTATCCGGATGTGGATGATTCCGGTTTTGTCATCATGGCGATCAAGGACATCAAGGTTCGCGACAGAAAACATATGGAGCAGGCTATCAAGCGCGGCATTGCCTGGTGTCTCGGTATGCAGAGTGAAAACGGCGGGTGGGGTGCCTTTGACAAGGACAACACCAAACACATGCTCAACAAGATTCCCTTTGCCGACCTGGAGGCGCTGATCGACCCTCCTACGGCCGATCTGACCGGTCGTATGCTGGAATTGATGGGTAACTTCAAGTATCCCAAAAGCCACCCGGCCGTAGTCCGCGCCCTGGAATTCATCAGGAAGGAGCAGGAGCCGGAAGGCCCCTGGTGGGGGCGCTGGGGGGTCAACTACATCTACGGCAGCTGGTCGGTGCTGTGCGGGTTGGAAGCCATTGGCGAGGATGTATCCCAGCCTTACATCAAGAAGGCGGCCAACTGGTTCAAGTCAAAGCAGAATATTGACGGCGGCTGGGGCGAAGTGTGCGAGTCCTATTTTGACCGTTCCCTGATGGGCAGCGGCCCCAGTACCGCCTCCCAGACCGCCTGGGCGCTGCTGGCGCTGTTTGCCGCCGGCGAGGTGCATTCCAATGCCGCCGCCCGGGGCATCGAGTACCTGCTGGCCACCCAGAAACAGGACGGCACCTGGGATGAGGATGCCTTTACCGGCACCGGTTTTCCCAAGTATTTCATGATCAAATACCATATCTACCGCAACTGTTTCCCCTTGACAGCGCTGGGCAAGTACCGCCGCCTGACCGAAGGGGTCGCCAGGAACGTCTGAGCAGGCATTTGCGGGACATGACGTTGATTAGCTGGAAAGCCCCGGTTTTTCTCCATCCCGGGGCTTTCCCTATTTTTTGTGTGAGCGAAAAAGAGTCCTAATGCCTATGAAAACATTTATCACCGGCGCAACCGGCTTTATCGGCGCCAGCATCGCCAGGGAACTGCTCAGGGATGGCCGTGAGGTACGTGTGCTGGTTCGTCCGGGCTCTGACACGTCCAATCTGACCGGCCTCGATGTGGAAATCCATCGGGGCGACCTGCGCGACAGCGCCAGCCTGGAAAGCGGTCTGAAGGGGTGTGATGTCCTTTATCATGCCGCAGCCGACTATCGCCTCTGGACCCGCACTCCCCAGGAGATGTACCGCATCAATGTCGATGGCACCGCAGCCATTCTGGAAGCGGCACTCAGGAACGGGCTCTCCCGGGTGGTCTACACCAGCAGCGTCGGTACCCTGGGCAATCCCGGAAACGGCACGCCAGGCAGCGAGACAACGGCGGTGTCTCTGGCAGATATGGTCGGTCATTACAAAAAGAGCAAGTTTCTGGCGGAGCGCGAGGCCGAGAAGTTCATCGCCAGGGGGCTGCCGCTGGTGATCGTGAACCCCTCCACACCGATCGGTCCGCTGGATATCAAGCCGACCCCCACCGGCAAGATCATCGTCGATTTTCTCAGGCGCAAGATGCCGGCCTACCTGGATACCGGCCTGAACATCATTGCCGTGGAGGATTGCGCCCGCGGGCATATTCTGGCGGAACAGAGGGGCCGCATCGGGCAGAAATACATCCTGGGAAACAGCAACCTGACGCTGAGGGACATTTTCTGCCTGCTGGAAGAGATAACCGGCCTGTCCGCTCCCCGGGTCAGGCTGCCCTATACGCCGATCCTGCTGGCGGCCTATGTGAATGAAGCCTTCGCCAAAATCACCGGTAAGGAACCCTTGATTCCGCTGGCCGGGGTACAGATGGCAGCCAAATTCATGTATTTCGATTCATCCAGGGCGGTGCGGGAACTGGGCTTGCCCCAGACGCCTGTCAAAGAGGCCCTGCGTCGTGCCGTGGAGTGGTTTCGTGATCATAACTATGCGTAATGCATGACATATTATTGTTAGTGTATTTTGTGGCATTCTTGTGATATTCTGCTCCACTTATTCGATGGAGAAACGATTATGTACACCTATCTGACGAAAATTGAATCCCCGGCTGATCTGAAGAAACTGAAGCCTGAGCAGCTGCCGGAGCTGGCAGCCGAAGTGCGCAGATTTCTTCTGGCCACCGTATCCGAGACCGGCGGGCATCTGGGTTCGAACCTGGGGACGGTGGAGTTGACCATTGCCCTGCATTACTGTTTTGACTCGCCCACGGACAGGATCATCTGGGATGTGGGGCATCAGGCCTATACCCACAAGATTCTTACCGGCAGGCGCAACCAGTTCCACACCCAGCGCCAGTACAAGGGGCTTTCCGGCTTTCCCAAACGTTGCGAATCCGAGCATGATGCCTTTGGCGTTGGGCACTCCTCCACCTCCATCTCGGCCGGGCTGGGCATGGCGGCGGCAGCCGATCTGGCCGGCACCAAAAATCACTCCATCGCCGTTATCGGTGACGGGTCCCTGACCGGCGGCATGGCCTTCGAGGCCCTTAACCAGGCCGGACACCTGAAAAAGAATCTGATCGTCATCCTCAACGACAACGAGATGTCCATCTCCAAAAACGTGGGCGCTTTTTCGTCGTTCATCTCCCGCAAGATGACCGGCCGCTACTTTCGTGACCTCAAAAAGGAGATGCAGGGGCTGTTGAAGGGCATACCGGCCATCGGCAGCGATATCCTGCATTTTGCGCGGAAGGCCGAGAATTCGCTGAAGGGCTTTCTGACTCCCGGTTCGCTGTTCGAAGCGCTCGGCTTTGACTATCTGGGACCGCTGGATGGTCACGACCTGCTGCAGCTGGTAGAGGTATTCAATAACATCACTGAATTGGATGGCCCACTGTTGGTGCATGTCATGACTACCAAGGGGAAGGGCTACAAGCCGGCCGAGGAAACTCCGGACAAGTATCATGGCGTGGGGGCCTTTGACGTTTCCACCGGCAAGGGAGCGGCCAAGTCGGCGGTCAAATCCTATACCGACGTCTTTGGTGAGACCATCCTGCAACTGGCCGAACAGGATCCAAAGATCGTTGCCATTACAGCTGCCATGCCGGACGGCACCGGACTTTCCCGGTTTGCCGAGCGCTTTCCGCAACGCTTCTTCGATGTGGGCATTGCCGAGCAGCACGCCATGACCTTTGCCGCCGGTCTGGCCGCCGAAGGTTTCCGTCCGGTAGCCGCCATCTATTCCACCTTTGTCCAGCGCGCCTACGACCAGATTTTCCACGACATCTGCCTGCAGAAGTTGCCGGTGACCATTGCCATGGACCGGGGCGGTTTGGTGGGGGATGATGGTCCAACTCATCACGGCGTGTTTGACTTCTCCTTTCTGCGCCATCTGCCCGCTATAACCGTGATGGCTCCCAAGGATGAGAACGAGCTGCGCCACATGCTCAGGACCGCCATCTACGCCGGCGAACCCATGGCCCTGCGCTACCCGCGCGGAGTCGGTTACGGCGTCCCCCTGGACGGGGAACTGAAGACATTGGAGACAGGCAAGGGCGAGCTGATGCTGGAAGGGCGCGACCTGTATATCGTAGCCATCGGCTCTACTGTCTACCCGGCCCTGCAGGCGGCCGAAACCCTGAAAGGGAAGGGGCTATCCGTTGGTGTGGTCAACGCCCGTTTCGTCAAGCCTCTGGATGCGGAGCTGATCCAGTCCGTGGCCCGTGCCGCCGGCTGCATCATCACCGTCGAGGAAAATGCCCTGCAGGGCGGCTTCGGCAGCGCCGTGCTGGAGCTGCTCAGCGATAACGGCCTGCAGGATGTGCGGGTCAAGCGCCTGGGCATACCCGACCGCTACATCGAGCACGGATCCCAGGCCCAGCTGCGCAAGGATCTGGGGATTGATGCCGAAGGCATCGTCACCGCCGCCGAAGAGTTCATGAAATCAAACAACTGATTGACCTCACCACAAAGGCACAAAGGACACGAAGAATCTTTTCTTTCGAGTGATTCCCTTGTGCTCTTTGTATCTTATGTGGTGAAATTGTGCTTGAAAGGATTTGCAAAATGCGTTTTCCGATGCGTCTCAACTACGATCTGACCAAATACATCGTCAGCAACAAGCTCAACAAAATTGAGAAGTTTCCGCTGGTGCTCATGCTCGAACCGACCCACCTCTGCAATCTGGCCTGTTCCGGCTGCGGCCGGATTCGCGAGTATGCCGACACTATTCAGGAGATGATGAGCCTGGAAGATTGTCTCAAGTCAGTGGACGAATGCCCGGCACCGGTTGTCACCATCACCGGCGGCGAGCCGTTCCTCTATCCGCACATCTTCGAACTGATCAAGGGGACCCTTGATCGCGGCAAGCACATCTATCTCTGCACCAACGGCATTCTGCTGGAAAAAGCCCTGGACAGCATGACGCCCCATCCCAACTTCACCCTCAACGTCCACATGGACGGCCTGGAAGAAACCCATGACCGGATTCTCGAGCGCAAGGGAGCCTTCAAGATGGGCATGGCCGCCATCAAAAAAGCCAAGCAGCTCGGTTTCAGGGTCTGCACCAACACCACCATCTTCAACGAAACCGACCTGGTCGAGATCGAGATGCTCTTTACCCACCTGGAAGAGATCGGCGTGGACGGCCTGCTCGTGGCGCCCGGCTTCGGCTATGAGGCGGTGGGTGAGAAGCTGTTTCTCGAACGGCGCGATATCGAGATGAAATTCGCCCAGGTCTACGAAATGAGCAAGAAGCACCGCTTCTTCTCGACTCCCATGTACCTCCGTTTTCTGAAAGGGGAGAAGAAGCTGGAATGCACCCCCTGGGGCAACCCGACCCGCAATCCCCGGGGCTGGAAAGCCCCCTGTTACCTGATCACCGACGACCATTATCCCAGTTTCAAGGAGATGATGGAAAAGACCGACTGGGGCAAATATGGTGTCGGCAAGGACCCGCGTTGTGCCCAGTGCATGATGCACTGCGGTTTCGAGCCGACGGTGGTTGGCGAAATCGGCAAGAGCTTCAAGGATATCTGGGAAATGTTTATCTGGAACCTGACCTGAGGTATTCGGTGGCTTTGGCGGAGCAGTGTGTTGCGGGAAACGCCAGGATACTCAGTTTGTTAGGTGGCTGTTGTAATGTTGTCTGTGCGGGTGATGTCGTGATTTGACAGAATAGGTCATTTTCTGTTTTTATATAGTCCATATTCCTACCACAAATTTTGAACCTGAAAGCAACAAAAGCCCCTTTCCCGAATCGTCGGGAAGGGGGCTTTTGTTTGGTCAGGCAGGGCGCTGCGGTGTTTCGTTTTCTGCACCATCCTCGATATCCATGGATCGGTTGTAGTCATGCAATTAACAGCAATTCGTCCTGTTCAGGTTTCATCCAGGACGAATTGCACCTTTAGCGGCAGATCAGCCGTGGTCATTGACTTGGAAACAATCTGAATGCCCTCCTCGTTCGACAGTTCTATCCGGATAAAGTCAAATATTTACAATTATATCAATGTGTTGACATGAATTTTTATGTGACAAAGTAGAATTATCCTGCACGAATTAACCTCTCGGAACAGTAGGATAAATACTGAGTCCTCTTTTCCATAAATAGACTTTCCCTTTTTCGCGAAACAACGATGCAAAATTCAGCCAAACTCCACTATATGCCGGAGAGTTAATCAATTAGTATCAAAACTTGATATAGTTTTCTCGGTTCAGAGGTAATGAAAATGAAAGGAGGTGAAATGTATATGAAGAAATTAGTGTTGATATTTGTTGCATTAACGTTTCTTGCAACTTTTGCGTTGAGTGGCTGTAATCAATCAACAGCACCGGAAAAGGGAGCGCCTGGAGCACCAGGGGCAACCGGAGCAACNNCTGGACAGACTGGACAGACTGGAACGACCGGAACAACTGGAACAACCGGACAGTCTGGAGCACCCGGTGCACCCGGAGCACCTGGGGCACCTGCGCCGACACCAGAAAAAAATTAGGCGCATGATATTGGGGCATATCCTCGCCAAGAGGATATACTGCATTCCCCTTCCTCCATAAACTGGACCAGCTTATGGAGGAAGGGCATGGATCCAACAGCTATCTAACAGATTAGAAAACTTAACTTCACAGAATACTAGGATGTACGCATACATCCTCTTTTCCAAAAAGATACTCCCATTTCGTGAAACAACGATGCGATATTCAGCCAAACTCCACTATATGCCGGTAAGATACTCAATTAATGCATTAGTAATGAGGTCATGATCTCATCACAGATTGCGCGTCTGTATCCGGTTCAGTGGCCGGTTCGCCGTAAATGGATAATAACGTCTAGCCCTTTTGCCGGGTCTTTGTGTGCCTCCAGGCTCCGGTTTCTTAAACAATTACATGTCGGTTTGTAGTTGTTCACAAACAGAAAGGAGAAAGCAGCATGTTAAAACTACGAGGTATTGTGAAGGCCATGGTCAGCATCGGGCTGATAACCGCATTCCTGGGGTGCGCAACCACTCAGAAAAGCGAAACTACCGGTCAGTATGTCGATGACTCCACCATCACCACCAAGGTAAAAGCCGCAATTTTTAGCGAGCCGGGGCTGAAAACGCTGCAAATCACTGTCAATACTTACAAAGGGGTCGTCCAGCTAAGCGGTTTTGTCGATTCGGTACAGAACGCCAATAAGGCTGGAGAAGTTGCTCGCAGTGTCAAAGGGGTAGCAGAAGTGAAAAACGACCTACGAGTGAAATAGTCGCGTTACCTGACAGTGGCTAACGCCACTGCCAGCTGCTGTCACATGTACCCCATCCGGAAACCCCGAATGAGAAAAGGATATCAACCTCTGGACAATCTGTGTGATCCTGATAGTGCTGTGGCTGTTGGGACTGGTAACGGCGACATCATGGGCGATCTGATCCACATTCTGCTGGTAATAGCGAATATCATGGTGCTGGAAAACGTTATTCAGTGGAAGAGGGATGTTTAGAATCAGGGATGAATCAAAACCATGCAGCTCTTTCAAGCGCTGCACGAATTTACAAACAAGGAGACAGATCATGAATCAAAAAACGAATCAATATGCTTTTCCGTCTACAGCCATTGTTATGATGGTGGCTTTTTTCTCCATTTTCATTTTAGCGTCCGTAAATCCGGCTTTAGCTGCCTCGGGCAAAAAGAAATCGCCGGCTGTCGAACGAGTATCTGCTGTCGATTATACCGAGGCCCGCATCAAAAAACTTCAAGCAGCGCTAAAGATCACCGACGACCAGCAGGAATTATGGAAGAATCTTACGCAGGTCATGCGCGAGAATGCGAAAGAGTTGGACACGTTGAGCAAGGACAGGACTGAAATGACAAAAACCATGAACGCTTTGGAGGCCATGAAATTCCACAGTCAAATTACGGAAACACGTTTGGAGCAGCAGAAGAAACTGATCCCGGTCTTCGAGGCGCTCTATGTCAGCATGTCGGATGAGCAGAAGAAGGTCACCGATGTCATATTCCGGACAGGCAGACATGGAAAACAGCGGTTAAACTGAGTGCTTCCTGAAGTTAAAAGCGGATTGACGCCAGTCAGGCGATTGGAATCGATCCATGAATGGAGTGACGTTATGAATATATCAAGTAAATGGAATTTCAGATCCATAGTCGGAAAGATCACGCTGGGGCTGGTTTTGGCTGTTCTGATCGGAAGTGTGAATGTTGCGCCGTCCTTCGCGGATGATGATCATGGCCGCGGGGAAAGACATGACAACGGCCGTTATGAGAACAGGGGGCGTGGCTATGAACGCGACCGCTATGAACGCCACCGCTATGAACGCCACCGCCATGAACGATACAGACGAGAGTATCGTCCTTACGGCTACCGGGAACGTGTGTATGTTGAACCGCCGGTGGTTTATGTGCCGCCGCCGCAGCCGGGCATCAGCATATTTTTCCCGCCGCTCTTTTTTCGTCCCTGAGCGGGCTGCTTTGCTCTGGATAAGTTGATCCCAGCTGCGGTAATCACGTCATCAATAACCACACCTAACCTGCCGTACAATCCGGACCAAGCGCCTGCGCCTGGTCCGGTTAATTTTTTCAGTCGAACCTTATGAGAGCTTAATCCAAACTGACCTTATCCCATAAACTGATCCAAAAATTAGATAATGGAGGTTGTCATGAAACTGTCATTCCACGGAGCCGACCATGATGTCACCGGGTCCTGCCACTTGGTTGAATGTTCAGGAAAGCGGATCCTCATTGACTGTGGCCTTTTTCAGGGTGGACGTGAGCTTGTCGAAGATAATGCTGAACCTTTCGGTTTCGATCCAGCCAACATCGATTTTCTGTTGCTCACCCATGCACACCTCGACCACTGTGGCCGCCTTCCCCTGCTCGTGATGAATGGTTTCAAAGGCGAGATTATTACCACAGCGGCTACGCGAGAGCTGACTCGGCTGGTGCTGTTGGATTCCGGCCACCTGCATGAACAAGAGGCGCGGAACAACATCCGCCATGCCGCTCGGCGGGGGAACCAGAAAGAGAGCATTGTACCGCTTTACACTGAGTTGGACGCGCTGAACAGCCTGGACTATTTCGGCAGAACAGCCAGCTACAATCAACCTCTGGAAATGGCTCCCGGTGTATCTGCGACCTTTGTGGACGCGGGACATATCCTCGGTTCGGCCTGTATTTATCTTGAATTGAAGGAAAACGGGCAACACCGGACGGTGCTGTTTTCAGGGGATTTGGGTAATTCCAATCGACCGATCCTGCGTGATCCGGCGGTTCCTCCCAAGGCGGATGTCATCGTCATGGAAACCACCTACGGGGACCGGCTGCATAAACCGATCGCATCGTCCGTTGAGGAACTCTACATGGCAATCACCGACACGTTCAAACGTGGTGGCAACGTCATTATCCCTACTTTTGCCCTTGAACGCGCCCAGGAAATATTGTTTTTCCTGCGAGAGGGGATAGAAAAGGGGCGCCTGCCAGGTGCAATGCAGGTATTCCTTGACTCGCCCATGGCGATATCTGCCACCGCGATCTTCGAACATCATCCCGAGTGCTACGACGAGGAGACTGCTGCAATTTTCCGCAATGGACACGATCCTCTGAGTTTGCCAGGATTGCACTTCACGCGGGAGATGCTGGACTCTATCACCATCAATAAAATCAAAGGAGGGGCGGTCATTATGGCCGGTTCAGGCATGTGCACCGGTGGCCGCGTGCGCCATCACCTCAAGCACAACCTCTGGCGCGCCGACTCGAGCATACTGTTTGTAGGCTACGCAGCCAACGGCACCCTTGCCCGCACTATCATTGATGGTGCTACATATGTACACCTTTTCGGTGAAGAAATTCCGGTCAAGGCCAGCATTCATACCATCAACGGATTCTCCGCCCATGCAGACCAGGCGGAACTCCTTGCCTGGCACCTGCAGACCGGAAATCCGGAACAGACGTTTCTGGTGCATGGTGAAGAGACGGCGATGCGACACTTCGCGACACTGCTGAAGAACACCAAAGTGGAGATGCCTTTACACCACCAGGTGTTCGAGTTGTGAGGCAATCGGGCGACTCAGACTGCCATGGCTAGTCGGCTCACAGTTCCAACGATCGCCGATGTACAGTTCGTCTTGACAGTGCAGTTGTCGGTCATAATGACGGCTATTTCAGGCCTGCCGTATCTACGCAGGTAACGTGGTCTTGATAGGGTAGTTTAACTTTGAAGTCGTCTCTCTGTCTGGTGGTATTCTTGATATATGCACTATTCGCTTAATCCAGATCATTTTGTCCTGTTATTCTAAATTGATATCTAGTCTGATGAAATCTGATAAAAATCGTGGCCTGGAATACAGGGAATATTCCTTGATAAACAGAGGAGCTGTGAATGGATTTGCCAGCGACCCAAATGACTCCGGCTCAAAAGCCGGGTAATCTATCGGGCGAGAACGGGACGCAAATTTCCAGTCAATTACTGGAAAAGGCACGTGCCGATACCGAAACCTAAAAAAGGTTAGCCGGACTGCTTCGGCGCTGCAAGGAGCAGCTTCGTGGACCTCAAAAAATTTCGCCTCCTCTATCAATAACTTCCTTCATTTGACTTTGCTAAGATAACTTGGATACTTGTTTACTGTACACACCCAAGTTAGCCAGGGGGGCAAATTCACATGGAAGAAAGGAGAAACAGGCGATGAATGAATTCAACAAGGTATGGAACATTGTGGTCTGCATGGTGACCTGTCTTGCCTTGGTACCGGCGCTGGCGCTCGCCAAGCCGTCCAAATGCGAGACCTGCCACACTAAAATCTCACCCAAAATGGTGCAGGATTTAACCGGGGCAAGATGTCCAAGTCTCTGACCTGTGAAGCCTGCCACGGCACGGCCCACACCAGCGAGAAGGATGTGGATAAGGCCCAGTTACCCACCATTACCACCTGCAAGCAGTGTCATCCTGACCAGGCAAACCAGTATATGGATGGCCAGCATGCCCTGGGTCAGATCGCCCTGGACGCCATGCCCCGTTCACACCAGCAGCCTAAGGCGTTTATGGCTGGCCAGAAAGGCTGCGGCGGCTGCCACACCCTGGGGCTGGCAGATGCCAAAGAGCGCAAGAGCGAAGGGCGCAAATATTACAAGTACGGCATGGATTGCCAGAACTGCCACACCCGCCACGCCTTCTCCAGGGCTGAAGCCAGTGAGCCTGAGGCCTGCCAGACCTGCCATATGGGCTTTGACCATCCTCAGTGGGAGATGTGGGCCAGCTCCAAGCATGGTGTCACCTACCTGATGAACCGCGCCATTGATCCGAAAAACAAGGACCGCGCTCCCAAATGCCAGACCTGCCATATGCCCGACGGCAACCACTGGGTGATGGCTCCCTGGGGCTTCCTGGCGGTGCGTCTGCCGGAACCGGATGCCGAGTGGATGGGCTATCGCGCCACCATCCTGAAGGGGCTGGGCGTGCTGGATCCGAAGGGCAATCCCACCGCCCGCCTGGATGTGGTCAAGGCCGGCAAGGTAGCCCGCCTGACCAAGGAAGAGTTTGACAAGGAGCGGGCCAAGTTTGTGGCGATCTGCCAGCAATGCCACTCCCCCAACTTTGTAAAGGAAAACTTCAAGAACGCCGACCAGATGGTCAAGGAATCGGACAAGTTGTTTGCCGAGGCGATTAACATTGTGGCCGACCTCTATGAGCGGGGTATCATCAAGCAGAAGCCGGGGCAGCCGTTCGCCTACCCTGATCTGCTGACCTTTTACGATGTGGATACCGCGATTGAGCAGACCCTGTATGAAATGTTCATGGATCACCGCATGAAGGCATTTCAGGGCGGATTCCACATGAATCCGGATTACTCCACCTGGTACGGCTTTGCCAAGATGCAGAAGGATCTGACCGAGATCCGCGAGATGGCTGAAGAAATGAAGAAGAAGGCCGGCAAGTAAGGCACTGTAACGCCACCGGTGGCCCCAAAAGGCTGCCGGTGGTTTTTATAGATATTCATATGGAATAACACAAGGAATAACACAAATATTGGCATTGCCAGATGCGAAGCAGCGTTCAGAAACACGAGCATGGCCATTGATCATGCACGAAGCATTGGTTTGAGATTTTCATTTTGAAAATAAAACTGTCACAAGCCTCTCAGAAATCTGAGGATGACAACGCCCCACTTCGGAGATCCGAGGCGGGGCGTTGGTGTTTCTATCAAGGCTTGTTGTTAATTGATATTTTATAATCACACTGTATAATTAAAATAAATATATATGCGTGCTGGAGATGGAGATCATGCATAACGATAAAACGATGATTATCATTCAGCTTGAAGGGAGGAAGATCAGACTTCCCGAAGGGTTGACGGTTATCGAGGCCCTCTGGGATACGGGACATGACGTGAAACGGGGGGTCGGATGCCTTTCCGGCCTGTGCGGGGCGTGTACCGTGGCATTTCTCGAGAAGGGGGGAAAAAAGGTAAAGTTCGGGCTCGGTTGCCAGAAAGTTGTTGAGGAGGGATTGAACGTCATCATGCTGCCGTACTTTCCCTCCCGGGTTGCGCGCTACCTTCTTGACGTGATGGAAAAACCCCTGGAACATCTACCGGAAATCTATCCCGAACTCTATACCTGTAACGATTGCAAGGCATGTAACATCTGTCCCGAGTGGATCAACGTGGCCGGGGTGATGAAAGCCGCGAAGGATGCGGATTACGAAACGGCGACCGAGCATATCATGGACTGCATCATGTGCGGGTTGTGTGCCTCGCGCTGCCCGAAAGGGATAGCGCCCCAGCACGTTGCCCTTTTTATCCAGAGGGCGCTTGCCAAGGAGAGACTTTTCCCACCTAATCTGCAGAAGCGCCTTGAAGAGCTGGAATCGTTTCAGTTCGATGCCGACCTGGGACGGTTGGCAGCCATGGTCGACGACGAGCTTGAAGCGCACTGCCGACAGGCAGAGGGGGGGTAGATGTATCCCGATGATATGTTCGATGCCATTGAAGTCGTGACCGCCAGCCGTGAGAAGCGAAAGCAGGAAAAGGTGGCTAACCTGTCAGCAGAGGCGGCGGAGAGGCTGCTCAGGAAATTCCATCCGGACTACAAGGAATCGGCCTTCAGGAATCTCAGGGCCGGCGTGAACAGGGGGGCAAGAACGACCCATGAGATCGCGGACCTGCTGGAAGCGTTCAGCGATCTTGACTATTCGAAGATCGATCTCAGCCCCGAGTATGATACGGATGTCCTTGTGCTGGGGGGGGGCGGGGCCGGGGTGACGGCTGCACTTTTTGCAGAAAGCATGGGAGCACGGGTTGTACTCGCCACAAAGCTCAGGCTCGGCAATTCAAACACCATCATGGCGCTAGGGGGGATGCAGGCCTCGGTGGACGAGCATGATTCCCCCGTGCGGCACTTTTGCGATACCATGACCGCCGGCAAATTCGTCGGCAGACGGGATCTCGTCAAGGCCCTGGTGGAAGACGGTCCGCGGGTCGTAAAATGGCTGCTCGACACAGGCGTCGACTTCGATCGGGACGAAGCCGGCAATCTCCTGACAAAGAAGGCCGGCGGAATGTCGGTTCCCCGCCTGATCTCGATTGGTGACCATACCGGCCTGAACATCATGAAGGTTTTGAAGGACGAGATCGGCAAGCGGGACTCGATCGAAGTTTCCGAGTTTACTCCGGCGGTGGAACTTACCACTAACCAGTTCGGCGAATGCAACGGTGCGATCCTGTATGACCTGGGAAGAAAGCGGCATTTTACCGTGCGGGCCAAGGCGGTCATTCTCGCAACCGGAGGGTCGGGACGACTGCATATGCAGGGGTTTCCAACCTCCAATAATTTCGGTGCCACCGGGGATGCGCTCGTGATTGCCTACCGGGCGGGAGCGCGGCTTGAAGGGGTTGATTCGTTCCAGTACCATCCGACCGGCGTCATGTTTCCCGAACATATGGTAGGGGTGCTCGTCACCGAGGCGATCCGGAGCATCGGAGGCCACCTTGTGAATGCCAGGGGAGAACGGTTTGTCAACGAGCTCGAAACGAGGGACGTCTGTGCTGCTGCCATCATTCGGGAGTGTGAAAGCGGCAACGGTGTTACGACCCGCTCCGGCAAGGTGGGAATCTGGCTCGATACCCCGTTGGTCGAAGAAACGTCCGGGAACGGGTTCCTGAGGAAGCGCTTTCCTTCGCTCTACCGGCACTTGGTGCGGGTCAAGATCGATATTTCTAAACAACCGCTGCTGGTGTTTCCGACCCTCCACTACCAGAACGGCGGAATTCTTATTGACGAAAAGGGAGAAACTACAGTCAAGAATCTCTTTGTCGCCGGAGAAGCAGCCGGAGGGATCCACGGGAGGAACAGGGCCATGGGGAATGCCCTCCTTGATATCTTCGTCTTCGGCAGGAGAGCCGGCCTGGCAGCCTCAACAAAAATGTTCAATGATCCTGGAAATGTTACCCTGAATCATGTCCACCGCTATTACGACAGGTTGAAGTCACTCAGGATATCCAGTGTTGCCAAATCACCCACACTGTTTCCCGAGTTTATCGTGAATAAGCTGTAGCCGTGAAGGGGGACAGAGATATCGGACGGCCATACTTTATGATTGTTACGCATTATCAATGTAGGGTAGGGATTGCCCTTGATAAGATTGTCAGTTGTCAAACAGAAGTTAAGTTTCCCTGTCCACTCCTGGAAGTGGTTAAGCTGACTTCTTATAGTCAATCTTATGCGCCTGAGCGTCACCGTGCAGTGTGCTATGCGGTCGGGCTTCCTGACGGCCTGTTATCTCGTCCCTCTGCAGCTCGTTCTTTCTCTCGATGCCGCTGGACTGGATAGTGTCCATGAAGCGGTTGAACCTTCGGTTTACCTCTCCGATCTCGTCGGTACGGTCCGCATCGAGCCGACCGGTCAGGTTTCCCACCCCGTCAGTCATATCTTTCAACAAACCGGCCATGGTTTTCAGGGGGGCAGTGATGCCGATCATGACGACAAAACCGAAGATCAGCGAGGCTGCGGCGGCCGCGGCCGCTGCAAACACGCTGAAAGCAAGGGACAGCCTCGCTGTGTCAGCAAGGCTGGTGGCTTTCTCTTTCAGGTGCGCGGCCAGGATGTCTTCCATTTCCTTCATGACGTTGATCATTGTGGTAACGGTAGCGAACCAGGTTTCGGGACGGACGCCGAACTCGCCAGACTGCCTTTTGGAGAGGGCGGTCGAACGCATCTCCTCCACCTGCGGGTAGAAGGGCTCTTTCATCTTTTTCAGGAAGGTTTTAAGGTGGTCGGGGGTGGCAAACTTGGCGAAGACATCCAGAAAGGTCGTCTGGGAGGCAGCAATCCCGACATAGCGCTCATAGGTTTTCTCATCGAAACGGTTGGTGGCGAAGACTTCGTTGAGGGTGGCCCGTTCGAGTCCCGTCTGCTCCTTGACGCTCAGGAACGCATGGTAGGCCACTGCTTCGCGGGTGATGTCGGGATTTAGACTCTGGATAGTGAGTTGGGCGATGATGTCGAGGTATGAGGTGATAGTCCGCGTATAGTAGGCGAGAGATTCCTTCGATTCCAGTTTCATACCGTCCACGGCGACGCGTGTCGTGGCAAGCTTCTCCAGCAGGGTGTCCGCCGCGCCGAGCCGTTCCTTGACCCCCTCCAGTTTGTCGGCATTAGCGGCCTTGAATTCCTTGAGTTCCTTGAGCTGGCTGTCCGTATCGCCGCGCTGTTTGACCAGTTCGTCATGAAACCTTTCACCCTTCGTTGAGAGAAAGCCCGAGGAGAGACCTCGCTCTTTCTGGAGCTCGTGGATCAGCGAGCCGCTCTTGACGGCATATGTCGTCAGGATGCTGGTTGCCTGCAGGTTGTGCAGGTTAGCCGTTTTGCTGGAGATCTCCCGCGCGGCAAAGATGAACATGCCGATGAGCGGAACAATGACCATGATCAGCATCTTGATGCGTATTGATACATTGTGCACAGGTTTCATCCTCTGTTTCTCATTTCCCGGCCGCTCGGCCCGGAGTCTGTCCATTTCACTGTCATGGAGACAGGGGGCCGGAGTTTCCGGCATGGTCCTGTCAACCTCCTATGTTTGCCATAGCAAACGCCCGGTGGTCGTTTTTGGCCGACGACATGCCGTGTCGTGCCGGCTTGCACCCCACGAGCCGCAACAGGGCGTTTTTCAGGACGGTTGGGTCACGGACCGCAAGGAACGGTTTGAGATCGAGCCCTTCGTGGGCAAAGAGGCAACTCTTCGCCATGCCGGTGGAGGTTACCCTGATCCGGTTGCAGTCGCTGCAGAAATGGCCGGAGATAGCGGTGATGACCCCGATGGCGCCGGCGCCGCCGCGGATGCGGAAGTCCCGGGAAGGACCGGCTAGCATCCCTTTTTCGATCGGGTCCAGGGTGAAACAGGCGGCGAGGCGATCGAGGATCTCTCCCCCCGACACCGCCAGAGCCTGCCAGTTCTCCTCCTTCGTGGTCGGCATGTATTCGATGAAGCGGACCGTGCAAGGGCGGTCGAGGGTGAGGCGGGCGAAATCGAGAACCTCGCTGTCATTGATTCCGCGCATGACCACCATGTTGATCTTGGGGGGCGGAAAGCCGGCTCGCTCGGCGGCGGCGATTCCCTCCAGCACCCGCTCCATGTCCCCCGTCCTGGTGATGGCGCGAAACGTGTCGGCTTTCAGAGAGTCGAGGCTGATATTGAGACGCTGTACGCCTGCTGTCCGCAGGTCCTTGGCCATTTCCGTCAGCAGGAGCCCGTTGGTGGTGAGGACAAGCTGGCGCAGGCCGGGGATGTCGGCCAGGCTGGAGAGGAACGGAACGATCCCCTTGCGGACTAACGGCTCGCCGCCGGTGATCCTGATCTTTTCGACGCCGAGGGAGACGGCGGCTTTAGCTACGCGCTGCAGATCCTCGTAGCTCAAGATATCCTCATGGCCGAGTAACTCCACCCCCTCGGCCGGCATGCAGTAACGGCAGCGGAGGTTGCAACGGTCGGTCACCGAGAGGCGGAGATAGTTGATTTTCCTGCCGTGATTGTCAATCAGCTTCATGGCTTCCGGCCCCCAATTCGAAATACCGGTCGAGGAGTTGCACTTCTACCTCTTCGCCGAAGGTACAGACCGCTTCCGGCGGTAGCTTTACTAGGCCGTTGCCGCTGGTCAGGGAGGTGAGCCGCGCCGAACTCTGGTTTCCGGTGGGGGTAGCCAGGTAGCGGCCGTCGGCAAGCTGGACCGCCACCCGGACCAGGTGGGGGCGTCCTCCCTTGTTCTTCACCGACTCGGTGAGGGTTCCCCGGACTACCGGGCGGAAGAGGCGGGTGTGCCCCATCATCTTCAGGAGCGCCGGCCGGACGAACTGTTCGAAGGCGACCATGGCTGCCACCGGGTTGCCCGGCAGAGCAAAGACCGGTTTCCCCTGGACGATGGCAAAGGCCACCGGTTTCCCCGGTTTCATCGCCACCTTCCAGAACCTGATCTCTCCCCCCAGGTCGAGGAGCGCTTCACGGACGAAGTCCTTGTCCCCCACCGACACGCCACCGGTAGTGATGAGGATATCGGCCTGGAGCCCCTCAGCGATCTTGCGCCGTGTCTCCTCCCGGTCGTCCCGGGCGATGCCGAGCATAACCGGCTCGGCTCCCGCATCCAGGAGCTGGGCGGCGATGCTGAAGCTGTTGCTGTTGATGATCTTTCCTGGCTGTGGAATTGAGCCAGGCTGCAGCAATTCGTCGCCGGTGGAGAGAACTCCGCACCGTGTCTTGCGGTAGACCTGGACCGATGTCCGTCCCAGTGAGGAGAGCATGCCGATCTCCTGGGGGCGGAGCAAAGCACCGACCGGAATGACATGTGCACCGGCTGTCACATCCTCGCCCCGGCGACGGATGTGGTCCCCCTGGCGCACCTCTGACCTGAGGGTGATCCGATCTCCGGCCACGTGCACGTCCTCCACCGGCACGACCGTGTCGCAGCCGGGAGGGATCGGGGCGCCGGTCATGATCTTGACAGCGCACCCGGCGGGGACCGTCTCACCCCTTGAAGAGCCGGCGTGGATAACGTCACAGACGGAAAGGGGGCCGGCAGCGAGCGCCGCGAAGGTGTAACCGTCCATGGCCGAGAGGTCCACTGTCGGGATGTCCCAGGGGGAGATGACATCTTCGTAGGCGATGTGGCCAAGGGCCGACAGGAGCGGCAATTCTTCGCCGCCAAGGGGGTGGATGGCTGACAGTATGATGTGCTGGGCTTCCGCGATGGTTATCATGACACTGCTCCTTGGTGGCGGATGAACTGTTACCCGATGGAGTTTACCGCCTCCTTCGGGGGAAAACGAATCTCCCCGCAGGTGCAGGAGGTGGTCAGAGGCCTTTGCCGGTTGATGGGAAATCAGCAGGGCGCTTCGGCGTTCTTGCGCGAGTAATACCACCACGTGAGGAGTATGCAGCTCACATAGAAGGCGATGAACCCATAGAGAGCCGCATGGGGGCCACCGGTCACCGAGATTGAGGTGCCGAAGCTCTTCGGGATGAAGAAGGCACCGTAGGCGGCGAAGGCCGAGGTGAAACCGAGAACGGCGGCCGCCTCCTTGTTGGCGTCCTTGATGGCTTGCTCCTGCGCCTCCTTCCCTTTTCCTTCGGCTTCCCGTTGACGTTCGTTCAGGAAGATGACCGGGATCATCTTGAAGGTGGAGCCATTACCGATGCCGGTGGTAGCGAACAGGAAGATGAACAACGCCAGGAACCCCCAGAAGTTGCCGCCGACTCCATGGTCTGGCAGGAAAAAGATTACGCCGAAAACCGCCCCGGTCATGAGGATGAAATTCCAGAAGGTGACCCTCGCTCCGCCGAGCTTGTCCGCCAGCCAGCCGCCAACAGGGCGGACCAGGGCGCCTACTAGAGGGCCAAGAAAGGCGTACTTTACCGGATTCACACCGGGAAACAGTGACTTGGTCAAGAGCGGCAGGCCTGCCGAGTAGCCGATGAACGAACCGAAGGTGCCGAGGTAAAGCCAGCACATCAGCCAGTTATGCTTTCTCTTGAAGATGATGGCCTGGTCTTTGAACGAGGCCTTGGCGCTGGCGATGTCGTTCATGCCGAACCAGGCCGCCAGGGCGGACAAGGCAATGAAAGGCACCCAGATAAAGCCGGCGTTTTGCAGCCACATGGGCTTGGTTACCCCTTTGATGACGCACATCTGCGGTTCGCCGCACAGGGCGGCAAACATGCCGGTGCTGATGACCAGCGGCACGATGAACTGCATGGCGCTGACGCCGAGATTGCCGAGGCCGGCATTCAGCCCCAGGGCGGTTCCCTTTTGCGCCTTCGGGAAGAAAAAGCTGATGTTTGCCATGCTGGAGGCGAAGTTGCCGCCGCCGAATCCGCACAGAACCGCCAGAATCAGCATCGTCGTGTAACTGGTCATGGGATCCCTTACGGCAAAGCCGATGCCGATGGCGGGGATCAGGAGCGAGGCGGTGCTGATGGCGGTCCATTTGCGGCCGCCGAAGATCGGCACCATGAAGGAATAGAAGATGCGGAGCGTCGCGCCCGACAACCCCGGTAGCGCCGCCAGCCAGAAGAGCTTGTCTGTGTCGTACTTGAAGCCGATGCCGGGCAGGTTCACGCAGACCACGCTCCAGACCATCCAGACGGCAAAGGCCAGGAAAAGTGCTGGGATTGATATCCAGAGATTGCGGTTGGCTATCGCCTTTCCTTCTTTTTCCCAGAATTCCTTGTCTTCGGGGTTCCATATTTCGAGTACTCGTGACATTGTTGTCTCCTCGTCCGTATGTAGTTAACCGTTTTCAAACTGCCGCATATCTTTGGGGTGCCTGTTTTTCATCATTTTTTGTACGACATAATGCAGTGAGACCAGGCAGACAACGGATAACGCCAGCATGAACATCCAGCAACTGGTCCAGAGTCCGGTCCATTCCAACAGGTAACCGAAGACAATCGGACAGACGAATCCG
The DNA here is from genome assembly GCA_002298925.1 of Geobacter sp. UBA698. Taxonomy (GTDB): domain Bacteria; phylum Desulfobacterota; class Desulfuromonadia; order Geobacterales; family Pseudopelobacteraceae; genus Pelotalea. The sequence continues at coordinate 7,799 of DBMM01000025.1, read as the reverse complement.
CCCAGACCGCCAAGGACACCGACCATTCCGCCAACGACCCCGACCTCTTCCGGGAAATAGTCCGGTATCAGCCTGTAAACCGCCGCCTTGCCGATCCCCCAGATAGTGCCGAGCACCAGAACCAGCACGGCAAAGATCCAGACGTTAGCCTGGAAGAAAATGCGGGTAACACCTTTCGCCAGCAGCTCCTTTTTCTTCACCGTCTGTCCTGGCTTGACCACCGGTTCCTGCCAGGTCTGTTTTCCCGGTAGCACCAGAATTCCGTTGTCGAAATTTGACAGAGCTTCCGGTTTTCCCTTCAGAGAGTAAGTTTGATCACTCATCACCACGGACGAAGAAGTCACTTCCTTGACCACGCCGGCCCGTTTCGCCATCACCCCTCGCCCCGGGGAATAGATCTCCATTTTGGGAACAATCAGCATAAAGCATATCAGTGTCGAGGCTCCGAGCACCCAATACATGATCTTGCGGCCGCCGAACATGTCGGACAGCCAACCGCCCAGGGCGCGGATCACTCCCGAAGGGAGGCTGAACATGGAGGCGAACAGGCCGGCGGTAACCAGCGGCAGGTAATAGACGTTGACGAAGTAGGGGACCAGCCACTGGGAGAAGGCCACAAAGCAGCCGAACACCAGAAAGTAATACAGGCCGAAACGCCAGACGCGTACGTGTTTGAGTGGTGTCAGCATCTCTGTGAAGGACTTGCCGGAGCTGGCCGGTTTTCGGTTCTCGCTGAAGATGAAGAAGATCACCCCCATGCTCGCCAGGATCAGTGCGTAATAGACCGGCAGCTGCCGCCACCCCTCGATGTCGACGCCGTTATTGGTCAGCTTGTTGAGCATGGTCGGGGCAAGTAACGTGGTCAGGGCTGCCCCGGCGTTTCCGGCGCCGAAGATACCCAGCGCAGTCCCTTGCCGTTCCCGGGGATACCAGACCGAGCTGAAAGCGATACCGATGGAAAAACTCACCCCGGCCATGCCGAAACCGAAGCTGCACAGGGCAAACGAGGCAAAGCTGTCGGCCTTGGAGAGCAGGTACATCGGGATGGCACAGAGGATCAGCAGCGATCCGAAGACCGGTTTGCCGCCGAACTTGTCGGTGAGCATCCCGGCCGGCAGGCGGAACAAGGAGCCGGTCAGGACCGGAATCCCGAACAGCCAGCCGATCTTGACCGGCCCCCAGTTGAATACCTGGTTGTCCACCAGGAACGTCACCAGCACGCCATTGAACATCCAGGCGGCAAAGCAGACCGTGAAAGCCAGGGTGTTGAGAAAGAGGATTTTGTGTGATTTCCACGTTGCTACTTCGAGCATGGGTCTGTCCTCGCCGAAAATGGATCACTACAAAAGCTGGCTCGTACGATGTTGCAACATTCACTGACGGGAATGTGTATCTTCTCACCAGACCATCACTTCGTCCGCCAGCGGTAGAGAATCGGCGGGTCCTTCAGGAAATCGAACGGCAGGTAGAGCATGTGCACCAGCTTGGTAAACGGCAGCAGAGCCACTATCACAAATGCGCCGGCCGCATGCAGCTTGAAGACCAGCGGGAAGTCGGTCACGTACTCAATTTGGGGGTTGAAGGTCAGCAGCGACCAGAGATAGGGGACCGCCGTGTGCAGGTACCACTGGGATCCCCAGCGCATGAAGGTCGCGACATAGACGCCGGTCAGACTCTGTGCCAGCAGAAGGTAGAGCAGCACCCAGTCCGAGGCGAATGTCACCCGCTTCAAAAGCGGTGTATTGACGCGGCGCAACGTGAGTATCAGACAACCAAAAACAGCGAACAGCCCCAACGCCAGTCCGATACTCTCAAAGACCAGGAGATTGAATTCATTTCCCAGGAACGCTTTCATCGGTCCGGGGAATATAACACCCAGCAAGTGGGCTGCCAGCACCGGAATAATGCCGTAATGCCATGGATTGGCCCCCCAGAAGAGGGTCTTGCGCTCCAGAAACTGTGTGGAGTAGGCCGACCAGGTCAGACGGTTGCTGAAGTAACGGTAGGGCGTCACGAAGATAATCAGTGCCAGTGCCGCATAGGGCAGAACGATAAAGATAAAGTTGTTCAACATGATTGTACCTCCTTACAATCTTCTGCGCAGAGCAGCTTGGCAGCTTCAACCAACGTTTTCCAGGGAGAGCCCTGCCGGGCGGCGAACGCCGAATGCATTCGTTCAAACCCCGGTAAGACGCACTCGGTGATGAATGGCTGCCGCGTTTCGTTACCCTCCTGCCGCGCCAGATGGGCCAGGAAACCGAGCACCACCGAAAGATGATCGGGCAGTTCGTTACCGGCGGGGGTGTATCCGTAACGGCTGAACTCCTGTTTCAGCATGATCATGTAGCCACCCTTCTTCTGGTTGTCGCCAAAGAGATGGTGACCCAGGTAGGGGGCGGTGGCCGGATTGAAGTCGAAGGTGGCAACGTACTCTTCCTGAAGCGCGGCCAGTGGTGATACGGCTGTAAAATCTGCGAACGTGGAAAGTGAGCAATCCAGGTCATGCTTCTCCATAAAGGTGCTAACAACAGCGTAATCAGATTGCAAGTGTTCTTTTTCCTCCGGATAGTCGAGCATCCGGGCGAGGGCAGCGTAGCTGGCGGCGATCGTCATTTCGGCCCCCTTGTCTTCTTCAGGATGCCGAAGCCGCTGGCACCTTTACGCTGATGGGAATCCAGCTCTTCGCGCTGCTGGGTCGGGATAACGTTCCGTTCGGTGTATCCGCCGATGGTGAAGAGGCGATAGAGACGATTTGCTCCTGCTTCGTCCAGTCCCGCATTTTTCAGGATAGACTCTTCGATTGGCTGGCCAAGGTTGCCGGCGCGTTTGAAGAGCCTCAGGGCGATCTGTTTCCGTAAAATCTCGGCAATGATTTCCTGGTTGCCGCCGGATAAGAGGCTCGCCAGGAAACCGATCGGAGCACGCATCTTTTCGAGCAGCGGGAACGTGCCATGGTCGGCCAGTTCATGGAGGTCGGCGCCACTGGAGATGACCGGGGAGAGCGAGGGGATGTAGTAGGCCATCGGCATGGTACGGAATTCAGGGTGCAACGGTAGTGCGACGGCAAACTCCTTCACCAGGGCATAGACCGGGGATTTCTCGGCCGCTTCCAGCCACTGGTCCGAAACACCATTCTTACGGGCGGCCTCCCTGACCTGCGGATCACGCGGATTGAGGATCACTTCACGGTGGGCCGCCACCAGTTGATCGTCAGGCTTGAGCAGCGCTGCTTCAACCCGGTCGGCATCATAGAGCAGCACGCCGACGTGGCGGATCCGGCCAACGCAACTATGGGCGCAGGCGTTGCACTGGCCGGTCTCGGTGCGCGGGAAACAGAAGATACACTTCTCAGCCTTGCCGCTCTGCCAGTTGAAATAGACCTTCTTGTACGGACAGGCGCTGGTGCAGAAACGCCAACCCTTGCAGACGTCCTGGTCCACCAGGACAACTCCGTCCTCGCCCCGCTTGTAGAGCGCCCGGGACGGGCAGGAAGCGACACAGGCGGGGTTCAGGCAGTGGTTACAGATGCGGGGAAGGTAGTGCATGAACATGCGACCGTAATCCTCGACGATTTTCCGGTCTTCGAGATTAACATCCTCGACGGCGTAGACCTGCGAACCGGAGAGATCGTCGTCCCAGTTGGGACCGCTCGCTATCTTCTCGATCCGCTCGCCGGATATCTGGGAATAGGCCTCGGCCACCGGCTGGTCGCTTCCGGGAGGAGCCTTGTACAGGTTGCTGTAGTCGAAGTCAAAGGGCTCGTAGTAGTCATCCAGCTTCGGCATGTTGGGCTGAAAGAACATGTTGAGGAGCGTCGGCCCCTTTCCCATGGCCCGCAGCCGCAGCTTTCGGCCTTCAACGACCCAGCCCCCCTTGAACTTGTCCTGGTTTTCCCACTTTTGGGGATAACCGACTCCGGGCTTGGTTTCGACGTTGTTCCACCACATGTACTCGGCACCCTTGCGGTCGGTCCAGATGTTCTTGCAGGAGATGCTGCAGGTGTGGCAGCCGATGCACTTGTCCAGATTGAATACCATTACCAGTTGCGCTCGTACGTTCATCGCCTCACCCCCTCAACTTTCTGACAACCACGTAGCTGTCGCGGTTCACTCCGGTCGGCCCCCAGTAGTTGAAGTAATAACTGAATTGCGCATAGCCGCCGAGCATCAGGGTCGGCTTCAGACGGATGCGGGAGAGGCTGTTGTGCACGCCGCCGTGCTTGCCGCTCTTCCGGGATTTCTTGACATTGAGCGTTCGTTCCGGTGCGTGGTACATGACCGCTGCTCCGCGTGGAATACGTGACGAAACGACGGCACGACTGGTCACCACGCCGTTAGCGTTAAAAACCTCGATCTCTTCATTGTCCTCGATCCCGGCACTGGCCGCGTCCTCATGGTTGAGCCAGACCACCGGTCCGCCGCGACCGAGGGTCAACATCCTCTGGTTGTCGCTGTAGGTGGAGTGGATACTCCACTTGCCGTGCGGGGTCAGGAAGTTGAGGATCAGCCCGCTTTCACCCTCGGTTTCGTCCATCATAGCCGGATTGAGCTTCCCTTTGAAGGTCGGCAGTCCTTCGTTGAACTCGCCATAATAGGGATGGTCGAGATACAGCGACTGTCGGCCGGAGAGGGTCCGCCAGGGTACGCCGTGCTCCACGTTCAGGGTGAAGGGGGCATAGGGGCGGTTCTCGCTGACCAGCCCGCTCCAGACCGGGGTGCTGACGAAACGGCGCGGTTTCTGGGTAATCTCCTCCCAGGTCATACGGAAATTGCGGTCACCTTCCGAGATCTGGGCCAAAGGTTTGCCGACCCGCTTCTCCAGGTTCTGATAGGCACGATGAGCCAGCTCGCCGTTGGTCTCCGGGGCGAAGGACATCAATACGTCGGCCACGTTGCGCACGTCCTGCAGGTCGATGTAGGTCTTGTCATTCCAGGAGCGGGTCGGCATGGTGTTGAGGAGCTTTTCATGGACATCATCCGCTTCCCAGCTGACCCCGTGGGCATGAAGGTGGCCGATGCCCGGGCCAAGCGACATGAAACGGTTGTAGAGATTGATGTAATCCCGCTCCACGATCGGGAGGTTCGGCATGGTTTTGCCCGGGATCGGTTCACATTCGCCCAGCTTCCAGTCCTTCACACTCCGCTGGGCGATTTCACCGGGCGTGTCGTGTTGCAGAGGAGCTGCAATGATGTCTTTGAATGGTTTGGGGAAGTGCTTCGGTGAAAGTTCGCTGACCTTCTTGGCAATCCCGGCGAAGATGTTCCAGTCGGATTTTGATTCCCAGGCCGGATCGACGGCGGCATCCATGCAGTTGACAAAGGAGTGCATGTCGGTGGTGTTCAGGTCTGATTTTTCGTACCAGGTGGCCGCCGGCAGGACGATGTCGGAATAGAGGGTCGAGGTATCCATGCGGAAGTTGAGATCCACCACCAGGTCCATCTTGCCGGTGGGCGCCTGCTCGTGCCAGACGATGTCCTTGGCCTGCCCCTTGGCCGCCTCTCTGGCGGTGCAGCTGCTGTTGGGCGCGCCGATGACGTGTTTGAGGAAGAATTCGTGCCCCTTGGCACTGGAGGAGATGGCGTTGCCGCGCCAGATGAACCAGACCTTGGGTGAATTCCCCGCTCCGTCCGGATCCTCGATGGCGAAGCGGGTTTCGCCGCTCTTGAGACGCTTGATCAGCCAGGCGCGGACCTCGTCGTCGGTCGTGGCTCCGGCCGCCTGGGCCTGTTCCATCAGACGGACAGGGCTTTCGTTGAAATGGGGGGAGAAAGGAAGCCAGCCGAGTCGGACCGCCTTGGCGTTGAAATCGGCAGTGTGCATCGGCATATTTTCGCCGGTCTCCGGCTTGAAATAATCGACGAAATTGCGGTCGTAGCGCCACTGGTCCGAATGCATGTACCAGAAGCTCGGTGTGTTCTGCAGCCGCGACGCCTTTGTCCAGTCCTGGGCCATGGCAACCGAAGTCCAGGGGGCCAGCGGCACTACCTTCTCCTGGCCGACGTAATGGGCCAGGCCGGCACCGTTGCGTCCGACGCTGCCGGTGAGGATCAGGGATGTGATGGCAGCCCGGTAGATCAGGTCTTGGTGGTACCAGTGGTTGACACCGGCACCAATGATGATCATGTTGCGGCCGTTGCTCTGCTCTCCGTTTTCGGCCCATTCGCGGGCGATCTTTATCAGGCTCTCCGCGGCGATGCCGGTATATTTTTCTTGCCATTTGGGAGTAAAGGGCTTGTCGGATGCGTAGTTCTCGGGATAATCGCCGTCAAGGCCGCGCGAGACACCGAACTGGGCCATAAGGAGATCGAACACTGTTGCGACAGTAACCTCCCCCTCCTTGGTCATGACACGCCGGACCGGGACATCCCTGATCACATCCCCGTCAGCCTCGAAGCTGAAACGGACCGCGCGGGTCTCCTGGCCCAGGAATGTCAGGGAGCAGTCGATATCGCCGCCATCCACCAGGTCAACCATATCCAGGTTCCAGTTCCCCTCCTGCTTGCTCCAGCGTGAACCGAGGCTGCCGTGGGGAATGCGGACGTTTCCGGCGCTGTCACCGACGCAGAGGGTCCAGTCGGCATGCTCGATATCAGAAGCCCGTTCCAGTTCGGACGCGCGCAGGAATTCCCCCTGCCGCAGAACTCCGTCCTTTACATCCAGTTTGACCAGGAACGGCAGGTCGGTGTACTTGCGCACATACTCATCGAAGAAGGGTACCTGGCGGTTGGCATAGAACTCGGTCAGGATCACATGATTGACGGCCATCCAGAAGGCGCCGTCGTGCCCCTGTTCCACCGGCAGCCAGGCGTCGGCAAACTTGCTGGCCATGCTGTAATCGGGGGACATGACCACCACCTTGGTGCCGCGGTAGCGGGCCTCGGTCATGAAGTGGGCATCCGGGGTGCGGGTCATGGGGACGTTGGAGCCGCACAGGACGATGTAGGAGGCGTTATACCAGTCGGCCGACTCGTTGACGTCGGTCTGCTCGCCCCAGACCTGCGGCGATGCCGCGGGGAGGTCGCAGTACCAGTCGTAGAAACTCATGGCAACGCCGCCCAGTAGCTGAAGGAAACGGGTGCCGGCCGCATAACTGATCATCGACATGGCCGGGATCGGCGAAAAACCGATCACCCGGTCTGGGCCATGCTGCTTGGCTGTGTACAGGGAAGAAGCGGCGATCAGCTCGGTTGCCTCATCCCACGAAGCACGCCGGAAGCCGCCCATGCCACGCTTGCTGACATAGCTCTGCCGCGCCTCGGGGTTCTCGACGATGCTCTTCCAGGCCTCCACCGGATCGTCGTGCAGGGCGCGGGCCTGACGCCAGAGATCGATCAGCGCACCCCGCATATAGGGATACTTGACCCGTAGCGGGCTGTAGAGATACCAGGAAAAGCTGATTCCGCGGGGACAGCCGCGCGGCTCGTGATTGGGGAGATCGCCGTTGAACTGCGGATAGTCGTTGGCCTGCAGCTCCCAGCCGACGATGCCATCCTTGACATGCACCATCCAGCTGCAACCGCCGGTGCAGTTGACACCGTGGGTACTGCGCACCACCTTGTCGTACTGCCACCGGTTCCGGTAGAACTCCTCCCAGCCCCGGTCGCACGGGTTATGGTCGTCCTTGATCCGCTCGTTAGACATTATGCGATCCTCCTTTTGTAGAGAGTCAATCCCAGCATTAACAATACAAACAGGCCGACACCCGCCAGCGGAAAGGCCGCCGTAGTGACACCTTTCTTTTGCGCAGCCGCATCCTTGCACAGGGCAATCAGCGCAGTTATCTCTTCATCGGTCAGGGG
>DBMM01000012.1 GCA_002298925.1 Geobacter sp. UBA698 | reverse complement strand
CTGTCGGTAACTGATCGCTGCAACATGCGCTGCTTTTACTGCATGCCCAAAGAGGGCATAGTCAATAAAGGGCATGATGCGGTGCTCTCCTATGAAGAGTTGCTTCTGATCGCCGAAACGGCAATCGGGCTTGGAATTGAGAAGATCCGCATAACCGGTGGCGAACCGCTGGTGCGGGCTGGAATTATCGGTTTTTTGGGACGACTGGGCCAGATCCCCGGACTGCAGCATCTGGCGTTGACCACCAACGGTCTGCTGTTGAAGGAGATGGCAGCTGACCTCTACCGATCCGGTGTGCAACGCCTCAACGTCAGCCTCGACTCACTCAAACCCCAGATTTTCCGTGACATCACCCGTGGCGGCGACCTGAAAAGGGTGCTCGCCGGGTTGGACGCCGCTGAAAAAGCCGGGTTCCCGCCGCCGAAGATCAATTGCGTGATCATGCGTGGGGTTAACGATTCCGAAATACTGGATTTTGCCAAAATGACACTGTCAGCCGGCAATTCGGTCCGCTTCATTGAGTACATGCCGGCGGTCAAGGAAGATGGCTGGCAGCGTTACTGCATCTCCGGCAACGAAATACTGGAGCGGATTGCCAGCCAGTACACTCTGGAGCAGGTTGACAAGGGCCGCTTTGCCGGACCATCACGGGATTTTCGCATTACTGGCGCACAGGGGAGTATCGGAATTATCACGGCGGTCTCCGGCCATTTCTGCAGTGAGTGCAACCGTATTCGGGTCACGTCCACCGGCCAGGCCAAGGGGTGTCTGTTTTCCGACGATAAAACCGATCTGATGCAATTTCTGCGGCCACCTGACAGGGAACAGTTGACGAACGTGATGCGACGAATCGTCTCTACAAAACCGGAGCGTCATTCCATCAGCGGTGAAGGGTATGCGCACCAGAATTTTACCATGTCGCAGGTGGGAGGGTAATACCGCATGGCTCATGTCGAAGCAGTCTGCATCAGCGAAAATAAGGGTGAACGCAAGAAGCCGGTTGAGTCGGTCGAATTGCGTGAAAATCACGGCATCGTCGGAGACGGCCATGCCGGGGACTGGCACCGACAGCTGAGCCTGCTGGCGGCGGAGAGCATCGACAAGATGCGAGCAATGGGGCTTGATGTAAAAGCGGGGGACTTTGCCGAAAACATAACCACCAGCGGCATTGAGCTGGTGTCGCTGCCGATCGGGTCCCATCTGCAGATCGGCGAGACCCTGCTGGAGATAACCCAGATCGGCAAGGAGTGTCACACGCGCTGCGCGATCTATTACCAGGCCGGCGATTGCGTCATGCCCAAAGAGGGTGTTTTTGCCAAGGTCATCACCAGAGGAACTGTCAGGGCGGGGGATGAGATCCGCATGGTCTCCCATGGGGTGCGGGAATAGGAACAGTTGGAAAAAGTATCAATAACAAAAAAATGTTTGACAGTTAATTGGTATAATGGTACCTATATACATATTCTGTTTTTATAGATATTTTTTACGACATATTGGTTAACAAAATTCCAGAATCAGGAGGCATAGCAATGGCAAAAACAGACGAAATAATCGCCAGAACAGCACCGGGACATTTGATCGATCACAACCTGATCGACAGGGACGTGGAGAGTCTGTGCGACGGCATGGTTCGTTACGAGAAGCGTCCGGCAAAACGGCGTGATGGCAGCGTGGCGGAAGGGCTTTACAACGCCTGGATCATATTGAATAATCCCAAGCAGTTTAACTCCTACACCACTGACATGGTGAAAGCCACGATTCTGGCCTTCCGGAGGGCCTCCGTGGATCGTGAAGTCAATGCTGTCGTCTTCACGGCTGTTGGCGATAAAGCGTTCTGTACCGGCGGAAATACAAAGGAGTATGCCGAATACTATGCCGGAAATCCGCAAGAGTACCGTCAGTATATGCGCCTGTTCAATGATATGGTCTCTTCCATCCTCGGCTGCGACAAGCCGGTGATCTGTCGGGTCAACGGCATGCGCATCGGCGGCGGCCAGGAGATCGGCATGGCCTGTGATTTCACCATAACCCAGGATCTGGCAAACTTTGGCCAGGCCGGTCCCAAGCATGGTTCCGCCGCCATCGGTGGCGCAACTGACTTCCTGCCGGTAATGATCGGCTGCGAGCAGGCCATGGTATCCGGTACCCTCTGTGAGCCGTTCTCGGCCCACAAGGCAGCCCGGCTTGGGATTGTCTGCGATGTAGTGCCGGCTCTCAAACTGGGAGGCAAATTCGTTGCCAACCCGACCGTCATCACGGACCGCTTCCTGGACGAGTACGGCCGTGTCATCCATGGCGAGTTCAAGACCGGTGCGGATTTCAAGGCCGGCCAGGCTCTCATCAAGGAAGGCGAGGTTGATCTGAGCATGCTGGATGAGAAGGTCGAGGCACTGTGTGCCAAGCTGATTGAAACCTTCCCGGAGTGCATGACCAAGAGCCTGGAAGAACTGCGCAAGCCCAAGCTCCACGCCTGGGATCTCAATAAAGAGAATTCGCGCGCCTGGCTGGCGCTCAACATGATGAACGAGGCTCGCACCGGCTTCCGTGCCTTTAACGAAGGCACCAAGGAAACCGGCCGTGAGATCGACTTTGTAAAACTGCGTCAGGGTCTGGCCAAAGGAACTCCCTGGACGGAAGAACTGGTCGAAAGCCTGATGCCGGGCGGCGGGAAGTAATCGGGTAGCATAAATTTAAACAAGAGCAGGGCGAGGCACGTTTTCGCTCTGCTCTTGTTTCTACCCCCTAAAGATTTTTTTTGACTTTAATTTAGTATTTTGGTACCATAATACTATAGAGAGCAGATCCGCTGAAAATGATTGGTGTTTATCTTTGAACAGCGATTGTGAAACGGGGAGACCAAACATTATGAGTACTAAATCGGTAAAAGAAATCGCGACGTACTGTCAGGAGATATTCGAGGATCTTGATTTCAGCAAGGCCCGCGAATGGAAGGCCGCGCAAGCCGGTCGCAAGGTGATCGGCTTCATGCCGGTCTATGTTCCCCGGGAGATCATCCATGCCGCCGGCATGCTGCCGTTGGGCATCCTCGGCGGCGGAGCCGACATGGAGGTAATCCATGGCGACGCCTACTACCAGAGCTACATCTGCCGCATTCCCCGTTCCACCATCGAACTGGCCATCACCGGCAGACTGGACTTTGTCGACGGGATGATGTTCCCCTCCATCTGCGACGTCATCCGCAACCTCTCCGGCATCTGGAAGCTCCTGTTCAAGGACAAGTACGTCCGCTACTTCGATGCACCGCAGAATTTCAAGGACAACATCGGCGGTGTGTTCTACGCCAACGAACTGCGCGAATTGAAAGAAGGGCTGGAACGGCTGTCCGGCCGCACAGTCAGCGACGCCGACCTCAGCAACTCCATCGCCCTTTACAACGAGAATCGCCGCTGGGTGAACAAGGTCTACGACTTCCGCTCCGCCACCCCCTGGAAAGCGCCGTCTGCCGAAGTGTATCTGCTGATGCGGGCCGGCATGGTTCTGCCGGTCGAAGAGCACACCCTGCTGATGCAGGATTACCTGGCCGCCGCCGAAGCCGAAAACAGGCCGATGCGTGACAACTGCCGCGTCGCCATCTCCGGTTCCTTCTGTGAGCAGCCGCCGCTGAACCTGATCAAATCCCTGGAAATGGCCGGTTGCTACATCGTTGATGACGACTTCATGCTGGTCAACCGCTGGATCAAAGGAGACGTATCGACGGATGGGGACCCGATTGAAAGCCTGGCCAAAGCATTTCTGCATCAGTCCGCCGAAACCGCAGCCAAGTACGAAGTGGACATGAACGTCAAGGGGGCCTATCTGCTGGATATCATCGACAAGCGCAAAGCCGATGGTGTCATCTTTGCCGCCCCCAGCTTCTGCGATCCGGCACTGCTTGACCAGCCCATGCTGGTCAGCCGTCTGGAAGCCAGGAAGATTCCGTATATCACCATGCAGTACGCCGAGAACTCAGGCCAGATGCAGCCGATCCGCGAACAAGCCGGCACCTTTGCCGATTCCATCAAATTGTGGGGTGCAGCATGAGCAACCATGACGTGGTAAAATCCAACTCGCAGAACGTTCAAAAAGAGATGATCGCCCGCAACTACGACAAGATTACCAGCGGGAAGGTCAAGGTGTCTTCCACCTTCGTACCGGGTAACCTGAACGAGTTGCTGATGTGCTTCGACATCGCCAACAACCTTCCGGAGATCAACGCCATCCAGAACGCCATGCGCAAGAAATCCGGCGAGATGATCATGGAAGCCGAACGTAGCGGCCATTCGGAAGATGTCTGCACCTACGTCAAGGCGGATATCGGCATGATGGCCAAAGGCAACATCGCCCCCAACGGCAAACCGTTTCCCGATCCGGACGTACTGCTGCTCTCCTACACCGGCTGCTTCACCTTCCTGAAATGGTTCGAGCTGCTGCGTGAACAGTACAAATGCCCGACCGTCATGCTGCAGGTCCCTTACGCCGCCGACGGCGCCCCGACCAAAAACATGCGCGACTACATCGTCAAGCAGTTGAAGGAAGAGGTTATTCCGACCCTGGAGAAGATCTCCGGCATAAAATTCGACATTGACCGCCTGCGTGAATACCTGCGCAAATCAGCCATTGCCGAAGACGACCTGGTCTGGATGCTGGAGCAATCCAAGCGAAAGCCATCGCCCATCGACTGTTACTTCGGCGGCGTCTACTACATGGGACCGATCTTCACCGCTTTCCGCGGCACCGATGAAGCAATTGAATACTACAAGCTGCTGCGGGGTGAGATCGAAGAGCGCATCCGGTTGGGTCTCTGTGCCCAGACCCCGGATGGAGACATGCCTGAAGAGAAATATCGCCTGGTGGTCGAAGGCCCTCCCAACTGGACCTCATTCCGCGAATTCTGGAAGATGTTCTACGAAGCCGGCGCGGTGGTCGTCGCCAGTTCCTACACCAAAGTGGGCGGAGTCTATGACTATGACGGTTTCCGACATGACCCCGAGCACCCGCTGGAGACCCTGGCCGATTACTGCCTGGGGGTCTACACCAACCGCAACCTGCCGACGAGGGTCGACATGCTGGCCCGGAACATCAGGGAATACGAGGCTGACGGCCTGCTGATCAACTCCATCAAGAGCTGCAACAGCTTCTCCGCTGGGCAGCTGGTCATGATGCGCGAAGTGGAGAAACTCACCGGCAAACCGGGCGCCTTCATCGAAACCGACCTGGTTGATCCGCGCTACTTCTCCGCGGCCAACGTCAAGAACCGTCTGGAGAGCTACTTCCAGATGATAGATCAGAAACGGCGGGCCGGTAGCTCAGCCATCGCCGCCTGAGGGGGACTCACCATGCGTACATTTATCGGA
>DBMM01000004.1 GCA_002298925.1 Geobacter sp. UBA698 | reverse complement strand
AATGGTTTATAGAACGGATTGTGATTGGCGTCAATCCCGGTGGATCAAAAGGCATTCCAGACAAGTTATCTACCAACGAGTGCGATGACAAAACCTCCCAAATGCTTCGTCCAGAGCGTGAAGATGACGATTCCTTTAGCCTTGACTAACGACTCGATAAAATCGGTGATTGTCCCGGCGAAGAGCATTAACAGACAGTAGCTGATGGCGTAGCTAAAGGCGGCTCAGCAATTTGCAGATGAAGCGATGTCGCGAGCCAGCGCCCATTCTTCGGCAGTAAGTACACCAGGCTGAAATTTCACGTTGAGAGCAGCTGTCATCCCTGTGACAAGTGCAGTCTTGACCTCTTTCGGGTCCACTCTGCGACCGAGAATCTCACCCAACGAAGCCGTTCGGGACGCAAGTTGATAACGGAGCTCTGTCGTGTCGGAACACTTGCTGCCCAGCAGGCTCACCCAGGATTCCATTTGTGGCTCAAGCACAATGGAGCCGTGCTGAAGCACAGATGAGCCTTTCCATGTTTGAGCGCTCCCTACAAATTTTTTCCCCTTGTGGAGAAGGTCTCCCAAGGCGAAACGCATGAAACAGATATCCGTATTCGTAGCAGATGTACTTCCATTCCCTCGCTCCGTTTCAACGTCCAGCAACCGAAAGCCGGTTTGGAGCCCCCCACTGAGAAGCTCATAGGCACACGTCAATGTTCTGGGTATGCCATCTGACACGCCAGCGATCACGCTGTAGGTAAGGTCATTCTCGTGGAGCACTGCGTGGCCGCCAGTGGCCCTATTTACGACGTCTAGCCCCATGTCCCGACACACCGTAAGGTCGATGGCGTGGCGCCGTTGGAAATACCCCAACGAGAGCGCAGGAGGAGTCCACTGATAGAAGCGGAGCGTGGGAGGTGATATACCGCGTGCATGCAACTCTAGCAGCGCAAGGTCAACCCCCATATTGAGGTTGGCCGGCAAGGCTCCCGTATCCAATAGACGCCAGGTGCTCATGGCCTCACTGAACCGTGATGGTCGGTTCAACGATGACTTCACTCTTGAGCGACTGGCAAATGGTTGAATATTTCAAGGCCTGGTCAAGGGCACGCTTGACCACTTCGACCGATGTACCGTGAATCACAAGCTTGGGATACAGAGTAATGGTTTTGAACCACGAGGTCTTGTCCAGATGTTCTTCTACTTCTCCCACCGCTTCGCATTGATAGGAAATGAGTTCCACCTTGAAGCGTTGCATAGCCCAGAGTACCATCATGTGATAACAGGTATTGCCAGCTGCCATGAACGCGTCTTCCGGTGTCATGACATTGGGGTAACCATGGAGGTCGGGCGGAGCTGAAAACTCCATCTCGGTGTCATTCTGACACCAGGTATAACCGTGGTGTTCACCGCGCCATTCCACCCTGTTTTTGTAGCACACCATCATTCGCCCCCTTCCAGTACGTCGTCCACCGCTTTGGCGAGTTCTTCAGCCACTACCTGAACGACGATCTTGTCTTGCTCTGTCAGGTTTCGGCGCCGTACTGGTGGAGTGATCTGTTTCTCGTGCATAATCTCCGTAATAACAATCGATTTTGCCGGCTTGCCGGAGAGAGCTTCCGTACTTCGTTGGGCACAGCGCTTTTTACAGCCGTCTACCGTGATGGTGGGGAATTTGGCGGTGAAGTTCCGTTCCTCCTCACCTCCCGCAATGAAGAGCGGCAGACAAATGGTGACGGTCGTGCCCGGCTTGAGTTCGTCCAGAACCTTCCGGCAGGCCAGGCGCGATAACGTCCCTTCGGGTAGTTCTTCACCGCTGCATGACACAATGCCTACCTTGATCAGTGCTTTATCCATCATTTTGGCTCCTTGCCCGCCAGGCTGTCCACGACCGCAGCCAATTCGTCAGCTGCGACAGCCGCAAGCTTCCGGCCCGTTTCATCCAGTTCGGTAACCCCTTCGGGTTTGAGATCTTTGTGGGCGACATAAAAACTGATAGACTGATATGATTGGGCGACCTCAATCCCGTGTGATTCGACGCTCTTGTGGGCACACTTCATTGGGCATCCATCGATGGTGATGACCGGGTTCTCCGTCACCAGCTGCTTTGCCTGCTCGTCACCGACCACAACGAGTGGCAGGCAGGTGAGCAGAATCGTGTCAGGACGTACCCGTTCCGCCAGTTCATAGGCGGTCTCCCGCGCCAGAGCGCCATATACTTTCCCGATCCCGCTACAGGGGATTACGACAACTTTTCCGGTTGGCTTCTTCATTTATTCCCCATTTCCTGAACGATTTTCTCCTGCATCAATGCCATGTAGGACTCAGCATTAAGAAGCTCCGCCTGATCGCGCACCCTGTCATGCAGCTGTATGCGGTAGATCCATCCGGTTCCGTAGGGATCCTGATTGATGAGATAGGGGCTGGACTCCATTTCCGGGTTGATCTCGATGATTTTTCCGGTCACCGGCGCAATGATCCCGTAGGTGGCCTTGATGGTTTCGATTGTTCCTGCTTCTTCCCCCGGCCTGATCTCCGTAGCCATGGGCATGGTTTCCAGAAACGCCACATCCCCCCTGACTTTCTGGAGGAAATCGCTGACTCCCATGACCGCCTGGTCACCTTGAATCTCAACCCAGAAATCGTCCCTGCTGTAGTACAAGCCCGTTTTTACCCTGAAAACAAATTTGTCGTGTGTCGTTTCTAAAAATTCGCTCATAGGTCAACTCCTCTTTTGGCAGTCAGCTGTTTTTAACGATAAATCACGACCAGAGTCTGTGAAGTGCGTTTTGGTCGAAGGCGCTCCCCCATGTGATGCATTTCTGAACATAATGTTACCGGTCCGCATGGGTAGTGGGGTTTCATACTTGAATTCTGTCTCGGCACTCAGTGTGAGCATTTCAATTTCCTCGATGATCTCCTCCTGACGCACCACATTTCTTTTAAGGTTGAGGTCCGCAATCTTCTGCTCCATGCGGCGTGCGGCGTTGTCGATATGGCGCTGTCTCTGCAGGTTTTCAGCCATGAGCGATTGGTAGAACAGCTCATGGAGGGTGGCGAAGAGGTAGTGCCCGGCCAGCTCCGAGTAGAATGCCCGAGGGGGTATGTTCAAAATCGGCGGGTGCGAATGACAACTGGCCGGCGTCAACTCGGGCGGAAACGGCTGGAGCGTGCGGGTTATCACCTCCCCCTGCTCCTGTCCATGGCAAAGCACGGTCAGGCGAAGGGCGCCACGGTTGCCCTTTGCCGCAAGGGTGTTCAACTCTTCGATAACCCGGCTGATGACCGACTGCACCTCTTCGACCATGCCTGCCCCGCTAAGGGCTATATCCAGGACATCCGCAGGAATTTTGCCGCAGAGCCGGGAGCCCACCGCCACGAGGACCGGCTCGGGCGGAAGCTGCGCCTGAGTCTGCAGAACCGTTTCGTTGAAATCGCCGCAGAAACCCCGTTCTGAGCCGATCATCAGCCGGACCGCCAAGACATGCTCTTCAGAGGGCGCGACCACTGGGTAAAAGTGGAGAAAATCGGCAGCCGCGGCCTCGATACTCGTAACCACCCGGCGCTGGGCAGCGAGGAAACGGGAGAGTTTTCCCGTCTCCATGATTGCCAGGGTCCGCATCACCCGCAGGATAGCGCTGATATCCTTCAGGGTCCGAAGCCGCCGGTCAATGTCAGTACGCTTCCCCACTGGTGGCCTCCTGTCCGAGCCAGGCGGCCACTGCCTTCCGCCAGGCACCGTGATCGTCGTCGAGGGAGAGGTGTCCGGTCTGTACTCCTTTTGCAAGGAGACTGAGCCGGGATGAAACCTCTGCCGGCGGCAGGCCGTCGAAGCATCCTTCGTTGAAGGCGGTCAGCCAGGCTGCCTGATACTCGGCCGGCAAAGGTGCCATGCGTTCCTGGCGGAGAATCTCGCGCAAGAGCCGCCCCCGCCGGATCTTCGCCTCCATGGATGCTTCCAGCCGGGAGCCGAAGCGGGTGAACAGTTCCAATTCCAGAAACTGCAGGTAGTCAAGTTTCATCCGGCCGGCGGCCTCCTTGATCCGTTCATGCTGCGCCTTGCCGCCGATGCGGGAAACGGAGCGCGTGACATCAACTGCGGGGAGGAGGCCGGCGGCAAAGAGGTCTTGGTCCAGGTAAATCTGACCATCAGTGATGGAGATCAGATTGGTGGGAATGTAGGCGGAGAGTTCCCCCTGCTGAATCTCGATGATCGGCAATGCCGTCATGCTGCCGCCGCCGTGGACTCCGTCAAGGCAGGTGGAACGTTCCAGCAAACGGGCGTGCAGGAAAAAAATATCCCCGGGATAGGCTTCACGTCCCGGCGGACGCCGCAGCAGCAGGGAGAGCTCCCGGTAGGTCTGGGCGTGGAGGGTAAGGTCGTCGTAGACGACGAGCGTATCCATTCCCCGCTGCATCCATTCCTCTGCCACCGCGCACCCGGCGAAGGGGGCCAGGTATTTCAGACCGGGAAGGCTCCCCGCTTCGGCGACAACGACTGTGGTATTGGCCAAAGCGCCGGCTGCCCGGAGCGTTCCGATGATGGAAACGACTGTGGACCGCTTATGGCCGATGAGCACATAAATGCAGCGCACCCCCGAGTTCAGCTGGTTGATCACGGCGTCAACTGCAATGGAGCTCTTGCCGGTGCCGCTACCGCCGATGATCAATTGCCGCTGTCCCTTGCCGATGGGGATCATGGTGTCGATGATCGTGGTGCCGGTATAGAGTGGGCTGGAGACGAAATCACGGGCGGTGATGGGAGGTGAAGGGGCGAAGATCCGGCGGAGTAGTGTGGTTTCCGGGGCGGGAAGTCCGTCGATCGGTGTGCCCAGAGGATCAATAACCCGTCCGAGGATCGAGTCACCGGTCGGAATGGTCAGTCCCTGCCCGGAGAGATAGGCTGCAGTGCCGGAGTTCAGACTGCCGTTCTGCTGGAGGAGCACAGCACCGACCAGTTCCCTGGTCAGCTGGAACACCAGGGCGCGGCTGCCGTCCTCGAAACGGATAACGTCCTCCAGGGCGGCTGAGGGGAGACACTTCACCCAGACAATGCCGTCGCCGATGGAAACAATGCCACCCCGCTCGGACACCCGCACCGCAGGCCGGTAGGTTTCGAGCCAAAGGGCCTGGGCTGCAAGCAGAGGGGCGTCGTTATACGACAGCGTCGCCATGGTGTGCCGCCTCCGCAAAAAAACTCAATTCGCCGCGCAGGGTGGCGTCCATGATCCAGGGGCCTGCTCTCAGTTGCATGCCGGCGATGATCGCCGGTTCCTCGTCAAATTCAATCCTGCCCTCGTAGCCACAGAGTTCCGCCAGCCGTCGACGGAGTTCCATGCGCCGCAGCTCGGGACAGACAAAAGCGCTTGCCACCCGTACCGGTACCCCCGGCTCACGCAAAGCATCCGCGATGGCCCTGAGCCGCTCTTCGGGCAGTGTCGGCAGACTGGCGAGGAAGAGGTCCTGAAGCCGTTCTTCCAGTTCAGGGGTTGCTACTTCTTGCAGAAGCCTGGTCACGAAGCGACTCCCCTGGGCAAGGGCGGCTTCCTCCAGCTCCCGGAGGCGGTCCTGCTGTTCCTGCTCTCGCATGGTGCGGGCTTTGTCACGATCCTGCTCCAGAGATTCAAGGAGAGATGCTTCCAGCCGTGTCCGTTCTGCACTCAATTCGGCGAGCATCTCCTGGCGCAACCCTTCTTTTTCCCGTGCCCATTCCGTCAGTCGCGATCGATAACGGTTTTCGAGATCAGCTGCATCGCTCCGCAAACGCTCAGCCTCGGCCGCAGTCCTTGCCAGACTGTCCTGCCGGGTAGTGATGGCGTTCATGACAGGGTTGTAGAGAAGGCGGTTCATGATCCAGACAAGGATGATGAAGTTTGCGATCTCCAGAAGGAATGTGGTCCAGTCAACTTCCATGGCCTATCCTTTCTCCTGCTCTCATTTACGCTATTTGAGCAGATATTCGAGAAGCGGGTTGCGAAACAGGACTATCAATACGACCACCAGGCAATAGATGGCCAGTGATTCGATCATTGCCAGGCCGATAAAGAGGGTGCGTGATATAGATTTTTCTGCCTCGGGCTGGCGGGCCAGCGCTTCCAGGGCGGTGCTGATAGCCTTGCCCATGGCCTGGGCCGGGGAGATAATACCTATAGCCATTGCCATGAGAGCCCCGACGGTTGAAGCGAGAACGAACCAGGTCATTGTGGTCATTGACTGCTCCTTTCTTCAGAAACGCGGGCGGAATCGGCCGAACGGATGCCCCCAGCGATATAGACCAGCGCCAGCATGCCGAAGATGTATGCCTGGACCAGGGCTTCGACGATGTGAAGCATCAGGATCGGAACCGGCACCAGCAGGCCGGCGACCAGCAACACCAGAAATGCAGCCATCTCCAGACTCATCATGTTGCCGAAGAGTCGGATGCCCAAGGCCACGGTGCGGGTCAGTTCGCCGATCAGGTGGAACGGCAGCAGTAATGGGCTTGGCGTGAGGTAGTGACGCAGATAAAGCCGCACCCCGTCGATCCGCATCCCGAACCAGTGGACCGATAGGAAGGTCACGACCGCCAGAGCAGCGGTTGCCGACAGATCGCCGGTTGGCGCATGGACACCGGGGATCAGACTGCTCAGGTTGGCAAGGCCGATGAAGAGCCAGAGGGTGGCGACAAAGGGGAATACCCGATCGCCATGGGTTGGCAGAACGTCGCGCACCGCATCAGCTAGAGCTGTTACCACCCCCTCGGCCGCCGCCTGGAGCCGGTTGGGAACCGGACCCAGCCGCTGTCTGATGAACCACGATACGATGGTCATCAGGAGCATGATCCCCCAGGTGGTAACGACCGTGCGGGTTATATCCAGTGGACCGAGATGCAGGACAATGTGGGAGGCGGATTCCATTGTTCACCTCTTCATGAACAGATAGACATTAGTAGCGCCGAGGACGATGCCGAGGAAAAGCATCGAGAGGGTCCAGCGCATCGAATACCCTGCTACCATGCCGTCGAGCCAGCGTCCCAGATAGGCTCCGCCAACCACCGGCAGGACCATGAGAAGCCCCAGGGTGCCGAGAAAAACTGTCTGGCCAATTACCGATGGTTGTTCCCGCTCGGCCTTGTCCAGGCGCTGGGTCTGCTTGGTTATCCGTTCCTTGAGCTTTTTGTGGTTTTTCATGGGCACCTCAACGGTTGCGTTCCAGGGTCCAGAGCCTCTTGAGCATCTCTTCCTCCAGCCGGTGCAGGTTTTCCCTGATGGCGCTCAGGTCCTCCTCCTCGCGCCGAAACTCATCATCCAGAACCTTGCCGATCCGCCGGTGGTCGCTGTCCCAGAGGTAGCGCCGGGCGCTGATAACCAGCTCGTTGTCGGCAAACGAGAGCACGGCGCCGGGGAGAGCGATGAATCGCCAGGTACCTTCAGCCTGGCGAAAACGGGCCAAGCCGAAGCCAAGCACGGTTAGTATCCGCCCATGGCTGGGAAGGATGCCGAAACTGCCGGAAGCGTCCTCCCCTACGAAAGAGCAGACCTCGTCGAAGCGCTCGCCGTGTTTTGCATCCTGAAGAAGGAGGGTGAAGCCACTCATACCTGTACCCCTGACATTCCACCCAACATGTAGCACGCCTCTTCAGGAAGCTCGTCGAACTCCCCCCGCAGGAATTTCTCGCAGTCCGCCAAGGTCTCAGCGAGAGGTACAGACACCCCCTTGATGCCGCTGTGTTCGGCGGTCACATGAAAGGGCTGGGTCAGGTAGCGGTGAAGCCGTCGGGCGCGCTGGACGATTTTGCGATCTACTTCAGACAATTCTTGAATGCCGAGTATGGTGATGACATCCTCAAGCTCCCGGTAGCGGGCCAGGTGCTGACGCACTCCTTCGGCCGCTGCGTAATGACGGTCGCCGATGATCCGGCGGTCCCTGAGGCTGGAGGATGACAGGAGAGGATCAACTGCCGGATAGATTCCCTTTCCCGCCTGGGATCGGGAGAGAACCACCTGTGAGTCCAGGTGTCCGAGAATGGCATTCACGGCCGGGTCGGTCATGTCGTCGGCCGGCACATAAACCGCCTGCACCGACGTGATGGAACCGCGGCTGGTGGAGATGATCCGGTCTTCCAGTTCAGCCACCTCGCTCATCAGGGTCGGCTGGTAGCCGACGGTGGCCGGGATGCGTCCGAGCAGCCCAGAGATCTCACTCCCCGCCTGAACGAAGCGAAAGACATTGTCCATCAGGAAGAGCACTTCCTTTCCCAGAGTGTCCCGCAGGTATTCGGCATAGGTCAGGGCGCTTAGCCCCACGCGGAAGCGGACTCCGGGAGATTCGTCCATCTGGCCGAGTACCATGAGCGTCTGGGGCATTACCCCTGCATCAAGCATTTCGTGCCACAGCTCGTGACCCTCACGGATCCGTTCTCCCACTCCGGCGAAGACCGACACCCCCCGGTGCAGGGCGACGATGGCATGCATGAACTCCATGATCAGGACTGTTTTGCCGACGCCGGCCCCTCCGAAGAGTCCTGTTTTGCCTCCCCGGACAAAGGGGCAGAGGAGGTCGATGACCTTGATGCCGGTTTCCAGAATACCGCTGGCCGTGACGGTTTCATATAACGGCGCCGGCTTGGAATGGATTGTGCGGAATTCAGTTGCCTCCAGAGGGGGGGCGCCATCCAGGGGCGCACCGAAGACGTTCAGCAGTCGGCCGAGGATCATGGAAGACACCGGAACCCGAAGCGGCGAGCCTGTATCGCAGACCGTCATGCCACGCCTGAGGCCCGCTGGATTCTCAAGGGTGATGGCACGAACATGCTGCCGGTCCAAGTGCTGGTAGACCTCGAAGGTGTAGCCGGCATCATCATTTTCAGTCACGAGTGCCTGCTGAAGCGGGGGGAGTTGGTCGCAGCGAATCAGCACCACCGGGCCGTGCACCTCCACAACGGTACCGATTTTTTCCATTCCCCTGCAAAGGCGATCATCATCCACTGGACATTACCCCTGGATACCGTTTCGTCCGGATTCTGGACAAATTCTCCTTGATATAGAATTTCATTCAAAAATTTAAATTTGCTAATGTTTAGTGTATCACTATTTGGTGACGGAACAACAAAAGGCCGCCTCCTTATTGTTGGAGACGGCCCGGTCAACTGCCAGCATGAGGCATCTATCGCTGAGGAGCGAGAGTTTTTATCTAATTGTCTTCTTACAGCGCCGCCAATACCAGTTCCATCTTCTGTTTCACCGTCATGGCCAATTCTGAAACCGCCGGATTTCCGATCAAGGAGAGTGCGGCAACCGGATCCATGATCATGACGGCAGTGTTGCCGTTATCATGGTCATAGAGAACGACGTTGCAGGGGAGCAGCGTGCCGATATTGATTTCCTGTCCGAAGGCTTCCCAGGCCAGGGCCGGGTTACAGGCGCCCAGGATAAGGTACTTTCGAAAATCCTTACCCAGCTTTTCCTTGAACTTATGAGAAACATCGATCTCCGAAAGAATGCCGAAGCCTTGCATCAAGAGTTCATCGCGCACCCGGGCTTCCGTGATTTCAAAGGGAGAATCCACTGTCTTGCCAAAAGCATACGGTGTCTGCAGGTTCATTGGTCTTCGCCTTTCCGATTGTATTATCGCCATTTAGCAAGGATGATTGCCCCTTTACTGGCTGCTCTTCATCAGGTTACCACAACATCCAGAGTTCCTTCCCAGTATCCGTGGAGATTGCACCGTTGTGCTGCGACGAGGGTGATTTTGGCGGCCGGAACAGCCTCCTTGGGCAATACGATCGTAAATGAACATTTGGGTTTCAAAAAACCTCTCGCCTGAAAATCAACCTTACCTGCCGGTTCGTTGCCGACAGATAATTCGATATACTCGATCCAGTGGCTTGGACCCATGACATGCAGCACCTCACCGACAGCAACTTCAACCGTGAAGGGTTCGCCGGCATTGACTGAAGCAGGGGCGGATATCACCGGTGCATGTGACTTTTCCAGCGGCGTTTTCTTGCCGGGATCTTTGACCCGGTTGACACTGTCAAAGAGCGACTGGTCAACCTTGACGGGGAAATAACGCTCGGCAGCCGCCACTGTGGCGCCGATACTGCTGGTGACCGAACCGATTGCCGCTGCCTTGAGAAACGTTCTTCTGTCCATGCGGATTGTCTCCTTTCGATGATGCCGAATTATCGGCACACTGCTGTCTGGCAGAACTGGATCATTTGAAGGTTTTTATGATGTACTTGGCAATCTCTTTGGCTTCCTTGTCGGAAATTGCTTTCTTGTCGTAAGCAGTCATCCCCGGTCCAGGCTTCCTCATCAGCTTGACGATGTCGTTGGCGGTCTTGATGCCGTGCTTTTCACGATCCTTGCGGGAAAGGGTCTTTTCCGGCCTGATGATATTGCCGCCTCCGGCATGGCAGGCTACGCAGTGCTCCTTGAACTCTGCCTCTCCATTGATTTGCGCCGCTTGTCCTGCGGAAGCGGCCAGTACAACAGAAGCGAACAAAAGCATAGTCGGTGCAATTCTCTTCATTGAATTCTCCTTTTTGTGTTTTGCAACTGATTACGGTACGGCTGCGTAACTGGTAAACAGATAGTCATTGTCCTTCACCGGCATATGGCAGCCGACACATTCCCGGGTAAAGCCGGCATCCTTGCCGTAGGGTTTGTAATCGTTGCCGACAAAGCGGGCGTAGCCCCAACCGCCGGTGTCTTTGTACTTGACGGCGTCCTTGACCATGAACTCGACCTGGGCAAACGCGGCAGGAATGGTTGCCACCGGGAATTTCGGGTGTTTTTTGATTGTCCAGGCCAGCTTGGCCAGAACCGCACCGTCGGGAACCGGACGAATCTTGTCCCGCATGGCCTTGACGGCGATCTGGTTACCGAGGACAACCCGGATGTGCTGCTTGTCCTCGCGATAGGAGGGGGCGATCACTTCCCAGTTGCGGTAATCCTGGAACAGGGCGATGCCGTTGGGAGCGACCGGGATGTTGGCGGCGGGGGCGGTGGGCGGAATGAGCAACAGGGCGAGCAACGCTGTCAGGAATATTCTCATGAGCACTCTCCTTTGACGTCAGATGCTGCGGGCAATGTGAAAACTTAATGGTTTCAAATTGTAGTGCCCCAAACTTCTCTCCCTATTTATCAGACCTTTTGTGTTATGCAAGTTTTCTACTGGGAAGTAATCATGTCAATGTTGCTCAGGTTGCCGCTACACCGGGGTTCGTTGATTATTTTTGGCAATCACGTAATCGCGGACTACAGCAGGAAAATCATGATGAACGTCGTGAGAGCCTGATAAGCATGAACGTTCCCAGCAGGAACATGGGCAGGCTGAGGAGCTGACCCATGGAAAATAGTCCGAAAAAGGTGCCCAGCTGAGCATCGGGCAGACGATAAAATTCGACGATGAAACGGAACAGACCATATCCGGCGCAAAAGGTCCAGGCTGCCATACCGGTTACAGATGACCTCCGTGCAGCGAAACGGACGAGCAGGAAAAGCACAAATCCTTCCAGAAACGCTTCATAGAGTTGCGATGGATGACGTGGTACTCCACCTCCCCCAGGAAAAACAATGCCCCATGGCACGTCGGTTTGTCTGCCGTAGAGTTCCGCATTAATGAAGTTGCCAATCCTGCCCAACCCCAATCCCACCGGAGCACATTGTGATGCCAGGTCGATCAACACGAAGAAGGGGATGTTTTTGCGTCGCGAGTAGAGCACGAAAGCTGTGATGACTCCTAAAAGGCCGCCGTGGAAGGACATGCCTCCCTCCCAGACAGCAAAGAGCTGCAATGGGTAAGCTAGATAGAAGTCCAGATTATAAAACAGGATATAGCCTAAACGCCCCCCCAGTACCACTCCCACGGCGCCGTAGAAAACCAGGTCCATCACATCGTTCGCGGATAGGGGCAACTGCTTTCTGCGGGACTCTGATCGAAGAATGAAGTAAGTGGCAATAAAGCTTAGAACGTACATCAGCCCGTACCAGCGGAACTGGAGAGGGCCGACGCGGAGGAAGACCGGATCGATTGAAGGAAATTGCATGATGGAACCTGCTGTCTAAAATGACACGACCGAAAAACCGGATGATGGTGTCATTCGTCAACTTTTATTAAATCACTATCATTGATCTATAATATACCAGCCGTTGGTTCGGCTTACCATCGCTTCTTGGATTTCAGAATCACAAACAACAGGTATGTTACGATTATCGTGTTCACAATCAGAACCGTAACCTTGGGCCAGGTCACCCCACGCATGACTTCGTACAGTTCAATGGGAACATACATGGCGCCGGTCAAAAGGCCGAACCATTCAGCCCATTGTCGCTGCATCCAGAGGCCGAACGCTTCTATGACTCGGATGGTTGCATAGAGCATAGCAGCGAAAGCAATCAGCCAGATTTGAATGTCAGTCACTTTACCAGCCGTATTGAGGAATATCTCCGGATAATGGCTGGCCGGGTTAAGGTGAAAGTGCCGAACCAGCTGGACCGCCACCTGGTGAATATTCTTGTGAATCAGTGATAAAACACCGAAGCCGGCCAGCAGCACCAGAACACCTTTAGCACCTTCAAAGAGAGCAACGATACGGAGACCAGCAGATGCATGATCTTTCCGTTTGCCGGTATGCCCCTCTTTGCCATATTTGGTTGGTTTGGATCTCATTGATATAAGAGGTGTATTCAGGCAAACAACATCTTGAGAGCTATGATCAGCATGATGCCGCCAAAAGTCTTTTCAAGCATAACAGAGGATAAACTGGTAGCAAACTTGACTTCAACTAAGCCGTCAAGCACGAACCCCAGGCAGACCAGGGGCCGCGATCTTTACATCAACATAACCCTTCTGATAGTACGTCCAGGCGGCCAGCATGTCGATTGGCGGGACCATGAGAGCAATTGTCGTGCCCTGCGCCATTTGCTGTGAAAGACCGAACAAAAATACCAGGGCAGGGACAATGATCGCTCCTCCGCCAATGCTGATTAAACCAATCAATGCACCAGCCAGTAAGTCCAGGAGTATGTATGCGATAATTGTCACAATGCGATTGCCTCCAAGTTTCAAGCAAACTCATAGATGATGAAAAAACAGATGAATCCCATGAATACAAGCCCCAGCAGAAATACCTCTTCGGCAATCCGCTCGACAAGCTGTTGCCTTTTTTTACGACGCAGCCTGAGAGATATGTATGACAGGATACACGTATCAGAAAGAAGAGGGCATCGAACGCGAGCAGTTTCTCACCGAAACTTTTCACGTGGGAAAGGCGCTTGCTCATGATAAAGATGCCGATGACGGTGAGACAGACTCCTACAAGGGTTGCCGATACTGACAAAATATGAATGGTTACATCAACTTCTGCGATTTCGTTGTTTCGATTTGGATCTTTCATGGTTGAGTTTGCAAATGCCCTATTCATGAAAAAGATTCATGAGTGTATCATTTTTTGGTCGATTTTTTCTTGTGGGTCGCCTGCTTCCTGCCAGATTGTACCACCTTTTTACGTAAGTTCTTTTTTCTGTGCGCAACCTTATTGTCGCCGACTTTTTTATTCGTAGACGGTGAACTGAACTTGATGCTGTTGAGGAGCAATTGCGGTTCGGCAAATGCGGGATCTACTTTCTTGGCGGCCTCAAGCATCTCGGTCGCCTCAGATAACTTTCCGATTTTCATGTAGGTCCGGCCCATGGCAAAGAGCATTCTGGCATTGTCAGGCTGCAACTCCAGTGATTTCTTGTATTCGACTACAGCTAGGTCGTATTCCTTTTTGAACTCGTAAACAATCCCCAGGCGGTAGTGGCGCTGTGGATCGTCGGGAGCCTTGTCCAGCCAGTTCTTTACAAACACCGTGAGGTCGTCGTAACGTTTCTGTTTGACATACAATGTGATCAGGGCATTTCGGGCTGATTCATCCTCGCTCTGTATCCTGAGAACCTCTTTATAATGATGTTCAGCCTTTGCAGGCTGTTTCTCATGCATGAATATTCTGGCCAATTCACGATGACCCTCAAGATTGTTTGGGTCAAGCCGAACTGCTGCCTCATATTCGCCAATAGCTTTTTTCTGATGTTTTGTCCGGTCGTACACTTGTCCCAGGTTGAGGTGATACAAGGGGTTATCTCCCCTGAGTCGAATCAGTTCCCGATAGTGGTTTGCCGCCTCCGCAAAATTGCCGCGCCAGGTGAATATCTCGGCCAATCTGCGGTGTGCGTTTATATTTCCAGGATCAGATGCGATTGACAAGCGGTATGAGGATATAGCTTTATCCAGTTGACCACTGCGCTCGTGGAGCAATCCGAGATCATGGAAAACAGCGCTGTCTTTGAAGCCGGTTTTCACAAGTGCATTCAGAGTTGCTATGGCATCTTCGTCACGGCCGGCAGCCATTTCGGCTTTTCCCAGATTGTGTTGTGTCTCCGGCCAATTGGGGCGGCCCTTGAGTGCTGTCTGATATGCACTGATGGCCTGGCCGAATTCCCGTGCTTTCATGAACTCGTCACCTTTGCGGGCAAAATCCTCCGGATCGATAGTGACATCAATACCTGCCAGAAGGTACTCCTTACGGGCTCCCTCATGTTCTCCTTTTTCCATCAGTACTTCAGCCAACAGACGGTGTCCTTCTTTGTCTGCTGAATTATCGCGAAGGTATGACTGCAACTCTGTAACCGCCTGATTAAGTCGACCGGACTTTCGGTAGACATTTGCAAGCCCAAGCCAAAACTTTGATTCTTTGGGCTTTAACGACTTTAGTTGAACATACTCGCTTTCCGCCTTGTCGAACTGTCCAAGCCGAACATAAGCCTCAGCACGACCGGCATGAGTACCAACATCATCGGGAAAGGCTTTGAGCGCTTCGTCATAGTGGAAAAGAGCTAGTGAGGGAAGGGATGCATTACTCATTATTTTGGCTATGGCGCGGTGGTAGCGGGGGTCGGATCGTCCCATGAGCCCTCTGGTCAACTCAACCGAGGCTTCTTGTTCAAGACCGCGTTCATACAAAAGCAATCCGAGATTACCGTGAGCTTCGGAAATGGTACTGTCCTTTGTCAGAGCCTCTCGGTAGAGAGTAACTGCATCATCGTACTTTGAGATCCTCTCAGCCTGTTGGGCCTTGATAACAAGTCCGGCGGCACCATTCGGACACGCCTTGAGGATAGCCTGCTCCAATTTTGTTCGTTTAGAAGAATCAGAAACAGTTGCGAGTGTGCCGAGAGTCGTGCGGGCTTCGATGCAAGGGTCGGATTTTCCCAAGCCCCAGCTGAAGCCGCAACAGACGGCGACAAAAGGCAGCAGAGAGACAATTCGGTAAATATTAGTACGGTAATTTGTCATAGTCCTATTCCCACGGAGTGGAGAAACGTGCTAAGGATTTGAAATTTTTAAAAGCAGAAGTTTCTGAAGACCAAATTTGTTGTATTGAACTTATTTCTATGTTTTTACGCATGATTGTCTGGTCATAGGTATCCGTGACGCCACAACAGATTGCCCGTTTCCATTCGCTTTCAGTGGCAGGTCCCCATTTGTTTTTAAATTCTTCAAAAGAAATTTTTCTGCCAAAATTCATTTCACTCACATCTACGGCTGTTGGGTCGCCTTGTAGATTCAGATGGACTTTTTCAACATAGGCAACGTGCCAATAGGTACCGAAGTTGAATATGGCAACATCGCCCTTCTCGACATCTTTAATATCCTTGTTTTTAAGAGACTTGATTGCAGTAACATCACTAGGTGTCGGGAAAATTGGAATTTTTGACTTGATGTAGTCAACGCAATAACCACCCCTTCTTACCCAATCGTGACAGTTACAATCAGCAAAGCAATTTGTGTTTATAACAATGATAAAAATAGTAATGACAACTTCAAGGATTCGTTTCATACGGTTCTCGTAACTATCCTTTTTCTTCTGTTATAAGTTGATATCCCTGCACACGGCTCCGGTATGAATCTTTTCTTCCGATATACCGAAAATCTCTGCGATGCCGCATTTAGATCCAAACATTTCCTCGAAATTGTGGCCCACCCCCATGACCTCATGGACTTCCCGCTTGAGCATGATCAAGTCGTCGGCAAGATGGCGTTCATAACGGATATACGCCAGTCCCCGTTTCAGGCGGTTTGAACCTTGGGCTTCAGCACCGCATGATTTATCCAATATTCTGTGAATTGGATCGATATCTTCCGAGCCAAGAAGGTAAGTTACATTACGACGCGCAAAACGCATGAAAATCTGCTGTCCCGTGCGGTTGGCTCCATAATGAACCATTTTGTCCATGCCATAACGGTAATCATTGTAGGTCGGGCAGACATTTATATCGTAGGGGACAAAGGTCTGACCTTTCGGTCTTTCATTGGTGAAGTAAAGATATGAAGGGGAGTTTGCAACCACATAGCGTAGATCCACACCAGCAGATTGAATTTTTTTGTGAATTTTGTTTAGAGCGGCATAGCGTTGGACAAATGCACCGCCATCTGAGTGTCCCGCTATCACAATGCTTGCCAGGGATGGGAAATGGTTTTTATCCGCCACAAGTGTCAACAGGTCGTCGAATACCTGAAACGAGCTTATTTTATGCGAGTTGGTAATAGCATCCTCGCCACTTGGCCAGCCCAGTACCTTCCAGATCGGAATCCCTTGCAGGTCGTCCCTTCCTGCGTCGGGGATTGCAAAGAAATTCGGGGCGATCAGCAGGGTTTTATTCGTGTTTATGCCGTTTGCAGCCATCAGCTTCATTCCGGCGTTGAAATAATCAAGGCCGTTGCGTTGCAAGCCATGCTGGATGATAACGACGTGCTTGATTCGGCTCATGTTGGAGTTAATCGGTCTGTTAGCGTAGACGGCGAAGCTGTATTTGTCGGTCCCGCTCCCTAATTCAATTCGCTGCCATTGAAGGGGAGCGGGATTCTTGTCAAACGCCATTACCGGCCAGGCAAGACCAATTATGAAAAAAATCGTTAAAACAACCGGCTTCATAGTTCCTTGGAGGTAAATCCGCAAGTTACAGGTTTTGTCTGTTGCTTCCGCATCAATAAACAAATCTCCTTAAATACTGAAGGATTACAGAATCTGTTTAACTATGGCGTAACGACAACGAACTCATCCCGACGGTTTTTCGCCCTGGCAGCTTCATCGCTTCCCTGAACGGCCGGCTTTTCCTTGCCATAGCTGATGATGGAAAGGCGATCAGCTTTCACGCCCAGATTGATAAGGTACTGTTGGGCCGATTTGGCCCGGCGTTCACCAAGAGCAAGGTTGTACTCTGCCGAACCACGTTCATCGCAGTTGCCCTCGATGCGTATTTTTGCGGAATTTTGCTTCTTAAGCACTTCGGCATTTTTAGTCAGCGTGCCGCGGGCGGATTCAGACAGGTCAGCGGAATCAAAATCGAAATAGATTTTGTTCAGCTCTGATTGAAGTTGTGAGGCGGATAAAGCCTTCTGAATCGGCTGGCTGGGGACGGGCTGCGATGTGGGTTGCGTGCCCGTCAAGGCTGTATCCTGCTTGGATGGCGCTGCACTCCGTTTCGTGGGTTCCACTGGCTTTGTAACCTGTGTTGGCAAAATGCCCTCATCCCTCTTTAAAACTTCCTTTTTTGCACAACCGGCAGTCAAGAATACAGCTACAAAAAACAGGGCAACAACGTAAAACGATACGCGCTTCAGCATGGGTGATACTCCTTTTGATGTGATAGTGCAGAATAAAGGCATACGGATGCCTCGATTCAAAGACATGTGACTCTGAGTGTATTGAACTATTATGCCTGGTGGTTAATCGTTGGGGGGGCGCGTGCGGATAAAGGGCTTAATGGTAAGAACGGGATGAACGGGTGAGATGTGGGGGGGGCAGGGGAATACTTTTCCGCAGCAAGAAATACGAGAGCAAACTGGTTTGTAATAACCGGGTCAATATCAATCTTCGTGATAGATTGCATTACCGTCTGGACGGGTGTTTTATCCAGGACTGCCGCCCGCATCGGCCTAGGCTTGTGCGGTCGTGAAAGATCCGGCACCTTCATTCCCATAAAAACCAGGAACAAGGGGATCATGAGGGTAATGTAACGGATGCAGCTACTATGTTTAATGAACACACTCATGGTGGCAACGTATCAGATTCTTTGATCCAATACAAGCTGATTGCAAGGTGGCATTTTGGAGAAATCTAATTCATCAGCCAGCTCGATTCACTCACTACCCGGCTTGTGGTTGTCTTTTCTGCTTGATTTACTATCTGAACCCCGGTCCCCGAGGTCACATTTATTGGACATTCAGGTCTGGACACCAAGGCGCGGCAGGATGAATTTCTGCAGAACAACCCATCCGGCAAAGATTGCGATTATTATCAGTATGTCATTCATATTCTCACCTCTGTTACAAAAAAATGGTTCAATTTGTCGCCAGCATCGTCCTTATTTAAAACCTCAGTCGCTGCTGAATCGAATATTCAATTATTTGAATATAGTATCTGGACATTTCACATCTGTCAATGTAGAACGTTACTGATATCAGCTGCTGATTCGCGATATCATATCAACAGCCTGGAATTGCAGGCCGTATGGAAGGAAAACATGAATATATCCGGCAGTAGCGACATCCAGCAGAAGCTCTGGAAGCAGGCGAATCTGCTGGCAGTGCTGACTATCTTTTACAACATTGCCGAGGGGCTGGTTTCGGTATGGTTTGGGATTGAGGACGAGACCCTGGCCCTGTTCGGGTTCGGGGCGGATTCTTTTGTGGAGGTGATCTCGGGTGTGGCGGTCTGGCATATGATCAGGAGGATCAGCCGCATTGGTTCCGAACAGCGGGACGGTTTTGAACAGAGTTCATTGCGGGTGACCGGAAGCGCCTTCTATCTGCTGGCCGCAGGCCTGACCGTTTCCGCAGCGATGAACCTGTTTATCGGACGTAAACCTGAAACAACCCTGTGGGGGGTGATCATCTCGCTGGCGTCCATGTCTTTCATGTGGCTGCTGATCCGGCACAAGGAGAGAGTTGGTAAGGCGCTCGCCTCTCCCGCCATACTGGCTGATGCGGCTTGCTCCAGGGCCTGTCTGTACCTTTCGCTGGTTCTGCTGGCGGCCAGTAGCGGCTATGAACTGACCGGTATTGGCTGGTTCGATGCCGTTGGCGCCATGCTGATCGCCTGGCTCTCCATTCGGGAGGGGAGGGAGGCCTTCCAGAAGGCGAAGGGGATTTCGTGCGGTTGTTCCTGCAGCTGCGGCAATGAGTGAAACGGTACGGCACAAAAAACTGAAAGGGGGCCAAAAGGCCCCCCATGATTGTTGCTATCGCAGCGCCGGAGCTTAGAATGCGGCCACCAGGCTGAGGTTCAGGGTGCCGTTGCTGGATGTATTCGAATCTTCGTGCTTGTATTCCAGTACCATCTTGGCATTCTGCAGTGCAGCGTAGGCCAGCGTCGGGATGAAGCGACGGGTGATGGTGGCGCCATCATCCTGGTATTCGAAGCGGAAGGAGGGGATGAACTGCGAACCGATCAGGTAGAGCCCTTCCGCTGCATATACCCGTGAATTGCGGCCGGTGTATGGCCCTTTGGCAAAGGCGGAATCCACAACGGCATTGTCATCCTCACCAAAGGCGCTGGCCAGCTTGAGGCGATAGCGCTGGTAACGGATATCGCTTTCACCGCCGAAACGGTAATAGTGGTTGAGCTGTTTGAATTGGCCGACGTTGTTGTTGCCGGCATAGCCGTAGGCGCCAAGTGTCATGGTGAGGTAATCGAAGATACTCTCACTGTCGAAATTGATCGGAGCTTCCCGTCCCTCAAAGTCAGCACCGCCGATCTTGACCTGCACACTGCCGAACCCTTCCAGGTTTTTCTGGTTTTTGCGCTTAACAGCACCGCCGGCCAGAAATATTTTGCCATTGACGATTGTATTCAGCTCCACCCCTTCAGCCGCGGCATCGGTGAAATAGAGTGAATCGCCAACCCGGTAAAAGGTGGTGGCCATTTCCGTGACAGAAGTTCGGTTGGTGCCTTTCCAGAGCGACAATGAAGGACGGATGCGACCAACCTTGAAATTCACCGGTGAATCAAAAACATGCCGTGCCTGTACATAGGCATCACTCAGGTCAGGTGTGTTGTTTGACGGGACATTGCCGTTAAGAGCAGAATTGGTGGTGCTCCCGCCGAATGGCCCCTCGGTATAGAGGTTGTAGCTCAGCCAGAAACCGAGCTTGTCGTTCATGCTGCCGGCCGCCTGCAGCCTGACATACCGGGTTACAAGATCAAACCTGTTACCGTCATCCGGGCGTTTGTCGTTGTAGGATCCATTGAAGGCACCGGAGATGGAAAGCGGCACATATTCTGGCAGGCTGGACAGGATTAGGTATTCTTTATCGTTCAGCCCCTTTTTGCCATCCTTTTTCTCGTCCTTCTTTGCTTCCTTTTTGTCCCCCTTGGTTTCAAGCCAGACATAGCTGTTCTTCTTGAAGTTCTCGCCCTGTTCGGTCAACTCGGGAAAGACGGTATGGCAGGTGAAACATTCGGTCTTGTGCTGGCGGGTGAAGGCCGGGATGGCCTGGGCGCTTCCGGCATACAGCATCGGCATTATCAGGGAACTGGCAAAAACGGCACCGATGAGCGATGACTTTCTGATGGACATAATTCAACCTCCTAAAAATATTCTGCTAATGAAGCGGGAGAGGATGTCTCCTCTCCCGAAAAGAAACTATGGTCTGATGCCTCCCGGACCGCCGAGAAGATACGTGATGGCATCCACCTTGTCCTGCGCCGTAAAGCCGGCACTGGTCGGGAGCGCATTGATGGCCGCCTCCACATTGCCGGCAGTCTTGAAGGTGCCGTTGTTGCCGAAGGCCAGCTTGCTGCCGGTGTAGAGCCAGTCGATAGAATCGTGGATCAGGCGCTTGACGTACAGCCGGTTATGGGCAAAGGCGCCCGGGTCGTGGGCCAGCAGGTTATAGTTGAAGGCCGCTCCCATGGTTTCTATCTTGCGCCAACGGGTGAAGCCATTGCTGCTCGCCGTGTTGCCGGCAGACTTAAAAAAGTATGGATTTGAATTCGCATAGAAAATTCCATTTTGAACCAGCATGCCGTTCAGGGCAGCCAAGGCCGAGTTCAGGGCGGCCCGTTCACTGTTGGCTATGGCGACGCTCATCGGATTGGCACTGTCGTGGCAGTTGGCGCAGACCGGGCTGACCAGCGTCGTAAAATTACCGTTGGCGTCCCGGCTGAATGGTTTGAGGGTGTGACGGCCCGGTTTGAGATGGCAGCTGACACAGGGACCGCTGGTGCCGGTGTTGTTGACGTTCAAGCGACCAATCTGGTCGTGCATGTAATGGGCATTGGTGTTTCGGTCAATGTTGCTGTCGTAGTCAATGCCGGAGTATTCGTAGCCGCTGGCTTTGAAGACGGTGGCGCCGGCCGTGAGGTAGTGCGAGTTGACAAAACCCAGGTTGCGGTAGTACGAGGTGTAGCCGGCAAAGGTCAATTTGCTGCTGACCTGTGCTTCAATCGCCTTGAGAGTGTCACCGTTTTCACGCCCCACGTGGCAGGCCATGCAGATATTGGAGTCGCCGACACTGGGATAGCTGTACGACACCAGCAGGCGCTTGAGAGCCACTGAAATCAGATTGTTCTTGGTCGTCGGCTGCTTGACTGAATAGTTGTAGAAACCGGTGATGGCAGGTACGTTCCTCACACGGTAGCCGTAGCTGCGGCCGGAACCGTCTTCGTGGCAGGCATTGCAGTACAGGCTTTGCTTGCCGCGATCCAGTCCGCTGGGATCGGCCCAGGACGATATGTTGCGGAAACCGCTGGTGATGTAGTTGATGTAACCGGTGGTGGAGTGGCAGCGGATACAGTCCGAAGCCACGGACGTGGCTGGACTGGCTCCGGTGGTTGCGCGGTTGCGTGCCTTGAAATCATAGTGCCGCCAGGCTTCGCCGTTGATGTCGCCATGGCCGGACTCGGCCCAATCCTTGTGCTGCTGGGTTATGGTCGTATCGTGGGGGTTGTGGCACCACATGCAGTTTTTGCTGGACTTGCTGGTTACCCAGGAAACGGTGCTCATATTGTCCCAGGTTGCCTTGGTCGCAGGAAGCGCATCGTACTTGGCTTCGTAATAATGGTTGCGAGGGAGTTCGTTGGCTTTGCCGCGGCCATGGCACTTGTCGCATTTTCCGGCGCTGTCCGGGTTGCGGACGACTTCATCCTGAAGGGGCACTCCCGGGCCATTGTGACAGCCACTACAGGAGTTGGGATGACCTGACTTTGGTTCGTGACAGTCGGCACAGCCAGCTCCATTCTTGGAGTTATGGACGGAAAGCTTCCATTCGTCACCGATAGATTTGCCGGTGCCGGGGGATACAACCGTTGCATGGCACCCCAGACAGGTAGTTGATTCTTCCAGTTTTGAAACCGTAACACCGCTGTTACCGCTTGTGCCGCCGCCGCAGCCGTAGAGTACTGCAAAGGCAAGCAAGGATAATGCTATTGCCAGGCAGTTTTTACAGGTCCTCATTCCAGCCTCCTCGGTACTTGAGTGGTTATTTCGCCGCTTCTTCAAGCATGTACTTCATCAGTTGAACAAAACTCTTTACCTCTGCCTTGGTCATGTCGGCATCGGGCTTGCGCAGCATCTTTGCACCGTAGGCATCGACAGCGGCATTGTCAAAGACCGAGCCGGACGGCGTCATGCCGGTCTGTATGGTTACGAAGGTTCTGTCCATGCCGTGGCACTTTATGCATTTCTTTGTGAAATTAGGATAGATCTCCTTCATGGCAGGTGGGAAGTTCGTGATGTCAACGCCCATGTTGGCACCGGTTCCTATGGTCTTGAGTTCGGCGTGGGCCAGCGGCGCCATGCCGCTAAACAGCGCACAAACCGCTATCATCAGGGTTCTTCGTTTCATTGTGCATTCTCCTTTTCAACGGTATTTTGACATCAAACTGCTAATTATTTGCCGCCAAGATCGGCAATCGTCGCTTTCATGAAGTCGAGCATTTTCTTCACCTTCCCGCTTGGAGCGCCTTTTGTGACCGCAATGATCGTGCTGGTCAGAGCCGGTGACTGCGGACTTCTGACCGCTCCCATCTTGAAACCATGGGGATCAATGCCGATGGCGCCCGGCTGCTGCATAATCATCGCCCTGATACTGGCATAATCAGTGGCAGCCAGCACCTTGTCGCTTACTTGCTGGCCATCCAGAATTTCCCGGGTGAATTGGGCATTCTGGCCCGGCGTGGCCTTTCCCCATACGACAACAATCTGTCGGTCGTCACCGCCGACTTCCTGCCAGTTGGTAAGCTTGCCGGTGAAGATGTCTTTCAACTGCTGCTTCGTCAGTGACTTGATCTGATTCGATTTATGGACAAATACCAGGGTTTTGTTCTGGCCAACAACCGTCGTATGCAGGCTGGCCGGGTCGATCTTGATCCCCTGCTGCTCGGCGCCCTTGATCATGTCCTTCAACGGAACAGCCGCTGTAGCAACATCGGCACGTCCCTGTTCAAGAGCGATTAGTCCCTTGACCGGCGAGCTCATGGTCACGACCAGTTTATCGCCAGTGGTCTCTTCATACGGTTCCTGGAAAGGGATAAAAACAGCAGAAGTCGAAGCGCCTCCACCTTCGACAGTGATCTGATCAGCCAGAATCGGTGAACACTGCAGAAAAAAAATGAACAAAAATCCGAAAAGCCTTTTCATAAGTTCTCCCCCAAATTAGATTATTATCGGTACGGATTGACAATTTTTGTCATAGCTGCAAAAAAGTGCCCTTTTGGGTGCTGTTCCCTGAACGCGGTCTGAACGCGTTTAATGAGTGAGTATCAGACGATTTTGAGGGTTGGTTTGAGTCGTGTTTTAGAAGTCAAAGGAGTTGTCTGAAATAATTACGGAATGGTTTGAGCAATTTTTATGCCGCAATACAAAGAGACCCCGCTGCAGGAGCAACGGGGTCTCTTTGTATGGAATATCCTGCGGAAAACCGGCCCCGCAGAGACTAAAATTTAAACCACTCGGCCTTGTGTCCCAGTTCTTCGGCAATACGCGACAGTTCCCGGGCCTCGGCGCTGATATGCTCGCTGTCCTGGTCGGCAACTTTTGTCAGATCCGCCATGTGTTCGACACCGGAGGAGATCTCCGAAACAACCACCGACTGCTCTTCCGCAGCCGTCGCGATCTGCACCACCATCGCGGCGCCGCTGTTGGATGCAGCAACAATCGATTCCAGGGCGCCACGGGCGCGCTGGGCCTGCTCAACACCATTGTCCACCAGCACCTTGCCCGATGCCATGGTTCGGATCGAGCTGCCGGTGTCTTCCTGGATTTCCTTGACCATGGCTGCGATTTCATGGGTTGCAGCCATGGTCCGCGACGCCAGATTCCTGACTTCGTTGGCGACCACGGCAAAACCCATGCCGAACTCTCCTGCCCGGGCCGCTTCGATGGCGGCGTTCAGCGCCAGCAGGTTGGTCTGATCGGCAATGTCGTTGATGACCTCGACGATACTGCCGATCTTCTCGGAACTGTTACCCAGCTTTTGAATTTTTCCAGCGGTGGCGGCAACCGACGAGGCGATCTGGATCATGCTGTCAACCGCTTCGCTGACAGTAGCATTGCCCTGGGCGGCAACGGTGGAGGACTCTTTGGTGGCTTGAGCGGCCTGACCGGCATGCCGGGCGACCTCGTTGATGGTCATGGACATCTCTTCCAGGGCTGTGGCTGACTGGGCCGCCTGGGAAGCCTGTTGATGGGCCCCGGAGCGGAGCCGTTCCGCTGTGGTGTTGAGTTTGTTCGAACTGATCCTGAGCTGGGTGATGGCCGTGGCAAAGTCGCTGACGATCTCCCGCATCCGCGCGGAAGCATTGTTGAAGTGGCCGGCCAGTTGTCCGAACTCGTCCTTGCGGGAAGCATCCATGTTGCTGCTGAAATCGCCGTTGCCGAAGCGCTCGGCCAACAGGGCAAGTTCGCCGATCGGTTTGGTGATGGAGCGTCCCATGAATACGCTGAAAATCACGCCGATAATGAGCACTGCCAGGCCGATGATGGAAACACCGACGATGCTGGAGCGGAAGACCTTGTTGACCGATTTGACGGCATTTTCCTGCTCGACCCGGGCCGTGGTCATGCCGGCCTCACCTTCTTTGCGTTGCTCGACAACCATGGCCTTGAGCTTGGCATTTAAATCCTGCAGCTGCTGGTTGACCTGAATGATTTTCTGGAGTTTGTCCACCGCTCCGCCATCGGCCAGAAGTGTCAGGCGGACCTCGTTCAATGACGCGGCAACCGCACCGGAGCCTTCCACGTTCTTCATCTTGGTGCTCAGCAGGTTGTGCACCCTGGTAAAGACAGCGCTGGCCTTGCCTTTGAGGGCGGTCAGTTCAGCCGAGGTCCTGGCGCTGAAAAAGGCCTTGATCAGGGCGCGGATGTCAGAGCCATAGGCAATCAGATCCGAGTTGTTGGCAAGGTGGTCACTCAGCATGACCGAATTTTCCAGCGACTTATCGAATTTTTTGCCCTCTTCCCTGGCTCCTTCATTCACCTTGGCACCGAACTCAGAGACCGTGCCGCTCAGCCTGCCGATCTTCTGCAGGGTGGAATTGACATCCTGGGTCAGCTTCGACCTGACGGAATCATCCGCCTTGGAAAGGATGGCGGTTTTGCTTTCCAGTATGCCGCCGCTGCCGGTCACCGACCGGGCAACATCGGCCATGGTCGCGGATATGTCCTTGCCGATGGGGTTGTTTTTCTCCGTGCGCATGAAGAGGCTTTTGGTTACCGACTGGGCAGCGGAAGTGAAGTGGGTTGCAGCTGCATCCAGGGATGCCTTCTGGTCGGCATTGGAAATTTCGAGGATCGCCAGGCGCGTGTCGCTGAGGCCGCTCACCACGCCCTGGGTCAGGGTGTTTTTCACTGAGCCCCGCTTGACGTTATCGTTGGTCGATGACAGTTCGCCGACGGTTTTCTTCTGCGAGGTTTTCATCGTGGCGGCGATCTTGGCCAGGCTTGTATCAACCTTCTGCAGTCGCTCATCCATCAGTTTGTCAGCCGCCTTGCCGTCCGCTTCGGCCTTGATGCGCTCGCCCACGGTTGTCACGATATCGGCCGTGATC
The DNA here is from genome assembly GCA_002298925.1 of Geobacter sp. UBA698. GTDB lineage: Bacteria > Desulfobacterota > Desulfuromonadia > Geobacterales > Pseudopelobacteraceae > Pelotalea. The sequence goes on along the minus strand of DBMM01000004.1, from coordinate 114,143 downwards.
TTTTCCAGTTCTTGCAGCTTGTGATTACTGTCCGATTCTCCTTTAAGTGCTGCAACCTCTTCGGAAACCTTGCGCACCTCGGCCAGGCTTTGATTGATTTCGTCCCTGAACTGGGCGTGCTCTGCCGCGCTGTTTGCCGATGTGACTTTGAGGAGATTGGAGATATGCTCCTGAAGGGTGCGCTGTAGTGCAATGGTTTTCAACTGGTAGGGGGTTGACTTCTCGGTGAGCACATGCAGCTTGCCCTGGACGAACCGCATCCCCGAAAGGCTGAATCCGGCTATGATGATTATTCCGACTGCCATAAGCGCCATGTTGGCAATGAGTTTTAAGCGTATTGTCATGAGGTTGTCCTAATTTTGTGAGGAATTATAGATAGTTGTGTTTTTTACCCTGTAGTTTCTTGTTTTGCAATCTATAAATGGCGATTCTATTGGATCACATCTGCAATGTGAATATCGATGTGGGAAAACTAAACGGTGGGGGGAATGGCATGTGATTCAGCTGCTGTACTGATTAATCGGGCCTGCAGCAGAGTTTGTAGTCATAGTGCGACCTTGTCTGGCTGGCAGTAGTGGTAGATAACCGCGGCAGCACTTTAATGTTGAATCAGAAAAAAGTCTTGTTGGGGATCAGATAAGTCCGCACTGCAGATATTGCAGCTTTCGCGTTGGATTTACATGAAGTGTGGCGGGATTGTTTTAAACAGAGGCAAGCATCCCCCATCTGTCGGAGAATGCTTGCCATTAAAACTGATGATCTCTTGCTTGCGGATAAGCTACCATTCTTCCTGTTTTTCGAGCAGCCGCTGGAAATAAATTTCGGGATTGGTCAGCTTGCTGATTTCTGCATCGCTGTAGCCCAGTCCCTTGAAATTGAGGACGCCATTGGGGGCATGGCAGCTGGTACAGGAGAGGGTATTTTTCTTGGGAGCGACCTGGTGGTTGCTGCCAAAGTAAATGGTCTGCCAGCCCGGTACCGGTTCGTAATCCTTGATGCCGAGAATTTTTGTGGCCGAGGCCACACCAGCCAGTGTGTTCCCATTTGCTGATGGTTGTGCAAAATCCATTGAGAGCAGTTCGCCATTCTTCTTGTTGAAGAAGGCTTTGCCCTGAAAAACCTTGAACGGATAGATCTTGCTCTTCCCGTCGTTTCTGCTCCCTTTCGGTCCGATGAATTCCGGTCGATTGGCGACCGTCAGGTTGTACCAGGCATAAGCCGGAGTAGTTTCATTGACTTCCTTCTTGAGGGTTGATGGCTCATAAAAACCGTTATCCAGCTTTGTCCATTTAGTGAAATCCTTGGCCGTTGCACCACCTGTTTTGGGGATATGGCAGGTCTGGCAGGCGATTTTTGATGTGTGATTGTCTATTGCCGCGTCTTTGTGAGGTTTTTCGGTGTGGCACTGGCCGGCACAGGAAACCCGCAGACCGTCGTGGGCCCAGTTGTTGGGATCAAAGCCGGTGGGCATTTTATGGTTCTTGACCACATGGCAATCGATGCAGACCATTTTTTTGGCAGCATGCACGTCCGCGCTGGCTGTCATGGCAAAACCGCGCTTGATTAATACGCCGCCGCCGGCGGCCTCATGGCAGGTCATACAGGTCTTGTTTGACGGCCTGCCAAGATTGGTTGCAGCTACAACACTTCTGTCCTGCCCAATGATGACCGAGCCGTCTTTGAGTTTTATCGGTTTGCGCTTGCTGAAATCGTATTTCACCGAATGACAGAGCAGGCAGTCAATGGCAGCCTCAGCCGCAGGTCCGCTGCTGCCCACGTCACTGGCGTGATCACCGGGGTGACAGCTGTTGCATCCGGAAAATTTTGTTTTCCCTTTATCGTTGGCGGGGATTTCCTTCAGGTTGTTGACGATGTCATTGCCGTTGCACATGGTGTAGTTGCGATTTCTCATCCCGTACACTTCATTCGGTTTGACACCATCCACATTGTCAACCTTGGAAGCATGGGTCCAATGGACAGTCCCGATAAACTCCCTGGCCTTGCCGGGATGACAGACCTCGCAGGTCTTCGGTCCCTGATAGCCATTCTTGAGGATATATTCCTTGCCGGGGTGTTCAGCTGCAAAAGTTCCAATAACCGCTGCCGTGCTTGCCAACAGTGTCAGTACAGCAATTTTCTTGATCATTTTCCGACTCCTTTGTACACATGGTCTGCATGTAAATTGTACTGCCGAAGCTTCTGGATATGTTTATATGGCTATTTGAATGTCTTGTTCCTTTAAAAACGTGCCCAATTTCAGGCACTTTTTTCTCTATGTTGCCATTTGGTTTGTATCAGATCGTCATCTAACAGCCGGCAGTCTTCTTGAACATCTTGCTTGAATTCTTGCCGCCCTCTTTTTCAAATTTGCAACGGATTTCATCTCCCTCTACGATGCGCTTGTCATTGAATTTATCAAGGGTCAGATCATCTGTAATGATGATCGTAACATCCTCGCCGCTCTTTGAATCTTTCAGCACGACCGTTGCAGTTTTTTTGTCGGCTGACATTTCCAGTTTTGAGATTGTGCCAACCATTTTGCCTTCATCTGCCTGGGCTGTGCGTGATAGTGCAACAATGGAGACCATCATTAGGACGGCCATAACGATAATTGATACTGTTTTTTTCATGATCGGGTTCCTTTCTCGTTTGATATTGCCTGGCGGAGCTTATTCCAATCTGCCGCCAGGCTCACCGTTGACAGCTTAAAATTTTACTTCAAACGTGCCGTACACATCGTGGGCTTCTTTCATTGGCGCCATCAGCAGCATGTCGCTTGACGTGACATCAGAGATTTTCTTGGAGGCGCCGACCCAGTTGTTGCTGCCGGAGTACTCAAAATCATAGTACTGGTAGCCAAGCTTGAAGAAAGCCTTGGCAAAGTAGGAGGAGAGCGGTTTGAGATTCAGTTCCTGGATGATGTAGGGCTCATAGACATTGCCGCGGGTACCGACCTTGGCGGTCCACATGTCATCAGCTGCCGGAGAGAAGGGGATCCAGTCCCTGGAGCCATGGTTGAATTCGAATCCTAGTTTGGTCTTGGAAGGAAGGTCGTAGCGCACACCGACATAGGTTGCCCAGCCGGTCTTGCTGGTCGGCGCCTCGGGTGCCAGGAAGGCACCGGTCATGAGACCCTGGAAACCGGCATTGGCCGAGACGGTGTTGTTGGGATGCGTGACGCTCAGGCCGAAGTCGGCGAAGAAGTTGATGTTGCCGGGGCCGACTTTCTTGAGGGTGCTCATGGCTCCGGCGCCGTACCAGTCGATGTCGCCAAGGTTTACCGAGGGAGCCGTGCTGCCGAAGGCGGCCGTATTCTTCATGGACGGGAAGTCAAAGATGTTGAAGCCGCGGTTCCATTGCAGCCAAATGCGCAGCGGATCGGTTTCATAGGGAATAACCCCGATTCCCAGCATGTCGGTATCTTTGATGCTGTTGGTCGGTGTCTTGAGGCCGCTGTCAAAACCACGGCCGTAGCAGACCTTGGCGTAGGCGCCCGGAAGTGCGTCGATATCGGGGGCATAGCCGATGGTCATGCCGTCAAAGGCGTAATCCACCAGCAGGGCCGGGGTGCCGCCGTTGCCGGGGCGATCGTTGTTGAGCCGCAGGTTGCTTGGCGCCCCGTTGGTGGAGGGACGGCGACCGACGGAGAACCAGAGCGGCTGCTCGGCGATGTTGCTCCAGGTGGCATAGGCACGGTCTACATTCAGCAGGCTGTCGGACGGGGTATGGCTGAGTGTGCCATCAAAAACGCCCACACGGTCGGCAAAGTAGTTGCCGGTGGTCTGGGAATCGCTCTGGGAACCGAAGGTCTTGTACATGTCCAGTTTGGCATGGACAGTTACATTTTGTAGCGCCTTGGCTGTCAGGTCCAGGCCGAACTTGTTGGTATAGAGAGTTTCGTTCTTCGGTTTGTAGGCCGGGACAAATGCCCCGCCGCCAAGTTGCTGTAATTTGGCCAGAGCAGCTGCTTGGGTCATGCTGCCACCAGCCGGTGACATCAGAAATGCAACCAGGTTCCCCATCATGATATTTGGCGTAAGACCCTGGACCGCAGCATAAGAAGTGGAACGGAGCAGTCCCTGGTTCTGAGCGAAAAATGTCGTAAATGCCGGATCGCTCTGCAGGGCACCCATGAAGGCGGGGGCATTAGTGTATGCGACGGTCTGGCCGTGCAGGCTGTCAACCCGGAAGCGGTAATCTCCACCGATAGTCAGCCATTTACCGATGGATTTATCTTCCATTCTCTTGACCTGGCTCTTCAGATCGGCAATTTCTTTCGCGTCTGACTTCTGGGCGGATTTTTCTGCCGACTTGGATGCTTTTTCCTCGTTTTGCTTGACCTGACCCTTCAGCTGCTCCAGTTCTTTGGACAGCTGATCGATCTTTTTCATCAGGTCATCATCAGCTGCCCGTACAGTTCCGGGCAGCGCCATTCCCGCAGCAAGCAGTACTGCGGCGAGTTTCGTGACATTTTTCATTGATATCTCCTTTGATGGTGTGGCCAGTTAATGCCATGTGTGACGGCTGTTACTCTCAGGAGTCGGCCCAAGTCCAGAGTGTCGTTCCGTTCCTGCTTGCTCACCTCTTTTCCTGTTGAGATTTTGTGTCTATGTATAATGCCGGATATATAAATAAATTGATTTGAAGGGCAATGCGAAGCCCGGCACCACGCTTTTATTCTGTGTTGCAATGGAAAACAGCCAGTTCCTTTACAGCTTGAACCACTCAACCCTTGTCTTGAGATCGCCGGCAATAGCGGAAAGGCTCTCCCGCTGAATCCTTGATGTCGTTGAAGCAGGATGACACTTCCCTGGTTACTGCTTCGATGGATACATTCAGAGCCAGCAGGTTGGCCTGGTCGGCAATGTCCCTGATGAGAGATACTACTTCACCGATCTGTTCCGATACTCATCCCGGGGGCGTTATCCGTTCGACTGACTCGTTGGCGGCTTTGCTGAAACTGTTCATTTCCGCCGCTGTTTTGTGCATTGAATCCGTTCCCTTGCAAGCCAGCTCTTTCATATGATTGGCTGCTTGAGCAGTTTCGGCCTTGTTTTTAGCCATCTGCATGGTGGTCTGAGTCATTTTGTGCTGTTTCCGATTCTTATCTAACGTTTGTTAAGCAATATACGGACCATGTATATATAAATTAATATATTGCGTATAAGTGCTTTAAATCGGGTTGCTAAATGATTTAACAATAAAATGTTAATATTTTGGAATGTATAATAAGGCCAGCTAATTGGCCGGTTAGTGAAGTGTTTAAGGTTCTGTGGTCAGCAGACAGGTCTGCCCGGCCTTTCAAGTATCAATTTTGTATCTAGCTGTTTACGCTTAATTTTTTTCATTGATCAGGGTTGGATGTGCGGTTTGCTGAAAGGTGATACGATAATAGGCTTGGAGTGTTTAAGCTATTTGGCTGGTGTCATTGGATTGACGTTGATGGTCTGTCATTGGATTGACATTTGTGGGCAGCTGTATACACTTTAAAAACAAATACACTGCATATTCTGAAAAGTATTGACATATGAAATATTGAATATATGATATAAGGCATAATAAGTTTAGGAGGCATGGATGCCTGTTTTAATTTTTTTACTGTTGTTACTCATTCCGGCTGGTGCCGTCCGGGCTGAAGTTCTGCGGTTGACGCTCAAAGACAGCATCGTCATGGCGCTGGAGAAAAATAACCGGGTCCGGGCAGCAACATTCGACGCCTCCGCTGCTCAACAGGGAATCTCGATCGCGACATCCGGCTACTATCCGCGCCTCTTCCTGGAGGAAAGCTTCACTGCTTCCAATGCTCCCACCCAGACCTTCATGATGAAGCTCGATGAGGGGCGCTTCAGGCAGGATGATTTCCAGATTAACCGACTCAATCATCCCTCCGCCCAGCAGGATTTTAAGAGCGCCGTAACTGCGCAGATACCGCTCTACATCCCTTCCATAGCCCCGACACGCACCATGGCGATTAAAGAGGCCGACATAGCTGGGATTGATCTTGACGCTGCCCGACAGGAGGTCGCTTTTGAGGTGTTCCGTCTGTATCTTGATGTGCAAAAAGCCGAGGCACAGCTCACGGTTTCCGAAAAGGCGCTGAGCGAAGCCCGTGAGAGCATGCGGCTGGCCAGGGTCCGTAATGAAGTCGGTACCGGCTTGAAATCGGATGAGCTGCGCGCCCGCACGCAGCTTTCCCTGGTGGAGCAGCAGCAGATCACCGCCCACAACGATCTGGTCATCGCCCAGATGCAGCTGGCAGTACTGCTCGGGTGTGCCCCCGGTTCGCGGATCGAGCCGGCCGACAAAGCTCCTGTTTTTGCTGTCAAGGCAACCCGGGAGAGTCTGACCGGAACAGCTCTGGAAACAAGGAACGATCTGCGGCGCTTTCGTAGTGAGGTGGAGAAGGCCGATGCCGGTGTTGGCCTGGCCAGAAGCGCCTACCTCCCCTCGCTGGAGGGCTTTGCCAGTTATCAGCTGAACTCCCGGGATGTTCCTTTCGGCAACGACAATGACTCCTGGCTGGCCGGTGTCAATCTCAAGTGGCAGCTTTTCGATGGATTCAGGCGCGGCCATGAACGGAAGCGTGCCGCGGCACAGCGCTCTGCGGCTGCCGAAAGGCATGATAGCGGCAACAAAACGGTTGCCTTTCAGGTTCAGGAGAGCCTGCTGCGTCGGGAAGAGATGGGCAAGCGGTTGGAGGTGGCCCGTCACGCCGTCCTGGATGCCGAGGAAACGGTGCGTCTGCTCTCCAGGCGTTTTGAAAATTCACTGGCAACCATGCTGGAACTGCTGGATGCGCAAACCACTCTGAACCAGGCCAGGGCCAGTCTGACGGCAACTGAAGCCGGCTACAGCCTGGCAGGCGGACAGGTGTATCATATGTCAGGAGTATTTCTGGAGGAGATGCTGAAATGATGCTGATCGATAGATTAATCGTAGGGATATGGGGACACGGAAATACGTCCAAGCTGTGCGGCTTACTCCTGTTGGCAGCTGTTGCGGGATTCTCCCTGGCCGGTTGTGGCGGCAAAGGTCATGAAGCGGGACCAAAAGCTGCTGGACCTGTGACGGTTGTCAAAGGCGTTGCTACCGAAATCGTGAAATCGGATTCGGTCTCCGAAACGGTTGAAGTAGTCGGTACGGTGCGGGCCGCCACCAGTGCAGTGGTTTCGGCCCGGATTCCCGGAACCGTCAATGTGCTGAATGTCCGGGAAGGTGACCGGGTGCGCAAGGGGCAGCTGCTGGCCCGCCTGGATGCCCAGGAGAACCAGGCCAAGGCAGCTCTGGCTGTGGCCGGCATTGACGAAGCCCGGCGCGGAGTTGACGAGGCCGCTGCCAGCAAGCGTCTGGCCGACACGACCTTTGAGCGCTACCATAAACTCTTCAACGAACAGGCCGTCACCCGTCAGGAGTTTGATGTTAAACAGACCGAGAAGGAGCTTGCCTCCCAAGGGCTAGCCCGGGCCGAAGCCAGGCTGAAGCAGGCCCAGGAGAGCTCGCGGGCAGCCGGAGTCATGGCGGACTACACCAGGATCGTGGCCCCCATCTCCGGAATAATCACCGCAAAACAGGCGGATCTCGGGGCCACGGTATTTCCTGCCCAGCCCATTTTTACTATCGAAGACGAGGGGCGCTACCTGCTGGAACTGGCCATTCCGGACTCCATGGCAAGCAGGGTCAAGCCGGGCACGGCGGTGCAGGTGACCCTGGATGCGGTCAACGCCACCTTTGCAGCGCAGATCGCCGAGATTGTCCCCGCCTCCGACCCTGTCAGCCGCACCTTTACCGCCAAGATCCCTCTCAGTCGGAAGGGGCTTAGATCAGGTATGTTCGGGCGGGGTGCTGTTTCTTCGGGAACGGGCGTCAGCGGTATCATGGTCCCAAGGAAAGCGCTTGTCGAACGGGGCGCCCTGACCTCGGTCTGGGTCCTGGATAAGGATAGCATCGCCCGCATGCGACTGGTCAAGATCGGCAAACAGCTGGGTGAGCGGCTGGAGATCCTCTCCGGTCTGTCAGAAGGCGAACGGGTGGTGGTTTCGGGAGCGGAAAAGGTCAGCGAAGGGGTGAAGGTGGAATGATGAAACTGATACTTGTGGCGGTCTCTGTTCTACTCTTTCCGGTTTCCGGCGCCTTTGCCGACAATTTTCGCTGCCCCAATGGCAGCATCGTATCCAGCGGCGATTCCATGTCAGAGGTCGTGGTCAAATGCGATCCTCCCACCAACAAGGTCAGATGGACTGACAGCGAAGAAACCGGCAAGGGCCGGGTTCGCTACGTCGAGGTTGAAGAGTGGACCTACAACCAGGGTCCACATACCTTGGTCCATTACCTGACATTCCGGAACGGCACCCTGGTCGAGATCAAAACCGGCACCTTCGGGCGCTGATCAGTTTTACCCCTCTGGAGCCTATACACCATGCATAAACTCGGTTTTGCCGGTAAAATTGCCCGCGCCTTTATCAATTCTAAGCTGACGCCGTTGATCGTCGGGGCCTCCCTGCTGCTGGGGCTGTTCGCGGTCAAGATGACTCCCCGTGAAGAGGAGCCCCAGATCGTGGTGCCCATGGTGGATATCTATCTGCCCATGCCCGGTTCGTCCCCCCAGGAGGTTCAGGAGCGGGTTGTCAAGCCGTTCGAGGCCAAACTGTGGGAGATCAAGGGGGTCGAGTACCTCTACTCCATGAGCCGCCCCGGCCTGGGAATCATTACCGTCCGTTATCTGGTCGGTCAGCCGATGGAAGATTCGCTGGTCAAGCTCTACAACAAGGTCATGAGCAACCGCGGCCTGCTGCCTGCCGGCGCTGGCGAACCGCTGGTGGTGCCCAAATCCATAGATGATGTTCCCATTCTGGCCCTGACGCTCTGGTCCCAGCGCTATGACCACGGCACCCTGCGGAAGCTGGCCCTGGAACTGGCTGATGAGCTGCGCAAAAGTGAAAATACGGCCGAGGTCGAGATCAAGGGGGGCATGGCCCGCCAGGTGCGGGTGGCGCTGGATGCAGGCCGGCTGGCCGGTTATGGACTTGCCCCCCTGCAGGTTGCCGCAGCCTTGCAGAAAGGCAACGCAAACCTCCCGTCGGGGACCTTCTCCAGTGGCAACCGGGAGCTGCTGGTGGAAACCGGTGGTTTTCTGGAAAGCGGCGAGTCTGTCAAACGTCTGGTGGTGGGGGTGCATCAGGGCAAGCCGGTCTATCTGTCCGATGTGGCCCAGATTACCGACGGAAGCGCTGAGCCGGACAACTATGTCTTCATGGGGCTGGGACCGGGAGCTCACGCCAAAAATATCAGCGGCAGCGCCAGAGAAGATTATGCCGCAGTCACCATTTCCGTTGCCAAGCGCAAGGGCGCCAACGCTACCTGGGTATCCGAAGATCTGGTCAGGAAGGTGGAAGCCCTCAAGGGCAAGCTGATTCCGTCGGACGTGCAGGTCACGGTCACCCGCAACTACGGCGAGACGGCCAAGGAGAAGAATAACGAGCTGCTGTTCCACATGTTTCTGGCGGCCATCTCGGTGACCATCCTGATCGCCCTGTTCATGGGGTGGCGTGCCGGCGCAGTGGCTGCCATCGCCATTCCGGTCACCCTGGCGCTGACCATCCTGATCTTCTACCTGATCGGCTACACCCTCAACCGGATCACACTTTTTGCCCTGATCTTCTCCATTGGCATTCTGGTGGATGATGCCATCGTCGTGGTCGAAAATATCCACCGCTACTTTACCACCACCGTCATGAAACCGCTGGACGCCGCCATCCAGGCGGTGGACGAGATCGGCAACCCCACGGTGCTGGCCACCTTTGCCGTGATCGCCTCGATCCTGCCCATGGGCTTCGTGGGGGGGCTGATGGGCCCCTACATGCGACCGATCCCGGTGGGGGCCAGCATGGCCATGCTCTTCTCCATGCTGATCGCTTTCATCGTTACCCCCTATTTTGCCTTTCGCTTCATGAAAGGAGAATCGCACCATGGTACAACGGCCGCACCGGAAGATTCGCGGCTGACGGCCTTCTACCGCAAGTGGATGGGGCGTCTGATTCATGAGAAAAAGCTGCGCTACGGCTTCCTGAGCGGGGTGGTGGTGCTGCTCTTGCTCTCCTGTTCCCTGATCTATTTCAAGGCGGTCACGGTCAAGATGCTGCCGTTCGACAACAAGAACGAACTGCAGGTGATCATTGACGCTCCGGACGGCACCCCACTGGAGCAGACCGCCCGTATCACCCGCGAGATGGGCGATGCCCTGCGCACGGTGCCGGAAGTGACCGATTTCCAGATGTACATCGGCACCAGCGCCCCTTTCAATTTCAACGGCCTAGTGCGCCATTACTACCTGCGCAAGGGGCCTCATCTGGCCGACATACAGGTCAATCTGCTGCATAAGGAAGATCGTTCGGACCAGTCCCATGCCATTGCCAAGCGGATCCGTCCGTTAGTCAAGGCGGTTGCCGACAGATACGGCGCGCGGGTCAAGGTGGCCGAGATCCCGCCCGGTCCGCCGGTGCTCTCCACGCTGGTGGCCGAGATCTACGGTCCCGATGATTCCGCCCGAAGCACTGTTGCTGCCAGGGTCAAGTCGATTCTGGCAAAAACCGCCGGGGTGGTGGATGTGGACTGGTACCGCGAAGACGAGCAGCGCAAAGTCTCCTTTGCCGTTGACAGCGAGAAAGCCGCCCTGGCCGGAATCGCCGTGGAAGATGTGGCCAGGACCCTGGCCATCGCCCTGGGAGGGCAGAATGTCGGACTGCTGCATCTGCCCCGGGAGAAGGAGCCCGTCACCATTAACCTGCGCCTGCCGTTGTCGCAGCGCAGTTCCCTGGCGTCTCTGGAGTCGGTCTATGTGGCCGGCCCCCGCGGTAATCTGCCGGTTTCCCAGCTGGTGCGGCCTGTGGCTGCCAGTGAGGACAAGACGCTGTACCGTAAAAACCTGAAAAACGTGGTTTATGTGATTGGCGATGTGGCTGGAGAAATCGAGGCGCCGGTCTACGCCATCCTCAAGATGCAGAAGGAAATCGCCGACCTGCCGACCCCGGACGGTTCTAAAATCGAGGTGCTGGCTTCCCGCCAGCCCTGGAGCGAAGAGAAGATGGGCATGAAGTGGGACGGTGAGTGGCATATTACCTATGAGGTCTTCCGTGACCTGGGAATGGCCTTCGGGGCGGTGATGGTGCTGATCTACATCCTGGTGGTGGCCTGGTTCAGGGATTTCACCACGCCGCTGGTGATCATGGCCCCCATTCCGCTGACCCTGATCGGCATCCTGCCGGGGCACGCCCTGGTCGGGGCGTTCTTTACGGCCACTTCCATGATCGGTTTCATCGCCCTGGCCGGCATCATCGTCCGCAATTCAATCATACTGATCGACTTTGCCGAGATGAAGCGCCGCGAGGGGATGGCGCTGGACGAGGCCATCATCGAGGCCGGTGCCGTCCGTTTCCGCCCGATGCTGTTGACAGCAGCCGCTGTGGTGGTGGGAAGCTTCGTGATCGTATTCGACCCGATCTTCCAGGGGCTGGCCATTGCCATGATGTGCGGGGAAATCGCCTCGACAACATTGTCACGGGTAACAATCCCGATACTGTATTATCTGGTGCAAAACTGGAAGGAACACCGAAATCCAGGAAATAAAGAGGAGACTGCATGATGTTTTTCAGTAAAGCTGATGGGGCAAAAGAAGAGACGATGAGACTGGCCAGGGAATATCAGATTGAGGCAGAGGCGTTGCACCGCTCCGGCAAGTATCACTGCGCCGAGTCCGTGCTGGCAATTCTATGCAAGCATTTTCGCCCCGACCTGCCGGAGGAGACCGTGCAGATCGCCAGCGGGTTCGGGGCCGGTTCAGCCTCGGGCTGCATTTGCGGTGCAGTTTCCGCCGGCACGGTTGGCCTGGGCCTGGTACTCAGGGAAGACAAGAAAAAGATCCTCAAGCTGACCGGCGATCTGCACAGCTGGTTCAAGGAAAAATATGGCGTGACCTGCTGCAAGACCATTCGGGCCAACAACGAAAAGTCGTTCTGTCCAGTGATCACCGGAGAGGTGACCGGAAAAATAGCCGAGATGCTTATTCGGCACTAAAAGGAGTCGTACCCATGAAAGAAGAATTCTATATCGAACGCATCGTCAGGATCATAGCGGGATCATTCATCATGATTTCGCTGCTGCTGGCCCATTTCCATTCACCAAACTGGCTCTGGTTTACCGGCTTCGTCGGCCTGAATCTGTTCCAGTCCGGTTTCACTCAGTTCTGTCCCATGTTCAATATTCTGCAGAAGATGGGGGTGCCGCGCTTTCCCGGAAGCTGCTGCGGGAAATAGCGACTCGATCACCGGCCAGTCTGCCTCGGCCCAGTCCAGGGAGCCCAGTTCATCCGGCGCCAGCCAGGCAATGTCCGCGTGTTCGTGCAGGACAATCTCTCCCGCCGCGATCGAACAGACAAACGGATAAAGCGTTACGGTAAAGGTCGGGTAATGGTGTGTGCTGGGGGGCAGATCTTTTTGAATAGCAACCGAAAGACTCATTTCCTCCATCAGTTCCCGCAGCAGGCACTCCTGCGGTGTTTCGCCCGGATCGATCTTGCCGCCGGGGAACTCCCATTTCAGCGGCAGACTCATGGCGCTGCCGCGCTGGGAGGCAAGCAGCAGTCCGTCACGCTCGATGATGGCACAGGCTACATGGATATGCTTTAAAATGACGCTCACGCTGTTGTCTCCAGTTACCGTCTCGTTTCAATTGAATTTCTATCCAGATGATTCATCCCCATGGATTGTCTGCACCCCATAATATCTGTTGTCTTGAAGCCAATCAAGGATTGAGAAAAAGCATTGCTGCCGAGAATTTTTGTGGCAGCATTTTTTTGAGCTGACTCAATCATGCGGGATGTGACTGAGCGCTGGAAAGAGGAGAATGACCTTAGAGCTGCGCCTGGCGGCCTGTGAGGTGCAGCTGGCTGCCGGCACCTGAAACACGAATCCATTCTGAAAACGCGGGACAGGCAAGGTGCGGCCTGTCCCGTTCATCATATCAGCCGCGCTCCGATGAATATTTCCCCACACATTCATGCAAGGTTTTTTGCGTGCGACCGCTTCTTTTTGTGATAATCTGGCGTCGGTTCATCAAATAAACGGTGAAAATGGCGGGTAAGGCATGGATGCGGTAATTAACAACAGTTTCCTCGGCAATCTTTCCGGAGAATGGCTGGAAGCCCTTTACCGGACCTGGTGTGCCGATCCCACGGCGCTTCCGCAGGAATGGCGCCTTTTTTTCAGCGGCTATGAACTGGGCGAACCGGGAACAGAACGTAGCGACCTGGCCGTTGACCAGGCCTCGGTCTTGAAACATTCCGCTGTCCAGTCCCTGATCTACCGTTATCGTTCGGTCGGGCACCTGCTGGCCTGCACCGACCCGCTTTCTCCCTGTCAGCTCAGCCATCCGCTCTTGGAACTTTCCGCCTTTGGTCTGGATGAGTCCGACCTGGACAAGGTCTTCACCTCGCGCCGCTTCTTCAAACCTGATGCCACCCTGCGTGAGATTATCGCCACTCTTCGAGAAACCTACTGCCGCGGGATTGGTGTCGAGTTCATGCACATCCAGGAGCCGGATCTGCGCCAGTGGCTGATCGACCGGATGGAACCCTGTCGCAACAACCCGGTTTTTTCTTCAGATGAAAAACTTAATATACTCAAGAAACTCCATGAGGCGACCCTGTTTGAATCGTTTCTGCACCGCCGTTTTGTCGGGCAGAAACGCTTTTCCCTGGAGGGGGGCGAGGTGCTGATAGCGGTGCTGGATGCCGTCGTGCGTGACTGTCCGGCGGCAGGTATCAGCGATGTGGTGCTGGGAATGTCCCATCGCGGGCGCCTGAATGTGCTGGCCAATACCATGGGCAAGCCTTGTGAGAATATTTTTGCCGAGTTCCGCGACAGCCTTTCGTTCGGTTTCGTTGGGGACGGCGATGTCAAATACCATATGGGGCATTCGTCGGATGTAATTGTCCCCAGCGGCAGCGTGCACCTGACCATGGCTCCCAATCCCAGTCATCTGGAGGCGGTCAATGCTGTCGTGGAGGGTAAATGCCGGGCGCGCCAGGAACGCTGCAGCAGTGATGGGGCCAGACAGGTCCTGCCGCTTTTGATTCACGGCGACGCGGCTTTCGCAGGGCAGGGCAGTGTCATGGAAGTGCTTAACATGTCCCGGTTGGATGGCTATGGCACGGGGGGGACGCTGCACGTTGTGCTAAACAACCAGATCGGCTTCACTACCTTGCCCAGGGATGCGCGCTCGACCCGTTATGCCACCGATGTGGCCAAAATGTTGTCCTGTCCGATTTTCCATGTGCAGGGCGAACTGCCCGAGGCTGCGCTGCACGCTGTGCGGCTGGCGTTGGAGTACCGCCAGACCTTTGGTTCTGATGTGGTGCTGGAGCTGATCTGCTACCGCCGCCATGGCCATAATGAGGGTGATGAACCCGCTTTTACCCAGCCGCTGATGTACCGTCAGATAGCCGACCGTCCAGCGATTAACCGCATCTACGCCGATATGCTGACAGGGGAGGGGCTATTGCCGGCTGAACTGGATCAGGTCGAGCGTCAGGTGTCCCAGCGGCTGGAGTCTGCCCTGGCGCTGGAACCGCACGTTGAAGATATCGGTTACAAGGAGTATTGGAATGGCGTTGCCTGCGGTTATCAGACGGAACCGGTAGCGAGCGGAGTGTCTGCCGAACGGCTGCTGATCCTGGCCAGACGGCTGGCCGAACTGCCGCCCGGCTTCATCCCGCACCCCAAGGTCAGTGCCCTGCTGCAGAACCGTTTCCAGGCCGTGCTCAAGGGCTCTGGCCTGGACTGGGGCTGCGCCGAGACCCTGGCCTATGCCGCTCTGCTGGAGGAAGGAGTTTCGGTGCGCATCTCGGGACAGGATTCGCAGCGGGGCACCTTCAACCACCGCCATTGCGTGCTGCATGACATCAATACCGGAGAAACCTGCATGCCGCTGGCAGCGCTGGCCCAAGGGGGAGTCCGGTTCCAGGCCTGGAACAGCCTGTTGTCGGAATTCGGCGTGCTTGGTTTCGAATATGGCTATTCCCTGGAAAATCCCCAGGGGCTGGTTATATGGGAGGCACAGTTTGGCGACTTTGCCAATGGGGCCCAGGTTATAATCGACCAGTTCATTTCCAGCGGCGAAACCAAGTGGAACCGGGCCAGCGGTCTGGTTCTGCTGCTGCCACACGGTTACGAGGGGCAGGGGGCCGAACATTCCAGCGCCCGCATCGAGCGGTACCTGCAGCTGTGCGCCCTGGAAAACATGCTGGTGGCCTGCCCGTCGACACCGGCCCAGATGTTCCATCTGCTGCGCCGCCAGATCAGGCAGTCCTTCCGCAAGCCGTTGATTGTCTTTACACCCAAGGGGATGCTGCGCCACCCCCGCTGCGTTTCCAGCCTGGATGAGCTGACTTCCGGCCCTTTCGGAGAAATCCTGCCCGATACTGTTGACACAGCGGCTGTTCGACGCGTACTGCTCTGCAGCGGCAAGATCTACTATGAATTGCTGGAGGAACGCGAAAAGCGGAGGATCGGGGATACTGCCATCATGCGGATCGAACAGTTTTACCCCTTCCGCAGCGATATGCTCTCGGGCATGCTGGCTCCGCTGCCGAAGGATGTCGATTATCTTTGGGTTCAGGAAGAGCCTGAAAACATGGGTGCCTGGCGGTATCTACAGCCGAAACTTGCCGACTGCTGCGGTCGGATCCGTTTTATCGGACGCCCTGAGGACTGCTGCCCGGCAGTTGGTTCGCACCACATACATGTCACCCAGCAAGCGGAGATCGTCCGGCTGGCTTTCGAGGGATGATGCCGGATTTAAACCCGCTGATTAATTGCTGTATTGGAGATTGACAATGGTCGTCAACCTGTGTAAAAAATGGGAAAATTATCTCAAAGGCTCTTCATGTTAAACCTGTTATTAATAATCAGCAGTGCCAAGGCCGGGTCACTGAAAAGTCGCCTTAAACCGCAACTCAAGGCCAGGATTGATGTCGTCGAGGATTTCGACCATGGGTTGAAGGATGTTTTTGAAAAGCGCCCCAGCATAGTCGTTATTCAGGAACAGATTGGCGGAGTATCCGGTGACAGTGTGGCCCGTCATATCCAGATGCTACTTGGCGGCGGTGCACCTGACTTTATTCTGGCGCATAAGGGGAATGACAAGGTCAAGACAGTCAAGGGGCTGTTCGAATATCTTGTCGATCTGAACAAAAGTGAGGAACTGCTTGTTGATGATATTTTGACGGCCATCAAGTCAATTCTGGGCGATAAAGCGGACAGCGAGATTATTTCTACCCAGCCGGTCACGCCCCATTCTGCGGCTGCTGCCGTAGTGCCGCAAGAACATCGCAAGGGGGCCGACGATCTGGTGGATGATTTTCTTTCCGCTCTGGAGACTGGTCAACAGAGCAGCTCTGACCAGGCCGATGTGACTGCAAGTTCAGCAGCCGTAGATGAGTTTCCCGATGAATCATTCCAGGTGGTCTCCGCAACAGATGAAATGGCATCACTGCTGATTGATGCTGCCCGGCAATCAAAGTCGCAGGCCGGAAAGGTGCCTGACTCCGACTTGTCCTCAGATGCTCAGGATATTTTTCAGGCAAAGACGGAAGAGTTGAAGGGCGCACACCAGGAAATTCCGCTTCAGCCGGAAAGAAAAACTGCCAGTACCGCAGCGTCCGATTCCATAGCTGGCAGAGCAGCCGTTGCAACTGCTGCACCTTCGCCAAAGGTGGCCAAAGCGTTTCCCAGGGCAGAATCGAAAGCAGACACAGCAGAAACCACTCAGGCATCTTCACCGCTCCATGCTCCTGCAGAATTTCGCATTTCCTCCGAGCCTTCCAAAACGCCGGAACCTGTTCCCGAGGAGCTGCTGCAGGCTTTTGAAAAAAATTACCGTTCATATTCCCGGTCTTGGAAAAAGTCACTGGGTACCGTTGTAGCTGTAGCCGCCGTTGCAGGGCTTGGAGCGGGAGGTTGGTATCTGGTGTCCCATAACCCCGGTCTGTTGTCTTTCGAGAACAAGCCTGCGCAGCCAGTGGCGAACTCCGTTACTAAAACATCACAACCGGTTGCAGCAAATCTTGCAGCAGTCAAGCCGGAGGTGCAGAAGCCTGGTGCCGGCTCTGGAAGCAAGATCGAGTCCCCCCCTGCCGTCCAACCGCAGGCTGCTGCTCCTGCAGCGGCGCGGCTCTTGCCTTCTTTTGTGAGGACTGACAAGCGTGATGACACATATACCGCCAAAAAACCGGGATGGGAACGTTATGTCGGCAAGACCCAGGAAGTTCGTATTTTCCGGTCGGACGACCGTATCAAGGCTGTTCAGGTGATAGCAGGTAAAGGTAGTACCGTACCAAAGGATTTCTTGCAGACAGTTCTCAAGGAGGTTACCGGTAGCGGCGAGTTTTCTCTGGGAGACCGGGAGCAGAAACAGGGTTTCCGAGGCTATCTGATCCAGCGTGGTAATGTGAATAACAAGGCTGATCTGGTGCTGTACCGTAACAAAAAGTCAGATGCGATTGCTGCGTTTGTTGTTTCTCTTAACTGAATTGTTCTGTTGATGAAGATGTGATGGATAATTTTTTTTATTATTTTTCGGAGATGCGATGTTTTTTCCTTCTCGTACAAGGATAATTTTAGCTGCCAGTTCCACACTGCTGATCATAGCCGGAAGTTCAGCTTATGGTGCTATGGATCCCCGCTTTGAACTGGATTCTCAGGTGTTGGAGCAGGGTGGCGTCTCATCCGGGATCTTACAAAAAGAAAAAAGATCCTCTCGCGCACGCTCTGTCCGTTCTGCCGCAACCGCCGCTGGTCGCGGCACGGTGCACACCATCAGGCGCGGAGAAAGTTTATTCAAGGTTCTGATGCGTGATTATGGTCTTTCCAATGATGAAGCCGAAGCTGTTATCGAAGTCGTTCGCCGCGAGAACAACATATTCGATATCAAGCGCTTGAGGGTTGGACAAAAGATCATCATCCCGCCGTTGCGACGCAAGGCGGATGGCACTCTCAGGGCCGGTTTACCGGTTAAGGAACCGCTGGACCAGGCTGTTAGCGTAGCGCAACAGCCGGGTATCAGCTCTCAGGCGTTACGGCTTGAGGTGCCGGATGATGTCGCCGCTGACCAAGACGTCTCGGTTCAGCTCAGGGAAATATGGGGAAAACTGGTGCCGTCCAAAGGTGGGACACAGAAATCTCTGGTGTTGAAGTCCCCCGAGTTTTCTTTGACCCTTGATTCAGAGCAATACCCGATATTCGAGGCAATGGACGGCAGCAAAATCGTTGTCGACCGGGGCGCTAAGATTCCTCCCTTGGTAAAGTCCCTGATCTCTGAAAAGGATCCGACCACCCGCTTTGTATCCGAATCCCCCGCCAACAGCAGAAAATTTCTTTCAGCTATGCTTGGGTCGGCCGGATTCTATTCCGTTGAAGAAGATTTCAGCCTCGAGTTCGGTGCGGATCCAAAAATTACGGTGTATTCCGACTTCAAGGTTGAAAAGACGGCTGACAGTCTCATCAAACAGGATGTCGTGCTATTGAACAGCGGTAAACAAACGCTCCCATCTGTACTCGGTCCTGTCCTTAAAAAAGAGGGTTTTTCGGTGTATGAACCCTTTGCCATATCGAAACCCTTTATGGCCAGAACTCCGTTGCGACATATTCACCAGATAACTTCCCGCAGCCAGCCGGCCATCGTGGATGCCATTCTCGGTTCCCTTTCGGTTGCCTACAGTGTTGATAAGCATGTCGACGTGTTCCTCGCAGATAACAATGGCATCTCTCTGACTGTAAAGGCTGGCAGGTATTTCGAGCAGGCAGGTCAGAGATACGTGGTTTCCAACTTTGATGGTGATCCAGTGGCCTATACACTGTTTCGCATTCTTGAGACGAAAGGATTCCGAGTAGTAATTTTGGAACCCCAGGATGATTACCGTAGAATTTCCGAGAAAATCATGGCACGCATGCAGCTACGGGGAGGGTATTCTCAGTTGGCTCAGTTGTCAGACGATGGCTTGAACTATTCGCTACAAATGTCCGGTGTCAGGATGGAGGGTGAAACTGTGCCGGGAGGTTCACTGTTTGTTACTAATCTGGAGTTGGACCGGATTGTTCGTGACTTGCTTAAAGAGAATGGGTATCAAGTCTTAGGCCAGTGAAAGAATGTTTACTTTTGGTTTCTTTCTGTTATAAACGCTCGTATCCTCCATACGGGCGTTTATATATTTCAGCTACAAATCGCAACCATCCGAGATAAGCATGCAAGTTAAAAAAGTAGGCGAACTGCTTATAGAGCAGCAATTGATTACTTCTGAACAGCTGAGTGAAGCTCTGGAATTGCAAAAGGTTTTTCCGGACCAGCCTGTTGGTCAGTTGCTCTGCAAGCTGGGCTTCATCAAGGAGAGCGACCTCAGCCTCGTGCTTGATCATAAGAACAAGCGACAAAAGCTCTCCGATATTCTTCTCAAGGAGAATATAGTTGATCAGCAGAAGCTGGTCCATGCCCGTGAAATCAGCAAAGATAACAGCATTCCTCTGGGTAAGGCACTGCTTAAGTTGCATTATATTGATGAGGAACAGCTGGCCAAGGCACTTGCCATTCAGTATGATATGCCTTTTGTCAAGGTTGAAGCACAGAATCTTGATGTCTCGGTGGCACGTTTCATCAGTGCTGTATATGCCCAGAAACATCGCATAGCCCCGATTTCCAAGATAGGCAACACCCTTACTCTGGCCGTGGCGCATCCGCTGCGTCAGCAGGAGGTCAGTGAACTCGAAGATAATATCCGCCTGAAAATCATTTCTGTGATTTCCACTGAAACCACTATTAACAATGTTCTCAAACGCCTCTATAACATTGATATGGGCGGCAAGGCTTCGGCCAGCGACGAAGTGAATCTGGACATCGTGCCGGACAGTATCGTCGAACTGCTCAGCAAGTCATCCGCATCCGACGAACCTGATATCGAAGAAGAGACTAAAAAGGTCACTGAAAAGGACAGCGTCATCGTCAAGCTGGTTAACAAGATCATCTACGATGCTTATATGAGCAAGGCCTCTGATATTCACATCGAACCGTACCCCGGCAAGAAGGATGTGGTGGTGCGAACTCGGGTGGACGGGCAATGCTCCGTGTATCAGAAAATCCCTTATAAATACAAATTTGCGATTCCCTCACGCATCAAGATCATGGCTGACCTGGATATTGCTGAGCGGCGCAAGCCCCAGGACGGCAAGATCGACTTCAAGAAATTCGGACCCCTGGACACGGAACTGCGTGTGGCCACTATGCCGACCGTCGGTGGTATGGAGGATGTGGTCATCAGGGTGCTGGCCAGCGGAGATCCGCTGGCGTTCAAGGATCTCGGCCTTACCGAGCGCAACTTGAGTGTTTTTCATAAATCGCTTGAATCCCCCTATGGATTGATACTTGTGGTCGGTCCAACCGGGTCCGGCAAAACAACCACTCTGCATTCCGGCCTGGCCCAGATCAATACTACCTACCGTAAAATTTGGACTGCTGAGGACCCGGTCGAGATCACACAGGTCGGGTTGCGGCAAGTGCAGGTCAATCCACGCATCGGCTTCACATTCGCAGTGGCCTTGCGCTCATTTTTGCGTCTGGACCCCGATGTTATCATGGTTGGCGAGATGCGTGACGAAGAAACCGCCAGCACGGCCGTGGAGGCATCTTTGACCGGCCATCTTGTGTTTTCCACGCTGCATACTAACTCTGCACCGGAAACCGTCACGCGTCTGCTGGAGATGGGACTTGATCCCTACAGTTTTTCAGATGCTCTGTTGTGTGTTCTGGCCCAGCGTCTGGCCCGCAGACTCTGCAAGGACTGCAAGGAAACCTATAATCCAGACCAGGCAGAAATAGAGGAAATCATCGACGAGTTCGGACGCGACAGTTTTAGCAGGACCGGTATCGACAGTGCAGATATCGTCATGGCCAGGGCAGTTGGTTGCGATCGTTGCGGTCATAGCGGTTATCGTGGCAGGATCGGCATCCACGAGGTGCTTGATGGCACCGATAAGCTCAAGGGGTTGGTTAAACGCAAGGCAGACGCCGATATCATCCGTGAACAGGCGATGCAGGATGGCATGACCACTCTCAAGCAGGATGGCATACTAAAGGTGTTTCAGGGGTTGACCGATTTGTTGGAAGTGCGTAGGGTCTGCATCAAGTAAATGGTCTCTGTGGTTGAAAAAACGCTTGCATTCGCGGATTTGTCGTGCTATTTTTTGTAAAATTTATGTTCACTCGAAAGTGAGCTCCCAAGGCTCACTTTTTTTGTTTTTAAAGGAGTTATGGCAATTCATAGGGAAGATATTTGCGAACAGGTTCGCGTCATTGCTTTGCCGATTCTCGAATCCCTGCAGCTTGAACTGGTGGAAATCGAGTACAAGCGGACAGGTCGGGAGGCTTTGTTGCGCCTATTTATCGACAAGGAGGGAGGGGTCGCCTTGGACGATTGCTCTGACTTTAGTCGCGAGTTGTCGCTCGTCCTGGATGTTGAGGACATCATTCCCTGTGAGTATACCCTTGAGGTGTCTTCGCCAGGCCTCGACCGCCCGCTCAAGACTCAGGCCGATTATGACCGCTTCAAGGGACGTCTGATAAAGGTGCGCACCTATGAACCGTGTCCCGATGAGGCCGGAAACCGGCGTAAAACCTTCCTTGGTTATCTGGAAGGGCTTCAGGATGGGCACGTAGTGATCAAGCTGAAAGAGGGGCAGGGAGCCTCTATCCCGTTGGAACGGGTTGCCAAGGCAAACCTGGAATTTGAATTTTAACCTGATTTCATACACAGTCAGCAAGGAGAAGTAACCGTGGAAACGAACATCAGTCTCAAGCACGCTATTGAGCAGATCGTCAAGGAGAAAGGGATCGACCGACAGGTTGTCCTGGAAGCCATGGAACAGGCGGTTTTGACCGCAGCCAACAAAAAATACCGCAACACCCGTGATCTTGAGGCCCATTACAACCCTGATTCGGGCGAGGTTGAGCTGTTCGAGTTTGTGACAGTTGTTGAAGAGGTGGAGGATTCCTACAAAGAGATCGATCTTGAGGAGGCCCGTGAGATCGACCCGGATGTGGAGGTTGGCGACTCCCTTGGTGAAAGGCTTGATGCCAGCGGTTTTACCCGCATTGCAGCCCAGACTGCTAAGCAGGTCATTATCCAGAAAGTGCGCGAAGCTGAGCGGGAAACAATTTTTAATGAGTATAGTGACCGTCAGTGGGAAATTATCACCGGCATGGTCCGGCGCTTTGAAAAAGGCGATCTGTTGGTAGATCTTGGTCGCGCCGAGGCCATCCTCCCTTCCAAAGAGCAGATGCCTCGCGAAGTGTACCGTCCGGGAGACCGCATCAGGGCCATCATTACCGACATCCGCATGACTACCAAGGGGCCTCAGATTATCCTCTCGCGCACTCATCCCAGTATGTTGGCCAAGTTGTTTGAAGCAGAGGTTCCGGAAGTGGCCGAAGGGATCGTAGAGATCAATGCTGTGGTCCGCGACCCGGGCAGTCGCGCCAAGCTGGCTGTATCTTCCAATGATCCTGATGTCGATCCGGTGGGGGCCTGCGTTGGTATGCGCGGATCCCGTGTCCAGAATGTGGTTTCTGAGTTGCGCGGTGAGAAAATAGACATCATTCCCTGGTCCGAGGATATTGCCCGTTTCGCCTGCAATTCCCTTTCGCCGGCTCAGGTTTCCAAGGTATTCGTTGATGAGGAAAACCGCGCGCTCGAGGTGATAGTTGCCGACGACCAGCTTTCGTTGGCAATCGGCAAACGCGGCCAGAATGTCAGTCTGGCGGCCCGCCTGACCGGATGCCGCATCGATATCAAGAGCGAAGCCAAGGCCGCAGAAGCCGAACTTCAGGAGTTTGCCTCCTATGACGGTATCGAGCATCAGGAAGACGAACCGGAGGATGATCAGGCCACTGGCGACGATGTTTCTCCCGTTGATGTAGAGAAGGCGGAGTAGCCAGCAGGAATGTCCCGACAGAGCGAAAAGAAAACGCCGCAACGCAGCTGTCTGGGGTGTCGTGAAACACGCGACAAGGCTCATCTGATCCGTTTCGTACTTTCACCGCAGGCCGAAGTTCTTCCGGATATCGATTCCAAGTTGCCGGGCAGGGGGGCTTATACCTGTATCAGCAGGCATTGCCTGGCTGCGGTAGTTAAGCAACGTCAGTTTAACCGGGCCTTTAAACAGGAATCAAGGACGTTGCCGCCTGACGAGATGGTCGCCATGGTAGCACATCTGATGCGCGAGCGGATTCTGGGGTATCTGGGCCTGGCCAACCGGGCTGGCAAGATCGTATCGGGCGGTTCCCTTGTCAGCGATGCAATCAGGGGCAAAAACAAGCCGGGTCTGGTTCTGGTGGCTGCGGATGTGTCAGAGAATATTGGCGAGAAAATAGTGGTGCTGGCGGGTGTTCATGGTATTCCCTGTGAATGCGTGCTGACAAAGGATGATTTTGGGGCCATACTCGGTAAAGCGCCACGCAGCGCTGTTGCTGTCAGGCCAGGCGGGTTTGTTGTGCAGCTTGCCGCTGAAATTGAACGATACAGAAACTTCCTGGGGGAGGTGTAGACCTATGACTAAAATTCGAGTGAGCAGCCTGGCTGAGCGGTTGGGGCTGGAGAGCCGGGAAGTGTTGTCCCGTCTCAAGGATATAGGAGTTGATGCCAAGACAGCCACATCGCTGGTTGATGAGGATGTGATTGCGAAATTGACGCCATCCCAGGCAAAAGATAGTGGCACCGAAGAAGTCAGGGTTACCACAAACATCATTCGCCGCCGGGCTAAGGCTGTGCCTGTTCCAGCGGAAGTTGTTTCGGTTGCTGTGATGCCGGAAGAGAAGCCGGTAGAGAAGCCGACAGAGAAACCGGTCGTATCTCCGGTGCCTGCTGCCCCTGCTTTGCCCCCAACACCTGCGGTCCCGGTTGCAGCTGCTCCATCGGCGCCAGTCGCGATTTCAGCTGCACCTGCTGTCCCGTCGGCAGATGCGGATAAGGTTTCTCAGGAAGAAATGACGCCGACAGAAGCTCCCGCAGTTGAGCTGAAGACGGAAATGGTGACCCTGGAAAAAGCCAAGACGTCACCTGAAGCGGTGAAGACCGGACCCAATCAGGCCCGCATTTTAGGCCGGATGGAAATTCCTGGTGTTACCTCTCGGCCGACCCGTGTGGTTTCCAGGGATGCAACTGTCGCTCCCCAGCGTACTGGTCAGCTTCGACCCGCTGGTGAACCGTCCCAGCAGAGGCGTGCTAGTACGCCTGCTGCCGCTCCTGCCGCCGCAACTGCCGCAGCCGCACCCGATCGTTCGCGTATGAAGCAGGTCCAGTTGGCCCCGACAGCCCCTCTTGGGGCAGATGAACGTCGCAAGCCCGGTGCCAAGGGAGCTGGCGGATACGTCGATGCTGTCAAGGGTGGTGGCAAGAAGGGGGGCCCCCCCGCTAAAAAGAAGGAACAGCCGCGCAAGAATGAAGTCATTGAAAAACGTGAACGCGTTTTTGATCCGGTTTACAAAGGCTCCAAGAAAAAAGGCAAGGAACGCGTCAGCGATGCCCGCAAGACAGAGATAACTGTTCCCAAGGCCATCAAGCGCATAATCAAGATTACCGAAACCATCAGTGTTGGTGAGTTGGCCAAGCGCATGGGTATTAAGGCCACAGACCTGATCAAGTCCCTGATGAAGATGGGTATGATGGTCACCATCAACCATGCCCTTGATTTTGATACAGCCGCAATCCTGACCTCTGAATATGGCTACGAAGTGGAAAATGTGGCGATCGATCTGGACGAAATCCATGAATCGGCCCCCGATGCCCCTGAAAGCCTGGAAAAAAGACCGCCGGTGGTTACCATCATGGGGCATGTCGATCACGGCAAAACCTCGTTGCTGGACGCCATTCGCGAGGCCAACGTTATTGCCGGCGAGGCCGGCGGCATCACCCAGCACATCGGTGCTTATGATGTAGAGCTGAACGGCCGCAAGATAACCTTCCTCGACACGCCTGGTCACGAGGCTTTCACGGCCATGCGTGCCCGTGGTGCCAAGGTTACCGATATCGTCATTCTCGTGGTGGCTGCCGATGACGGTGTCATGCCCCAGACCCGTGAAGCCATTAACCACTCCAAGGCTGCCGGTGTGCCGATTATCGTGGCTATCAACAAGATTGACAAACCCGATTCAAAGCCTGATCGGGTCAAACAGGAATTGATGGAATTCGGTCTGGTTTCATCCGAGTGGGGCGGTGATGCGACCATGGTTGAAGTTTCAGCCAAGAAACGTCTCAATCTCGAAGCCCTTCTGGAGATGATACTGCTGCAGGCCGATGTGATGGAGTTGAAGGCCAACCCCAACAAGCCAGCCAAGGGAACCATTGTCGAGGCCAAGCTGGATAAGGGACGTGGTCCGGTGGCAACGGTGCTGGTCCAGGATGGTACCCTTAAGAACGGTGACTACTGTGTGGTCGGAGTTCATTCGGGTCGCGTCAGGGCTATGCAGAATGATCGCGGCGAAAAGGTACTGGAGGCCGGTCCATCCATGCCGGTGGAGGTTATCGGCCTGTCAGGCGTCCCGGATGCCGGTGACGTGTTTGTTTCGTTGAAAGATGAAAAACAGGCTAAGGAAATTGCTACCCTGCGACAGATCAAGCAGCGTGAAGTTGAGATGGCCAAACACTCGAAAATCACCCTTGAAGACCTCTACAAGCAGATTCAAAGCGGCGAGGTCAAGGATCTCAACGTTATCGTCAAGGGCGATGTGCAGGGTTCGGTCGAAGCTGTCGGTGAGTCGCTGCGCAAGCTGTCCACCGATGCGGTGCGACTCAATGTACTTCATTCCGGCGTCGGTGCCATTACCGAAACCGATGTCAACCTGGCCGCCGCATCCAACACGATCATCATCGGTTTCAATGTCAGGCCGGAGGTTAAGGCCCAGACCATGGCCGAGAAGGAAGGGGTGGATATCCGTCTCTACAGCATCATTTACGATGCGGTCGAGGATGTAAAGAAAGCCATGGAAGGCTTGCTTGCTCCGACCCTGAAAGAGAAATTCCTGGGTCGCGCGGAAATTCGCGAGGTTTTCTCGGTGCCCAAGATCGGCAATATCGCCGGATGCTACGTTCAGGACGGCAAGATGCTGCGCAATGCACAGGCACGACTGCTGAGAGACAATATGGTTGTCTACGAAGGCAAACTCTCTTCTCTGCGCCGTATCAAGGATGATGTCAAGGAAGTTGCCAGCGGCTACGAGTGCGGCATCGGCCTGGAAAACTATAACGACCTCAAGATCGGAGACCTGATTGAGGCCTTTGAGATCGAGAAGATAGCTACGAAACTGTAAACGGGGATCTGTGACCTGTGACCTGGGACCGGGATCAGGTTGTCACTTGTCCCTCGTCCCAAGTTCCCGATACCGAGGTTGATATATGAGCAAGCGTTCTGAAAAAATAGCCGAAGCCATTCACGGAACAGTTTCCACCCTCTTGTCGCGCGGCTTGAATGACCCCCGCATCGGCTTTGTCACCATCACCGCCGTAGAAGTGATCGAGGATCTGAGTCTGGCCCGTATCTATTTTACCGTGATCGGTGACGAGGCGGTCAAAAGCGCCAGTGAGGCCGGGCTGAACAGTGCCAAGGGTTTCATTCGCAAAGAGTTGGGCCGTACCTTGACCATTCGGCATATACCGGAAATTATATTCAAGTATGACCATTCGCAGGAATACGGAAACCGCATTGACTCTATCCTCAGGGAGATTGGCTCGAAGCATGACGGAGACGATTCAGAGCATCGTTAGTGAAATTCGCAGTAGTAACTCCTTTTTATTGACCTCCCATGAGGGGCCGGACGGCGACGCTGTCGGCTCTTCCTTGGCGCTGGCTTCCTTTCTCCGTAAAATCGGAAAGGATGTCTGCGTTCACTTCAGTGACCCCATTCCTGAACTTTACTCCTTTTTGCCGGGGGTCGAAACAGTTCAGGCTGGCATTCCCGAGCGTGATTTTGACGTAGCGTTTATTCTGGATATCGGCGAACTCCGCCGTGCCGGGGATGAATTCTGTCGTTTCTCCCGCATTGGTAAACGTGTCAACCTGGACCACCATCTCGGCTGCGAACTGTTCGGCGACCACAACCTGATTGATTCCAGCGCAGCCGCTACCGGCGTGCTGGTGCATCGTATCGCCAGAAGCTACGGTTACGCGTTCGACATCGAGACCGCCCTGTGTCTGTATGTGGCCATCATTACCGATACCGGCTCTTTCCGTTATTCCAATTCCAATAAAGAGGCATTCACCATTGCCGGCGAATTGATCGAGTGCGGTGTAAATGCCTGGGACGTGGCCGAACAGCTCTATGAGAACCAGCCCTGCAAGCGCCTGGAGCTTCTGGCGCAATGCCTGCCGACCCTTGAATTGTTTGCCGGCGGTCGGGCCGCCTCGGTGACGGTCACTCTTGACATGTATGCTGCGACCGGGGCCGGCGCCGAACTGACCGATGGGTTCGTCAATTATCCTCGCTCCATTCATGGCGTGGAAGTAGCGGTCTTCTTTCGTCAGTTAGATGTCTCGAAATGGAAGATCGGCTTCCGCTCCAAGGGGAAAGTAAATGTGGCCGCCTTTTCCCGGGCGCTAGGCGGAGGTGGTCATCACAATGCCGCCGGGTGCAACCTCGACGGCAGCTATGATGACGTCAGGTCCAAAGTACGCGCCATTGTTGGAAGTTACCTTTGATTAACGGTTTTGTAGTAATTGATAAACCGGCCGGAATTACCTCCCATGACGTGGTCAGTCGCGTTCGCCGAATTCTGGGCATCCGCAAGGTGGGACATACCGGCACCCTTGATCCCTTCGCAACCGGTGTGCTGCCGGTGGCGGTCAACGACGGCACCAAGGCCATCCCTTTTCTGGATGAAAGCTTCAAGAGCTATCAGGCGCTGATGCGCCTCGGGTTTGCCACGGATACCCTCGACATGACCGGCAGGGTTCTAAGCGAGTCGGATTGGTTGACCATTAGCCGTTCTCAGTTAGATGACGTTCTACTCCGTTTTTCCGGCACCATCAGCCAGATTCCTCCCATGTTTTCCGCGATCAAGCAGAACGGACAGCCGCTCTATAAGCTGGCCCGTCAGGGACAGGAGGTTGAGCGGCAAGTGCGCCAGGTGGAAATCCGCGAACTTGCGGTGCTCGCTTTTGAACCGCCGCTGGTTTCCCTGCTGGTGGTTTGTTCCCGCGGCACCTATGTACGTTCCCTGGCTGACGACATTGGCCGTGAACTTGGCTGCGGCGCTGCGCTGCAGGAATTGCGCAGAATTGAAAGCGGACTTTTCACCATCGAGGAAGCCTGTACCCTTGAATCTCTTGAGGAAGCATCAAGTCTGGGCAAACTCGATGCTCTGTTCATGACGCCCTCCGCTGCGCTCGGTCACTTGGCTGATGTGCCAATTTCAGAATCAGGACTGGTCAAGATCAGTCACGGAATAGCGCCGCAGTGGCATGAAACCGGTCTGGGTGATCCGCTGAAACGGGAAGAACTTCAACTTGTGCGGCTTACCAATCATGGGGTTTTAGTGGCGGTTGCCGCTCTGGATTGGGCAGCTAGTGAAGTGCCTCGCCTTGTTCTTAAGCGCGTTTTTGTCTGACATAATGCTTTACATAGCGCAGCTGGTATGCTATTAATTCAAGCTTGCGATATGATGTAACAAAAATGTACATCCATATACTTTAAACAGGACATGAAAGGGGGTGTTGGCAGTGCTGGCAACCGAAAAGAAGCAGGAAATCATCAACTCGTTCAAAAAACATGAAAGCGACACAGGTTCTCCCGAGGTGCAGATTGCGATCCTCACCGAACGGATCACCTATCTGACCGAGCATTTCAAGATTCACAAAAAGGACCACCACAGCCGCAGAGGGCTTTTGAAACTCGTCGGCCAGAGGAGGCGCCTTCTGGACTACCTGAAAGGCAAAGAGCTGGACAGGTACAAGAAGGTCATCGAGCGACTCGGCATACGCAGGTAATTGATGGCACTCTACCCGCTTTCGGCGGGTAAAGTGCCATTAGTATTTACGCATGCTCGTTTTTTGAAAGAGGGCTTTTTGAGCCCTTTTTATTTTTGTTGGGGACGTGGGTAGAGTCCCATGCTAATACGCATGGGGTTGTAGCGACGGCCCCAACGCAACCAGAGGAGAAAGACATTTATATGGAACAGATTACCACGGTTGAGTTTGGGGGCAGGACAATTACCATGTCCACCGGTAAGATGGCGAAGCAAGCCAATGGAGCGGTTGTGGTCAGAAGTGGCGACACGGTGGTTCTGGTAACCGCTGTGGCCCAGAAAGAGGCCAAGGAAGGGCAGGACTTCTTCCCGCTGACCGTCAATTACACCGAGAAGGCCTATGCCGGCGGCAAGATTCCGGGCAGTTTCTTCAAACGTGAAGCTCGTCCCTCGGATCCCGAGACCTTGATCTGTCGTCTGATCGATCGGCCGATCCGCCCGCTGTTTCCCGAGAATTTTCTCAATGACACCCAGATTATGGCCACGGTCGTATCGGCCGACAAGGACAATGATCCCGGCATCCTTTCCATGCTGGGCGCTTCTGCAGCCCTGATGGTTTCGGACATCCCCTTCCAGGGACCGATCGCCGGTGTCAAGGTGGGTCGTGTTGATGGGAAGTTGATCTGCAATCCCACTGCAGAAGAGCTGACCAAAAGCGACCTGGAAATTGTGGTCGCTGCCAGCCGCGATGCGGTCATCATGGTCGAAGGAGAGGCGAAATTCGTATCCGAGGCGGACATGCTGGATGCGATCTTCTTTGCTAAAGAGGCCATGTTGCCGCTGATCGAGGCTCAGGAAGAGTTGCAGAAGAAGGCCGGAATTGCCAAGCGCCTGGTCGCACCGCCGGTCATCAACGAGCCCTTGTTGGCTCGTGTGCGAGAACTGGCCTACGACCGGATGTCTAAGGCGGTCAAGATTAAGTCCAAGCAGGAGCGCCACAATCAAATCGACCTGATCAAGAGCGAGACGATCGAAGCCCTCATGGCAGAATTCGAGGGAAGTGCCAAGCAGATCAAGGCATTCCTCGGCGATTTCGAATACGAATGCGTCCGTGCCGATGTTCTCGATACCGGTATCCGTATCGACGGACGGGACACAGTCACGATCCGTCCGATCGCGACCGAAGCCGGCCTGCTGCCCCGTACCCATGGTTCTGCCCTGTTTACCCGCGGCGAGACCCAAGCACTGGTGACCACCACCCTGGGCACCTCCAGCGACGAGCAGCGGATGGATTCGCTGTATGGCGAGTACCGCAAGCGCTTCCTGCTGCACTACAATTTCCCTCCGTTCTCCGTAGGCGAGACCAGTTTCCGCCTGGGGCCAGGCCGTCGCGAGATCGGCCATGGCATGCTGGCCGAGCGCGCCCTGTCGGCAGTGCTTCCCAAGCATGATGACTTTCCTTACACGATCCGAATCGTATCCGAAACACTGGAGAGCAACGGGTCTTCCTCGATGGCCTCGGTCTGCGGCGGCAGCATGTCGCTGATGGATGCCGGCGTGCCGGTGACCGCTCCGGTGGCGGGCATTGCCATGGGTCTGATCAAGGAAGGGGACAAGGTCGCGATTCTGTCCGATATCCTTGGAGACGAAGACCATCTGGGCGACATGGATTTCAAGGTGGCCGGTACCTCCGAAGGCGTAACCGCCCTGCAGATGGACATCAAGATCGGTGGCGTTACCAAGGAGATCATGCAGCAGGCCCTCAAACAGGCCCGTGACGGACGTCTGCACATTCTGGGCAAGATGGCTGAAACCCTGGCCGCTCCCCGTGCGGAGATGTCCTCCTTCGCTCCGCGCATCACCACGATCTGGGTCAAAACCGACAAGATCCGCGACGTTATCGGCACTGGCGGCAAGAATATCCGCAACATCACCGAGACAACCGGCGTTACCTGTGACATCGATGATACTGGCCGCATCAACATCGCTTCCACCAGCAAGGAAGCCTGTGATCTGGCTATCCAGATGATTCGCGGATTGACTGAAGAAGCCGAGGAAGGCAAGCTCTACATGGGCGTTGTCAAGAAGATCATGGATTTTGGCGCTTTCGTGGAGATCATGCCCGGCACAGATGGTCTGGTGCACATCTCCGAGTTGGACACGAAGCGTGTTAAGACGGTTACCGAAGTACTCAACGAAGGTGATAAGGTGCTGGTCAAGTGCATCGGTGTGGACAAGAACGGCAAGATCAAGCTTTCCCGCAAGGAGGCTCTCGGTCTGAATCCGGACGGCACTCCGGCCGAAGGCGCCACTGGCGAGTAGTTTCCATTTTACATCGTGTAAAAAGGGCGTGGCGCAGGCTGCGCCCTTTTTTCATGTTTAATGCAGGTGTGATTTTCTACTTGTTACCAAAGCAAGGCAGGATCATGGCTGGTGTCAGAACCATGCCGATTCGTTCATGGTTGCTATTTTTAACAATTTAGTATTTACTGCTCGACCTGCAGCAGCGTTGTAAACGGATCTGCGCTGATGCAATTATATTTAGCCCATCGACAAGTGTGGAGTCAGGTATGATTTTAGAAGAGGCGCGCAGGGTTATTCGCACTGAAGCGGATGCACTTTCGGCCATGGCAGACAGGATTGATTCGTCTTTTGAGGAGGCGGTCAGGCTGATTCTGGCCAGCAAGGGGCGGGTGGTTGTCAGCGGCATGGGCAAGTCCGGCCTGGTAGGACAAAAAATTGCATCAACCATGGCTTCGACCGGTACGCCGGCCTTTTTTCTCCACCCTGCCGAGGGCATTCACGGCGATCTGGGAATGCTCATGACCGGGGATGTGGTGATTGCCATCTCCAATAGCGGCGAAACCGAAGAGCTGCTGCGAATCCTGCCGGTAGTCAAACGTTTGGGAGCTCACCTGATTGGCATGAGCGGTAACCAGAATTCAACCCTGGCCCGAAGCAGCGATGTCTTTTTGGATGTGTCGGTCAAGGAAGAAGCCTGTCCGCTGGGGCTGGCGCCAACAGCATCCACAACGGCCACCCTGGCCATGGGTGATGCCCTGGCTGTCTCCCTGCTGGTGCAACGCGGTTTCAAGGCCGAGGATTTTGCAATATTTCACCCGGGTGGTTCGCTGGGCAAAAAACTGTTCCTGCGGGTCGAGGATCTGATGCATGGCGGAGATGCGATTCCGCTTGTCCCGGAAGATGCCTTGATGAAGGATGCCCTGTTTGTCATCAGCGCCAAGCGGATGGGTGTTACCGGTGTGGTCGCCGCAAGCGGAGACCTGAAAGGGGTCATTACCGATGGTGATTTGCGCCGGGCACTGGAGAAAGGGCTTGATATATTCAATCAGCGGGCCGGAGAGATCATGAAACTTAATCCGCGGCGGATAAAGCGCAGCGAGTTGGCAGCAGCGGCGCTGCAGTTGATGGAGCGGCATTCGATCACTTCGTTGTTTGTCTTTGAGCAAGACCAGAGTCCTCTGCCGTGCGGCATCATCCATCTGCACGATATCCTGCGCGCGGGGATTGCCTGATGAATGAAAAACTGAAAGAGATAAGGCTGTTGCTGCTGGACGTGGATGGAGTTATGACCGACGGACGCATTATCTATGACGGTAACGGTCTTGAAACCAAATTTTTCAACGTCAAGGACGGCCATGGCATCAAGATGCTCCAGCGGCATGGTATCGAAGTCGGCATAATTACCGGTCGCACCTCGCTAGTTGTAGATATTCGTGCCCGTGAACTCGGCATCGAACTTGTCTATCAGGGTGCCTTGCGGAAACTTGAAAGCTTCGAGCATATCAAACAGAGGACCGGCCTGGCTGATTATCAGATCGCCTACATGGGCGACGATATCATCGACGTGCCGGTCATGCGGCGGGTGGCTTTTTCGGCTGCGCCGCCAGATGCGTTGCCGGAAGTTCTGGCAATAGCAGATTATGTGACATCACTGAGCGGAGGACGTGGAGCGGTTCGGGAGGTATGTGATCTGATTCTCAAGGGGCGCGGCCTATGGTGCCAGGTTGTCGAACGGTATGAATTGTAGTGTATTCAATCTTTGTGCCAACTGGCTTTAATCGTATACGTTTTGCTGGACAGCCAATATTCACAATGATATAGTACGGACCAATATGGTATCGTCCCGCAACATCAGGCTTGCTTTGGCCGTTTTGGTCGTGACGGCGGTCATAGGCATTGTGACCGTTATCTTTCAGAAAGGTTCCAAGTCGGTATCGCCGGAGCCGGTCTCCCAGCAGCTTCCCCAGAACATTGACGTAGCCTTGGATAAAGCCCGTTTCAGTGAAATGCGAGCAGGTAAGGTCGCCTGGGAATTGGTTGCTGAAAGAGCCCACTACGACAGGGGGGGCGATGTGGTATATCTGACCGGCATTCGAATGGAATTCGCCAAGACGCGTTCAGCCGGTTCCATAGTGGTAACTGGCGACTCCGGTGAATATTTTGTCAAGCAACGCAACGTAAAGCTGCGCGGCAGGGTGCGCGCTGTAACGGAAAACGGAGCCAGTTTTGAAACTGAATCCATTCAATATCTTGCCGGTCGTTCGAGTTTCAGCTGTACTGAGCAGGTCATATTCCGTCACCAGCGTATGAAGCTGACTGCCAACGGAGTGGAGCTGGACGTAAAGAGCCAGGTAGCCCGTTTCCAGCAGCCGATTGAGGCAACCGTCGCTGGCCTGCAGGTTCACTAATTTTTGCGAGTGAGTCAATGAGAGATATTCTGATAGCCGCTGCACTGATATTTGTTTTCGCGGCTATGGCGCTGGCCGCTCCGTCCGCCACTGGCGGCCGCAAGGACCGCTCGTCACTGCCCATCACCATAAAATCCAATGAACTGACTACCGACAACAAGGGCAAGGCAGCGGTATTCTCAGGAAAAGTGGTTGCGAAACAGGGGGACATCACGATTTATGCAGAAAAAGTTACCATTAACTATGGGGACAAAAAAGGTGAAGTGGAAAAAATTACCGCTGACGGTTCCGTGCGCATTGTACAGGAAAACCGCATCGGCACGGCCGCTCACGCCGTCTACGACAGCCGGGATGGCCGCATTACCCTGACCGGCAGTCCGAAGGTCATGCAGGCTGGGGATACGCTTTCTGGAGAGAGTATCACCTACTTCGTTGACGAGGATCGCAGTGTTATCAGCGGCGGCGTAAATAATCGTGTAGAAGCGGTGATCCAACCGCCGGACAAGAAGAACAATGCCGTCCCGCGCTGAAAAACTCCGCCTGTGGACTGCGGGGCTGCGCAAAAGTTACGGTGGCCGTCAGGTGGTCAAGGGGGTTGACCTCTCCATCGAGGCTGGCCGGGTGGTGGGGCTCTTGGGACCGAACGGCGCCGGAAAAACCACGACCTTTTACATGGTGGTAGGACTGGCCCAGCCTGACGGAGGTCAGGTCTTTCTGGGGGCAGAGGAAATAACTGCCATGCCGATGTATCAGCGGGCTCGGCGGGGCATCAGCTATCTGCCACAGGAGGCTTCGGTATTCCGCAAGCTTTCTGTGGCAGACAATCTCATGGCGATTCTGGAATCCGCCGAACCGGTCCGCAGCCTGCGCAGGGGGCGGATGGAACAGCTTCTGGAAGAGTTTGGCATTACACACATCGCCAACGCGAAAGGTTACGCACTTTCCGGAGGTGAACGGCGCAGGGTGGAGATCGCCCGCGCGCTGATTACCAGCCCGAGTTTTATTCTTCTGGATGAGCCTTTTGCCGGCATTGACCCGATCGCTGTCTCCGATATTCAGAACCTGATTACGTCACTGAAACGAAAGAACATCGGGGTACTGATTTCTGATCACAACGTGCGTGAAACACTGGGGGTCTGTGATGTGGCCTATATACTGAGCGGCGGGGAAGTGCTGGAATGCGGCACGCCCGACGAGATCGCCTCCAGCAGCAAGGCCCGCGAAGTTTATCTGGGTGACGATTTCCGTCTCTGATTTTCAAAACTTTTGACTGCAACGAGGCAAGGACTGTCATGGCAATGGAGATGCGCCAACAACTGAAGATGACTCAGCAGCTGGTTATGACCCCCCAGTTGCAGCAGGCCATCAAGCTGCTTCAGCTGACGCGGCTGGAGCTTCAGGACTTGGTGCGCCAGGAGTTGGAGGAAAACCCTCTTTTAGAGGAGACGGTTGAAGCCGACGAGGTCCGTGAGCCGGAGCCGCTGGAAACGGCTGAAAAAGAGGTTGAGCCGGATACTTCCAATGATGAGTTTCATGAGGTACAGACCGGTGAGGACACTCTGCGTGACTGGGACAGTTACCTTGACGGTTACAACTACAGCTCAGGTGAACAGTACAGCGGTGATGACGATCGCCCCTCCTTTGAAAACCTGCTGACCCGCAAGGACACGCTGATCGATCATCTGCTCTGGCAGCTCCACATGGGGCATTTTACACCGGAAGAAACTGCCATAGGCGAAGAGATTATCGGCAACATCGACGAAGGAGGCTATCTGCGTTTATCGATGGAAGAGATCTGCCTGGCGTGCTCTGTCACCGAAGAAACTGTGTTGCCCGTACTGGAGCGTATTCAGGAGTTCGACCCCACCGGTGTGGGAGCCCGCGACCTTCGTGAATGTCTTCTGATTCAGGCTCGTTTTCTGGGCATGCAGGGCAGCGTGGTCGAGCGGATCCTGCAGAATCATCTCAAAGACCTGGAAACCCGTAAGTACAAGGAAATTGCCAGGGCCTTGGGGGTGGACGTGAACCAAGTCCATGTCGCTGCCAGTATCATATCCGGTTTTGATCCCCACCCTGGCAGGATTTACGGCTCGGAGGACGTCCATTATATCTCTGCGGATATTTTTGTCTCTAAACTTGGGGACGAGTACATCGTCATGATGAATGAGGACGGCCTGCCCAATCTCAAGGTCAGCCCGTATTACAATGACGCACGCAGCAATGGTTCGGTTGACACCAAGGCCGAGGAGTACATCGGCGAGAAAATGCGCTCCGCCATGTGGCTGATCAAGAGCATCCAGCAACGTCAGCGTACCATTTACAAGGTAGCCAAAAGCATTGTTCGCTTTCAGCGCGAGTTCCTTGACCGTGGCATCGAATATCTGCGCCCGCTGGTGCTACGGGATGTGGCTGACGATATTGGTATGCATGAGTCGACCATCAGCCGCGTTACGACCAACAAGTACATGCAGACTCCCCAAGGGCTGTTCGAACTGAAATACTTCTTCAACAGTGGGCTTTCCACTAGCGGAGGTGATTTTGTTGCCTCGGAGAGTGTCAAGACCCGAATCAGGGATATAATAGAAAAAGAAGATCCCAAAAAGCCTCTGTCCGATCAGAAAATAGCCGAGATACTCTCAGGAGAGACCGTTAATATTGCCCGACGCACCGTCACCAAGTACAGGGAATTGCTTAGGTTGGGTTCTTCATCGGAACGCAAGAAACATTTTTAGCACCCTAGGGGCTTCGGCCGCGACATTCATCATGGCGCGGCATTATCAGGGGGATATGTTTTAAGCTCCTGAATAGTATGTAACTAACAGATGTAGACGACATCACACGAGGAGGTAGGTATGCAAGTAACGACAACATTCAGGCACATGGAACAGAGTGAAGCCCTCAAATCGTATGCCGAGGAGAAGCTTGACCGGGTGGCAAAATATATAGACGAACCTGTCAGTGTGCAGGTTTATTTTGCCGTCGAAAAGAAAATCCGGCATATTGTGGAGATCGTTATCTCCGCCAAAGGGGTTAACACCAAGGCTTCGGAAGCAACCAACGACATGTACGCTGCTGTTGACTCGGTTATCGACAAGATCGAGCGTCAGCTCAAACGCTACAAAGAGAAGATCAAGGACCATAAGCCCAGTGGTGATGAGCACGGCCGCCAGATTTCCAAGAAGATTTTTGAAGCTGAAAGCATTGAGGCCAGTGTTGAGCCGGTGGTTATCAGAACTAAAACCGAGACAGTCAAGCCGATGTCGGTTGAAGAGGCGGTCATGCAGATGGACCTACTGCACAAGGAATTCATCGTATTCACTGATTCTTCCAGCAATGAGATCAATGTGTTGTATCGCCGCAAGGACAGTAATTATGGACTGATCGAGCCGCAGCGCAGCTAAATTCAGCAATCCAGGCTGGCTGCCCTTCAATTATGGAGATGTTTTGGAGACGCCCCCTTGGGGCGTCTCTTCTGTTGAAGTCAAGCAAGCGACACCTGAACGTGAAATCGAACGGAGACCATCCTGTGGACGGAATCAGTTTATCCATACAGGAAATTCTTGATGACAGCGAGTATGGACTCGGTCTGACACTGCTGGCCGGTGCCCAGGGGCTTGGCAACCGCATCTTCAGTTCACGTATCCAAAAGCCTGGGCTGGCCCTGGCCGGTTATACCGAACACCTGCATGCCACCCGGATTCAGGTCCTGGGCAATACGGAAATATCATTTCTCAACCAGATGGAGAAAACTCTGGCGCTGGAGTGTGTCAACACGCTCTGTTCTTTTCCAATCTCCTGCTTCATAATTACAAAAGGTCTGGTGCCTCCCGATTTCTTTTTGGAAATTGTTGAAAAAACCGGTATTCCGACTCTCCATACCTCGCTGCAGTCTTCTACCTTCATCTCCCTGATTACCAAGTTCCTCGAAGAGCGTTTACTGCCCACAACCCATATGCACGGCGTGCTGGTTGACGTGCTGGGGGTGGGAATTCTGCTGATGGGTAAAAGCGGCATCGGCAAAAGCGAATGTGCCCTGGACCTGGTTATTCGCGGACATCGTCTGGTGGCTGACGACATGGTCTTCATCAAGAAGAAAATGCCGGCGGCTCTGGTGGGACAGGCCGAGGATGCTATCCAGCACCTGATGGAAATTCGCGGGTTGGGGATCATCAATATTAAGGACCTCTACGGCGTGTCAGCCATCCGAGACAAGAAAATTATCGATATGATGCTGGAATTGACGGAATGGGATTCGGATCAGGAATACGATCGGCTGGGGGTGGATGATAACAAGGCAACCATTCTTGGAGTGGATATTCCCCATATCATCATCCCGGTCCGGCCGGGACGCAATCTGGGGTCAATCATCGAAGTGGCTGCCCGCAATTTTCTGCTGAAAGTGATGGGCTATCACTCGGCCCGGGATTTCCAGGAGCGGCTGCTGTCCCGCATGGAAGTCCGACCCTTGGGTAACGAGGTGGAATAGCTTATGCGGATCATTGTCATTACCGGCATGTCCGGTTCCGGAAAGTCAACAGCCGTCAGGGTACTCGAGGATGAAGGCTACTACTGCATCGACAACCTGCCAGTTCGTCTGTTCAAGCGCTTTGTAGATCTGATCGAGAAAGCGGGTGAATCCTTCAAAGGGGTTGTACTGGTGGCCGACATACGAGGTCGGGAGTTTTTCAAGGGTTACGAGAATGCCTTCCGGCAGATCGGCAAGGCCGGGCATGAAATCGAGATACTTTATTTTGATGCCTCGGACGAAACCCTTGTCCGCCGTTTTTCAGAAACCCGCCGCCGTCACCCGGCCACTGAAAACTGCACGGTCAGCGAAGGGATCCGAATCGAGCGGGAACGTCTCTCAAGTCTGCGTCAGATTGCCACGCGGGCCATTGATACCTCGGAATTCAACGTCCATCAGCTCAAGGACCTGATCCGGCGTCTGGTCAGAGGGGATGTCAGTGACAACCCCTTCGTGGTTGAGGTGCAGTCTTTTGGATTTCGTTATGGCATTCCGTTGGAGTCCAGCATCGTGATGGATGTGCGCTTTCTTCCCAACCCGTTCTTCGTGCCGGGGCTCAAAGCCGGTTCCGGTCTAGATGACGCGGTACGGGACTACATTCTGGATACTCCGCAAACAGCGGCATTCATGGATAACTTTTTTCCATTGCTGGACATGCTGGTGCCTGCTCACCGCCAGGAGGGCAAGGCCTATCTTACCATCTCCATCGGCTGCACCGGTGGGCGGCACCGTTCGGTCGCACTGGCCGAAGCCACCGGTATGTACCTTCAGAGGCTCTGTCCAGCAGTACGAATTACTCACCGGGATATTGAAAAGGGGCAGCAATGACAGGATTGGTATTGGTAACACACGCAGGGCTGGCCGCCGCTCTTGTGCGTTCGGCGGAAATGATCGTCGGAACGATCGAATGCTGCGAGCAGGTGGAGGTTGCGCCTGATGAACATGCCGACGGAATTATGTCAAAGGTTGTGGCCGCGGTGGAAAAAGCCAGTGCGGACGGAGCTATCATCATGACCGACTTATTTGGAGGAACGCCCTCCAATATGGCCATGTCGTTTCTGAAGGACGGCCATGTTGAAGTGCTAACCGGGGTCAATCTGCCCATGATGATGGAATTCTGCTCCAAACGAAACCGGATGAGCGTATCGGAACTGGCGGCCGAACTTCAAAAAAACGGCAGGGAAGGAATCATCAATGCCGGCGAGTTTCTGAAGTAGGAAATCGAGAACGCGAGTGCGTTAGCGGGGGGCGAGGCTGTTATGC
Source organism: Geobacter sp. UBA698 (assembly GCA_002298925.1). GTDB lineage: Bacteria > Desulfobacterota > Desulfuromonadia > Geobacterales > Pseudopelobacteraceae > Pelotalea. The sequence goes on along the minus strand of DBMM01000004.1, from coordinate 74,593 downwards.
TGTCTCGCCCCCTTGTTTTATGCCGGTTGGGAACGAGGAACGAGGGGATATGAATAGATTGTTGTTGAAAGCGTTGGTTCTGGCCCTGGTGCTGGTCTGTTTCGGCACAATGTCGTCAATGACCGGCGCTCAGGTCGAAGAGCCGATTGCCACGCTTCGGGAACGGATTTCGGTCGAGTTTGCCGGCCGTACCCCCCGTGAGTGGTCCGAGACCGTCAGCGGCGTGCGTACCCGGATGAAAACCGGGGAACGTGTGCTGGCCTTGACGTTGGATGCCTGTGGCAGCCGCAGCGGCAAGGGTTTTGATGCGGCCCTGATGGATTTTCTGGAAAAGGAACATATTCCGGCGACACTCTTTATCAACGCCCGCTGGATCGACGCCAATCCGGGGCAGTTCAAGCGGCTGGCCGCCAATCCCCTGTTCGAAATCGCCAGCCATGGCCTGTTGCACCGGCCGGCCTCCGTGACAGGGCGCAGCGTGTACGGCATTCAAGGTACCGCAAGTGTCGCTGAAGTGGTGGATGAAATCGAGTTGAATGCCCGCAGGATACAGCAATTGACCGGCAAACGCCCCAGCTATTACCGCTCAGGAACGGCTTACTATGACGAGGTGGCGGTGGAAGTGTCCCGGCGTCTGGGGCACGAAGTCATCGGCTTCACTGTGTTGGGGGACGCCGGGGCCACCTATCGCCTCGACCAGGTCAGGGCCGCCCTGGTCAGGTCGGCGCCCGGGGACATTGTCATTCTTCACATGAATCACCCCGAGGGTGAGACGGCGGCCGGGGTGCGTGCCGCTGTTCCGGAACTGAGGCGCCGCGGATTCCGCTTCGTCAAGTTGTCCGAATACGAACTGCAATAATTAGGAAGTCATACTGGACGGTGTTTGTTGACTGGCCGGCCGTGACATGTTATTGAAGCAGATAGTCCGACCGTCCCCATGCAGTCCTGTTACCTGCAGCGATGACAGCAGATATTTTTTTTAAAGGAACCAGCCCAAATCATGCTCAAAAAGGAATTTCCAATTGTGAACAAGCTCGGGTTGCACGCCCGGGCATCGGCCCTTTTTGTTAAGACGGCCAGCCGGTATGTCTCTGATGTTAAACTGGCCAAGGAAGGTGTCGAGGTGAACGGTAAGAGTATCATGGGCATCATGATGCTGGCTGCTTCCAAGGGCACCATTGTCTCCCTGACGGTGGACGGGGCTGATGAACAGGAGGCCATGCAGGTCATTGGAGAACTGATCGAGAATGGATTCGGCGAAGAATGACATGATACTGCTGGATGGCATTGCCGCTTCTCCCGGCATAGCCGTGGGGCGTCTACGTGTATTCGATCGCCACCTGCTTTCCGTCGAGGAGTACAATGTTGCCCGGAAAGATGTCTGCGCCGAAATTGACCGGCTGCGGCAGGCCATTACCCGCACCAGCGACGAACTGAATGCTCTCAAGGAACAGCTCCAGGAATCAACCGGAGAAGAACACCTCTTTTTCATCGATACCCACCTCTTGATCCTCTCTGACGAACGGCTGTTCGCCGAGACGGCCGCCAATATTGAAGCCGGCCTGATCAATGCAGAAGGCGCCTTGCGACGAACCCTGCACAGATACCGTGATTTTTTTGCAGCAATCGAGGATGCCTATCTGCGCGAACGCGTCAGCGACGTGGAAACGGTCATCGAGAAGATCCTGCGCAACATGGTCGGCGAGCCCCACAAGCCGATCATTCCCGATGATGGCCACACCATCGTAGCCGCCCATGATATTTCTCCGGCCGACATCCTGCTGATGGACCGCAGTCGGGTCATCGGCCTGGTTACCGAGGTTGGCGGCAGGACTTCCCACGCCTCGATCCTGGCACGGGCATTCGAGCTGCCGACCGTGGCCGGTGTCGACGGCATTGCCGACATGCAGCGGGACGGGGCTGCGGTCATCCTGGACGGCCTGTCCGGCAGGATAATCATCAATCCGGACAAAGAAACCTTCGTTGACTATCACAAGCGCAAGCAGCACTACCAATACGTCGAATCCGAGCTGTTGAAAATGGCGGAGCTGCCTGCGGAGACCCTGGATGGCCACCGTATCAGCCTGAAAGGCAATGTGGAAATCCCGGAGGAGGCGGCTCTGGTTGTGCGCCATGGCGGCGAGGGGGTCGGACTCTACCGCACCGAGATGCTCTTCATGAACCGACCGGAAATGCCGGATGAGGATGAGCAGTTTCGGGTGTATGCCACCATGCAGCAGGCCATTGCGCCTCATCCGCTCACCATCAGAACCCTGGACTCCGGCGGCGACAAACTGCTGAACGGTTTTTCAAGCGCGACTGAACTGAACCCGGCCCTGGGTGTGCGGGCCATTCGGCTCTCCCTGACCATGCCGGACGAGTTCAAAAAACAGCTGCGGGCCATCCTGCGAGTCAGCGCCCTCGGCAAAGTGCGCATCATGTTTCCGATGATCTCCGGCCTGGAGGAGCTGCGCCATGCCAGGGCCCTGCTGGAGGAAGCCAGGCAAGAGCTGGACGCGGCCGGCGTACCCTATGATCCGGCCATCCCGGTCGGAATCATGATCGAGATCCCCTCGGCGGTGACCATGGCCGAACTGCTGGCCCGGGAAGCGGATTTCTTCAGTGTCGGCACAAATGACCTGATACAGTATATTCTGGCGATTGACCGTTCCAACGAACATCTGGCATCCATGTATCAGCCGCTTCATCCGGCTGTGTTGCGTTCGCTGCAGCGTGTGGTGGAGGTGGCTCACGGAGCCGGCATCGAAGCCTGCATCTGCGGAGAGATGGCTGGTGATCCCCTCTTTCTTCCAGTATTACTGGGACTGGGGTTTGACGAACTTTCCATGGGAACCGGCTCCCTCACACGGGTCAAGCAGATACTGCGGCGCTGTACGCAGGAACAGGCCGCCGCCGTGGCCAGGCGCTGTCTGGAGTTTGCCACCGCAGCCGAGGTCGATAGTTACCTCAAATGTGCCATTACCAGCAATTTTGCCGAAAGTTTCGACTGATACCGAAGTGCATTCAAAACGAAGCATCTGCGTAGTTTCAGCGCAGCTAAAATGATGAGCAGGCGGCGGGGAGAAGGTAAAGCTGACGTAGTTTGACACTGCGCTGGGGAGCCGACGACGCAGCCAACTAACTCAGCGTTTGATAGTGCCCTAAATGACAGGAGCCCCATGACGCCCCAGCTTTATTTTTTCATCTTATCCTTCCTGTTTGGCGCCGTAATCGGTTCGTTCCTGAATGTCTGCATCTACCGCATGCCCAGAGAAGAGTCGGTGGTCTCCCCGCCGTCACACTGTCCCAGCTGCGACTACCGCATCCGCTGGTATGACAATATTCCCCTGGTCAGCTACCTGCTGCTGGGTGGCAAATGCCGCGGCTGCCGGGCAAAAATCTCCCTGCAGTATCCGCTGGTGGAACTGCTCAACGGGCTGCTGACCTTGGCGCTTTTTATGCGTTATGGGCCGACCCTGGCCTTTGCGGTTCTTTTCCTGTTCTGCTCGGCTCTGGTGGTGATCACCTTCATCGATATCGAACACCAGATCATTCCGGATGAGATCTCACTGTCCGGGATAGTGCTCGGCTTTGTCTTCTCGTTCTTTCTGGCGGGTCATTCCTGGCTGAATTCCCTGCTCGGCATCGTGCTGGGCGGAGGCAGCCTGCTGTTGGTGGCCAGCGGCTACCACTGGCTGACCGGCAAGGAAGGCATGGGGGGCGGCGATATCAAACTGCTGGCCATGATGGGCGCATTTCTGGGTTGGAAATCGATCCCCTTCATCATCTTTGCCAGTTCTCTGATCGGCTCCCTAATCGGCGTGTCGCTGATGGTGATCCAGAAAAAGGATTCCAAACTGGCCATTCCTTTCGGCCCCTATCTGGCCTTTGCCGCGGTGCTCTACATCTTCTACGGTCCTCAACTGATTCACTGGTATCTCACCCTGGGCAGTTTCTCCAAGGGATAGCCGATGCGTGTCTTACGTCCCAGCCTGACCGTCTCCATCCTGGCCTTTCTGAGCACTCTCTTGTTGTTGACCTGGCTGCTGTTCAGCCTGTTCGCCCTGCGGACCGCCGCCAATGACCTCTACGCCCAGAAGGCCCAGCATGCCCGCATGTTGCTGGACGCCTTTGTCAGCCAGCTGCCGTCAGCCCTCCCCACGTATCCGGAAGGAATGCTTCTGCTGGATTCAGCGGCGGTGACCTATGCGAAAACCCTGGTCGACAATGACGATTTCACCCGCCTGACCCTGCTGGACAGTAACGGTAAATGCATCTATACCGCCGGCAAGGAGGGGAGCGACATCTATGGTCCTTTTGCAGGTCAAACGCAGACCGGAACCGGCAGTGCCATGCAGCCGGATGGAGCGGGCGTTGCCTGGGTCAGCAGTGTGGTACGCGACGGTGCACAGGTTGCTCGGGTCGGTCTACTGCTGTCGCTGAGTGCAGAAAAAGAACGCCTGAAGCGCTCCCGGCAACTTTATATGGCCTACTTCGCAATTGACTTCATTCTGCTGCTCGGATTCGGTGCCTTCATCCTCTCCCGTATCGTTGTTACGCCGGTTAATCGGCTGCTGGCTGCCACCGAAAAGATCACCGGCGGCCATTACGGCCAGCAAGTGCGCATCTCGGGCAGTTCCGAACTGGTCTCCCTGGGCGAGGCCTTCAATGCCATGTCCGCCACCCTGCTGCAGAAGGACCAGCAGGTTACGGCCCATGTGGCCGCCCTGGAGAAGGCCAACAGTGACCTGCTCCAGGCTCGCGCCGAAACGCTCCACTCTGAAAAAATGGCTTCCATCGGGCTTTTGGCGGCCGGCATGGCCCATGAAGTCGGCACGCCGCTGGCATCCATCATGGGGTACGCCGAACTGCTGACTGAAGATGAACCGGAAAATTCTGCCATACGGGACTATGCCCAACGCATTTCCCAAGACTGTGCCCGCATCGATCGCATTGTACGCGGACTGCTGGATTACTCCCGCCCCCGATCCAGCGCCGTCGAGCCGGTCGATATCCGCGAGCTGGTGGTGGATACGGTCGGGCTATTGTCGCGGCAGGGGGCCTTCAAGGGGATCAGCGGCACGTCGCAGTTCGATGACGGACTGCCGCTGGTGGAGGCCGATCCCCACCAACTGCAGCAGGTGCTGATCAACCTGATGCTAAACAGCCGGGATGCCATGCCGGACGGAGGCAAACTGACCGTGCGGGCCAGTTATGACCGGACCGCGCCCTTGCCGGTCAGTCCCGAAGGGTGTCTACGGCTGGATGTAACCGACAGTGGCGGCGGCATTCCCCCCGAACATCTGGCAAGGCTGTTCGACCCGTTCTTCACCACCAAACCGCCCGGCAAGGGCACCGGCCTGGGGTTGGCCATCGTTGCCCGCATCATCGAAGGACTGGGAGGCAGGATTACGATCCAGAGTACGATCGGCCAGGGGAGCTGCTTCACGCTCTGGCTGCCGCTGGCCTCTGCCCACGAGGAACCCTGATGGCAGCCAGACAGCATATCCTGATTATCGATGACGAGGAAAATCTGCGCCACATGCTGTCGGTCATGCTTTCCCGTCAGGGGTATCAGGCTGACACCGCCGCCAACGGCGCCGAGGGTTTGGCCTGCGCGCGTGGCAAGGTCTATGACTTCATTCTGTGCGACATCCGCATGCCGGAGATGGATGGCAAGACGTTTCTGGCCAGGGTCCTGGCGGACCATCCGACTACTCCGGTGATCATGATGTCGGCCTACGGCACGGTGGATACGGCCGTGGAATGCATGAAGATGGGGGCCTACGATTTCATTTCCAAGCCGTTCAAGAAGGATGAAATCGTAATGGTGCTGAAAAAGGCCGAGGAACGCGAACGGCTCAAGTCTGAAAACAGCCGTCTGCGGGAAGTGGTGGCCGGCCGGAACGGGTTCTCCGGCATTATCAGCCGCAACCCGGCCATGGAGCAGATCTTTTCCCAGATCCGCAAGGTGGCCGACCTGAAGACCACCATCCTGGTGTTGGGTGAATCCGGCACCGGCAAGGAGCTGGTGGCCAAGGCCATTCACCATAACAGCCGCCGTTCCGCCAAACCTTTCGTCGCGGTCAATTGCGGGGCCATTCCCGAGAACCTGCTGGAAAGCGAGCTGTTCGGCCATGTGCGGGGCGCCTTCACCGATGCCTCCTGCGACAAGCCCGGTCTGTTCGAGCAGGCTGATGGCGGCACGCTCTTTCTGGACGAAATCGGCGAGATGCCGCCACTGCTGCAGGTCAAGCTGCTGCGGGTGCTGCAGGAAGAGGAGATCCGCCGGGTCGGCGCCGCTAAATCACTCAAGGTCAATGTCCGGGTGGTGTCTGCCACCTCCCGTGATCTGGAGGCAGATCTGCGCTGCGGCCGTTTCCGCGAGGACCTGTTCTTCCGCCTGAACGTCTTCACCATCTTGCTGCCCCCCCTGCGGGAGCGCATCGAAGACATCCCACTGCTGGTGGAACATTTCTTAACAGCCCATGCGGCGGACATGGAGCGCACCCAGGTCCGCATCGCTCCGGAAGCCATGCGGCGTCTGATGGGCTATGCCTGGCCCGGCAACATCCGCGAGCTTGAAAACGTCATTGAACGCGGCATGATCCTGAGCGAAGGGGGCGTGATCAACGAGACCTGTCTGCCCCAGGCCATCTGTTCCGGAGCAGGGCAGGGCGTGCTGCCGGAGTCTGATGAGGATCTTTCCATCAAGAGGGCCGAAGATGCCATCGAGCGGGAACTGATCCGCAAGGCGTTGCACAAGACCGACGGCAATCGCACCCAGGCGGCAAAAATCCTCGAAATCAGCCACCGCTCGCTCCTGTACAAGCTGAAAGAGTTCGGCATCAGCTAGGCAAAGATTGCATTCAAGGTGACTGTGCGGCAAGTGCATGGTATGAAATAATTGCATAGCACTGTTTAGTGCTATTTTTTTTGTCAATTAAAACAGTGAGTTATAGTTGTATTTTGTCGAGGCATCTTTATTGCATCCGTTAGGGTGCACATCAACCATCAGAGAGGAATTACCATGTTTAAAAAAATTGTAGTCATGTTGACGACAGCCATGATCATAGCTGTTCCGGCATTTGCCCTGGCCGGCGAGGGGCATGGAACTGATTGTGCTTCGTGTCACAAGCTGAGCGAGAAGGAAGCCGGAGAGTTGCTGAAGCAGGTCGGCGGCACGGTCAAGTCGGTCAAGCAGTCCCCGGCCAAGGGCTTTTTCGAGCTACTGATGGAGAAGGACGGCAAACAGGGCATCCTCTTCATGGATTACGCCAAGAAACACATCATGCAGGGAGCGGTCTTCAGCCTCGAAACCCTCCAGCCGGTCGCCGCCCATATGCAGGAGCTGTCACAGCAGAAACAGGCTGCTTCTATAGATACCAAAACAATCCCGGTTGCCGGTTCCATTGTGATGGGCAACCTCAAGGGGAGCAAGAAGCTGTACGTCTTTACCGATCCGGATTGTCCCTACTGCCGCAATATGCACACTGAACTGCAGAAGCTGGAAAAGATCGCTCCGGATGTGGCCATCCACATCATGCTTTACCCGTTGCCCATGCATCCAGGCGCCTATGATAAGTCCAGGGTGATTCTGGAGACGAAAAAACGGGAAGTGCTGGATAAGGCCTTTGAAGGCAAGGAAGTTCCCAAACCGTCCAAGGAGAGCAGCAAGGCACTGGTCGATGCCACCATCAAGTATGCCAACGAGCACGGTATTTCGGGAACACCGACCCTGGTGCTGCCGGACGGTACCATCATGGTTGGCGGACGGGATGCGGAGAACCTCAAGAAGATGCTGGATGAAATCAAATAAATAATTGAAAGAATCTCATGCGATCGTTTCCACTTGTCATCATATTAGTCACATTATTGTATCCAAAGCTCTCGATGGCAAAAGAAGGGTGTGCCGGAGATTGCTTCTCGTGCCATTCATTGAGTATCAAAGAGGCTGCCGAGCTCACTCTTCCGCTTAATGTCAAGGTTAAATCCGTTTCTCCGTCACCCATAGCTGGCCTTTTTAAAGTGTCAGCTGAGCAGGACGGAAAAGAAGGGATCATCTTTGTAGATTTTGCCAAAAAGTATTTGATGCAGGGTGTGATGGCAAAAGTTGATGATTTGAAAGTAACTCCCGTTAAGATTAAAGAAAAGCCGGATGTTTCCAAGCTGATGAGTGTGAATTCTGTTCTTATCGGCAACCCGAAAGCATCTAAGCAAATTTTTGTTTTCTCGGATCCGGATTGCCCTTTTTGCCGTGCGATGCATGCAGAACTACTGCAACTTGTTGCTGATATGGATATAGCTGTTTATATCAAACCTTTTCCTGCGGATATTCATCCCGGAGCTTATGAGAAATCCCAGACCATTCTTGAAATGAACAGCCTGGAAATTTTAAACAAGGCCTTTGCTGGTGAGGAAATACCCCATCCTAAGGATGTCAATAATAAGTCCGCGATTGAAGATGTTATTGGTTTGGCAAAATCCTTGGGAATAAAGGGGACACCGGCAATCTTGTTGCCGAATGGGAAAATTGAGGTTGGTTTTAGAAATGTCGCATCATTGAAAAAAATGCTGAGAGATAATTAGCATTAAACAGAGGCCTTTCTAGCTGCTGTTTACTGAGGGTGTCATAGAATCGGGTAAATCAGGAGACAAATTTATGCGTACTGATATCAATCTCTTCATTTTGGCAGTCATGTCGTTATTTGTTATTGCCGGTAGTACCCTCTCCTGGGCGGAATCGCATCGATACGATACGGGAATACTTGCATCCATAACCAGTAAAGAGATCATCATGGAAGGAAAGGTCTATAAAGTAACCCCGAATCTTAAGGTCATTTTTAAAGTTAAGGATTCAAAGGGGGCTTATTATGAGCGCAAAGCAAATCTTTCCGATTTGAGAGTGGGAGAGCGGGCCTATCTCAAGGTCGTTGGTTATGATATTCAAGAGATTGAAGCGGTGAGGTGAATACAATGAACGTGAAAACAGTACTGACCAAACGTTTACCCGTAATCCTCCTGGCTGTGTTGTATTGTCTGCTTTCGCAGAGTTACACTGTTCAGTCTGCGTCGATGAACGATTACTGTATCCGCCCACCTTTTGTTGCCCAAGCAGTGCCGCCTCTGGTCATGTTTGACGTCAGCAGGGATCATAAGCTGTACTATGTCGCTTACAATGATGGCGTTGATTTGAACGGTGATGGTCGAATTGACAATACCTATGACCACTCTATCGAGTATTACGGTTATTTCAATCCTTACAAATGTTACACCCATACCGGTGGTTCCAGCAGTAATGATTATTTTACGCCAGCCACAACTACTACAGACCGTTTTTGTGCCAGCGGCCAGTGGAGTGGCAATATCCTCAACTGGCTGACCATGTCCCGTATGGATGTCATCCGCAAGGTCATGTACGGTGGCCAACGTTCTCAGGAATCCCCATGGGTTCTGCTTAATAGGGCCTATATTCCTCAGGATGCCCATAGCTGGGGCAAGGAATATACCGGAAAACTCTGTGGCAGCGGAACCAGCTATAAACAGATGTGTTCAGCCGACTCTAACTGTGACAGCGGCTACACCTGCCAGGATAAATCGGTGAACCTGATCGGTATCGCGGCGCCTGCTGGCGGTGTAGCCTGCAGCAGTGCGGTTACCGGGGCTGTTACCTGGGGATCGGCCAGTGGCGACCCAGGCAAGGGGAAAATGCTTGTGGTCCGCTATCCCAATACCAATGGCACCAATGATACCAATCACGCTACACTTATGGCAGGTTTCGATACCACACAGTTTTTTGTAACTCCGTTTTTCGTCTCCGATTTCAGTGACTCTAATCTTAATCCATCAAATAACCATGGTGACAACTATGCCGAAATAATCGTCGGGGAGTTCACCGTCGGAGCGGCCAGTTCGAGCAGTGACAGGAACAAGCCTGGAGACTGGGTGTTCGCAGTTGATGGGGATGATGGTGTCGAGATGGAGATCCGCAAGACTTCTGACGGTACCATCCTGCCGAGCAAAAACGGTAACAATCAGTTGGGGTGGTATGGCGGGCATGGCTGGTGTAACGACTGTACCACCCATAGTGATACCTGGACCCTTGCTGCAAGTACCAAATATCGCCTGATCGTGCGTCATACCGAGGGTGGTGGATCCGACGGTGTCAAGGTCTGGCACAAGCTTCCCGGCGGCAGCACGTGGCGCATCTTTGGCAATGTGGGAAGCGGGAATACGGCGGTCAATTTCAATGCCCCCAACATCATTACCTCGGGAGCCTCGGACAACACATGTACCCTGCTCAATGGCACCTTCATCGATACCGGGACCCCAACGGCCACTTCCGATTTGACCTCTCAGAAGTACCACCTCTTCTGCAACACTACATTGTCCAGTGGAACGCCCACTAGTTCTGCCGCCTCCCAGACAACTCTCCTGCGGAGAATTACCGACACGAAGCACCGCATCTGGGAATGGTCGCTCAAGGAACGTCCGGTATGCGATGACACCTTTGATGATGGCTCCAATGCCACGACCAACCGTACCGATTTCACCGTGCAGGCCGAAGTCTGCAAGAGCGGAGTTGGGACGCTCTCTGAAAAGAACCTTTTCGAGCGTTGTCGCAACTATGGCGGGACCTACAATGCTTCCACCGATACCTACACCGGTGGTAGCTGGATGCCGATCGGCCTGTTTCAAAAATACGGCGAGTACAATCCCAACGATTCAAGCGGAATTACCCGGGTCTGCACCAAGACTATGGGTAAAGCCTGCAGCACTGATAACGACTGTGGCACCGGCGAAGGACTCTGTTTTGATAAGTCCCAAATGTATTTCGGGATGATGACTACCACATATACCAAAAACACTTCCGGCGGTGTGCTGCGCAAGAACCCCGGACCTGTCTCCGACGAAGTCAATATGAACAATGGCACCCAGCAGACTTCGGAAAACACCAGGGGCAATCTGATCCACAGCATGGACCGGATGGTGCTGATCGATTTTGACTACAGCAGTCGTTCCTATTCTAACTGCGGTTGGATCTGGGATCGTCCTATCAATGAGGGTGAATGCAAGATGTGGGGTAACCCGCTGGCCGAACTGATGTACGAAAATCTTCGCTACTTTGCAGGCAAGGGTACCCCGACAGCGGAGTACACCTATTCCACCACCGCAGATTCAGGTGTGAATCTTTCCAAACCAGATTGGGGATACACCAAAGGTTCTAATACCTACAAACCCTTCGAAATTTATCCCTCATGTTCACAGCCGTTTATCCTACTGTTAAGCGATGTCAACACCAGCTACGATGCTGATCAGATCCCGGGCAGCTTATATCCCAAATCGAATGGCACTTTCTTTGCCGAAGATTCACTTTCTCCGCATTTGGGGTTGGGGGACTCACAAAGTAGTGGCAAGTCGCTTCTCAATGACTTGATGGACACGATAAGCGCCACGGAGGGTATCGGCGGCAACAGTAATACCTGGTTTATTGGTGAAAGTGGTGGCACTACTGATTTTATCTGTTCGCCCAAAACAGCCACTAATCTTGAAAGTCTGAGGGGGACCTGCCCTGAGGAGCCTACTAAAAAAGGTTCCTATTATGCAGCTGCCCTGGCTTATTACGGCAAGACCAAATTCAATACAGCTACCGGGTATAGCCCGGTCTCAACCTTTGTCGTGGCACTTTCATCACCGTTTGCTGATATCAATATCAGAGCAGGAGCCAACAAGGTAAAAATTGTTCCAGTTGCAAAAACGGTCAGTGGCTGTATTTCCAACAAATGTCTTGGATACAACGGCTGCACATATTCTACAGATGCCAGTGGCCGCATGATATTTTCTGGTTGTCCGTCCGATGCCTTCTGCCCAACGAATAGTCTGGTGGGCCTGTTTATCAATGACGTCAAATACAATTCGAACAACGAGATCGTTTACATGAAGTTTCGCCAGAACTTTGAAGACGTGGAGCAGGGGGCTGACCACGATATGGATGCCATTGCAACCTACGAAGTCTGTACTGCTGCTGCCGCTATCGCAGGTTACGGTTCCTGTGCTAGTTTGAGTTTGACCGGGAATGAGTTTGAAGTACTTGTCACTTCTAGTTATGCCTCAGGCTGCGCTGATCAAGTACTTGGGTACATCATCTCCGGGACCACTGCTGATGGCACCTATCTTGTTGTCCGCGACAAAGATATCGGCAGCGGTTCGCCGGTATATGGATTACCGCTCGAGTCGAAACTTAAGTTTACCTCGTCTGGTACAGGTTCTGCACAGAACCTGAAAGATCCACTCTGGTATGCAGCCAAGTGGGGTGGGTTCACGGGAAGCGGCAAGCCGGATACTCCTTCGAAATGGGACAAGGATAACGATGGCGATCCAGATAATTATTTCCCAGTCAGCAATCCTCTTGAGTTAGATAAACAGTTGGAAAACGCACTTCTGTCAATTCTGGCCAGGGTCTCATCCGGTACGGCTGCGTCGATTTTGAACAACAGCGAGGGCAGTGGCGCCAATCTGCTGCAAGCGGTCTTTTATCCCAAGAAACCGTTTGACAATAATACCGAGGCCAATTGGATCGGCGAGATGCAGAATCTATGGTATTTCCTTGATCCGTCTCTTCAAAAGACGTCGATCCGTGAGGATACCAATCAAAATAACACTCTCAACCTTAAAAGTGACAAGGTGGCCCAATTCTTCTTTGACTCGGTCCAGAGCAAGACTAAAGTCAGTCTGTTCAGCGATAACAACGGTGACGGAGCGGCCGACAACCCTGCCACACCTGACGATACGATCGATCCTGACTATGTCAAGAGTCTCTGGAAAGCCGGGATGAAACTCTGGATGCGGGATGTATCAACTGACCCAAGAACAATATACACAGGCTATAATTCCACCTTTGGCAATTCTCCGCAAAAAATCAGCAACCTTGCCATAGACGGTTATTTCAATACCTGGCCGGGGGTGTGGGATGCCCTGCAGATACCTGCGGGAACCAATACCGAACGGCAGGGGCTGGCCACCAAGCTGATCAGTTATATCCATGGTACCGATCAAACTATTGACTCGGCTCCTTGTCTTAACAGTAGCTGCTCGTATCGTACACGCAAGGTAACTATGGGGGTTTGTTCTAATAATACTCAATTAAGGTGTACCGTACCTGCCGACTGCCCGTCTGGGGGGACCTGTACGAGTTATAATCGTGAATGGAAACTCGGAGATATCATTTCTTCCACCCCCAGGCTTGTTTCTAATGTAAAGCTTAATCAGTACAGCCTTGCAGCACCGATCGGGTATGGAGATACCTCGTACAATTCATTCATTAATACCAGTACCTATAAAAATCGTGGAATGGTTTTTGTAGGGGGTAATGACGGCATGCTACACGCATTTAAGTTGGGAATATTGAAAGAATTGGACGACAAGTTCAATAAGGCCATGATTACCAATGTTTCCGGTGTTCTAGCCACATCGAGTGACAATCTGGGGCGTGAACAGTGGGCCTATATCCCTTCTCAGGCCATTCCCTATTTGAAGTACCTCTCGGATCCTGATTACAATCACCTCTATTTCGTAGACCGGACATCATCGGTTTTTGATGCTAGTATCGGCCGGCCAGCTGATGGTTCCTGTGCGCTTGGTACTGACTATTCCTTGTGCTCCAAGAAGGCAGATACTTGGCGAACTGTTCTGATTGGTGGGATGGGGATAGGCGGTGCGGCTAAAGCTTCAACCGATACCTGTACGGCGCCAACCGGGTGCGTAAAACCTCCGGTTAACGGAAATGGTTTTTCGTCCTATTTTGCTCTTGATGTGACAGATCCTGAATCGCCTAAACAGCTGTGGGAGTTCTATGGCGGCGTCTCGCCGGGAACGATGGGCTATTCAACTACAGGACCAGCTGTGGTCAGAATTGCAGCAAAAAGTTCTGGTACCAAACCGGATAACAGCAAAAACGGCAAATGGTTCGCCGTATTTGCCTCCGGTCCGACCGGACCGATTGATACGACAAAGCATGAGTTCAAGGGGCAATCGGATCAGAGACTTCGATTGTTTATTGTAGATATCGGGACCGGAACACTTGTGCGTACTATTGATACCGGCATCGATAACGCATTTGGTGGATCTCTGTCCACCAGCTGGATTGACACGGATCGTTCTAATCCAACATCTGATGGTTTCTACAGTGATGATGCGGTCTATATCGGGTATGTAAGTAAGGATACATCTGTTACACCTAATACATGGACCAAGGGTGGCGTGCTTAGGCTTACGACCAAGGAGAGTACCGACCCAAATACATGGGTTGTCAGTACTCTTATTGACAGTATTGGTCCTGTGACAACTTCGGTCACAAAGCTACAGGACAGAAGTAACAATACGTTGTGGATATATTTCGGAACCGGCAGGTATTTCTTTTCACAGGATGATGCATCCACTACAACACAGCAAAAACTTTATGGGGTAAAGGAACCCTGCTATTCAACAGCAAACAGGACCATGCAGTCTGTGGTTGTCGGTGGTACGCTGAATAGAATCGACAACAATTGTACTAATTCTGTCGCCGGCACTCTTGTGGACCAGTCTGGAAGTGCATCTACAGCACCTGCTTCGTCACTGGCAGCAAATGCCCCTGGGTGGTCAATCGCTCTCGATGCTGCCGCAAGCGGCTCGTTGTCAGAACGGGTAATCACGGATCCAGTTGCATCTGCGGCCGGGGCTGTTTTCTTTACTACGTTCAAGCCGAGTTCTGATGTTTGCAAGTATGGCGGAGAATCTATGGTTTGGGCTGTTAACTACAAGACCGGCGGCACTCCTCCCGCCAACTCGATGAAAGGCAAGGCATTGATGCAGGTTTCGACCGGGGCGTTTGCCGAACTTTCACTAGCTTCAGCATTTAAAAACCCCGGTAACCTGCGTCTAGAAGGACGTCGTATTGCAACTCCTATTTCTGGCGTTCCTCCAACAGCTCAAGGCTTGTCATTGATAACCAATCCGCCACCAGTCAAGAAGTTCCTGCATGTGAGGGAGAAATAGGTGCGGCGCCTGAACAGGGTGACATCCCGCGAAGGCTTTTCGCTGATTGAGTTGATAGTCGTCATGGCCATTATCGGCATTTTGCTGAGTATTGTGTCGCTGAACTTTTTTGACTGGCAGCGCAAGTCCCAGATCGAGCGGCAGGTTAGGGAACTGTTTGCCGATGTAAATACTGCCCGCACTGAATCCGTATTCAGAAAGACCAGGCACCGGATAACGTTTCAACCGAATAGCTATGTTTTTAAGCGTTACAGCACCGACAACGAGGCCTATTCTGCCGGCAGAATAATAAGTTCCCGTAATACTTCCTATCAGCTGACACGTGAAGCGGGACAGGATATTTCCGATTATTCTGTTGAGTTCGATGCTAGGGGGCTTGTGACAGGCGCCAATACTTCCAGCCCAAATCTCACACTTAGAATAAATCCGGTCAATAGCGGTGCTTCTTTCGATTGCATCATTATTCATGTTGCCAGAACAAATATGGGGAAGATGGAAAATGGAAACTGTAATGCAAAATAAATCAGGGTTTACCTTGATCGAGTTTCTGGTTTCGATTGTTATTTTAATGGTAGGAATGCTGGGCCTGCTCCAAGTTGTGAATTTGGCCTTCAGTCAAAGTACGCAAAATCAAATCCGCAATGTTGCCGTTGCGGTAGTAGACGAGGAAATGGCAAAGGAGATTGCCAAAGGATATGAAAATGCATCCACCAGTACAAAAGCTATTCCAGTCCAAAGGGAAGTATTAACTGTAATGAAGAATTATTCGGTTGTACGTACCGGGTCGACCCTGCAAAATTCAAAACAGATCAACTTTGAAGTGCGCTGGCGTTACAAAGGCTCCACGTACAACCACAGTGCGTCGTCTGTTTTGACCAAAAACAATTGAATCCAAGGCGCCTGACCATGAAAATGAATCGTAATGGTTTTACATTGGTTGAACTCCTGGTGACTATGGCGGTTTTTATCGTTGTAATTGTTATTGCTGGTAACTCATTCAATGTCATCTTAAGTCATACAGCAAGACTGTTTCGTAGCGAGGAAAGCAATATAGAAGGTGTGATAGGTCTTGAGGTTTTACGTCATGACCTACAGCAGGCCGGTTACGGTCTTTACACCGAAACCATGGGAATCAACTATGAGGAGGCTGCTGCAGCTCTGGCTAATGTCTATAATGATGCGCCGACGAATGTCCCCCGTCCACTGGTTGTAGGCAACGATCTTGCTGCTGTGACCGATACCGGCGATTCTGGGTCAAACTTCAATATCGTGCCGCTTACTGATTACATCGCGATCAAGGGCACTAGCGTTGCAAGGAATAAAATTTCGCAGAAGTGGACCTACCTGCGATATACCTCCAACGATGTCTACCCGAATAAATGGCGCTCAAATGCTGAGAACTTTGCAAACGGTGACAAAGTGATGCTGCTGCGCAGACAAATTGGTGCGTCGACTCAATCAATCACCGTGGTGCCAAACACAACTGGGGCATTCTATTATCCCTTTAGTGCCTCCGCGTTCAGTCACCTGACATCGGCCAGTGCTAATGTTTACTCAATTTATGGTGTCGATGATGCCGGCACTCTGCGCATGCCCTTTAACAGGAGCGATTATTTTGTGGCCCGGCCCCAGGATGCAACCCAGATTCCTTCTTTTTGCGCGCCGAACACCGGCATGCTGTATAAAACAACTGTCAATCATTCAGGCGGCAAGTTGAATTATGTTCCAGTTCTGGATTGTGTCGCTGATATGCAAGTGGTGTTGGGGTGGGATATGAACGGTGACGGCATGATTGACACCTATTCAAATGCCGCCGGAAGTGCAGTTAATGGAACCGGTTCGACTACTGAAGTTCAGGCGGCAATTGCAAACAGCGGAAACAATTCGGCTGCGACCACGCCAAGTATCAGAAACAACCTCAAAATGATCAAGGTCTATGTCCTGGCACAGCAGGGGAGACGCGACCCAGGATACACTAGTCCTTCTTTGATCTCGATTGGCGATTCTGGAGAAGCAAGTCTGACTCGCCCCGCAACAGCAGGAAAATATGATATTGCGGCTGCAGGATGGCTGAATTATCGCTGGAAGGTCTACCGGATCATTGCCCGTCCCAAAAACCTGCCGGCCAATCAGTAACGAGGTGAGTTTCATGAAGCTTTTGCGATCTCAAGATGGAATTGCCCTGGTTACATCACTCATGTTAACGCTCATCTCATTGACGATGGTTATGGCATTGCTGTACATGATTACACAAGGTACAAAGGTTTCTGGACAGATGAAACACTACAAGACTGCTTTGGATGCCTCCTATGGCGGTTCGGAAATTCTGACCAAGGATGTTTTTCCCTTTATTTTGCGCGGTTATTCTAGTTCGACATTGGTTACTGACGTCACTAGTGGGTTTTCGGGGGTAACTCTGCAGGTCAACACAACACAGAATTGCCTCCAGAGCAAGCTGACCAAGGCTACTGCCAACTGGCCATCAGGTTGTGATTCCGGTCCATCTGCATCTAAGAATCCGGATCTTAATATCAAGCTTCAAGCAGTAAGCGGTAATCCCTTTAAAGTTTATTCTAAAATTGTCGATACTACTGTAGGGAACTCAGATGTTAGTGGTTTGCAGCTTGAAGGAGCAGGTGTAGCTGAGGGGTCAACTGTATTGACTCCGCAACATTTTCCCTACATTTATCGCCTTGAAGTTCAAGGCGAACGGGAGAACAACCCAACTGCTCAGGCAAATCTCGAAATACTCTATGCATACTAATCAAGTAAAGTTTATATTTCAAACCACATATTTTGTATGTAATTACATATAAATTCTTGACAATGTTATTATTTGCTGTCATTTGATACGTCAATTTCATTATGAAATGGACGCGTTATGAGCTCACCGAATAAACTTAAATCCATAAGAGAAGCGCGCCTGATGAGCAAGTCCGAACTCGCCCGCAAGGCAGGGGTTTCACCTTTGACTATCGATCGCATCGAGCGAGGTGAGAACTGTCGTCTTGAAACTAAGCGCAAGATCATCCTTGCCTTGGGCTACTCCCTGGAAGAAAAGGACAAGGTCTTTCAGGCCTGACCCCTTGACAGGAATCTGATATGTTTTTTTTGAAAAAGAAAAAAGAGGTCGTAGGGATCGATATCGGCTCAAGTTCCGTAAAGCTGGTTCAGATCAAGGAGCAGAAGGGGCACTTTCAGCTTCTTAATGCCGGGATCATTCCTCTACCATCGGAAGCCATTGTTGATAATGCCCTTATGGACAGCGCTTCGATCGCAGCTGCCGTCAAAAATCTTGTCTCGAGCCTGGGAATCAAGGTCAAGGATGCAGCCTGTTCCATATCGGGCAATTCTGTCATTATCCGCAAGATCTCTCTGCCGGCCATGCCTCCCGAAGAACTTGAAGATCAGATCAGCTGGGAGGCCGAGCAGTATATCCCCTTTGATATCAAGGATGTAAACATGGATTTCCAGATACTGTCACCGGACAGTATCGATCCCTCAAAAATGAATGTTCTGCTTGTTGCAAGCAAAAAGGACATCATCAGCGACTATGTGGATGTGTTCAACGAGGCCGGACTGACTCTGTCGGTAATTGATGTCGATTCATTTGCTGTGCAGAATGCCTTTGAGATCAACCACGATTTCGGGCCCGGCGAAGTTCTGGCGTTGATAAATATCGGGGCCAGTGTCATGAACATCAATGTGATCAAGGATGGTGCTACGCTATTCACCAGGGATGTGCAGATGGGGGGCAACCTCTATACCGAGGAAATCCAGAAACAGCTGGGGGTCAGCAGCACCGAGTCTGAGTCAATGAAGATGCTGGCCCGCGAAGCCGGTAGCGCGGCTCTGATGGATGTGCTTGGAAAGGTGAACGATACCATCACACAAGAAATCAGGCGTTCACTCGATTTTTATAACTCAACCGCCAATGACGATCGTATCAACAGGATTTTCCTGAGTGGCGGCTGTGCAAAAATGCACAATTTGATGGATGCGATCAGCAGTCGGCTCAGCTTGCCGGTTGAGATGATCAACCCCTTTGCCCGATTGAAATATAATGAAAAGGATTTTGACCCTGAGTACCTTCAGGAAATCGCCCCGCTCATGGCTGTAACCGTTGGGCTTGCCATAAGGAGGGTAGGGGACAAATGATCAAGATAAATCTCTTACCGGTTCGGGCCTCCAAAAAGAAGGAATCAGCCATACAGCAGATTGCCATATTCTTCATAAGTATCGTGCTGGTGCTGGCGGTTGTATTGGGCATGTATTTTTTTAAGAGTATTCAGATAACTTCAACTAAAAATGATATAACCGCAGCCAATGATAAGATAAACGAATTAAAGAAGAAGATTGGTAAACTTGAGGAGCTCAAGTCACTCAAGGAGCAGGTCAAGAAAAAGCTGGATGTGCTGGCCCAACTGCGCAAGAACAAATCAGGTCCGGCCCAGCGTCTGGCCACTCTGAGCACAATAACCCCCGACCAATTGTGGCTGACCGCCTACAGCGAGTCTGGAGCGGATATAAAGATTTCGGGTCTGGCCTTCAGCGAAGATCTGATC
Organism: Geobacter sp. UBA698; assembly: GCA_002298925.1. Lineage (GTDB taxonomy): Bacteria > Desulfobacterota > Desulfuromonadia > Geobacterales > Pseudopelobacteraceae > Pelotalea. The sequence goes on along the minus strand of DBMM01000004.1, from coordinate 54,992 downwards.
GCCGCTTTCATGCGCAGCCTGGAGGCGTCTTCCGACTATATGAACGTGGAACTACTGGTGTCTGAACAGAGTGAGTCTGCCGGCACCAAGCTCAAGCGATTTGATGTCTCCTGCAAGTTGCAGTCAGCCGTTATTGCCGCCGATACTACCCCAAAGAAATAGTACTTTAACCGTCAGGACGGGTTGAACATGGATCCTCAGGTAGAAAAGATTCTTAAACTTCCGACCAAGCAGAAACTCTTGATTCTGGCGCTTGTGGTTGTTCTCGAAGCGGCCGCGCTGGTTTGGTTCCTGTATTTACCCAAGCATCAGGAACATCAAGCACTCAAGGCCGAACTGTCCAAGCTGCAGTCCGAGATTGATGAAAAAACGAGGATCTCCTCCAATTTGCCGCGCTTGAAGAAGGAATATGATCAGCTCAATCAGGAACTGGCCCAGGCGCTGACTGAGCTGCCCAACTCTAAGGAAATTCCGTCACTTTTGACTAGCATAACCACCCTTGGAAAAAATGCCGGCCTGGACTTTCTGATATTCCGCCCCAAGGGGGAAAGTGCCAAAGATTTCTACGCCGAAGTGCCGGTTGATATCTCGGTATCCGGTTCATATCACAGTGTCGCCAACTTTTTTGCTGCGGTGTCAAGTCTGCCACGAATTGTCAATATCACCAATGTCGCCTTTGCGGACATTAAGAACGCGAACAACCGAATCATGACTAAGGTAAACTGTCTCGCCACAACGTTCAGGTTTCTGGACAAGAAAGAGATTAAGGATGATAAGAAACCTGCCAGTAAATAATCTTCGTACCGCTGCTTTGCTTGCTGTGATTGCTACCTCCTTTGTGGTGCCGGGCTGTGGCAAAAAGGAACAGCCCGCGCAGCCGGCACCGGCAAAGCCTGCAGTTTCGTCGCCAGCCCAGCAGAACAAACCGGTTCAGCAGCCGATGAGCTCGTCATCGAAGCCAGCGCCCCCCCCAGTTGCCCAATTTGATTTCAGTACTAAAAAAGATCCTTTCAAGCCGTATGTTATCGTCAAACCCGTCCCGGTCCTCGGAGCTGCTGCATCAAACAAAGCCGCTCTGCCAATTCACAGCTTTGATGTAAGTCAGTTTAAGCTGATTGGAATTGTCACCGGTGGTAAAACCAACCAGGCTATGGTTACCGATCCGAACGGCAAGGGGTATGTGCTGAAATCAGGCATGACCATCGGTAAAAATGACGGCCGGATTACTGCAATAACCAATAGCGGCGTCGAAATTTTAGAACAGTTCAGGGATGATAACGGTAGGGTGCGCAAGGAACACATCAAGATCACCCTCCCCAGGAAACAATAAGGAGTTCCGCATGATGTGGATGACGAGAAAATCGGTTGTTATGGCTTTGTCCCTGGCCCTGTCGACAAGCCTCATGACTGCAGTGTCCGATAATGCAGTTTTTGCCCAGGGTGTCACCCAGACATCACCTGTCAGGCTGTCTGCCATCGAATCGATCAACCTGAGTGGCGAGGGGGATGCTGCCGAGCTTGTTATCATGCTTTCGGCACCCGTGACATATACCAGCTATAAAACCACCGCCCCGTTGCGTCTGGTAGTTGACCTGTCGCAGACAAATCCGGGAACAGTGTCGGTCCCGCTGGTTCTGAACAAGGGCAACTTCAAGACTGTTACCGCCAGCCGTTACGACACTGATGCCGGTGCTTTGACGCGTGTTGATATCGAATTAGCTAAAGATGCCGAAGCGGTAATTACAGCAACACCCGGTAAACCGGGCGAACTAAGAATCTCCTTCCCGTCTTTGGCAGCGACCGCTTCGGCTGATGCAGCTCCGGTCACGCCGGTTCCTGTTTCTACTTCCGCCGCTGCGGCCCCCCCAGAGTCGACACCGTCTGAAGTGCCTGTCTCTTCCTCAACCACTACTCCAATTTCTGCTGCCCGCTCACTTACCTCGATTTCTGTCAAAAATAACGCAATTATTCTGGCAATTACCGGTGGAGTTGCTGAATTCAAGTCATTCAGGCTCAATAACCCTGAGCGCTTTGTTGTGGATCTGTCGGATGTAAAGAGCGTTTTGGCCGATAGACTGATTCCTGTCAATGCCGTCGGGGTGGCTTCGGCCCGTCTGGGGCTGTATCCGGATAAGCTGCGGGTGGTGTTTGACGCAGTCAACGGTACTTTTCCTGAAACAACCGTATCAAAATCAGCTGAAGGGCTGGTACTGACGTTGAGCAGCAAGCCTGTTGATGAAAACAGCAAAATGCCTTTGACGGCCGCTCAGTCTGAAAAGGCGCCAGTTACTCCGCCCAAGCCTTCAAGTCAGCCTTTGACGCCGGTTGTTCCGGCTTCAGTGGAAAAGCCGGTTGCCAAGGCAGTTCCTTCAAAGCCCGTCAGCCGTCCCCACGGCATTGCCAATGTCGAGATGATCGACTTTCAGGTGGTAGATGGCGTATCTCGGGTTTCAGTCAGGGTTTCGGGGGATGTAGAGGTAGAACCGCTTGAAAAGACAGCCGGCTTTGTAACCCTGACTATTAAAAATGCCATTTTGCCCAAATATCTGCAGCGCTCGCTGGAAACCAAGGGATTTATTTCGCCGGTACTGCGGGTTACTCCGCTTATCGTCAAGACCCGCAAAGGTTCCGATACAAAGGTCAGAATCGCCATGCGCGCAGCAGCCACTCCTGATTTCCGTCAGGAAGCTGACATGCTGTATGTGGACTTCAAGAATCCGGAAGGTATGACTGCTGATATGATGTCTGCCGATTTGCAGGAAGACCGCGGCCACACAGCCCGCAGTCCTAAGGCGCATGTCGGAAAAGAGGTTGCTCTTGGATCGGAATTGTCGGAACCGACCGCCAAACCACAGGATACAGGCAAGTCATACAAAGGCCGCAAAGTAACCCTGGAATTCGCAGATGCAGAGGTGCGCAAGATATTCCAGCTATTGTCAGAGGTCAGCAGCAAGAACTTCGTTCTTGGCGATGATGTCACTGGCACCATCAGCATCAAGCTGGTCAATGTCCCCTGGGATCAGGCTCTCGACATCATCCTCGACACCAAGGGACTGGACAAGCGAGAAGACGGCAACATCATCATTATCAAGGGCAAGGGCAAATTCAAATCCCAGGCTGAGGAAGAGCAGGAAATCAAAAAGGCGCTCACCAAGGCCATTGAACTGAAGACTGAAACGTTCAGCATCAACTATGCCGATATCTCAGGTATCGCCGGCCAGTTTGCCTCGCTCAAGTCAGATCGTGGTTTAATTACTCAGGATGCCCGTACCAACAAGGTCATCGTCAAGGACATCCCCCAGGCACTTGACGACATGCGCAGACTGCTGCAGCAGCTGGATGTACCTGAAAAACAGGTTATGATCGAGGCGCGCATCGTTGAGGCTACCTCCACCTTTACCCGCAACCTGGGAGTAAACTGGGGCGTGCATTTCCGCGATGGTTCGGCGTCATTCCTGGGGATCAATTCCCTGGATACCGGTTTCGGCGGTCTAGTCTCGGCCCCTCCCACCAGCGGGACCGGCACTTCAGCCGGCGGCAACATGGGAATTTCATTCGGAACACTGACCAGCAATATCCAGTTGGACATGCGGCTGAATGCTGCTGCCAGCGCCGGCCTGATCAAGATCGTCTCGACACCCAAGGTGGCTACTCTCAACAACAAGACCGCCAAAATCACCCAGGGACAGCAGATCCCCTATACTTCTTCAACATCAGACAAGGTTGAAACCAAGTTTATCGAAGCAGCCCTCTCTTTGGAGGTTACGCCGCACATCAATGCCAACGGTACCATCGGCATGAAAATCGATGCAAAAAATGACTCACCCGGCTCATCCACTGGCGGCAGCGCTCCGCCGATCAACAAGAAACAGGCCACAACCGAGATGCTGCTGCGCGATGGCGAGACTACCGTCATCGGCGGAATTTACGTTGACAGCGACAATGAATCCGATGACGGCGTGCCGTTCCTGATGGATATACCTTTCCTGGGTAAGCTGTTCAAAACCAATAATAAGACAAAATCAAAGACCGAACTGCTCATATTCATCACGCCGCGGATTTTGGGAGCGATATAACTTAATTTACCTATTGGAGGCCGCTTGTTCATGATTCGAAAAATCTCGATCCCATTTTTGTTTATTCTACTACTCTGCTCAGGTTGTGGTGGCGGTGCGAGCGACACAAATGGAACTCTAGCCCTGACCGTTACATCAACTGATCGAACCGGTGGAGTATTTACTATAGACGAGAATGCCATCTACACTCCGCCTGCCGGAAAGGTTGCCAATGGTGTTGCCATTACCTTGACAACCAGCGTACATACTTTAAATGGCACTCCTGTCGCTACTATTCCAAGTGCGAATCTGCGTGCTGATCAGGCAGGACTCGTATCCCAATCATACAATATTCCCCAAGCAAACGGGCCGATTTATGTTGATGTCACCGCCTTTACAGGTGGTTTGTCAATATTTAGAAGTGTAACAATACCATCACTTGTAACGCTAACCACATCACCATCAACAGTAGCCTTCGCCGCTAATGCCTCTGCCGGTACGCAACAGTCAGTGACGGTTTCCGGCGGCACATCCCCCTATTCAGCCTCGATGGATACGGCCCATGCTGGGGATATGTTGATAAATGTTAATGGTGCTACTATTACGTTGACCAAGAGGAACAACTCTGGCCAGGCGGCAATACTGGGAGCACAATTGACTATTAGTGATAATAACGGCAATTCCGTGACGATACCCGTTGGCTATAACTGATTTATGTACGAGGAGCACGTGATGCACAATATGATGAAAGTCGTAGCTGTCTTGTTTCTTCTGGTATTGTTGGCGGGTATGAGCGCCTGTAGTGGGGGTGGCTCGAATGGCGGCAATTCCAATATAACGCTCACACCTGCATCTCCAGTTGCGGGTTCATCGGGTGCAACTGTAAATGTCCAAAGTACCAATCTTGCGCTGAACGCTACAACAACAGTAACGGCTAAATTCCTTGATTCAAATAACCAGCCTGTCTCCGGCCTGGCAGTTACATTTAGTTCGACATTGGGAACTCTTACGCCTGCAGATGGCAAGGCAACCACTGATGCTACTGGGACGGCCACGGTGCAACTTCAGGCTGGGAATGTCTCAGGATCTGGACAGATTACCGCTACTGCCACTGTAAATGGCAAACCAGTCGTCCAATCGGCAATATTTACGGTAAGTCTGCCACCATTGACCCTTTCACCGATCTCGCTGGGAGTTACACCTATTTCGTATGGCGGCTCAACCAGTGTTAGCGTAATAGTCAAAGATGCAAACGGAAATCCATTCACGGCACAGAATATTGACGTGACATTCACTTCAGTACAGACCGCTAACGGCAAGGCAACTCTCAATTCACCGGTAAGAACCGTTAATGGTGTGGCAACTACCACCTATACAGCCACCACGTTTACTGGTACTGATACGATTACCGCCTCTATTGCCGGTGCATCTGTCACCGCCGATATTGTAGTAAGCCCGTCTAATGCGGGTTCGATAGCGTATGTATCGGCACTACCTGCCAACATAGGCCTTAAGGGGATGGGGGGACTTGGTTATCAAGAAACATCAAAGGTTACCTTTAAGGTGCTTGATACCGCTGGAAATCCAAGGCCAAATCAATCGGTGGATTTTTCGCTCAGTACCACAGTTGGCGGCCTGTCACTGTCCCAGGCTTCCGGCAGTACGGCCGCGGACGGGACGGTTTCAACCTTAGTGCAAGCCGGTAATGTCGCTACTCCGGTACGGGTAAAGGCCACGATCAGCGGTTCCAGCCCGCAGATCTCGACTCAATCCGACCAGCTTGTCGTCTCGACAGGTATCCCGTCCCAGGATGGTATGAGCGTGGCTTTCTCAACGTTGAATTCCGAGTCTTACAATGTTGATGGTGTCGCAGTGGATGTCACGGCCTTTCTGGCAGATCATTTTGGCAACCCGGTCCCTGATGGCACAGCGGTTTATTTCTCAGCCCAGGTGGGCTTGATCGATCCAAGTTGCACTACTGGCAGCAACGGCAGTCCCCATGGTGTTTGTACTGTCAAATGGCTAAGTGCTGGAACTCGCACCGCTGATGGCAGGAACGCCATCCTGGTCTATGCAATCGGTGAGGAGAGCTTTGTTGATCTGAATGGAAACGGTCTTGCGGATGGTGTCTGTGCAGGAACTACGACTTCTGCCCGGACGTGCGGAGAGTTTATTGATATGCCTCAGGCATGGCGTGACGATGCCCATACAGGTGTCAACGGCACACTCGCAACTTACGACAGTTCGAAGGATCCTTTCATAGACTACAATGGTTCTGGCAAGGTTGATAATGATGGCAAATTCAATGGTGTCCTGGTTGCCTACCCAGCAAGCACAACCTTGAAGCATGTATTCAAAAATCCGATAATTATTATGTCTACGAGCGGAGCAGATATAACCATTTCGGCTGGAAATGTTATTAATGCAAATCCGACGTTGATCACATTCACAGTTGCAGATAAACATGGACGTGTAATGCCGAAGGGGACTAAAATTGAATTATCCGCCACGACAGGCTCATTATCCACTTCTTCATTTGACGTGCCCAATACAACAATGGACCCTGCACCATACAGTGTCATTTGGTCGACTACATCAGCCAGTCCACCTGTAGCCACGGCTGGTTCAATGACAATCACTGTTACATCACCTGCCGGTGTAGTTACAACAAAGACTATTTCAATAAATGGCAGTTTCTGAGAACGATTAGTTGAACTAAAGTGGATGAGGGCCATGGATTTCATGGCCCTTTTTTTGTGGTGCGCCAGTCAGTCAAGATGGAACATAGTGTTCGCTGTCAATCAAGGAGGGTGGATCTGGGGTAGGCACAGCAGGACTGGCATGTGGAATGGGGATTGGGGCAATAACCCAACCCTGCAAACGAAATATGAAACACGGAAACACGCTCTTTATGGGCGTGTTCGTCCCGCTTTGATTCTGCCCAGGAAAACGGCATGGCGCAGTCCGCCCCGGCCGGGGCGCTCGACGGTTACTGTAAAGCCGGCCTTTTGCAGCCGCCTTTCAAAACCCTCATCGTAATTTTCTCCCCACACGGCGAGTACACCGCCCGGTTTCAGGGCGGCCCGCATGTTTTCTATGGCTCTGCTGCCGTAGAGCGGGTCGTCGAGGTGGTGCGTTTTGGCGTGGGGACCGCGGTACAGGTCGAGAATGATGGCGTCAAAGCGCTGATCGCCGCCATTGACGGCGGTTCTGCGGATCAGGGTGGCAACATCGCCGATTATCACGCTCACGCGCGGATCGGCGGCGGCGTTATCCGTCAGAGCGGACAGGGGCCCCAGGCACCAGTCACGAATGATCGGGTTCAGTTCGCATGCCACCACCTGCGCATTTTGTGGCAGTGTGTTCAGAGCCGCCTTGAGCGTACAGCCCATGCCCAGTCCGCCCACCAGAACTCGCGGTGAAGCGTGATCCTTGATGTGTTCACAGCCGAGCCGGCCAAGCATTACCTCGGAGAGGTTGGCCAGGCTGTTCATCAGCACCTGGGGACCGATCATGATCAGAAAGTCACGCTCGCCGCGTTGGCGCAGTTCGAGTTGACCGTCCTTGGTCGATTCGCTTGCGATGATTTTCCAGGGCTGTGCCATGCTGGTCTGCCTTTCACTGTTTTTTCGATGTGACGGCAACTGGTGAAGCAGGTCTGTCAGTTTTTCCAGTTTCTGCTGCGCGATTCCGCCACGCTGGCTTCTATCTCGTCCAGTATTTCCTGGTAGGCTGCATAGCGCTCAGCTGTGATGCGCCCCTGTTTGACCATTTCGTTCACTGCGCAGCCCGGTTCGGATCTATGGCGGCAATCGCTGAAACGGCAGTCATTCTGACCATGCTCCTCAAAGCCGGGGAAGTATTCGGCCAGATCGGCCACCGTGATGTCCACCAGGCCGAAATCGCGGAAACCGGGGGTGTCGACCAGTTCGCCGCCGCCGGGCAGGGCGTGCAGGGTTGAGACGGTGGTGGTATGCCTGCCCTGGCTTTTGTAGTTGCTGACTTCGCCCACCTTCAGGTCGATTTCCGGGCAGAGGGCGTTAAGCAGGGAACTTTTGCCGACGCCGGTCGTGCCCACAAAGGCTCCGCGATGTCCCTCGCTGAAAAATAACTGCAACGGGGCCAGACCGCTTCCACTTGCGGCACTGAGTGGAAATATGGGGAGAGATCGTGAGTAGGTGCTTTCCAGGGGCGCGAGCAGTTCGGCTGTTTCTTCCAGGTCGAACTTGTTGAGTACCAGAAACGGTTTCAGGCCGGCCACCAGAGCTGAAACGATGGCCCGGTCGATGAACCCGGACGGCGAGCGGGGGGCCAGCACTATGCCAAGCACGTCCAGATTGGCCGCAACCAGGTGAATGCCGCCCCGGGCATCCCGACGGCGCAGTTCGGTTGTGCGGGGCAATTGCCTGAGTACCTCACCGGATACCACCACATTGTCCCCGACCACATGGCCGGAATTGCGCTTGACCCGCACTATGCGCCGTTCGCCGTCATCGAACAGCACCTCGACGGCGATACCGTGATGGGCCACGATCAGCCCCTCCCGTGCCCGATCGATAGCGGTAAGGTCGGGAGCAGGGCAGGGGCGCCCGGTTTTGTTGCGCTCGAATTTCATCTGGAATTCACCGAAATGCGGCGGATTACTGGCAGCGGAGCAGCTTGATGCCGTCCTCGAAGAGTACCTGCATTTTGTTGGGCGGAATGAGCAGTTTTACGATGCCAAGCCCGAAGACGGGATGGTCCACCAGAGCATTTGACCGGAATTTTCCATTCATATCGTATACGACCGCTTTGTCGATGGCCATGCTCGAACGAAGCGCTCTCCATTCATCGCGATCAGCTTCGGTTGGGTCCTTTCTGCTTGTGCGTGGGGTGCTTGATGCCGAACGGGGCGTTTTGGGTGATGCTTCCTTTTTTTCCTTGGCTGCTCTGGCTTCCTTGGCCGTTGGCGGCGGATAGTAGTTATGGGTGCCTCCGCAGGTGTTGCATTCAACCCGCACAACTTTTTCCGCTACCATGGCTACGATTCTGTGGTTCAGTACCTGGCGGCAACGCGTACAACGGGACTCGATAATATCTCCGGCCGATAACTTCCTGATGTTCATGTCTATCCTGTCTGTGTGAAATGTTCCGTTTTCATTGAAGTCACTTGAAAGCGGTTTATTGTGAATTAATCATTATACCCGAACTGCTTCCGGAAGCAAAGCGTTGTGATGTGCAGGATGAAGCTTTTCCCGTGACACGCCTTGGAGCATATCCTGAATGTTTCTTGTCGCTGATGCAATGCACCCCTGATGTGTGGTATAAGGATTTCCATGACATCAGCAATCATTACCCGCAGCCTTTCCAAACAGTATGGTGATTTGAAAGCCCTGGATGATTTTGATCTGGATGTGCGCCAAGGCTCCATTTTCGGTCTGTTGGGCCCCAATGGCGCCGGCAAGACAACCCTGATCCGTATCCTGACGACCCTGATGCGTCAGAGCAGCGGCGAGGCTTTTGTCGAGGGGCTCGATACCCGCAGCCAGGGGCGCGAGATCCGTCGTCTGATCGGGGTTGTGCCCCAGGAGAACAGCCTGGATCGCTATCTGACCGCCCGGGAAAACCTGGAACTGCATGGCCGTCTGCATGGCATGGATTCCCGGCTCTGCCGTCGGCGGGTAGACGAACTGCTGGAACTGATGGGGTTGGCCGCTCGTCAGAAGGATTTTCCCGATACCTTTTCGGGCGGTATGCAGCGCCGACTGGTGGTGGCCCGCGCCCTGCTGCACCAGCCGCGGGTACTGTTTCTGGACGAGCCGACAACCGGGCTGGATCCCCAGTCACGTCGCGCTGTGTGGGATTATGTCCGCTCCATTGCCGGCGACAGCATGACCATCTTTCTGACCACCCATTATCTGGAAGAGGCCGAACAGCTCTGCGGCCGGATTGCCATCATGGATCATGGCCGCCTGATAGCCCAGGGCACAACCCAGGAACTGAAGGAGCCTCTCACCGGTGGCACGGTCTACGAGATCGAATTCGGCGAAGATACGGAGCGCTACTTGGCGCTGCTCAATGAAATGGCCTGCGTGCGGAATGTCGCAGTCAGCGGCAGGACGATCCAGGTCGGACTGGAACGCTGGGAGTGCCTGTCTGAGGTGGTTTCCGCCCTGAACGGCGCCCCGGTTCGGCGCATCTCCTTGCGGGAACGGACGCTTGAGGATGTCTTTATAACTCTGACCGGAGCGGAGGTGCGCGAATGACCCTGCGGGGTTCTCTGGCCATCTGGCATCGCGACATGCTGGTTCTTCGTCGCAGTATGCTTTCGGAACTCGTGGCGGTGGTGGCCTATCCGCTCACCATCTATCTGGCCTTCGGCATCGGCATGAAGGGCTATATCGGCCTGGTGGAGGGGGTGCCATACAGTATGTTCATCGCCCCCGGGCTGATTACCATGACCGCTGTCAACGCAGCATACAATGAGAGCGTCTGGAGCCTCTGGTTCCACCGTCGGGTGCAGTTCACCATTGAATCCTACCGGGTTACGCCGGTCAGCGTTTCGGAGATCGTGATCGCCAAGATATTTTCCGGATTTACCCACGGTCTGGTCAAAGGGTTGGCCGTGGCACTGGTGATTTTTGTCATTACACCATTCCGGTTTGCCCCTGCCCATCTGCTGGCCTATCTGGCCTTCCTGATCCCCGGCTGTGCCATGTTTTCCTGTGCCGGCGTCATCAGCGGCACGGTCATGGATAAACCTGAGACCATCGGCAGGGTGGAAGCGGTACTGATCATGCCGCTGATTTTCATGTCCGGCCTGTTTTTCCCGCTGGCATCCTATCCAGCCGGGGTCGTACCCTGGGTTCGGATACTACCCACCACGGCCCTGTTCGAAGGCGCCCGCAAGGTGCTGGTGAGCGGGACATTTTCGCTGCTGTTCGTCAGCCAGGTGTTTGTGGCTGCGCTGATCAGCTTTGTACTGGCGGTCTGGATATTCAGGATGAAGATGTCCGATTGAAATTTAGCCTTGCCTGACCGTCGGCTGCCGCTCGGGAGTGGAACTTTTAGTTTGTTTTCTTACTGAAAAAGACTATATTAAAAACAGATTTTATGATGTTTAATGAGCCTTTTTGCAGGAGGTGTCTATCATGGTATCATCTGTTTCGGGCAGCAACCTGGCAACAAGTGTGCGGGAATTTGACCGTGCCACACCTCCTACCCAGCATGAGACTCTGGCGCGGACAACTCAGGATACCAATCTGGCTGTTCTGCAGGCAAAGACCGATACGGTCAACATCTCCAAAGAGGCTTTGGCCATGTCCAAGGAGCTTGAACGCCCCTCAGAAGAGGCTAATGACCGCAACAGGAACTAATCTGCTGAGAGAACAAAAGTATGCACATCAATTCAGGGGACCGGACGCTGCCAGGCAGAGTCGGTCCCTTTTTATTTATGATGAAATTGTTTACGTCAGAGTTTAGCTGTTGTCAGCCAGCTTCCATTCGTCACTTTGGCGAAATCCCAGCGCGGTTTCTACCCGAGCTTTATCAGTGCCGCGCCAGCTAGAATCAGCAGCGCCGCCATCAGACGTATCCTGCCGAATGACTCCCCCAGAAAGAGAATCCCGATCAGTACGCCCACCAGAATGCTGACCTGCCTGACCGGAACGGCATAACTGACCGGAGACAGGTTGAGGCCGTAGCGGAAGCTGATGAAGGAGGCCATCATGATCGGTCCGCTGCAGAGGATCAGCCGCCAGTGCTCGCGCAATTCCGCCCAGATCAGTTTTCGATATCTGGGTCTTGCCAGGTTGAATGTCATCAGTGCCAGCATCATGATTACCAGCAGATAGGTGAAGTACAGGGGGGAATAGTTTCTGACCCCGGTTTTTTCCGCAATGGAACCGATGGAGTAGATGAAGCCAGCCGCCAGTGCGGCCTGCACCGAGCGACTGCGTAGATCGCGGAATGGGCGCAGCAGTTCGTCCAGCGTCAGCCTGCGCAGTTGTACGGAATAGGTGCCGAAGATCACCAGCAGCACGCCGCAGATGCCCGGCGGTCTGAGGCGTTCCCCCAGCAGGATGATGCCCCAGATGGGAACATAGACCATGGAGGTCTGGCAGAGCGGGTAGACCACTGACAGGTCGCCGCCCCGGTAGGCGCGGCCGTTGAAGAGGTGATAGAGCACGAAACAGACCGCCGCGATTGTGATCATCAGCAGGGTCTTCAGTTCTGGCCAGTGGAACGGTTCCGGCACCAGCGGCAGTGCGATACTGAACAGGCCGCTCGAGGCGATGAACATCCACCAGATGAAAACCGTTTTGTGGCGGCTCTTTTTGACAAGCATGTTCCAGAGGGCATGCATGACCGCAGAAATTATGATCAGGATAAAGGCATATGAGGACATGGAGTCGTAGTGGTATGGTTTGACTGAAAAAAGCCCCTTCCGGACCGCAAACGGAAGGGGCTTTTATTGTTGGACTTGTTCAGCAAGCTAGGCGCATTCGGAGTATCCGCAGACATGGCAGACCGAGCAGCCGCCTTCGTGTTCCACTATTCCGCCGCATTCAGGGCAGGCGCCCCGTTCCTGACGGGCTGTTTCGGCGTTGATGTCGTAGCCGCTGGCGATCAGGTGTGATTGGATGGCCTTGGCCACGGCATCGGCACAGGACAGCACCCGGTTGTCGCCGAATCCGGAGGGGCAGTGACAGGAAATGCCGAGCAGCTGTTTGATGACCTGGCGGGCCTGAACGCCGCTGCGCCATGCCAGAGACACCATGCGCCCGATGGCCTCGCTCTGGGAAGCGGCACATCCGCCGGCCTTGCCCATGGTGGTAAACAGCTCGAACAGTCCGTTTTTGTCTTCGTTGACGGTGATATACAGCGGGCCGCAGCCGGTCTGCATCTGGTAGGTCCAGCCACGCAGGGCCTTGGGCCGCTCGCGCTTGATGGCCGTCTTCTCCTCCTCGACCAACGCGGACTCCAGCGGTACCTCCGCTTTCTTGGCGGTGGAGAGCACCTGCTCGTCGCGGGATCCGTCGCGGTAGATGGTGACTCCCTTGCAGCCGGTCTGGTAGGCCAGCATGTAGGCCTTTTCCACATCCTCGATGGTGGCCGAGTTGGGGAAGTTGACGGTTTTGGAGACGGCATTGTCGGTGTAGAGCTGGAAGGCCGACTGCATCTGGATGTGGTCATTGGGGGTGATGTCGTGGGCCGTCACGAAAATGTTGCGCACGTCTTCGGGAATCTCGGTGATATCAGCCACGGTGCCATGTTCGGCGATCCGCTTCATCAACTCCTCCGAGTAAAAGCCGCGCTCCTTGGCAATCTGCTCGAAATGCGGATTAACCTCGATCATGACGTTCTTGTCCATGACGGTGCGGATATATGACACGGCAAACAGCGGCTCCACACCGGATGAGGCATTGGCGATGATCGAAATGGTGCCGGTGGGGGCGATGGTGCTGACCGTGGCGTTGCGCATGGGGGCCGCACCTTTTTTGTCAAAGATCGATCCCTTAAAATTGGGGAATGAGCCGCGTTGTTTGGCCAGTTCCTGGGATGCCAAGTGCCCCTCGTCGTTGATGAACTTCATAACTTTTTTGCCGAGCTTGACCGCTTCATCGGAGCTGTAGGGGATGCCCAGGGCGATCAGCATATCGGCCCACCCCATGACCCCCAGTCCGATCTTGCGGTTGGCGTGGGTCATGTCGTGGATCTGCTGCAGCGGGTAATTGTTGGCCTCGATCACATTGTCCAGGAAGTGGACCGCGTTGTGTATGATCTCTTTCAGTTTTGTCCAGTCAACGGTGCCGTTTTTGACGAACTTGCCCAGGTTGATGGAGCCCAGGTTGCATGATTCGTAGGGCAGAAGCGGCTGCTCGCCGCAGGGGTTAGTGGCTTCAATCTCGCCAACATGGGGAGTGGGGTTGTCGCGATTGAGGCGGTCCAGAAATATGATGCCGGGCTCGCCGTTTTCCCAGGCCTGCTTGACGATGCGCTGGAAAACCTTGCGGGCGTTGAGTGTGCCGCACGGTTTGCCGTCGCGGGGATTGTGCAGCTCATATTCGTCGTCCCGCTCCACGGCCTGCATGAATTTCTCAGTCAGCCCTACGGAAATGTTGAAGTTGTTGAGGTGCTTCTGGTCGGCCTTGCACATGATGAAGTTCATGATGTCGGGGTGATCGACCCGCAGGATGCCCATGTTGGCGCCGCGGCGTGTGCCGCCCTGCTTGATGGTTTCGGTGGCCACGTCAAACACGCGCATGAAGGAGAGCGGCCCGCTGGATATTCCGGTGGTGGAACTGACCACATCGTTGGCCGGACGCAGGCGCGAGAAGGAGAAGCCGGTGCCACCGCCCGACTTGTGAATCAGGGCGGTGAACTTGACGGCATCGAAGATCTCTTCCATGGAGTCGCCCACCGGCAGCACGAAGCAGGCCGACAACTGCCCCAATTCTCGGCCGGCATTCATCAGGGTCGGTGAGTTCGGCAGGAACTCGAAATTGGTCATCATCTGGTAGAATTTATCGGACAGGGCACTGGTATCGGCTTTTTTATCGAATTTCCTGTCCGGTGCAGCGATGGTGTCTGCTACGCGGCGGAACATGTCGGCCGGTGTTTCCAGGGTTTTGCCCTGGGTATCGCGCCTGAGATAGCGCTTCTCCAGCACGGTCAGGGCATTTTTGGAAAGGCCGGAAATGGTGTCTTTTGAGGCTGCTTTTTTCATGAGATTCTCCCCGTAGCAAAAATATGCTGTCAAATCGATAGATTGGATGGTATCGTCAAATTTGTGTGAGACCACAATATTTAGTGGAACGGCAGAAAATTAACCACAACATGTATGTTTCTGTCAACAGGTTATTTTGTAAATTCATAACCTGCTGAAAGCACGTGAAAAGGTGCCGGCCGGAAGTTTTAAGCATCCCGTGGATGCCGGAACTAAAAATTTACACCTGCGCGCAAGTGTGATAGAAATCAGATTAGAACGTATCCGGAGCCCCCTGTCTGATGAAACCTGCTGTGAAATGCAATAATCCTGAATACAGTGCGGTCTGCCTGCCACGAACCGGCGCAGGATTTGTGCCCGGGAAGGACACTCCTCTTTGAGCCTTATCAGCCATGACAGCCGGGCCGTCCGGCTTGTGATTACCTGTATGCTGTTGCTGCCTCTGAATGGCTGCATCCGCTTTCCATTTCAGGTTGAAGAGACGCTACGCAATCATAAAGCTGCCTCGGTGACTAAGCCGGTTGGCCAGGTTGCTAAGACTGCCAAGCCGCTTCAGTCTGCAGTCGGCGTGGCAGCCGCACCGCCGCAAGCCACTCGGAACGCGCCTGTCGTTGATCAAATTCTGCAGTCGCGACAGACTCCGTACCCAGCAGATTCGATCGGGATTGTGCCGCTGGCGCCGGTCCCGCGCCCCAGCGTCAATGCCTTTGATGCCCAACCGCTCTCCCCTCAGCGTCCAGCTCTGGTGGCGACGGCTGACAGCAGTTACGAAAACGCCACCATCAGCGAGGATGTGACCTGGCGCGGCACCGTGCTGATCAGGGGAGGGCTGGTGATTGCATCCCAAGCCACGGTGCGCATCGAAGCGGGGACTGTTGTGCGCTTCATGAAATCTGTGCAGCAACCCGGGCTGCCCCGCATGGTCGTAAAGGGACGGCTGCAGTCCGCTGGCACGCCGGAACTACCGGTGCTGTTCGCACCCAATACGGCGGAATCCGTCCGGGATGATTGGGGCGGTATCCTGTTTTTGGCCAGCGAAAAACGTAACCAGCTTGACCATACCCGCATCGAAGGCGCCGAGACAGGCATCGAAGCCCGATTTTCCACGCTGGCCGCCAAAGGGGTGACCGTCGTCAGATCCTCCTCCGGCATGTCGTTTCGGGACAGCACTGTGTCCTTGACCGATGTGGCGGTTAGCGGCTGTGAAACCGGGCTGGAGATCCGTGACAGCGAACTGGAGCTACGCGGCGGAAGCATCGTTGACAACCGTTTGGGTGTTACCGCCCAGCATGCTTCCCTGGCTCTGTCATCGCTATCGATTAAGGGCAGTGAGCGCCAGGGCATACTGGCCGAAGAGTGCCGCATAAAATTCAATGCCTGCGACTTGACCGGCAATGCTGTCGGAGCACAGCTCAAAGGGGGCGAAGGCCAGGTGCTGATGGGCCGGTTTGCAAAGAACCGCGAGGCTGGCCTGCGGCTGGCTGGTGCGCGCATCAAGGTGTACCGCTGTCTTTTTGCCGATAATCTTCAGGACGGCATACAGGTGGAAGACGGCCGCTCGGCGATCTGGGAAAACTCCTTCAGCGCCAACGGCGGTTTCAATCTGGCCAATATCGGTCGAGAGAATGTCAGCGCGGTGCTTAACTGGTGGGGGACTGTCGATGAAAACGCCATTCATTCCAAGCTGCTCGATGCCCGCAGAGACGTCCGTTCGGGGCAGATCGCCATCCTGCCATGGCTGACGGCACAACCGGCTACATTGCCCTGAGAGGTTCTGAATCACATGTCCATTTATCTTGATAACGCAGCCACGTCGTTTCCCAAGCCGACCTCGGTTTATCAGGCCGTGATGCATGCCATGTGCGAAATCGGCGCATCCGCCGGACGGAGCGGCCACCGGCGTTCGTTGGAGGCGGGACGCCTGCTGTATCAGGCCCGGGAAACGGTGGCTGCCCTGCTGTCGGCACCGGATTCATCGCGAATCGTGTTCACCCATAGTGCCACCGAAGCCCTTAACATGGCGGTACGCGGGACTCTTGCCGCCGGTGATCACGTCATCACCACCTCCATGGAGCATAACTCGCTGCTGCGCCCTTTGTATGCCGTCAAGGAACAGGGAGTCGAAGTGACCATCGTTGCGACCGGCAGCGATGGCCTGGTTGACCCGGCTGATGTCGCCCGGGCGCTGCGCCCCAATACCCGCATGATCGCCATGGGGCATGTCTCCAATGTTTCCGGTACCATCCAGTCGCTGGAGCAGTTTGCCGTCATTGCCCGTGAAGCTGATGCCCTGTTTCTGGTGGACGCGGCCCAGTCGGCCGGCTGTGTGCCGATCAACGTAGTAGTCTCGTGCGGAATCGACCTGTTGGCTGCTCCGGGCCACAAGGGGCTGCTTGGCCCCCAAGGCACCGGTTTTCTTTATGTGGCCCCCCGGGTTGCGCTCCGTCCTCTGCTGGCAGGGGGCACCGGCAGCAATTCGACCCTGGAGGAGCAGCCTGACTCCATGCCGGAAGGGTTCGAGGCCGGAACCCACAACATGCCCGGCATTGCCGGTCTCAAGGCTGGTGTCGAGTTTGTCATGGAGCAGGGTGTGCAGATTATCGGTGAAAAAGAACGCAAGTTAGCCGTCAGTATCAGGGATGGGCTGGCTTCAATTGCGGGAGTAACCGTTCATGGACCGGCTGATCGCAGTCTGGCTACCGGTGTGCTTTCCTTTACGGTGGCCGGCATGGATTCATCGGAGCTGGCTTTCGTGCTGGATCAGCGTTTTGATATCGCCGTGCGTGCCGGACTGCACTGCGCACCACAGGCCCATCGAACCCTGGGCACCTTTCCGGCCGGGACCGTGCGGGTCAGCCCGGGCTGGTTCAATACGTGCGACGAGATTGCAATTTTTTGTGATGCCGTTGTAGAATGCAGCAGGTCAGCCCGGTGAGTGCTGTCAGGGATCGCGAGGCGGTCGAAGGAGCATTTTTATGAAAATAGTGTTTTCATTGATGTTGCTGGCGCTTGTCTGTGGCTGCTCGCTTCAGCCGGAGCGCCCCTTCACCAAGGATGAGCTCTACAAAACGAATATCTATACCTATTTTACCATCAACGATTCTCCCGAAAGCGTGCTGGCCGCCATCAACAAGGAGGGCGAGGTTATTCTGGATGCCAGATACCGCAACCGGCCGATATGGATCAAGATTCTCGGCAAGCGGGAGGGACTGACCGTGAATATCATCGAACAATAGCAGTCCGGATTTGTACCCACCAGGCCTTACCCAATCCTGCAGGCAGAAAGGTTACCCGTGAAAAACTTCATCCTCGACACCAACGTGCTGCTGCATGACCCCCAATCCATTTTCAGATTTCAGGAAAACAACATCATCATTCCAATTACGGTTATTGAAGAGGTGGACCGTTTCAAGAAGGATATGAATGAGACCGGCCGCAACGCCCGTCAGGTATCGCGCATTCTGGACACCATGCGCGAAAAGGGTTCCCTTTCCGATGGGGTTACCCTGCCCGGACAGGGAATCCTGAGGGTGGAGATGTTCTCCGAAAAGCATTTCAGGCATCTGCCGGTGGACCTGCGGGTGGACAGTGGCGATAACCGGATTCTGGCGGTCGCCCTGGAGATGCGCGACCGCTACCCGGATACACAGCTGGTGTTTGTCACCAAGGACACCAACCTGCGCATCAAGGCCGATGTCATCGGGCTGATAGCCGAAGATTACGAGTCGGACAAAGTCGATATTCAGGATCTTTTTTCCGGAACGCGCAGCATCGATATGCCGGCTGAATCCATCGATCGATTCTATGGCCAGGGGTGGCTGGATGCGCCGGAAGGACTTTCTCCCAACGAATTCATTACCATTTCCGACAATACCAATCCTGCCCATACAGCCATCTGCCGCTACGATGCTGCCAGCACCAGGATAGTGCCGATTCGCAAGGTGCCCAAGGAGGGAATCTGGAGCCTCTATGCCCGCAACCGCGAACAGTCCTTTGCTCTGGATGTTCTCATGGACGATTCCATCAAGCTGGTGACTCTGGTGGGCAAGGCCGGCACCGGCAAAACACTTCTGGCCATTGCCGCCGGGCTGCACAAGGTTGCCGAGGAGAATGTCTACAATCGCCTGCTGGTCTCCCGCCCCGTGTTTCCCATGGGCAAGGACCTGGGCTTTCTGCCGGGGGACATTGAAGAAAAGCTGACTCCCTGGATGCAGCCGATTTTTGACAACGTGGAACTGCTCATCTCCGGCCACGAATCTGAAAAGCGCCACAGCAAGGGTTACAAGGAACTGATGGCCATGGGATTGCTGGACATTGAGCCGCTGACCTACATCCGCGGTCGCTCCATCCCCAATCAGTACCTGATCGTGGATGAGGCCCAGAACCTGTCGCCCCATGAGATCAAAACCATCGTCACCCGAGTGGGCGAGGGGACCAAGATCATCCTGACCGGCGACCCCTACCAGATCGATAATCCCTATGTGGACTCCTCCAGCAACGGACTTACCTTTCTGGTGGAGAAGTTCAAGGACGAAAAGATTGCCGCCCATGTGACCCTGACCAAGGGTGAACGGTCCGAGTTGGCTGAACTGGCTGCTAATCTATTGTAATACTGCAAAATCCACCACAGAGGCACGCAGGCTCGGAGAGAAAACCATGTGCTGGTTTGCGCTTCGAAGCCCTGCGTGCCTCACTGTTTCTGTAATAAAGGTCTTATTATGCTCGTTCTTGCCATCGAAACATCCTGTGACGAAACAGCCGCAGCCGTGGTGCGTGACGGCCGTGAAATCCTTTCCTCGGTTGTCTCCTCTCAGGTGGCCATCCATGCCGAATATGGCGGCGTCGTACCGGAAATCGCTTCGCGCAAACATCTGGAGATGATCTCCCCGGTGATTGACCAGGCGCTGCGGGAGGCCAAAGTGGGCTTCGCTGCCATCCAGGGGGTTGCTGTCACCCGTGGGCCCGGGCTGTCCGGGGCCTTGCTGGTCGGGCTTTCCACCGCCAAGGCCATTGCCTGCGCCCGCCGGCTGCCTTTTGTGGGCGTGCACCACATCGAGGGGCATATCTTTGCCGCTTTTCTGGAACAGCCGGTGGAGTTTCCTTTCCTGGCACTGGTTGTCTCCGGCGGCCATACCCACATCTATCAGGTGGAGGGTTTCGGCCGCTATCGCACNNAAAATCATGGGGCTGCCCTATCCGGGCGGAGTTCAGATCGATGCCATGGCGCAGCAGGGCAACAAAACGGCTGTGAAACTGCCCCGGCCGCTCTTTCACGACGGCAGTCTCAACTTCAGTTTCAGTGGCTTGAAAACCGCTGTGCTGCAGCATGTATCCAAATACCCGGTCACCATCCCGAGTAGTGAGGCCAATGATCTGTGTGCCTCGTTTCAGGAGGCGGTGTGCGATGTGCTGGCGCACAAGATCGCGGCCGCCCTGCGGATGACCGCTGTCCGGCGCCTGGTGGTTGCGGGGGGCGTGGCCTGCAACAGCGGCCTGCGCAGCCGAATGGTGAATCTGGCCGCGGAGCTGGGAGTCGAATTGCATATACCCGACCGATCGCTGTGTGGTGACAATGCCGCCATGCTGGCCGTGCCGGGAAACTACTATCTGGAGCATGGCGCGGCCTCGGATCTGACACTGGATGTCACCGCCACCTGGGACATGGATAGTGTGGGAGGAGGCTGCCGATGAGTACCGTTAGGCGTCCGCTCAAGTCACTGGGGCAGAACTTTTTGATGGACAATAATGTGGTTGATAAGATCATTCGCAGCGCTGCACTGGAGCCTGGCGACAGTGTTCTCGAAATCGGCCCCGGTCGCGGGGCTTTGACCGAGCATCTGGTGCGGCAGGTCGGCCGGTTGCTGCTGGTGGAATACGACCATGCCCTGGCAGACAGCTTAAGCTGCTCTTATGGCGACAATCAGCAGGTGACGGTTGTGGATGGCGACATTCTGGCGGTCGATCTGGATGCTCTGCTGGAGGGAGGGGGGCGGAGCTGGAAGGTGATTGCCAATCTGCCCTATAATATCTCCACCCAGGTGCTGTTCCGTCTGATGGATGTGCGGCGCAGGGTGGCGCGCATGGTGTTGATGCTGCAGAAAGAGGTGGCTGATCGTCTGGTGGCTCAGCCGGACTGTTCCGACTACGGTGTCACCACGGTACTGCTTGGTCTCTGGTTTGATATGCGCCGTGAATTCATCGTGCCGCCGGGCTGTTTTCATCCACGGCCGAAAGTGGACTCGGCCGTAGTCAGTTTTGTCCCTCTGGCAGAGCCGCGGGTTGAGGTTGGAAATGAGCAGGTCTTTAGGCGGGTGGTCAAAGGGGCTTTTGCCATGCGGCGCAAAACCCTGTCCAACTGTCTCAAGAAAACGGGACTGGCTGCCCCTGATGCTCTGGCACAGGTTCTGAATGATTGTGGAATTAACGGTCAGCGTCGGGGAGAGACCCTCTCCCTGGATGAATTTGCCGCACTTTCAAGGCTTTTGTCCGCTTTGGCCGTCTAACAAAAAAACCGCCACATGGGCGGTTTTTTTGTTAGACGGCTGTTGCTGAGGTGAAACTAACGATCAGGCCTTAGTTTTGGCTGCTCTGGTCTTTTTAACGGCCGGCTTGGCGTCTTTGGCCGGTTTGGGCTCCTGGGCAGTTTTAGCTTCCGGGGCAGCTTTGGGCGCTTTCGCTGGTTTGGCGACTTTGGCTATATTGGCAGGCTCTGTTTTTTGGGCGGACTTGGCGGCGCGAGCCTTTTCCAGGTTGGCGGCCAGATTGTTCTCGTTGGCGGCCTGGCGGCGGGCTTCCGAGTAGTTTTTGGCAGTCAGGGACTGGCTGGAAGGGATGTTGAACTGTTTGCGGTACTGGCCCGGTTTCAGGTCATGGGCCTGCTTGAGGTGTCTGGTCAATGTTTTGAAACCGCCCTTGCCGCAGACCAAGCAGAAGACCTGGTCATTCTGAAAGGCCTTCTTGATCGTCATGACCGGAGCGGCTGGTTTGCTGGCCTCTTCGGCGGGAGTACCTTCCGTCTCCAGTTTTTTCAGCGTGGCATAGACCTTGTTGATTTCCAGGATCAGCTCGTCACTGGTTAGTTCGTTGCCGGCTGCGTGGGAGGAAACGATACTTGCGGTCAATTCTACGAGAGTGGCGGTCATACATTCTCCTTTGCATATAAATTCATGAAATTTGCTGGATTAAACATGATTACAGCGGATAAATCAAGGGTATTTATCAGATAAAGTACTTGTTGCTCACCGCTCGCTTGCTGGATACTTCCAGCTTGAATACATGCCAACCTAAAAAACGACAATCAGTACCGAACAAGCATGGTCTGGGTCCTGATCGGGATATGGTCCATCACAACTTACCGTACTTATCAATAGGAGCTGGAACCGAAACTTATGACACCTTCATTGTTTTACCTGCTTTTGCTGTCAGCCTGTATCACTCTGGTACTGCTGGTTATGATTGTGATGCGGCTCAACCGTTTCTGCGCCGGTTCCACGGAAGTGCGTCTTGAAGCCCTGGAACGTTTGCTGGAAAAACAGGAACGGACTTTGCGCGAGGAGATGTCCCGCTCCCGGGAGGAATCTCAGCTGGCCGCCCGCCAGGGGCGCGAAGAAAATGCGGCCGCCGTGGCCGGGCTCGCCGACGGGTTGCTGAAACGGATGAGCGAGATTGCCAGGCTGCAGAAGGACCAGCTGGAACTGTTTGCCGGTCAGCTCACCGTACTCACCGCCAGCAATGAGGGGCGCATGGACAAGTTGCGGGAAACAGTCGAGCAGCGCCTGGTCCTGATCCAGGAGGATAATGCCCGCAAGCTGGAACAGATGCGGGTCACGGTTGACGAAAAACTGCATGACACGCTGGAGAAGCGTCTGGGGGAATCGTTCAAACTGGTCAGTGAAAGACTTGAGCAGGTCCAGAGGGGATTGGGAGAGATGCAGACTCTGGCCATCGGGGTGGGCGACCTGAAGCGGGTGCTGACCAACGTCAAGACCCGCGGCACTTTTGGAGAAATTCAGCTGGGCAGCCTGCTGGAGCAGATCCTGGCTCCCGGCCAGTACGACACCAACGTGGAAACCCGAGCAGGCAGCGGTCAGCGGGTGGAGTTCGCCCTGAAGCTGCCCGGCCGTGACGGCACGAGCGATGGACTGGTCTGGCTGCCGCTGGATGCCAAATTCCCCCAGGAGGACTACCTGCGGCTGGTACAGGCCCAGGAAATGGGCGACTCTGCCGCTGCCGGCGACGCGGCCAAGCTGCTGGATCGTGCTATCCGGGAAAGCGCCAGGAATATCCGCGACAAATATCTGGATCCCCCCCATACCACGGATTTCGGGGTCATGTTCCTGCCGACCGAGGGGCTGTACGCCGAAGTACTGCGGCGTCCCGGGCTGTTTGAGGCGCTGCAGCGGGAGTACAAGGTCATGGTGGCCGGCCCGACCACTCTAGCGGCCCTGCTCAACAGCCTGCAACTCGGTTTTCGCACCCTGGCCATCGAGAAACGTTCGGCAGAGGTCTGGAATCTGCTGGGGGCGGTCAGGACCGAATTTTACAAGTTTGGCGAGGTGCTGGACAAGACCCGCAAGAAAATTCAGGAGGCCGGCAACCACATCGATGCGGCCGCGGTACGCACCCGCTCCATCGAAAAGAAACTGAAAGGGGTCCAGGAGCTGTCGGGCGTCGAAGCTGCGGCCCTTTTGGAAACCGAGCAAGAGGATGATTTTTCAAGGGCCTCCGAAGGGATTGCCGATGTCTGAAAAACGCAACATAGTCCGGGCCGCCGGCATATTGGGCAGCGCCACCATGCTCTCCCGCATCATGGGCATGGTACGGGACATGGTGCAGTCACGCCTGTTCGGGGCCGGTCTGGCCAGTGATGCCTTTATAGCAGCCTTCCAGATTCCCAACATGCTGCGCCGTTTCTTTGCCGAAGGAGCGCTGACCTCGGCCTTTGTACCGATTTTTTCCGAAACACTGACCAAGCGTGGCGAGCAGGAAGCGCGTGATCTAGCAAATATCTGTTTTACCCTGCTGACGATCGTCATGGCTGGCATTACTCTGGCAGGCATCGTCTGCTCACCCTGGATCGTGGGGCTGATGTTTCCCGGTTTCAAGGCGGTTCCCGGCAAGTTTGAACTGACCGTTCTGCTTAACCGGCTGATGTTCCCCTACATCTTCTTCATCAGTCTGGTGGCGCTCTGCATGGGGATTCTCAATACGGTCCGCCATTTTTTCACCCCGGCCATTTCCACCGTGTTCCTGAATATCTCCATGGTGTTGGCGGCTCTGTTCCTGCGCGGATTTTTTGACGTCCCCATCGTGGCCCTGGCTGTCGGCGTCATGATCGGGGGAGTCGTGCAGCTGTTGCTGCAACTGCCGGTGTTGTGGAAAAAAGGTTTTCCGGTGCGGCCGCGTTTTGCCTTTGACAATCCCGAGGTGCGGCGCATCGCGCTGTTGATGGTGCCTTCGGTTTTCGGTGTCGGTGTGTATTACCTGAACATTACCGTCAGCGCCATTCTGGCTTCGCTCCTGCCCCAGGGGAGTGTCTCCTACCTCTACTATGCCCAGCGCCTGTTCGAGTTCCCCCAGGGCATCTTCACCGTTTCGGTGGCCCAGGCGGTATTGCCCGCCATGAGCAGGCAGGCGGCCGAGGGGGATCTGGCCGGCATGAAAGAATCGCTGGCCTTTGGGCTGCGCCTGACCCTGTTCATTACCATTCCGGCCATGGCCGGTCTGATGGTTTGCGCCACCCCCATTTTCAGCCTGCTGTTCATGGGGGGGCAGTTCGACTACGCCAAGGCGGTCAACTCGGGCCAGGCGCTGTTTTACTACTCCCTTGGTTTGTCATTCGTGGCCCTGATCAGGGTCCTGGCGCCGGCCTTCTACGCCCTCAAGGATACCAGGACGCCGGTCTGGACCGCCCTGATTTCCTTTCTGCTCAATGTCTGCTTCAGTCTGATCTTGATGGGGCCGCTCAAGCACGGCGGCCTGGCGCTGGCAACCACCCTGTCCGCCTGTTTCAACATGCTGCTGCTGCTCTGGTTCCTGCGGCGCAGGGTCGGACCGTTCGGTGGCCGCAGAATCATTATTTCAGCCCTGAAGTCGTTTTTGGCGGCTCTGCCCATGGCGGTGGCCGTACATTTTGTCTGCAGACAGGGTGACTGGGCACGGATGGGGCACTCGCCATCCAAGGCCTTAGTGCTTGGCACTGCCATAGCCACCGGTATTGCCGTGTATGCCGTCGCCGCGCGCCTGCTGCGCTCGGATGAGGCCCTGGAGGCTGTGTCGATCGTTAAAAGCAGGTTGCGACGAAAAACGGTTTCAGAAGAATAGTTGGCTGATATCAATGGATGATCAGAAGCTTCTTACGGAACCTGCTGAATTTAAACGAAACAAATTTTATATAAAAATGATAGTTATAAACAAGCTGAATTGGCATGAAAAAAAACCTTGACAGGTATCACGCCACCTAATTGCGCTAACTGCCCATTATTCAAGGAAACGTTGTAACTTCTTGAAAAATAACGATTAACGCTTTGTATAAAAAAGGGGCAATCTGCAGAAATCTCTTGTAGAAATATCACTTTTGTAAGCCATCAACATGGTTGTCAACACGTTATCCACAGTTTTTGTTGATAAGCTGTAAGAGCTGTGGAAATACGTTACGTTTCTGTGACGTTACTGCTTTTCATCCATCCGCTCCAGCCGCTTTGCCTCTTCCCAGAGCCGGTCCATCTCTTCCAGCGGTGTTTCGTTCAACTGGCGACCCAGGCTATGCAGCGCATCTTCCACATGACTGAATCTCTGCTGGAAGCGATTGATTGTTTTGCGCAGGGCCTCCTCCGGGTTGATGGAAAGAAAGCGCCCCAGATTAACAATGGCGAAAAGCAGGTCACCCAGTTCGGCCTCCATGCGTCCGTTGTCACCCCCTGCCATGGCTTCCTCGAATTCGTGCAACTCTTCCATGACCTTGGCCACCACCTGGTCGACATGTTCCCAGTCAAATCCGACCCGGGCGGCTTTTTCGGTGATTTTCTGCGCCTTGAGCAGTGCCGGCAGGTGGGGGGGGACGCCGGACAGGGCGGATTTTCGTTCGTCCCCCTTTTCATTTTTTTTGATCTGTTCCCAGTTTTCGATCTGGGCCGCGCTGTTTTCTATCTTCATGTCGCCGAAAACGTGCGGGTGGCGCCGGATGAGTTTGCTGCAGAGTGTTTCAATCACGTCCTGAATGGTGAATGTGCCTTTTTCCTCGGCAATGGCGGCATGAAAGAGGGGCTGGAGCAGCAGGTCGCCCAGTTCCTCCTTGAGGAGCTCCGGCGACTGGGCGTCAATGGCTTCAATGACTTCGTAGGTCTCTTCCAGCAGGTAGCGCTTCAGGCTTTCGTGGGTCTGCTCCGCGTCCCACGGGCAGCCGCCCGGACCCCGCAGGCGGGCCATGATGGCGACAAGGTGTTCAAAACCGGTGTTGTTGGTGCTGTTCATATGGTTCCCCTTTTCTGGTCGGTTGCAGTCATTTTCAGTCTGATAACAGATATAACGCGTATGCCGGATTCAAGGCAACCGCATGTTGTATACACAAAATGGTTGACATATTCTAATAAGTTGGGGCATATAGTATCAAAATGTTTAAGGAGGCTTACATGTTCAAATGCGGTCTAAAAAGCAGGTTGGCGGCAGTATTGGCGATGGTGGCGCTTGCTGCTGGTATGGCATTCGCTTCGTCTGAAAGCGGATCGGCTGTGTCGCCGGATGAAGCTCTGCATAAACTGATGGAGGGCAACAAACGCTATGTGGAAAATCAGATGACCTCCACAAAGCAGTGTGATCCGACGACGCGAGCGTCTTTGGCCAGATCCCAGAAGCCGTATGCCATTATCCTTTCCTGCTCCGATTCCCGTGTTCCGCCCGAAATCCTCTTTGACAAGGGACTGGGTGAGATTTTTGTGGTGCGGGTGGCCGGCAACATCCCTGATCCGGTCGTTCTCGGCAGTATCGAATACGCTGCCGAACATCTGGGGAGCCCTCTGGTGATGGTGCTGGGGCATGAGCGTTGCGGCGCCGTGACGGCAACCGTCAATGCCAAGGGCAAGCCGGAAGGCAATATCGGCGCGATTGTCAAGACCATTGCACCGGCCATCAAGAATGCTGCCAAAGAGTGTGAAGCCTGCAAGGGTGAGGTCAAGTGCCAGGATTCAAAAAAAGAAGAGTATGTCGAGTGCGCCATCAGTGCCAATACCAAAAACGTGGCTGCCAGCTTGACCCAAAAGTCTCCTATGTTGAAACATCTGGTCAAGGATGGCAAACTCAAGATCGTGGCCGCCAAGTACGATCTGGACGACGGCATCGTGTCACTGTTTAAGTAAATAAGACGAAAGCCCTGAACGGGCTTCGTCGGCCAGTTCATCATAAACCGCCAGCGCCTTCACGCTGGCGGTTTCTTTTTTGGTTAGATCTTCAAAATTCCTGAGTCGGCTGTTGAAACGGTCGGCCTGGGTCTTGAGGCTACTGGTGCTTTCCGAGATGAAACTCTTTTCCTTGGGATCGATATCCTTTTTAAAAAGCCCTTTGGCCTTGTTCCAGTATTCATCGCTGCTGCTGGCATAGTGATTGATGCTTTCCAGGAATGAGAGCGCTCCCGAGGATAGATCGGACACGGCAGCCAACCTGTTATGGGCGTCATTCATGTCCTTGAGTAGCTGCCGGTCCGCAAACAGGGCTGCTTCTGTCATGGTCTTGTCGTCCAGCGGCTTGGCTGGGTCAATTGCATCGGTCATGACCAGAAATTTGCGGGATGAATTGAGATAATTGTTTATGGAGAGCGAGGCGGCGTTGAGAGCAACGGTGAACTGGGTGACGAATTTTGTGAAGATCGAGGCCTGACCGGCATAGGGGATGGGGAGCATCCGTGCAAAGATAGCAGCATAGGATCCGGCCTGGATGTAGCGGTTATATCCGGCCAGGTTGGCACTCATCCATTTGACAAACCCCTCGAAATCGCTGGTGGTTTGCCGCTGGGACTTTACAGCGGCGGCGATCTCCTTCAGGCGCAGTGCTTTTTTAAGACGCAGCTGTTCGACG
This sequence comes from Geobacter sp. UBA698, assembly GCA_002298925.1. Taxonomy (GTDB): domain Bacteria; phylum Desulfobacterota; class Desulfuromonadia; order Geobacterales; family Pseudopelobacteraceae; genus Pelotalea. Next base: position 27,161 of record DBMM01000004.1, on the reverse strand, counting down.
GGAATCAGTCTGACGGTCTCATACTGTCTGATTTTCAAAGCCAGGATTTCATTCTCCTGCTGCAGGCTGACAAGCTGTTCTTCAGTGGGCGTCATGGGACCGCAGGCATTTTCCGAGGCATGGACTGGTGCGGCAAAAAGAAGGATTGCGGTGACAAGCTGCAGGCGGCAGAGCAGGCGGCGTGAAACGGGCATGGGTCATGGATCCTTGGGGATTTTGGATTGATGGTCAGTGGACTCTTTGTATAGCGCCGTGCCGTTCACAATGCAATAACTTTTGCCCGAGCGTTGTATCGGGTGGGCAGTCGTTGATTGCTTTTGAATTGTCTCTGTAGTATTTTGGCGAATGGAGTTGTTCCGAATAAGTTATTTATGCAATCCAATGTGCAGCCATGCCGGCTGAGGACTGATACCATGCTGTATTCCAAAAAATTCAGACTTAATCTTGTCCAGAAACTGATCGGCAGTTTTGCCATCGTCGGTGTCTGCCTGATCACGGCCGTAGTCTATGCCGTTATCGGACTGGATTCCATGCATCGTATGGTTGATGACATTGCCCGCAACGACCTGGCCGCTGCCACCGCCACCATTGCTCTGCGGGATGCGGTGCTTGCCCAGCAGCGTGCCGCCGGCAGATTCATGATTTTCAGGCAGCCTGAATTCAAAGAACTTTATGATCGTCAGGCGGAAGTTTTTCGGCAACAACTGGACATGCTCCGACATCGGTCTGGTGGAAACGGCGGCATGGCCAAATTGACGGCAGCCTATAACTCCTATGCCTCGCTCAATGAAAGACTTTTTTCCGGCAAAGAACAGTCAGAGACGGATATCAGGCTGGCAGCCGAGCAGGTTGAAAAGGCGATCGAGACGGTGAACGCCGAGCGCAGGAAAATACTCAAGGACAAACTGAGTGCTGCCGAGGAACGCAAGGCACAAACATCGTCCTGGGCACTGGGGTTGGCATTCAGCGGTATAACCCTGGCACTGCTGGTGGCTGTCGCCTTGATTTATTCGTTTTCAAAATCCATCAATAAACTTCAGAAGGCCACCCATCGCATCGCCGATGGCGACTTTGACCATGACCCGCTCATTCCGCCGGGAGACGAAATCGGTTCCCTGGCCCAGGATTTTATGCGGATGGCCGTGCGGCTCAAGGAACTGGAGCAGATCAGTCTGGACGCCAGTCCACTGACGCGCCTGCCGGGTAATATCGCTATCGAACGTTCCATAAACAGGCGTCTGCGCGAACGGACCCCTTTTGTAATGTGCTACCTGGACCTGGACAACTTCAAATCCTACAATGACCGCTACGGCTACATCAAAGCCAGCGAGATCCTGCGCGAGACCGGCCGGCTTATTTACGACGTTGTTGCGAGTATGGGTGATCCTGATGCCTTTGTGGGGCATATCGGCGGTGATGATTATGTGGTTATTATCAACGCCAGGCTGGCAAAACAGGCTTGCCAGGCCATCATTAGCAAGTTTGACGCCATGGTTCCGTCCTATTATTCGGAAGAGGACCAGGCCGCCGGCGCCATTGAGGGGGTTGACCGCTATGGCGTGGCCCGCACTTTTCCGCTGCTTTCCATGTCGATAGCTGCGTTGAATTGCCAGCCCGGCGCCTATGTCTCGGCCGCTGAAATAGCCACGGCTGCAGCCGCGGTCAAGGATCGTGTCAAGGAAACATCCGGAAGCAATTACATTATCGTACGGGAGGCAGGTCATCGTGAGACATGAATATGTCAAGGCAGTAGCTCTGCCTTTGCTGTTGCTACTGAGTGGCGGCTGTGCTGTTTTGAAACCGATGGTTCCCGTCGCAGTGCTTCCTGTCCAGGAACGCCAGTTCGCCGGAGCACTTGAGTATCTGCGGGGTGGAAAGGAACAGAAGGCTCGCGATTTGTTTGAAAAAGTCAGCGAAGCGGCTCCGGTTGACGGAGTAACGGATGAAGCCCTGTTTCGTCTCGCGTTGCTGAGCCTGCGGGACGAGGCTCCCAAGGGGCTTGTGCGGGCCCAGACCCTGCTGGAGCGCCTAAAAAAAGAGTTTCCCAATAGTATCTGGACCCGTCAGGCCGCGCCGCTGGGCGCATATCTGGCTGATGCCAAAAATCTCCGCGACCGGCAGCGCGAGTTGAAGACCCTGCGGGATCTCAATCTTTCCCTGAGTCGCGACAACCGTGATCTGCGCCAGACACTGGAACGCGTCAAGAGTCTGGATATCGAGTTGGAATACAAATTGAAACGCTGATTTATCTCTGCTTGTGCTAAATAAAGAGTTTTAGCAATTTGACTGCAGTGGTTGCAGGTTTTGTTGCATAAAAAAAGGCGCATTTTTCAATGCGCCTTTTTTGCGTGTTACATCAGATGGGTGCTGTAGGCATCAGCGAGTCTTTTGTTTGCTTTTCAGGCTGTTAGTCCTGGGATGGGGGCTCGCGTCAGTTTTTTCCGTGCTAACCAGATAATCAGACAGAAACCGTAGTTTGTACTCCATGAAACGGTCCTCCTTGATCGCTTCCCGGATTTCGGACATCATGTTCAGGTAAAAATGAACATTGTGAATCGCAGACAATACTGCCGAAATGACCTCGTTTGCTACGAAAAGATGATGCAGGTAGGCGCGGGTGAAGTTCTGACACGTGTAACAGCTGCAGCTTGGATCGATGGGGTAAAAATCACGCTTGTAGTTCTTGTTGGTCAGTCGGATCTTTCCCCGCCGGGTGAACAGGGTCGCGCTGCGGGCATAACGGGTTGGAATCACGCAGTCAAACATGTCAATGCCGCGTTCGACGCTCTCCAGGATATCCTCCGGCAGGCCGACCCCCATCAGGTAGCGCGGCTTGTCTTCCGGCAGGTGGGGCGCAGTCCAGCTGACCACTTTCTTGAGCAGTTCCAACCCCTCGCCAACACTTACTCCGCCGATGGCATAACCGGGCAGATCCAGCTTGGTCATCTCCTTGGCGCACATCGCCCTTAAATCCTCGAAGACACTTCCCTGGACAATGCCGAACAAGGCCTGGCCAGTGCCGGTCATTGCGTTTTGGCACTCCTTAAGCCAGCGGATTGTTTTTATTGTGGATTGCTCGGCATAACTTCTATCGCAAGGGTAGGGGATGCACTCGTCGAAAGCCATGATGATGTCGGCACCCAAATCCTGTTGTATGCGGGTTGCGCTGGCCGGGTCCAGAAAGATCTCCTCGCCGCTGATCTCATGCCGGAAGAAGACACCATCTTCGGTAATGCGCTTGTTGGGAAGGGAAAAAACCTGGAAACCGCCCGAGTCGGTCAGAATCGGTTTATCCCAGGACATGAACTTGTGCAGTCCACCGGCCTTTTTCACCAGTCCCTCGCCAGGTTGCAGGTGTAGGTGATAGGTGTTGCTGAGGATGATCTGGGCGCCGGTCTCCTTGATCTGGGCCGGGGTGAGCGGCTTCATGGCGCCGTGGGTGGCCACCGGCATGAAGATCGGGGTCTGGATGTCACCTCGTGACGTGCTAAGGATGCCCAGACGGGCTGCACTTTGTTTGTCTTTTTTGATTAGGGTGAATTTCATTTGATCTCCGATTTATAACTGTGGTGGTGCTCGGCATGTGACCATTATTGCCATGCATCACTTGTCCCTGCAATTTGCGCGTTGCCAGATACTGTCCGCCTTTGCAGAATATGTAATTAATATGGTTACTAACAGAATGTCTATTCAAATGCAATCCCGCAACTGTAGGCCGTTCAAGCAGGTTCTATTTGTATCCTGTATACACAAAACAGTTGCATTTTATTATAACGACGTTTAGTATGCCTTGTCTTGAAAATGAAGAGGTTCAAACATAACAATGCACTATTATATTGCGCGGCTGCCGCATCAATTACGCTTGAAGGAGGATGGTATGCAGGTTGTCTACAGGATGCGTTGGCGTGGTCCCCCTCAGTGGCAGTAAGCTGTCCGTCTTTTAGTACCCCCTGTTTTGTTCGATCATTTAATTTAATTTAAAAGTGGTTTCATACTCTAGAAAAGGAAGGAACTCTATGCAACTGTTTAGCACTTCTATCGGCAGAAAGATCCTGATGGCGATAACAGGGCAATGCATTGTCTTGTTTGCCGTCATCCATCTGCTCGGAAACTCGAGTATTTTCGGGTGGCTTCCGGGTGGCATCAATGCCTACGCCCACCACCTCCACAGTTTGCCGTCGCCCATCATCTGGGGCTTCCGTCTCGGTCTGCTCGCTTTTGTCTGCATTCACATCTGGTTCGGCATCCAGCTGACCATGGAAAACCGCGGAGGTCGTCCCCGGCAGTATGCCGTCAAGTACACCCAGAAGGCCTCCTTTGCCAGCGAAAACATGATCTGGACCGGCTCGCTGCTGCTGCTCTTCATCGTTTATCATCTGCTGCATTTCACCATCCAGGTGATCAGCCCTGAAACGGCAGCCCTCACACACCCGGATGTCCTTGGTAACCCTAATGTCCTGGGCATGGTAGTCGCCGCTTTCCAGAACGTTGGCGTAACTCTGATCTATGCCGGAGCAATGGTGGTTCTCTTTTTGCATCTGTCCCACGGTATTCAGAGTTTTTTCCAGACCATGGGCTGGAGCAATGACAGGATCCAGCCTTTCATCACTAAGGCCGGTACATTGGTCGCTCTGGTAATGTTCCTTGGTTATGCCGCCGTGCCGCTTACCATTCTCGTACGAATTCTGAAATAAGGGGGTTATTGTGATACTTGACGGAAAATGTCCTACCGGACCAATTCAAGAAACCTGGGATAAGCACCGCTTCGATCTGAAGCTGGTCAATCCCGCCAACAAGCGCAAGTACAACGTCATCGTGGTCGGTACCGGTCTGGCCGGCGGCGCCGCTGCCGCCTCGCTGGGTGAACTCGGCTATAACGTCCAGGCGTTCTGCTACCAGGACAGCCCGCGTCGTGCCCACTCCATCGCTGCCCAGGGTGGAATCAATGCCGCCAAGAATTATCCCAATGATGGCGACTCCATCTACCGACTGTTCTACGATACCATCAAGGGGGGCGACTTCCGTGCCCGTGAGGCCGACGTCTGGCGTCTGGCCCAGGTATCCAACAACATCATCGACCAGTGCGTGGCCCAGGGTGTCCCCTTTGCCCGCGATTACGCCGGTTATCTGGACAACCGTTCCTTCGGCGGCGCCCAGGTTTCCCGTACCTTTTTCGCACGAGGCCAGACCGGTCAGCAGCTTCTGCTGGGCGCCTACTCGGCTCTTTCCCGTCAGATCAAGGCCGGCACGGTCAAGATGTATGACCGCCGCGAGATGCTCGATCTGGTGGTTGTCGACGGCGTGGCCCGCGGTATTACCGTACGCAACCTGGTGAACGGCCAGCTTGAGAGCTACGCAGCTGATGCGGTCTGCCTCTGCACCGGCGGTTACGTCAATGTCTTCTACCTCTCCACCAATGCCATGGGCTGCTCGGTTACGGCCAACTGGAAGGCCCACAAGAAGGGCGCGTACTTCGCCAATCCCTGCTACACCCAGATTCATCCGACCTGTATCCCGCAGGCCGGCGACTATCAGTCCAAGCTGACCCTGATGTCCGAGTCACTCAGGAACGATGGACGCGTATGGGTTCCCAAGAAGAAGGAAGATTGCGGCAAACATCCTAACGAGATCGCCGAGGATGACCGCGATTACTATCTGGAGCGCAAATACCCCTCCTACGGCAACCTGGCGCCGCGTGACATCGCCTCCCGCGCAGCCAAGGAGCAGTGCGACGACGGTCGCGGCGTCGGCCCCGGCGGCCGCGGCGTGTACCTGGACTTTGCCGACTCCATCAAGCGCCTCGGTGAGGACACCATCCGTGAGCGTTACGGCAACCTGTTCGAGATGTACGAAAAGATCACCGATGAAAACGGTTACAAGCGCCCCATGCGCATGTATCCGGCCCCGCACTACGCCATGGGCGGCCTGTGGGTCGATTATAATCTGATGAGCAACATCCCCGGTCTGTTCGTACTGGGCGAGGCCAACTTTTCTGTCCATGGCGCCAACCGCCTGGGTGCTTCGGCCCTCATGCAGGGTCTGGCCGACGGCTATTTCGTTATTCCCTATACCATCGGCGGCTATCTGGCAACAGTCAAACCGGGCCAGGTCAAGGCAGACCATGCTGAATTCAAAAAGTCTGTGGAGGATGTCACGGCGGAGCAGAATAAGTACCTCTCCATCAACGGCAAAAAGACCGTTTTCGAGTTCATGCGTGAACTCGGTGGTCTGATGTGGGAAAACTGCGGCATGGCCCGCACCAAGGAATCCCTTGAAACAAACCTCAAGAAGATTCCGGCCCTGCGCGAAGAATTCTGGAAGAATGTCAAGGTTACCGGCAGCGGCGCAGAACTCAACCAGCAGCTGGAAAATGCCGGCCGTACCGCCGACTTCCTCGAGTTCAGCGAACTGCTTTGCCGTGACGCCCTGCACCGCAACGAGTCCTGTGGTGGGCACTTCCGAGTTGAATATCAGGATGCGGGTGAGGCACAGCGTGACGATGTCAATTACTGCTACGTCGGTGCTTGGGAATACAAGGGTGACAATAAAGAGCCCGAGCTGCACAAGGAGCCGTTGAAGTTCGACAACGTACATCTCGCCGTAAGGAGCTACAAATAATGAGCGATCACAAGACCATGACACTGACACTGATCGTGTGGCGCCAAAAGAATGCCAACGATCCCGGAAAGTTCGAGACCTATACCGCCAAGAACATCACCGAGCACCACTCCTTCCTGGAGATGCTCGATTGCGTCAACGAAGACCTGATCCATAGCGGCAAGGATCCGATCGTGTTTGACCACGATTGCCGCGAGGGTATCTGCGGCATGTGCTCCCAGGTTATCAATGGAGCGCCCCATGGCGGGCAGGATCGTACCACAGTTTGCCAGCTGCATATGCGCAAGTTCAAGGATGGCGACACCATCTACATCGAACCCTGGCGGGCCCGCGCCTTCCCGATTATCCGCGACCTGATCGTGGACCGTTCCGCCCTTGACAAGATCATCCAGGCCGGCGGTTATACCTCCTGCCACACCGGTGGAGTTGCTGACGGTAACGCCATTTTGATCCCGAAACCGGTGGCCGACGAAGCCATGGATGCTGCCGAGTGCGTCGGTTGTGGTGCCTGCGTGGCCGGTTGCCCCAATGGCGCTGCCATGCTGTTTACCGGAGCCAAGGTTTCCCAGTTGGCGCTGTTGCCACAGGGTAAAGCCGAAGCAGCCGAACGCGTGATGAACATGTCTAATGCCATGACCGAATGCGGTTTCGGTAACTGCACTAACCACTACGAGTGCCAGGCAGCCTGCCCCAAGGGGATCAACGTCAAGTTCATCGCCCGCATGAACCGGGAGTTCCTCAAGGCCCAGTTCGCCTAATCTTTTTTTGTTGTGATACGTTTCTGTCAGGGCAGCCGCAAGGCTGCCCTTTTTTTTAACAACTAAAGGTCATGCCGCCATGGAATTCAATCTCGTTCAGCTTGTCCTGTATGTTCAGACTGAAAACAGAGCTGGCCTTGCCCGGCGCTTGATGTTGCAGGGGGCGGATTTTGGTGACGTCTGCCGGGCGGCTGTCTGTCGCTGGCCTACGCGGACCTGCCGGCTCTGTTCCGTCCGTGATGACTGCAGCTGGTATCTGGTTTTTGCTCAGGAACTTACGGTTGATCCGGATGCACTCAAACGCCACCAGAAACCGCCCCTGCCGTTCTCATTTTCATTCCCTCTTGTGGATGATGACAGTCAGCGCCACGGTTTGTTCGAATGCGGTCTGGTTGTGGTAGGCAGGGCAATTACCTGTCTGGATTTGCTGCTGGAGGGATTTGCCGATTTGCTGGCAGGGGATGGGGAAACAGTGCGTGGTGAGCTTGTCAGGATTGCAGCGCGCGATTATCAGGGCATGGGCCTGACATTGGGCGAAGGCTGTAGAGTGACGCGGCCGGAAAATCTGGTAGTGCTTTCGGTCGCCGGCATCCTGGAAAGCCGTCCCTGGGGTGGAACTACTCTCAGGGTAGAGTTGCTTTCACCACTTAAGCTGATCAGAGCCGGTCGCCAGTTAAAGTCCTTTGAATTCAGTTTCTTTGCCCGCTCTCTTTTGAGGCGGGTTTCATCAATGGCCTATTACTATGGTCAGTGTCAACTTGATCAGAATTTTAGGGAACTTTCCCGCCAGGCTGAAGTCATTGCCTGCGGTGAATCCAGTTTCCATTACGGCACCATCGGTGAGGGAGCGGCCAGGTTGTCCGGTGTTTTGGGCCATGGCCGCTTCAACGGTGATTTCTCGGAACTGATCCCTTTTTTGGTTGTTGGCCGTTACGTTAATGTAGGTAAAGGGGCCTCGTTCGGTTTTGGTTGTTTCGACCTTTCCATAGAATGATCACCTGTCAAAAATACTTATTTTGTTTACAAATTACGTTTCAAGGATGGCAGATCTTTCAGCAGATTGACTCTGCTTGCCAACTGACAACCATTTTGTCTAGGACAAACCAGTATGATCTCCTTACTCATTTGCCGTAATAAAATCAGACAATCTCTAATTATCGGAAACGAAATAAACAAGTACACTAGATATTACAATTTGGTACAGGGCGTAACGTCACGAAAGAGCGTACTTTTTCCGTGTTTGTTGACTAAAATATTTTAAACAGGTATTTTAACTGTTTATATTTTATCTGTGGAGTGGATGTGTTTCGCAATGCCCTTACCGTTGATGTAGAAGACTGGTATCATATCTGTGGTGTTGATCGAATTCAGCCGATTCCACGAAACAGCTGGCGGGTATGCAGGGCAACAGAACGTATTCTGTCATTGCTGGGAGAGTCCGGGGTAAAGGCCACTTTTTTTGTTCTGGGCTCAGTTGCGAAGGAAGAACCCGAGTTGGTGAAGATGATCGCCGCCGGTGGGCATGAGATCGCCTCCCACGGCTGGTCGCATACTCTGATCCATCAGCTGACTCCTGATCAGTTCCGGGATGAACTGGCACGAACCGAGGAGATAATTCTGGCGCAGTCCGGTCACCTGCCGATAGGTTTCCGGGCACCTCAGTGGTCAGTATCTGAGCGGACTCCCTGGGTTCACGAGATTCTTGCAGAGCGAGATTATTGCTACGATTCCAGTTTAAGTCCGCTGCCTTTCGTTGGCGACCGCCGTGGATCACGGGTTCCTTTCCGGTTTGTAGCAGCCGGCAGAAATATGTGGGAGATTCCGCCATTGGTAACGCCGACCTGTTTTGGAAACCTGCCCACGGGGGGCGGCTGGGGGTTCAGGTTCTTTCCACTAACACTGGTAGCGCATACGCTTGAACGGCTGAATGCGGCGGGTAATCCCGGAGTGTTGTACCTGCACCCCCGTGATGTCGATCCTGATGGTCCGCGGCTGAGTCTTCCTCCCATCAAGCGATTTGCCGCATACGGAACAAGGAATGATGCCGTGCCAAGAGTACGGAGCTTGTTTGAACGTTTTCGTTTCACCACACTGAAAGAACTAGTTGCCAATGACTTACTGCATACTGATCCCATCATTTAATGCCGAAAAGACCCTTGGGGCTGTTGCCTTGGAATGTCTTGATGCGGGCGTTCCCGTTGTTGTCGTGGATGACGGCTCTACTGACGGGACAGCCGGAGTAGCGGGGGCATTGCCGCTCACCGTTTTGCGGCATGAGCATAATCGGGGCAAGGGCAGAGCGCTTCGCACTGGTTTTGCCTGGGCACTTGAGCAGGGTTTTGAGGCGGTTATCACACTTGATGCCGACGGCCAGCACGATGTGTCCGCCGTATCACGACTGTACGAATCCGCCCGGGAAAGCGGGACAGACCTGCTGATCGCTTCACGTCACCGGCAGTTTGAGAAGATGGCCGGACTGCGCGCTTCCTGGAACCGCTTTGGTGTCTGGTGCATGAGAAAACGGACCGGGTTCAAGATTACCGACAGCCAGTCAGGGTTTCGCTGTTATTCGTCTGCTCTGCTCAAATCGATGACCCTGGTGGCAGACGGCTATGACCTGGAGATGGAAATACTCATGAAGGCTTGGCGGAATGGATTCAGGATTGCATCACTTCCGGTGCCTGCCCGGATCGCCGACGGACGCGCCACCAGCCATTTTAAGCCGGTGCGTGACACGTGGAGTATCTGCAAGATTTTTTTACGCCACATGTAACAAGGGAGTATCAAATGATTCAAGCCTTAAAAGATTACACCAAGGAAAAGGTTTTAACGTACCTGCTGTCACTGGCGACCAACTCTTCCGATGAAACCTTGATCAAGATGACCCATCTGATGGAGATGATTCCCAAGAAGGACTACTATAAGGAACGTATCCGCTGGATCAGGGGGCTGGTGCGTGACAAGCATCCCAGCATCGAGTTTCCCCGGCGCATCCTGCGAGACCTGCACCCCAACCAGCGGGACAAATGGATCAGCAACCTGGCCATCAATCATCTGCTGAACGGTACCAACAAGCGCAAGGAATGGGCTGATGCCAACGGATTCTATCCGCCCTCCACCGTGGTCATCAGTCCGACCATGAAGTGCGATCTGAACTGCTACGGATGCTATGCCGGTGACTACGGCAAATCGTTGGAGCTGTCCCTGGATGAGCTGGATTCAGTCCTGATGCAGATGAAAGAGATGGGTATCTATTTTGCTGTAATCTCCGGTGGTGAACCGTTTTACATGAAGGGGATCTTTGACGTATTCAAGAAACACAGCGACATGGCCTTTCTGGTCTTTACCCATGGCGGGCTGATCGACGAACAGATGGTTGAGCGGCTGACAGAGGTGGGCAACGTGATGCCTTCGTTCTCTCTGGAGGGGTATGAGCAGGAGACCGACGAGCGTCGCGGTGCCGGGCATTTCAAAAAAGTCATGCGGGCCATGGACCTGCTGCGTGAGGGGGGGCTTTCCTTCTGCGGCTCATTCACCCATTCCAGTAAAAATACCCACATCATCAATAACCCTGAGTACATCGACATGCTACTTTCCAAGGGGGTCTTTGCCCTGTGGCTCTTTTCCTATGTCCCGGTCGGAAGGAAGCCGGAAACGGGGCTGATGCCCACACCGGAGCAGCGGGATAATCTTCGTCGCAGTGTGGCAGGTTTCCGTGACAGTAAGCCGATGCTCTTTATCGATTTCTGGAATGACGGGCCGATTGTATCCGGATGCCTGGCCGGTGGCAGAAAATATTTCCATATCAACGCCAACGGAGATATCGAGCCGTGCGTTTTTTGCCACGTGGCGGTGGACAATATCCGCAAGACAACCCTGCGTGATGCCCTGGCATCACCATTTTTCAGGAAAATCAGGGAAAAACAGGGCGAACACGACAACCTGCTGCGACCCTGCATGTTGATCGATCATCCTGATGTCGGCCGGGAGATCTTCTCCAGTGAAGGAGCCTATGCGACCCACGAAGGCGCCGAAGAGATCTTTACCGGCCTGGCGGTCGAGATGGATGCCTATTCTGCCGCCTATGGCGAAATTGCTGACCAGGTCTGGGAAACAGATTTTGCCAATCATCCGGTTAAACAGAAAAAAACTACCCGTCGGAAATGAAAGTCCTTCTGGTTAATCCCCAATCGGCTGATTTAATCACGTTGCCTGGCGCAGCCGGCCTTCTTATGAACACATGATGGCGTTAGCCTGGGACCTTTTCCTCTGATACATGGCGATCTATAACAGTGTAAATCTATTTTTAATCAAACTGATGACCATACTGGTTCCGCGCTGGATTTTTCCGCCGCTGGCTTTCATTACGGCAGTAGCGGTGTATTGTCTGACGGGTAAGCAGCGGCGGGCCACACGTTCCAACCTGCATGTCGTCACCGGTCGCCGCTGGGTCGAACCGTTAGTTGTCTCTTCGTATTACAAGTTCGCCCGCAGCTGGTGCGACATTATGCTGATCATGCGTCTTTCCGGTCCGGCACTGCAAGCGCTTGTGGGGCGCCGCGGTGATTCGAAGCCCATGGATGATGCCCTGGCAGCAGGTACGGGTGCCATCCTGGTGTCTCCCCATCTGGGGAACTGGGAACTGGGAGGGTTGGGTCTTGCCGATCTGGGCTATCCGATAAATATTCTCACCTTCCGTGAACCGGATGAACGCTTTAACAAGGACAGGGAGCGCATGCGTGCGGAGCGCGGCATCCGTTTCATTTATGTAAACAGGGATGATCCCTCACCGTTTGCCATAATCGAGGCGGTAAATGCCCTGCGACGCAACGAGGTGCTGGCACTTCTTGGCGATCGGAATGGTTCTTCACAGACCATTGAGATCGATTTCTTCGGTCGGCCGACCAATATCCCGGTGGGGGCCGCCTATCTCGCCATTGCCAGCGGTGCACCGGTCATTCCGGTCTTTGTCGTTCTGGAAAATGGCAGCTACGCCACCATCATGGAGGAGCCGATCATTTTCCGCGGCGCTCGTGGAGAGCATGGCAGTGTCATCCGAACGGGGATGGAACAACTGCTGTCGGTTTTTGAACGCTATATCCGGAAGTATCCCGATCAATGGTACAATTATTATCAGTTTTGGGAAAATAAAGATTAATCAGCTAGTTGGGTGTTGGATGAATACTATTTTTTGCGAGAGAGGTCTGCATGTCCGAAGAACTTATAGTGAAAGTCAAACAGATGATTATCGACAGCCTGCGTATCGAGGGGATGACTCCCGATGAGATCGACAGTGATGCGCCGCTGTTCGGCGAAGGGCTTGGGTTGGATTCGATCGATGCATTGCAGCTGGTTGTCGCCATGGAGAAGGAGTTCGGAACGGTCGTGCCGGATGCGGCCACCGGTTCCAAAGTGTTTGCCTCTGTCCGCAGCATGGCGGCCTTTATATCTGAAAACAGTAAATGAATGTGCTACCTGACACCCGGCAACCGGTGAGGACGGACCGCCCGCGGCTGTTGCTGGTGTATCCGGCCACCCACAAGTTGGGCTGGGTGCGTCGTTTTCAGCTTCCCTCTTTTTCTCTGACCCTGGTGGCGGCCTCAACACCGCCCGAGTGGGATGTCGTCCTGGCCGATGAACTGCATGAGGATATTCCCTTCGAAAGAGCTTTCGATGCGGTCGGGATAACGGCCATGACCCACCAGGCGGTCAGGGCCTACCAGATTGCCGACCGTTTCCGGGCGCGCGGCATACCGGTGGTCATGGGCGGGATGCATGCCACCGTGCTGCCGGACGAGGCGCTTGAACACGCCGATACGGTGGTGATCGGTGAAGCCGAACCGGTCTGGGTCCGACTCTTGAACGACCTGAAAGCCGGGCAGCTTGAGCAGCGCTACAGCTCGGTACCATCCGGTGATACGCTGGTGACTCCCTGGGCGCGGCGTGAAATCCTGGCCGGCAGAAAGTACCTGACAACCCAGACCCTGCAGGCCAGCCGCGGCTGTCCCTATGATTGTCCTTTCTGCACGGTGACCCCTTACTTCGGCCGATCTTTTCGATACCGGGATCCCGAAGATATTCTGGCCGAGATGCGGACCTTTGACCGGAAACTCACGGTTCTGCTTGATGACAACATCCTGGGGGATCCGGAACGGGCCAAGCCGATTCTGAAGGGGATGGCAGGACTGGGTCTGCGCTGGGGAGGTCAAGCCAATCTGCGCTTTGCCGAAGACCCTGAGCTGGTGGAATTGCTGGCTCAATCCGGCTGTATCGGCATTTTTGTCGGTCTGGAGTCGGTGGCCGGCGCTCACGCCAACCACCCCAAGACCGGCAGCCGTTATTCCCAGGCCGATCTTATCAAACGCGTGAGGGATGCCGGCATCGTTCTGGAAGCTTCCATGATTTTCGGCTTTGATGACCATGACGAGAGCGTTTTCGAGTCAACCATCCGCTACCTTGAAGATTGTCGCCCCAGTATTCCGACCTTCAATATCCTTACGCCCTATCCCGGAACAGCCCTGTTCCGACAGTTCGAGGCGGAAGGACGGCTGCTCCACAAGGACTGGCAGCGCTATGATCACAGTCAGGTTGTATTCCGGCCCAAACAGATGACAGCTGAACGGCTGTATCAGGGGTGGGTTGCGGCGCGAAGGGAAGTCTACCGCTGGCCATCCATCTTTTCACGGGTCATGTCCGGCTCGTCCTCCTATTTCACAAATTTTGCCTACAACGTACTGCGTCGTGGCGGAGTGTATGGTGAAGACGTGTGCTCACACGCCCCCCAGAACAATCAGCAGCTGCAGTTGGGTGATATCCAGACGAACACGAGGGGTGCATGAAGATACTGCTGTTGCGTCCCCATCCGGGGAACGACCGTTTCGGGCTTGGTCCTTTTTTCTGCGTTGAACCGCTGGGCCTTGAATACCTTGGTGCGGCACTCATTGCAAAAGGGCATGGTGTGACAATTGCAGATCTCCGTTTTCGCCCCGGCGCAGCCAGCTGGGTAAAACGCACCAAACCGCAGATGGTGGGCATCGGCTGTCTGCACACCCTGGAGTTTGACCAGGTCATTGAAACGGCCCGGGAGGTGCGCCGGACGAATCCGGAGGTCTTTATTCTGGTGGGTGGTCATGCTGCCGCCGCATATTCGAAAGCCCTGGAGTGCGCCGAAATCGATGCCATCGCCGTGGATGACGGCGAGGAGATCGTTCCACTGGTGGCCGAGGCTGTTGATAAAGGCGGCAGTCTGGCCGATGTGCCGGGGCTGCGCCTGAAAACCGGCGACGGCTGGGTCAGCACCCCGCCCTTGCCCCAGCGCACGAGTCTCGACCTGGTCCCGCTCCCCGCCCGCCACCTGGTGGAGCGGCACCGTTCCGGCTATCACTGCCTGCTCTTCAAGCCGGTCTGGCTGATCGAGACGGCCCGCGGCTGTCCCCACAACTGTTCCTTCTGCTCGGTCTGGCAACTGTATGACCGCTCCTGTCGGGAGCGTAACCTGGAGGCGGTGGTGGAGGATTTTGCCGCCTGTGGCGACTCTATCTTTGTGGCCGACGACCTGTTCTGGTACAACCCGGCCCGCAGCCTGGAGTTGGCCCGGGCCCTCAAGCGCCGGGGCGTTTTCAAACGCTGGATATTGGTCCAGACCCGCACCGACCTGATCCGGAGAAGTGCCGAGCTGATGGAAGCCTGGCGCCCGCTGGCCAAGGATTTCGACATATTTCTTGGGCTGGAGGCGGCCAGCGACAATGGCCTGGACGGTCTGGACAAGGGTGCCAATCTTGAGGACAGTGTCGAAGCGGTGCGAATCGCCCGTTCCCTGAAGTACGGCATCAATGGCAATTTTCTGGTTGATACGGACTGGGAAGAGGCGGATTTCCGGGAGTTGTGGGGTTTTGTGGAACAGTACGGGCTGCAGCGGGCCGGTTTTACCATCCGCACCCCCTTGCCGGGAACCGACTACCATCGTCAGATGGCAGACCGGGTCAGCGGGCAGCAATGGGCAAATTACGACATGCATCATCTGCTGTGGGAGCCGCGTATCGGCGCAGAGCGTTTTTTTGAGCTGTATGCGGAAACCTGGCGGCGCTCAATTCTCAATACCGCCGGCGACAAGGGTATTATGGACTGGATCCGCCAGGTGCGGCCCAGTCAGATACCGTATATCATGCGGGTACTCTGGAGGACACAGCGCATGATGAAACCGGCTGAATATCTCAAGGAACATCTGGCTACCCGTCCTGCTGTGACGGGTGGAAAGGGACTGACCATATCATGAAGATTCTCTTTATCTCCCCGGGCTGGCCCAAGGGAAGACTGTGGGGTGAGCTGACCTTCAGATTTCCTTCGCTGTCGCTGGCCGCCATTGCCGCCGTGACGCCGCCCGAGTGGTCGCTTGAGTACTGCGATGACAAATTTGAAGCAATCAATTATTCAACGGATGCCGATATCATTGCCCTGACAGCCATGACTGCCCAGATCACCAGGGCCTACGAGATTGCTGACGGATTTCGTGCCAAAGGCAAAACCGTAGTGATCGGCGGATTCCATGCCAGCAACCTGCCGGATGAAGCACAGCTTCACAGCGATGCCGTGGTAATCGGGGAGGGTGAGCTGGTCTGGCCAAAACTCCTGGCCGACTGGCAAGCCGGAACATTGCAGCCGTTCTACAAGACCGGTTCATTGATGGAGATGGCGCAGATTCCAGCGGCACGGCGGGATATTTTCAAAGGTAAAGGCTATCTTCTCACCAATACGGTCCAGACCACCCGCGGCTGTCCCCATGACTGTGAATTCTGTTCGGTGACCGCCTTCTACGGTCGCAAATACCGCAAGCGTCCAGTTGACCAGGTTTTGCTTGAGCTGGAAGCGTTGCACAAGGCCAACTCCTTCGTCTTCTTTGTAGACGACAATATCGTGGCCGACCGTAGCTACTCGCTTTCGCTTTTCGAGGGAATGAAGGGCATGGGATTGAAATGGCTTTCCCACGCGCCGATCGACTTCGCCCAGGACCGCGAGCTGATGAAGGCGGCCGGAGAGTCGGGCTGCCAGGGGATGTTCGTCGGCTTTGAATCCCTCAACCAGGAGTCGCTGTCTGCCATGGGCAAACAGACCAACCGGGCCGGGTCGTACCTGGCCGAGGCACAGTCTTTCCGGGACCATGGCATCGGTATCCTGGGATCGTTTGTCATGGGATATGATGGTGACACTCCCGATGTTTTTGAAAAGACACTGCGTTTCTGCGAAGAAGCCCGCCTGGAAGCTGCGATATTTCCGATACTGACACCGTATCCCGGCACTGCAGTGCGCCGGCGTCTTGAAGCCGAGGGGCGCATCATTTCCAATGACTGGCGCGACTACGACATGGAACATGTCACCTTCCGCCCCAGCGGCATGACGGCTGAACAGCTTCAGGAAGGCTACGACCGCCTGTGCGCTGATTTTTACTCGTTTTCCTCCATGTACCGCCGCATCTTCAAGCTGCACCGTTCCCTGCAGGTATTCGGTCCCATGAACCTGGGCTTTCGCGCCGCTATCCGCCGCAAGGACAAACGGTCATGATCTGTTTCATGTTTCCCGGCCAGCCCATGGCCCGCACCGATCTGCCGGCATCCGATCCGCTTTTCCTCGACATGGCTGCCTGCTGCCAGAAAGCCTCCGGCTTCAATCCCCTGGCGGATGACGGGGGGACTTCCGCTCTGAATGAGAGCGTCAAGCTGCAGCTGTACGGTGTTACCATGAGCCTCTACCGCCATGAACTGCTGCTGCGCCAGTATGGTCGGCCGGATCTGATTGCCGAGCACAGCCTGGGCATCTATCCCGCCCTGGCAGCCTGTGGTTCCATCAGCAGCAGGGATGCCCTGGAAATGACCGGCCGCATCGGCCTTTGTCTGGCCACCATGGGGGCTGTGCGCGAGTATGCCCTGGGAAGCGTGATCGGCCTGACCATTGATCCGCTGGAATCAATTGTTACTCGTAACAGTGTCTTTATCGCCAACCGCAACACCTCCCATCATTTCCTGCTGGCGGGAGAGCGGGATAACGTCAGGGCAGCCACGCTTGAGGCCGAAGCGGCCGGTGCATTTTCCGTGGGGCTCTTCCCCTGTGACGCTCCGCTGCATACTCCGCTGGTGGCGGAGATCAGCGCTGACCTGCGCCGGATCGTGGCCGACTACAGCTTCCGTGAACCCTCTGTTCCGCTGGTGGAGCATATCGGCCAGAAAGAGCTGAGCGCAGGTGATATGCCCGCGTTCCTGGTGGATGAACTCTGCCGGCCGGTGTTCTGGGAACAGACCTGCCGCACCCTGCGAGCCAGGGGGGTGCAGCGCTTTCTGGAAGCGGGCCACGGGATGGCACTCACAAAATTCAACCGTTGGATTGACAGTCAATCATGAGATATCACGAAACCCCCCTGCAGGTACGCTTTAATGAAATAGATGCCTATAACGTGGCCTGGCATGGCCATTATGTGGCCTGGATGGAGGTCGGCCGCAACGACCTGGCCGGCCGCTTCGGACTGGATGCAGGCCAGTTGGCCGAGATCGGCTGTCTGGCCCCGGTCGTCAGCCTGGAGATCAAGTATTGCAATCCGGCTCGTTTCAACGATCGGCTTGTGATCCGTACCAGCCTGCGCAGCAGCGATATTGCCACTCTAGTGTTTTTGAGCGAGGTGGTCGGCCCGGACGGAACGAAGCTGGCCAGCGGCGTAACCACCCATGCCCTGACCGACATGTCTGGCGTGCTTCAGTTCCACTTTCCGACGCCGGTGACGGAGAGGGTCACCGCCATGACTGCCTGGCTGGAGCGCCCATGAAAATACTGCTAGTTTCCGCCAATCAGGAGCGGGACCCCTATCCGGTCTTTCCGATCGGACTGGCTTTTCTGGCCGGTCCCCTGGCCCAGGCCGGCCACATCCTGTCCGTGCTGGACATGTGCTTCGAAAAGGATTCCCAGGCAGCTGTTCTGGCTGCCCTGGACGAGCAGCGTCCCCAGGCGGTCGTCATCTCGCTGCGCAACCTGGATAATGTGACCTGGCCCGACAGCCGTTTCTATCTGGACGGCGTGCGGGATATCGTTGCTGCCTGCCGCTCCCGGGCCATCGTCATCATTGGCGGATCCGGCTTCTCGCTGATGCCGCTGGAGGTGCTGGCCGCCGTGGGCGCCGATTACGGTGTGGTCGGTGAGGGTGAAGAAACCCTGCCTCGTCTGCTGGCCTGTCTGGAGCAGGGCGGAGACGCCGCCGAGCTGCCGGGTGTGGTGATCCCCGGCTGTTCCGCCTTTATTCCGCCCGAGCCGGTGTCGTGCATCGGCACCCCGCAGCGTTCGCTCTTCGATGTGGCCCGTTACCACCGCGAGGGAGGCATGGCCAATGTGCAGACCAAGCGGGGCTGCCCCTTCTCCTGCAGCTATTGCACCTATCCGAATCTGGAGGGGCGCACCGTCCGGCTGAGGCCGGTGGCCGAGATCCTGGCCGAGATCCGTACCCTGGTGGATGAACTGGGTGTTTCCTATCTGTATTTTGTGGATGATATTTTCAACTACCCCATGGACTTTGCCGCGCAGCTCTGTCGCGAACTGGCGGCCGAACGTCTGCCGCTGAAGTGGTCGGCCTTCATCAACCCCAGTTTCATCACGCCGGAACTGATGCATGACATGCTGGCGGCCGGCTGTGATGCAATCGAATTCGGCAGCGACTCCGGTTCGGCGCGCATGCTTAAAAATCTGCACAAATCGTTCACCGTTGAAGAGTTGCGCATGGCGTCCCGTCTTTGCAACGACCTGGGCGTGGATTTTGCCCACTATCTGCTGTTTGGCGGCCCCGGCGAGACACGCGAGACGATTCTGGAAAGCTTCAGCCTGATGGACGAGCTGCAGCCGACGGCGGTCATCGCCATGACCGGCATCCGTATCTACCCCCACACCGAACTGCATCGCACGGCGGTCGCAGAGGGGTTGCTTGACTTATCCAGATCATTGCTGGAGCCGGTCTTCTACATCTCGCCGGCGGTGCGCGACCGCTTTGCCGAGCTGATCACCTCTGAGGCCATGCAGCGCAGAAACTGGGTCGTTCCGGGTCTGGAGGTCAACACCAGCTCGGCCATGCTGGATGCCATCCGGCTGTTCAAGGTCAAGGGCCCCCTCTGGAAGATGATCAAAAGCCTGGGGCGCAGCCATCACCGGCCCCTGGCCTGATTTTCTCCGGTCCGCCGCTACTGGACTTTTTTCCGGCTGACAAGTATAATGAGTAATTATTTTGAACATTGGGGTTTTCATGGAGTTCAAGGATTCAACAGTTGTTGTTACCGGCGGAACCCGAGGCATCGGCAGGGCCATCTCCCTGGCGTTTGCCAAAGGGGGCGCCCATGTTTTTGCCGCCTATCTGCGCGACGATGACGCTGCCCAGGACCTGCTGGCTGCTGCCGAGGGACTGGCCGGGACGATTGCGGTGATCAAGGCCGATGTGTCCACATCGGCGGGGGCCACCGAATTGATCAACACCGCTGCGGCCCGCTGCGGCCATATCGATGTGCTGGTCAACAATGCCGGTATTATCCGCGACTGTTACCTGGCCATGATGTCCGACGATGACTGGGATGCGGTCATCCGTGCCAACATCAATCCTCTTTTTCACTGCTGCAAATGGGGGCTGCGCAAGATGATGGCCCGCCGCAGCGGCAGCATTATCAATATCTCTTCCATCTCCGCGCTGATCGGTACCATGGGCCAGACCAACTACGCCGCCTCCAAGGGAGCCGTGGTAAGTTTTACCAAGTCCCTGGCCCGGGAGGCGGGCCCGATGGGCATCCGTGTCAATGCCGTCGTGGCCGGCATGATTGATACCGACATGACCGCCAGCCTTAAAGCAGATGTGGTTGATCGCATCGTCAAGGGCTCGTCCCTGGGCAGGATCGGCAGGCCGGATGAAGTGGCTTCCGTGGTTCTGTTTCTCGCTTCGCAACAGGCCTCCTACATAAACGGACAGGCCATTGTCGTGGACGGTGGTATCATATGAATTCAGCGAGAGTGGTCATCACCGGCCTGGGGATATTCTGCGGCGCCGGCAAGGGCGTGGCCGAGTTTACGGATGCGCTCCGTAACGGCCGAACCGCAATCGCTCCGCTGGACCTGTTTGACGCGTCACCTTTTCCGGCCAGGATCGCTTCCCAAATCAAGGGCTATGATCCGCACGATTATTTCAACCGCCGGGATGCCCGCAGGCTGTCCCGCACCGATCAGTTCGGAGTGATCGCCGCCGGAGAAGCATTGCGCGACAGCGGCGTGGCCGGCCTCTATTCCCCTTACGATATGGGGGTCTGCATGGGGGGCGGCGCAGCCGGCATGTTCCAGGGCGAACAGTGGCTCAAGGCGCTGCTGCAAGGAAAGCGGGAACATCCCTCGCTGTTGCGGGGCATTTTGCCGGACCAGACCACGACCGATATTGCCAGGATCTACAGCCTGGGTGGTTATCAGGGGACGGTCACAACGGCCTGTTCCTCTTCCGGCACGGCCATCGGCTGGGGAGCCGACCTGGTGTCCAGCGGCCGCCAGAAGATGGTGCTGGCCGGGGGCGCTGATGCCCTTTCCCTTCTGACCTTTGCCGGTTTCAACTCACTGCGGGTGGTGGATCCGGAACCGTGCGCACCCTTCAGTCTCGGACGTCAGGGTATATCCCTGGGAGAAGGAGCAGCATTTGTGGTGCTTGAGCGCGAAACGGACGCCCGTGCCCGCGGAGCCAGAATCTATGGAGCGGTGCTCGGCTACGCCCTGGCCGGCGAGGCCCATCATATGACCGCACCGGAGCCGAGCGGGACGGCGGCTGCCCGGGTGATGAGCGAAGCCCTCAGGATTTCATCCGTGGATGCATCCCAGGTGGGGTGGGTCAATGCCCACGGCACCGGAACACCGCTCAATGATGTGGTCGAGTCCAATGCCCTCAAACTCGTTTTCGGCGAACGGGCCGCCCGGGTGCCGCTGGTTTCCACCAAAGCCATGACCGGTCACTGTCTGGGAGCGGCCGGAGCGATCGAGGCCGTGGCCACCGTGATCGCACTCAATCATCAGATCATACCCCAGACCCTCAATTTCCGCGGCCGCGATCCGGAATGCGACCTGGAATACTGCCACCAGGGCAGTCGCTCCAGTGACTGCCGCATAGCCATATCCAATTCCTTCGCCTTTGGCGGCAATGTTACCTCGCTGGTGATTTCGCTATGAATTACCCTATCAAGGATACTGTTGTTACCGGTTCCGCTGTTATCTCCGCCGCCGGTATCGGCGTGGCGGCCGTGCAGGAGCTGGTTCGAAGCAATGGCAACGCTCTGACCGCCATACCCCATGATGTGCTGGATGCCGATGGTTTCCGCTGGGGTAAGGTCAACGCTTTCAAGGCCTCCGACTTCATGCCGCCCATGAAGGCTCGCAAAATGGACCGCTGCAGCCAATTTGCCGTGGCAGCGGCCGGCATGGCACTTAAGGAGGCCGGCATCGATCTTACGTCAGTCGATCCGGATCGGGTGGGCATCGCCCTGGGCAGCGGGTTCTGCGGAGTTGCCAACTCGGCCGAATTCCTGAGCGCCTATTTCAAGGGGGGCGTCGAGGGGCTGATGCCGATGCTCTTTCCCAACACCGTTCCCAATGCTCCGGCCAGCAGCGCCTCCATCGAGCATGGTTTCCGCGGACCGAATGTTACGGTTGTGCAGCGCTACTGCTCGGCGGAATCGGCCCTGCTGATGGCCTGCCGCTTTATTGAGGAAGGGCGGGCCGATGTCATGCTGACCGGCGGTGCCGATGAGCTGATGCCGCTCTTGATCAGGGGCTTTGCCGCCCTGGGACAACTCAAGCGCCAGAGCACCCCCTTCGGGGAAGGGTGCGGCATGATCGTGCTGGAGAGCGCCGCACACGCACGGAAACGGGGAGCGCCGGTGCGGGCAGCCATCGAAGCGGTTCGCACCATCGGCATGCTGATACCGGGGCGCGAACAGCAGGGTTGTGATCTGCTGGCCGGCGATACGTCCGGCTGTGCGCTGGTCTCCCTGTCCGGCAGCGCACCCGACATGCCCATGCTGCTGTCAGCACTGCCAGCGCTGCCCTCGATCGACGTCGGCCGGTCCATCGGCCGCTCCCTGGCCATGGGCGGCACTGCCCTGGCCACACTGACGGCCATGCTTCCCGCCGGTGCCCGTGGCCTGCACATGGCTGCTTCACCGGAAGGTCCCTGTTTCTCCATCGATATTCGGGGAGGATCTTCTGTTTAACTCAGATCCATCCGCATATCTCCCCCACCGTTTCCCATTTCTGATGCTGGACCGTCTGCTGGCGCTGGAACCGGGAGTGAGCGCCAGAGCTGAAAGACGGGTGACCACCTTTCCCGGCGGTTTTCCCCAGGTGCTGCTGCTGGAAACCATTGCCCAGCTGGCCGGTGTCGCTGCCGTGCAGGAAGAGGGGGAGGGGGGCTTTCTGGCTTCCATCGATCATGCCGAATTCGGCAAACCGGTCAGCTCCGGGGATACCCTGCAGATCTCTGCCCGCATTATCAAGTCATTCGGGCGGCTGGTGCTGGTGGAAGGAGAGGTAATATGCGAGGGACGTCAGCTGGTCAGGGCGCAGATGACCCTGGGCGTAGGCAGGTTGTGACATGGGACGACTGATGCTGGTGGCAATCATACTGCTCTGCTCCGTATCGCTCGGTCATGCCCGGCCGATTGCGCCGCTGGATGGGCTGGAGGCGCTGCGCAAGGCGTTTGCCGGCATCACCGATTTTACGGCCGACATCACCCAGGAGAAGCGACTGTCACTGATGAAACGGACCATGACCATGACCGGGACGGTCCGCTTCCGCAAGCCGGACCTGTTCTATCTGGAAATATCTTCTCCCTATGCCAGTCGCATGGTGCTGCGTGACAATACCCTGGAGCAGGTCATGGCCGGCGGCGACCGCAACCGGATGGTCCTGCCGCCCGAACAGGGGCTCAAGCGCTGGTTCTCGAAGATCGCGGTACCGATCACATCCGTGCCGGAGGGGATGAAAGTGCAGGCCGATGTCAGCGGCCCGGTCTATACGGTCACGATTGCACCCCAGGGCAAGGGGCAGGTCAGGGAACTGGTCATAACCTTTCAGGAAGACGGCACGGTCCGGCGCCTGGTGATTGCCGAGCAGAACGGCGACCGGGCCGTGATGAGTTTCCGCAAGGTCCGGCGCAATGTGGGCCTGGCGGAGAAGGATTTCAGGCTGGATTAGTCGGATATATCAGGTTGCTGGCAGCTGGCTGCCAGTTGATGGAGTTACATGCTAATAATTTTGAAACAACTATTCAGGGCAGCAGTGCTGATCTGCGCCATCACCCTTTTCGCCGGCTGTGCCGCCACTACCCGCACCGCGCTGAACTACCGTCCCGGCGCCCTGGTGGAAACCCTTTCCTCGCCGATATCCCTCTCGATCCATGCAACGGACAGCAGCATGGGCGGACATGGCTACCTGATCTTTCGCCGGCCCGGCCAGGCCCGTCTGCTGATCCTGTCCCCCTTCGGCACGACCATGATGGAAGCTTTTGTGGCGGATGGACGGATTACGCTGGTCTACCCCGGCCAGATGACCGCCTACAGCGGACGTCTGGAAGAACTGCCCGCCAAGGGGGGGCTGCAGGGGTGGCGCCTGATGGGCTGGGTGATGGATGCGGAACCGCCCGGGGATAAAAGCCTGAACGGCAGCGTCGAGCGCACCGCCAGGCAGGGCTTCAAGGAAAAGTTGACCTTCGAGAACGGTCTGGTGGTCTCCAAAGTTTCTCCCGAAGGGGACCAGGTCTATTATGACAAATATGTCGTCATCAATGGCGTGCCGGTGGCGACCGAAGTGGACATGCGCAACAGCCGTGATGACCGTGTCCGCATGACGCTGGACGAGCCCGAGGTCAACACCCCCCTGGAAGATGCCGCCTTCACGCCACGGCTGGAGGGCTACACCGTACTGCCCCTGTCCGCTGTCCAGGGGTTGTAGAGATCCATGCCCCGCACCCTGTTTTCGAGAATTACCAACGCTTCCAATTCGCTTACCCGCCGCCACCTGGAATGGATCTTCCGGGTTACCACCCGATCACCCCTCAAGGTGGTCTTCGTTTCGCTGCTGCTGGTGGTTCTTTCCGCTGTCATCATATCCACGACCCGTTTTGAAGCCGATATTTTCCGGCTCTTTCCTTCACGTCTGCCGGCCCTGAATCTGCTGCTGGATTCCCTGGAATGGACCGGCAGCGCCAAGGAAGCCTATTTTCTGCTGGAGGGTGATCCCAAGGCGCTCACCGGTGAGGCGGAGAAGCTGGCCGCGCGTCTGCAGGGGCTGCAGCTGGACGGCCGGCCGGCCTTCAGCCGGGTGACCTTGCGGGTCTACGACGAGTCCGAGGGGCAGCTCTTCGCCGATTTTGTGGCCTATGCCGTTTCCCGGCCGCAGCTCTTCATCGCGCCGGGGGATGCCGCCCGGCTCGTGCAACGGTTGTCGCCGGCTACCTATGACGGGGCCTTGCAGCGCATCGAGTCCGATCTGGCCGGTCAGTTCGGCGGCAGTATGACCGCTCTGGCCATGGCCGACCCGCTCTATCTGCGGGAATTTATCCTGCCGCGCCTCAAGGCCGCCAGCCAGGCCCTCGATCTGGACAGTACCTCACCCTATTTTCTCTCCCGAGACGGCCGTGTCTTGATCGTCATTGCCGAGCCGGCCCGGCCGGTACAGGACATGGCCTTTGCACGCAAGCTGGTGGCCGGCATCAACCAGGCCCGCAGCGGGTTGAAAGTGTCGGTCAGCTGTGCCGGGGCCCATGTCAGTGCCGTGCTGGACGAAGCGGCCATGAAGAGCAACATCGTCGCCTGCATCCTGTCATCCCTGCTGGTGGTGCTGGCCCTGTTTTACCTCGTATACCGCCGCCTGTTGCCCACCATTCTGCTGCCCCTGATCATAGCGGTCGGCGTGCTGATGGCCCTGGGCACGGCCTCCCTGCTGCTCCCCTCCATTCACATCATCTCCTTTGCCTTCATGGCACTGATCATCGGGCTGGGCACGGATTATTCCGTGCACCTCTACGACCGCTATCACTGCGAACGGGTGGCCGGGCGATCGACCGTTGCTGCTTTGCAGCTGGCGCTGGTCGATACCGGTCATGGCCTGTTCACGGCGGCCGCCACCACGGCTTTGCCGTTCCTGGCTCTGATGGTCTCCGATGTGCGCGCTCTCTATGAACTCGGTCTGCTGGTGGGGTTGGGAGTGCTGTACTCACTCTACGCGACCCTCTTCTTTCTGCCGCCGCTGCTGATCTTCATGGATCGACGTTTTCCGGCCCCATACCTGCCAATTCGGACTCTGGGCATGGGCTTTGTCTGGCGCCGGGTCGCGCAGATGCCCCGGACGGTTATATCGGTTTCGCTGCTGTTCATGGCGGTTTGCGCCGTGGCTGCCTTTGGTCTGCACTTTGACGGCGAACTCAAGAACCTTCAGCCCCGCCATTCCGAGGCCTTTCTGACCCAGGAGAAGATCGAACAGCATCTCAGTCTGGCACCCCGTCAGCTGTTGATCGCCGTGGAGGGTGTCAACCTGAGCGATGTGCTGGCCCGCACCGGCCGGGTCGGAACCCTGGCCGAACAGTACCGCACCAGCGGCCGCATCAGCGGCTGGTCGTCCCTGGGAAGCATCATCAACGATACCGCGCAACAGAAGCTGATCGTCCGGGAACTGACCGCATCAGCAGCAGGGGACAGGAGTGGAGCCCTGGCGGCAGCTCTTGAGCGGCACGGTTTCGAAACGGCACCGTTCCAGCCCTTTATCGCTGCTCTAAACCATTTCGGCAGTTCCGCTCCGCTGCCCGAAAGCGAAGGGGTGGCCCGTCTGAGTGCATCTCCGCTGCGGGGAGTCGTTAACCGCCATCTGATCCAGGACAAGAACGGTTATCACAGTCTTATTTTCGTCTATTACCGGGGGGCTGAATTCGAGCGGAGCGCCTTTGTGAAGGAACTGGCTGCCCTGGAGCCGGCAGCGCGTATCACCAGCGTCGATCTGATCAGCAGCCAGCTGGCATCTTCCGTTGCCAACAGTTTTGTGTGGAGTTTTGCAGTTGGCGGGGGGCTGGTGCTGTTTCTGCTGATCACCCATTTCAAAACGCGGCTGGGGGTCTTTTCCTCACTGTTTCCGGTCGCGGCCGGAGCGGCGGCCATGCTGGGCGTCATGGCGCTGAGCGGGATGGGGCTCAATTTCATGAACGCCATGGTGCTGGTGACCATTGTCGGCATGGGCAGCGACTATGGCCTGCATATCGGCCACCGGGTCGGGGATGCCGGCGGTGAGGGTGCTGAAGAGCGCTTTGTACAGGCCGGTCGGGCGGTGCTGCTTTCTGCGATCACCACCATAGCCGGTTTCGGCTCGCTGGCCTTTGCCGATTACCCGGCCCTGGCCTCCATCGGCTGGGCCACCAACCTGGGGGTGGGCTTTACGGCCCTGTTCGCCCTGGTGTCCCTGTCGGCGGTGATGCGGCTGGTAGCGGGGAAGGGGCAGTGACAGCCCAGAAGTTACTCTGTACCGAAGTCGGCCTTGAAATGTAAACAGCAAAAGGGTTCCAAAAACAACAGCCTGCCTGCATGACGCCCCATTCTCGCTATCCCACCGTATTTCCCTTCCCGCATTACAAATCCATCAGCTTTTCCAGGAAAGCTTCCGTCCCCGATACACCCGACCGGATCGTCTGCACCAACTTGCTGACGCACCTCAACAATATTGTGACTGCTTGACTTGGCTTGGCCTGGTGTTAAGTTTAT
>DBMM01000117.1 GCA_002298925.1 Geobacter sp. UBA698 | reverse complement strand
CATGATCACTCAAGAGAATAATTATTCAAATAGTCCACTTTTTCCGGTAAAGGGTGGAGAAGAAAGAACACGGACTGGGCGGCATATTAATGGCTCTTTGGTGCAGGATCACCAGTGTCTGCAGCGAGGATCAAGCTTGTCAAAAACAGGATAATTAAAATTATAAAAATATACCAAAGTGATTGCTGTTTGCAAACGCCAATATAATTTTATCTGTGTAACCAAGCTTAATGCAGTTAACTTTTATAAAACGCCATGCGGCATACTGCCGCATGGTACTCAAACGATCATGTCTATTTATAGGGTGACGCTGAATTGATAGATGTCGCAAGTGTGGTACTCTTAAATGTGACTTAAGACGTATTCATGGGCGATACTGTACTTGTTGTCAACATACGCGCATAACCACCAAAATCATTCAGTATAGTGTGTTGTCAGTTGTTTCCATAACAAATATATCACATACGATATTGCGGAGTAGCGATGATGATCAGAAACAATTTTGACCCTGAGCAGGCTAAAAAAATTGTTAGGTCAATTCCTCTTTTTTCCAAGTTCACTGACCAGGAATTAACGTCGTTTCTCGAAAGAACGAATGTTTATGCTTATCGTAAGGATGAAATCATTATTCATGCGGAAAAGCAGGTTAGACAGATGTTTATTGTTCTAAAGGGCCGGGTTAAAGTTGTTGATCTGACTGACGCCGGTGACGAGCGATTGATGGCCATACGGCATCGTGGCGAATATTTTGGAGATATGGGGTTTCTTGATGGCAAAACTGATTCGGCTATGGTTGTTGCCATGGAACCCTGCAAAGTTATGCTGATACCTAAGAACGTTTTTGAAGAGTTTTTGTTGGAGGATAAACGGACATTGAAGCAGATAGTGGCGGTGCTCTGCGGTCGTCTGCGGGAAAGCTGGATTTTTCATGATATTATTGGCAGCAAAGATGCCGAATCAAAGATCAGAGCAACACTGGCGCATTACAGTAAGACATTGGGAACCCGGGATGATAATGGTGTCATCATCAACTCAGTACTCTCGCAACAAGCCATTGCCGACCGGGTTCAAATAAAACGTGAAACCGTTTCCAGAGTAATGCGAAGAATGAAAGACCAGAATGAGATTGAAAAGGTGGGACGGCACTATAGGTTGTTGCCTTCCTTCTTTGAAAAATATGAGCAATCCCGCTTTTCTCAGTAGTTGCATACCGATGATGTCAGGATAAACTCAGCTTCTGTGATGGAACTTCAGAATTCCTGAAGAGGAGAGGAAGGTGAAATTTTGACTGCTTGGATTTTCGTTCGGGTCATGATGCCAGTATCTAAACAAAATAAGTTAGCTAACTTAGGTGTTCCTCTTGTTAATTAAAGAGAAAACTATATCTATCTAAGAAAGCTAACTTATTGTTTTAACAAAATGGTGGGCGAAACAGGGATCGAACCTGTGACATCCAGCTTGTAAGGCTGGCGCTCTCCCAGCTGAGCTATTCGCCCTTATTTTTATGGCGGGGTTGACGGGGCTCGAACCCGCGACTTCCAGCGTGACAGGCTGGCACTCTAACCGACTGAGCTACAACCCCGCAATTTGAAACTAAAGACTGAAAATTTACTACTTAGCTATTAACAGCGTCTTTTAGCGTCTTGCCAGGCTTAAACTTTGGTACCGTAGCTGACGGAATGTTGATCTTCTTGCCGGTCTGGGGGTTCTGCCCCTTACGCTCGGCGCGCTCGGAAGTACAGAAAGTTCCGAAACCGACCAGGCTTAGTTTGTCACCTTGCTTTAGGACTGTCGTTACTGTATCAATAAATGCAGCGACCGCTTTCTCGGCTTCAACCTTTTTCAGTCCAGACTGCTCTGCTACAGCGCTTATCAGTTCAGCTTTTGTCACGAGACACCTCCTGAAGTTTTGTGAGAAAACAAAGCGACACACTGTTTATCAGATTACTTCGGAGGCTGTCAAGAAAAATATCTCGCAAACGTGCAGTTTCTGGGCGCTGGAGGCATTTAGTCGTTTTTACGGCGCGAATATTTGCAGGTTCTTGTAAAGATCACTTAATGTTGTTAAGCATAAGAGTGATACAGAGTGTGTTCTCAGGCTGCGTCACTAACCTGCTGCTGTTCGTATACAACGATCGGATTTTCCTTATGGTAGATGACGTCTTCGCTGATGACAACTTCCTTTACGTTCGGCTGTGACGGCACTTCGTACATGATGTCCAGCATGGAGTTTTCCAGGATGGAACGCAGACCTCTGGCGCCGGTGTTGCGCTTGAGGGCCTCCTTGGCAATGGCTACCAGGGACCCGTCCGTAAACCGCAGACGAATGTTTTCCAGTTCGAACAGTTTCTGGTACTGTTTCACAAGGGAGTTCTTGGGCTCCTTGAGGATCTGTACCATGGCATCCTCATCCAGTTCGGTCAAGGTTGCCAGCATGGGGAGTCGGCCGATGAATTCCGGGATGTAGCCGTATTTGAGCAGATCGTCAGGGGTGACGTTGTTCAGTAGTTCGCCAAGTTTTTTCTCGGCGCGTTTCTTTACGTCGGCGCCGAATCCCAGGCTTTTCATGCCGATGCGCTGCTGGATGACGGTGTCAAGGCCGGCAAAGGCTCCGCCGCAGATGAAGAGGATGTTGGTGGTGTCCACTTTCATGAACTCCTGCTGGGGATGTTTGCGGCCCCCCTTGGGAGGAATGCTGGCGATTGTGCCTTCGATGATCTTGAGTAGGGCCTGCTGGACACCCTCGCCGGATACGTCTCGGGTCAGTGAGGGGGATTCGCTTTTGCGGGCAATCTTGTCGATCTCGTCGATGTAGATGATGCCTTTCTGGGCACGTTCTACATCGTAGTCAGCAGCCTGGAGCAGGCTCAGGATGATGTTTTCGACGTCTTCACCGACGTAACCGGCTTCGGTCAGGTTGGTGGCGTCAGCCATGGCAAAGGGGACCTTGAGGATGCGGGCCAGGGTCTGGGCCAGCAGGGTTTTGCCGGAGCCGGTTGGGCCGAGGAGCAGGATATTGCTTTTCTGCATCTCCACGTCGCCCGGTTTGGTGCTTGATTCGATGCGTTTGTAATGATTGTAGACGGCGACAGCCAGCACCCGTTTGGCCTTGTCTTGGCCGATAACGTACTCGTCCAGCACATCCTTGATTTCACGCGGTTTGGGCAGCTTCTTCATGTCCGGTCCCAGCGTCTCTTCCATCTTCATCTCTTCAGCGATGATATCGTTGCAGAGTTCGATGCATTCGTCGCAAATGTAGACAGCCGGACCGGCGATCAGTTTTTTGACTTCTTCCTGGGTTTTTCCGCAGAAGGAGCAGGTCAGATTTTCCTGGTTTGTGTCCCGTCGACTCATGGTGTGGCTCCTGTTCCCGGCTTTCTGGACACAACGGAATCAATGATCCCGTATTCCTTGGCCTCCGAGGCGGAAAGAAAATAGTCGCGCTCGGTGTCTGCAGCGACTTTCTCTACATTCTGACCGGTCATTTCCGAGAGGATCGAATTCAATTCATCCTTCATGCGGAGAATTTCCTTGGCATGGATATGGATGTCCGTGGCCTGTCCCTGAAAACCGCCCAGAGGCTGATGAATCATTATCCGGGAGTGATCAAGGCTGAATCGCTTGCCTTTTTCGCCTGCCGACAGCAGGAATGCGCCCATGGAAGCGGCCTGGCCCACGCAGATCGTAGAGACAGGCGCCTTTATGTAGCGCATGGTGTCAAAAATGGCCATACCGGCGGTTACTACTCCGCCTGGGGAGTTGATGTAGAGGTGGATATCCTTGTCGGGATCCTCTGCCTCCAGAAACAGCAGTTGGGCTATGACCAGGTTGGCTACCTGATCATCAATGCCTCCGCCAAGGAAAATGATCCGCTCTTTGAGCAGGCGGGAGTAAATATCATAGGCGCGTTCGCCGCGCCCGCTCTGCTCGACTACCATTGGGATATACATTAATTGATGCCCTCTCTTGAATGGCTCGGGAATTACTCTGCCTTTTGCGCGGCAGCTTCTACTTCGGTAATTACTGCGCTATCCAGCAGGAAGCGGATTGCCTTGTCTTCCTTGATCTCCGAGATCAGGGCATTCTTGGCGTTGCGGTTTGTTGTGTAGTATTCCTTGACGCGGTTCAGCATGTCAGGATTGCCGGTGGCGATCTGTTCGTAGCGCTGCTCAAGGTCCTCGTCATTAACGCTGATGTTTTCCCGCTCCACCAGGGCCATCAGCAACAGGCCGCCCTTGACCTTGTCTTCGGCCGAGTCGCGGAAACGGTTCCGGAAGCCTTCGTCATCCATCCCCATCATCTCCATCGACATATGCTGGCCCTTGAGGCGGTTTTTAAGGTTTTCCAGCATGTAGTCCAGCTGGCGTTTGATCATGGACTGGGGCACATCCAGGGGGTTCTTTTCGATCATGGCCGAGATGATGCGCTCTTTCTGATCATTCTCGATGCGCTCGAGTTCCTGTTTTTCCAGGTATTCGGCCATCTTGGAGCGCAGTTGCTCGATGGTTTCGTAGTCGCCAAATTGCTGGGCAAAGTCGTCGTTCAGTTCCGGCAGTTCCTTGCGCTTGATCTCCTTCATCGTCACATGGAACACGCCTTCCTTGCCGGCCGCTTCCGGTGTGCGGTAGCCTTCCGGCATGGTTATGGTTATGTCTTTGGTCTCGCCGCATTTCATGCCGACCAGCTGCTCTTCGAAGCCGGGCATGAGCTTGTTGGCGCCGACTTCAACCTCGGCATCTTCGGCATTGGATGTTTCTTCCGGAAAACCGTCGATGGAGAAGGAGTAGTCAAGGATGACGGTGTGGCCGTTCTGTACCTGCACGCCTTCTTCCACGGGCACGAGTTGGGCCATGTTCTCCTGCATGCGTTTTAGTTCACCCTCGATGTTGTCCGGGTTGAGCACGAACTTTTCCTTGGTAATGGCCAGGCCGGTGTAGTCTTTCAGCAGGATTTCCGGCATGACTTCCACCAGGGCGCTGTATTTGAAAGGGGCACCCTGTTCAAGGATTTCGCTTTCGATGGTCGGTGTTTCAACAGGGTCGATCTTGTGTTCGTTGAGGGCTTTGAAAAGTGTCGTTTCGAAGAAACGCCGCATGACCTCATCGCGCATGGCATCGGTGTAATTGCGTTTGATCAGCTGCATGGGGGCCTTGCCGGGGCGGAAGCCCTGCAATTTGGCTTTCTTCTGGATGCCGGCATATACCTTTTCTATTTCAGCATCAACCAGTTCGGAAGGGATTTCGATAGAGACTTTTTTTGAGACCGGGCTTACTTCTTCGACAGTTACCTGCATGGAAATGACCTTTCATGGTTAAAATTGATTGCTGAGCGGTGTCAGGGTAAACAGGGAGGCAGAAGGCGCGAGAGAGGAGACATGAGCTCCTGTATCTTGCTGTTCTAGATCCAATGTCTGGCTGTTTTCTCCATCTTGAAATTAATCTTTTATGATATAAAAATGACCGTCTAGCGGTGGTTTTATTATTTTTAGTTGATTGTAATAAAGTAAGCAGCAGGTGTGAATGTTTTTCTTTATATATCTTAGCCATCTCTTGAAATAGTTCTTATCTCATAAAAAAGACTGGTGAGTCAAGGTATTTTCCCGAACCGACCAGCCGGAAATCATAGTGTTAAGTATACGTTATCCCTGTACGCTATCAGTCGCATTCATCCGTTTTCATGCATTTAACTCTGCATGTTGTATCTTCCAGAGCCTTTTCGATCCGAGTCGGAAGAATTGACCGTCAAGGAAATAGTGCTATATTTTTGATTGGTAAGTTTGAGATAATGTTTTGCGTTGCCTGCGTGAGGTTACCATGGCCAGAACAGAAACTTTCGGTGCTCACTACCGGATCATGAATGGCAGAACAAGTGCTGGTGACAAGGTCTATGACATTGACCGATGGTTGTTGCGCTCTTTTCTGAATGGCATAGGGGAACCCCAGATACGTGCGATGCTGTGGGACGGGAAAGAGGTTTTCAGGCCCGATTCAACATGTTCCGTTGGAATGGCAATTCATGACCGGGCGACCCTGTTGAGGCTTATTGCGAATCCCCTGCTAAACTTCGGTGATGATTACAGCGCCGGACGGATCGAGATAGACGGTGATTTGGTGGTGTTCATGGAAGCTATTTACCGGGCCATGGACAAGAAACGACGATCCGCCCGCCTGGCTGCTTATCGCCGGAAGCAGCCTGACACGAACTCGCTTGCCGGTTCTCACAGCAATATCCATCACCATTACGATATCGGCAACGACTTTTACCAATTATGGCTCGACAGGGAAATGCTCTATACCTGCGCCTATTTTCCGCAACCCACATCATCACTGGAGGATGCGCAGATCGCCAAGATGGACCTGGTCTGTCGAAAGCTTCGGCTGAAGCACGGCCAGACCGTGGTGGAAGCGGGATGCGGTTGGGGCGCCATGGCACGCCACATGGCCAGACACTATGGGGTCTCCGTCAGGTCATTCAATATCTCCCACGAACAGATCGTTTATGCTCGTGAAAGGGCCAAGGCCGAAGGCCTGGATGGACAGGTTGAATATGTGGAGGACGATTATCGCAATATTAGCGGTTGCTATGATGCCTTCGTTTCCGTAGGGATGCTGGAGCATGTCGGACCCAAACATTATCTGGAACTCGGAAAAGTCATCGATCGTTCCCTAACGGAATCTGGTCTCGGGCTGATCCACACCATCGGCCAAAACATTCCGCAACCGATGAGTCCCTGGCTGTTAAAACGGATATTCCCCGGCAGCTATCCTCCCACGCTGCGGGAAATGATGGACATATTCGAACCATTTGGCCTCTCCGTTCTGGATGTGGAAAACCTTCGCCTGCATTATGCAAAGACCCTGGAGCACTGGCTTGATCGTTTTGAAAATAACAGGGAACGGATTGCTGATATGTTTGATGAATCCTTTGTACGCACCTGGCGACTTTATCTGTCCGGCGCCATCGCCAACTTCAATATTGGCAATCTGCAGCTGTTTCAGGTCGTATTTACACGCCCCCGCAACAACCAAGTTCCCTGGACGCGCTCTCACCTCTTTGGCGCGCCTGCAGAAGTCTGATGGATGCCTGTGAGGTTCTGATCGTCGGAGGCGGACCGGCTGGTTCAACCTGTGCCAGACGGTTACGGCAAGCCGGGCTCGATGTGCTGCTGATGGATTCGCGGCTCTTTCCAAGGGACAAGCCGTGCGCAGGGTGGATCACTCCGGCTGTGTTGGAAACACTGGAGATTGACAGGGATGATTACCGACAAGGGCGCGTGTTCCAGGATATCCGGGGCTTCCGTACTGCTGTGATGCAGGGTGCCGAACTGGTTACACGCTACGATAGAAGCGTCAGTTATGGTATCCGGCGCTGTGAGTTTGACCACTATCTTTTGCAGCGCAGCGCTGTCCGCCAGATATTGGGTGAACCCGTTGCCGTGCTGGAACGTAAAAACGGGAACTGGATCGTCAACGGGCACATCACTGCACAACTCGTGGTCGGCGCCGGCGGTCATTCCTGCCCGGTGGCCCGCCTTTTGGGGGCAAAGATCGGGGCAGAGCAGGTTATTGTCGCTCAGTCGGCAGAATTTGCAATGGCAGTTGAACGGGAGAGCATGGACAACATCCAGAGTGATACGCCGGAACTGTTTTTCAGTCGGGATCTGAAGGGATACGGCTGGATATTTCGGAAGGGGGCGTTTCTTAATGTCGGTTTCGGTCGGATGGACAGGATCGATTTTGGCCGGCATATGAGTGAATTCCGCGCTTTTCTCGAAAAGCGAAGAGTGGTTGCGCCTGGCTCAGCTGTGAAGTATCAAGGGCATGCCTATCTAGCCTATCAGCGTCAAGGGGGGCGCAGAGTGGTTAGTGACGGGGTGCTGCTGATCGGAGATTCGGCCGGACTGGCCCATCCCTATAGTGGCGAAGGGATCTTGCCGGCGATTGAATCGGCTCTTTTGGCTGCGCAGACCATTCTGGCGGCCAAGGGCGATTATCGGCGCCATAACCTGGAGCCCTACCTGCTGCGGCTGGCTGGGCGCTATGGTGGCGGAGGTCGGGCAATCCCTTTGCCGATCCCATCCGGACTGATCGACGCTGTCGGAGCCAAGCTGTTCTCCAGCCGTCTGTTTGTCCGTAATGTAGTCTTGCAGCGCTGGTTTCTTCACAACAATCAGGAGGCGCTCACGTGGGAGTCGGGGTTAGGTAAACATCACTGAGAGGAGGACAATGGCCATGCCGGTCTATGAGTATCAATGTGAGCTGTGCAGTCTGATCTTTTCGGTAAAGATGAGTATGGCAGAGCATGAACAGGGGAATGTCACCTGTCCCGCCTGCAAGAAAGGCAGAGTTATCCCTCATTATTCTGCCTTTTTCGCAAAGACCAGCAAGAAGAGCTGATCCTGGAGTTAACCACGGCATTATTCAAACAAAAGGGGGAGCAGGCCATGATCGATATTATCAATAAAAATTTCGAGAACGCGAAAGTTGATGAGCATATCCTCGATAGCCTGATCGCTTCAAACAAACTGATTGCCTTCCATCGCTCAAATGAATGGGTAATTATCGGCAAGGATACAATCCGTGAGCGGCATACATATTATGCTGGTGAAGAGCGGCGGAGGATAACCTCCGGTGCCGATTTTTTAATGAAATAAGTTGCTTCGTTACAGCCTCGCAGTGACATCTCAGATCAGGTTAAGTATTAACTCGACCTTCACCCTCCTGCTCTGTTCGTAGTATATAATCCCGGCTTTAAATGATAAAATTCAAGCAGTGAGATCTCTTGCCGTATAAAATGCTTTTTTCGGTTCTATGGTCCGGACATCGGAATCGCGCCAAGTGTGTTCGGAGATGCCGAGAGTTATAGCAAAGGATTGGAACGTCTCAGGAAAGTGCTTGAAAATGCAGATGGAAAAAACTGCAGATAAACCTGGAGAATTGGTTCCCCATGCCAAGCGGGAAACCCTTTGTCATGAATTGTATTAATGAAACATGGCGCCGGGATTGATGGAATACCGGACAGCTTCTGTATAAAAGTCAATAATTTGTTGATTTGAGGCCTAGTGCTTGAATTTCGAAATGGCGTGTTCCAAGGCGGTTTTCATTTCGGCTACGGCCGTCTCCGCCTTTTTTTTAAGCCCTTCCCAAGCCTCGTCTCCTGCCTGACGCATCTCATCAAGCCTCGTCTGTACGGCACTATTTTTATGCTTCAGGCTTTCGATCGTCTCCTGCAGTTCGATCTTCGCCTGGGCGGAGGCTTTCTTGGCCCGCTCTTCCAGGTGATCGATCATCGTTTTCCATTCTTTTTGCAGGTTTTCCAGCTTCTGTCTGTACTCGTCTTTCATGTCCATGGTTTTTCCTCCCGTAGAGGCTGTCATCGGATAAACCGCACAAACTATAAAATAATTTTAACAAAAAACACATGCTTGTCAAGTCGTAGAGCTGCTCTTGTTGAGCTATGCACGACTCTGCCGTGGTAGCTATTCCTCAACCTGCAGCAGGTTTACAACCCGGTCGACCCTAAAGACGTACCAGGCGTCGGCCTCGGCCATGCGCCGTTGAATCTTGTTCTTCACCTGCCCTGTGAGGGTGACGACGAAACTGCCACAGCTGACCTTGATCTGGGATGCGTTGACAAACGGATCTTTTTCCAGCACCAGGCGGACGGCGTCCACCACTTCGTCATCATTGTCCTCCTCTGGTGGTGAAACCTCGATTCCGTTGATTACGTCCCGACTGCCCGGCACCCACCATGATAGCACTCCTGCCAGTCGCTTGGCGGTCAGGCTCGAAACCGCTCCATTCAGAATCACGATCCCGTTGGTTACTTCCAGGTCGATACTCCCCATCGTCTCCTGGACGGTCTCTCGGATCACCTCTAGCTTTCCTTTAATAATGGCCCGTAATGTGTAGGAATACAGCAGCTTTTCTTCCAGCAGGGCGTTGCAGATGTGATCGCGGATCTCGCCGTCCTGCATCGCTACGGCCGGAACCAGCCATATCCGGTCGACGATACTGGCCACGCCGGGAATCGCGGCCGCCACCTCCAGTGCGCGCTTCTTGGCCATGATATGTTCTACTTCGCCCTCCATGGTGAGGATGCCGTCGTCAAATTCAAGCTGCAGCGGAAAAACGTGCAGATTGACAGCAGTCTCCCGCTCCAGTGCCGCGGCTACCTCAGTAACAATGTTCTCGCCGTTTCCCATGTCCGTCTCCTTTAACTGCGGTCAACCTGCCTTTTTTGGTATTTGTACCATTTCAGTGATGATCTTTTTCAGCCTGCCTGGATCGGCCCGCTCCATGGGACGGCCGGTGATGCTGCTCTTCGGTATGCGACGGATATCCTCGAGGGGGTAGACGCTGCACTCGATAACCACCCCGGCGTCCTCCAGGTAGATGTGCGGATATTCGAAGAATTCTCCTCCGTGGCGAATGGTCACCAGCTCCTGCTCGAAGGGAATTCCCTTCTCGTCCAGATACTCCTCGACCTGTTCGCACGACTCGGCAAAGAGATGGAGATCGATATCGCTGCGCTCCGTGACCGCGCCGTTCAAGACCGAGCCGACCAGGTAGGGGTGAAAAGGCTCCAGGGTCTCCATGCAGGTGAGTGCGATAAGGCGCAAACGCAGTAACCGCTCCGGCAGCAGTTCATCTTCATGGATTCCGATCAGGCGCTGTAGTTCGGCGTGGATCTCGGCATTGGAGGGGAGGTGGGAACCAAGGGAGAGCGCCTTTTCCGGGCCGAACGGCCGGGCCGCCGTGCGCTTGGCGTCGCGGTACTCACGCACCCCCTCTTCGTACATGAGACGTGCCGCTTCCTGGGCGATCATTCTTCTGATTTTATCTTCCTTGCGCATAGGCTGGCCATGAACGTAACGACCGGTTTCTGTTTCCTTCCATAGTCAGCAGATCGGGTATTCCCCCCGTGCCAGAGCCGCGCAGAACCTGTTGATATCCGCGAATTCCCGTTCGAATATCTCCTGCACCTTCCTGGAGATCTCTGTGATTTTCCTTCCTTTTTCCAGCAACAGCTGGGCAGTGGCCAACTGGGGGCAATCAACCGGAGCGCCGATCCTGCTCAGCAGCAGCACATACACTTCCTTGATGCCATCGATGCTCTCATGGATTTCCCGCGCCATCTTGTGGGACAGGATGTTGTAGATCTTCCCCACGTGGCTGACCGGGTTTTTCCCGGCGGCCGCTTCAGTTCCCATCGGCCGGTTGATGGAGATCAGGCCGTTAACCCGGTTGCCGCGCCCCACCTGTCCTGAATCCGCATCTTCGGCCGAGGTGCCCAGCAGACTCAGGTAAACCCCGCCCAGTCCGCGCCCGGGCATATCCAGGGAGTTGAAGTGCAGCGTCAGACGCCCCTCTCCGGAAAAACGCGCCGCAAACTCCTGCATCTCAGCCAGGATACTGTTCTTGCTCGTAAAATACTCCTGTTCCGACGCTATATAGCGGGCCAGCAGCGGCATGGCAATCGTCAGGTCGAGATTCTTGCCGTTTCTGGCACCCATCACCTTGATATCCTCGCCGGTCTGCGGGAATCGTTCCTTGAACTCTTTGCCGTTGAGAAAACGCTCCATTCCCAGGACGGTCCGCTCCGTCGGACTGAAGGGGTAATAGCCGACAGCCGCCGAGGTGTCGTTGGCTACCATAACCTCGCCGGAACGGCTGAAGATATCGGTCAGCTCATCCGAGCCGGGTGCCAGGGCAACCCGGCAGTGCAGGTGCTGCTCCGGATCCACGAAGCGCAGGTTTTTTCTGAACCAGTTCTTGGCGGCTTCCACGGCAATCTCCTCCACCGGGATTTCCCGGCCGGCGGCCCGGAAGGTGGCCCGGTCACCGATGATCAGCTCCATCGGGCTGACGACCCGTCCGCCGCCAAAATGTTTCTCGATCCGTCCGGCCGCCAGCAGCCCCTTATCGATGTTGTGGTGCAGGATCGTCCCGAACCGGTCGAGGTACTCCCGGCACAGTGCGACTGAAATAGCCTCCATAACGGAGTCGCAGATCTGATCCGGATGCCCGGTTCCCTTGCGCTCGACGATCTCCACCCGGTGTTCGGTGATTGATTTTCCCTTGAACATCTCCACGATAATCATGGTCATCCCCCGGGTCTTGCGATATGGGTTGGGTAAGTTTGTATTAATTATATGGGCGATGCTTTATATTGCAAGGGGCCGAAGGCGTGGCCGGCTTCGCAGGGATTAATCCCGGTAGGGAAGGCATGATGCCTCTCCTACCGGAATATCGTGTGAGGGAGTTAGTTGGCGGGGCGGGCTGAAGGGATCCTGAGTGGTTCGAATCGTCGGTTTTACCTGAAAATAAGAACCAATCAGGTTCTATTTCAGCGGTAGGCCGGTTGGCCGGCGGAGAACAGCTCCCCGGTCCCGGCCCTGCGCAGCGCAGCGTCGGATTTTTCCAGGGCTTGGGCGGCCGCATTTTTATCGCAGAAGGAAGCCGGTTCATAGCTGAAACCGGCTGCCAGGCGCTGTTCCTCCTTCTTCAGGCGACTGTAGGCATAGCGTCCGATGAGCGGGGCAAGCAGGCGCGTCTTCCAGCCGAAGGCGGCGTAGATGTCCCCGAGAAGTTTGTCGGCTGTTTCCCGGTGACGCGGATTGCTGCGGTAATAGTTGCGTATGGCCCAGACAGCGCCAGCATAGGTGGAGCGCAGTGGTGCTGCTTCCCAGGCGAAACGCGCCCGGACCCGCGCAGAGTGGTTCTTGTGCGTCTGCCAGCCGTTCAGCAGGACCCGGATCAGGCGCAGCAGGCTGGGGCCATTGGCCTCGAAGTCCCGTCGGAATGCGTCCAGCAGGTAACTCTCTTCCTCGCCGTTTTTAAAGTGGGGATGGCGATAGTTGAAACGATACTGGCCATGGGCATCGGCAAAGGGGAATTCCGCTTCGGGGAGCAGATTGCCTTCCCGCTGGTGCTTTTCATGGAGTGGCGTTCCGGGAATGGGCGTATAGAGCATGAACTGATGAAAGACGGTGTCGTGGCGGACGGCGTAATCGATGATCGCCCCCATATCTTCCGGCCGGTGATCTTCCAGGCCGAGGATGGAAGAGCCGAGGACCCGGATGCCGTTGGCCTGCAGGAGCTGCACCAGGCTCAGCGTATCCACTCCCTTGAGCTTGTCGTAGGCGCTCTCTTGCCCTTCCAGACCCATCCAGACAAAACTGATGCCCAGTCCCACCAGCTGCTCCATGGTGTAGGATTTCAGAACCCGGGCCGAGCTGAAAACGGAGAGTGTCCAGCTCTTAGCGTTGGCCTCCATCAATTCCAGCAGACGCAGTGACCGCTTTTTGTGCAGGAGGAAATTCTCATCAAGGACAAAGAAGGAGCGGACCTTCAGTTTGCTTTCGATGTCACACATGACATTGAAGAGCTCGTCGCCTGTCTCGTAGAAGTTGACAAATTTGCCTTTCCCGCCGAACTGGGCGGAGGTCGAACAGAAGTTGCATCCCATCGGGCAGCCGACCGAGGGGATTAGGATCGCCGCCGTGCGCTCGGGGCTGTCGCCGAGATCCATGCCCATGATTCTTGAGCCGAATCCGGAAAGCGCCGCGGGGTGCTTGATCGGTGCCTGGTCATCCTGGCTGAGGTAGCGTTGAAACCAGCGGATACCCTCACCACGGACGATCAGGTCGCTATCGATCATCCGGTCGAGCCCCTCCTTGTTGGCGATGTGTCCGCCGATGACAATCGTTGCCCTGGGCTGGTGTTGGCGGATCAGCTTGCACATCTCCGCGACCTTGCCGACATTGGCGATAATCCCGCTGATGCCGATGATATCGTAGCTATGTTGCCGGAGCTCCTCGCGAAAACGCTCCAGGGTCGGGAAGTCGAGCAGGGTGCAGGGGGCATCGATATTGCTTTGAATCATCATCAGACCGAAGGAGCGGTGAAACATCCGCAGGGAGAAGCCCCCCTGGAGACGGGTGACCTGATTCTGGTACAGCTCCATCGGATTTATTTTTCGGCTGCCGTACTGGTCATCCTGGCCGTAGGGACCGAAGACGCTTGACAGCAGTATGCGGGCTCTGGTTGCCAGGGGATGGCGGGGCTGGGCAGTCGGGGTGGGGTGGGTCATGATCTGTCTCCTGTGGTGCTACTGTTTTGATTGTTCATTATATAGAGTGTCACTGGAAATAGAGAGATGTAACTTGCGGTATTACAATACTTTTACAAACGATGTTATCGCGGCTGCGGAGGGGGATGGCGCGGGAGCTGGCGAAATATCCCCTCGGCCGGCTTGATAATTTGCCTTTTACCGCCACAATATCAGCATGAGGTCACGGCCGTTACTGCGAACGGAGTAAGTGGAGCTGACAATGAGCGGCGACAGGGACAATACGATTATCGACAGCGATGTAATCGTCGCCAAACTGCTGCAGATTACCGTGCAGCTGGCAGCCGAACTGAGTCCCCGCCGGCAGTGGCACAATGTCGGACTGGACAGTTCCCTTGACCGGGAGCTTGGCTTCGACAGTCTGGGGCGGGTGGAACTCATCTCCCGGCTCGAAAGCGCTTTTGATGTGGCCCTGCCGGCACAGCTCCTGGCCGGTGCGGAAACGCCGCGCGACCTGTTACGGGCGGTTTTGGCTTCGGCAGGCGGACGGGCCAGGGCGGCCCGGTCACAGGAACAGAATGCCCCCCCCGAGCTATCGGCCAACGTGCCGGAAGGGACCGCCACCCTGGTGGAGGTGCTGGATTGGCACGTTCAGGTCCATCCCGACCGCAGCCACATAATTCTGTGCGACGAAAACGACAGTGAGCAAGTGATCAGCTACGCCGCGTTGAAGCAGGAGGCGCAGTCGATGGCGGCCGGGCTGATCCGCCAGGGGCTGGAAACGGGGCAGGCCGTGGCGGTCATGCTTCCCACCTGCCGCGACTATTTTTCCTGTTTCTTCGGCATTCTATTGGCCGGTGGCATCCCGGTCCCGATCTACCCTCCCGTGCGTCTGTCGCAGATCGAAGATCATCTGCGCCGTCATGTACGGATACTTGCCAATGCCCAGGTCGTGACCCTCATCACCGTGGCGGAGGCGCTCCCGCTGGCCCGGCTGCTGAAATCACAGTTGCCGGGGCTGCGGGGGGTGGTCACCCCGGCCGGGCTCCCCACCCCGGGAGAGACCTTTTCCCGTCCGGCTATTCGTCAGCACGACCTGGCCCTCCTGCAATACACCTCCGGTAGCACCGGCAACCCCAAGGGGGTGGTTCTCAGCCACGCCAATCTGCTGGCCAACATCCGCGCCATGGGACATGCGGTGCAGGTTTCTTCCCGGGACGTGTTCGTCAGCTGGCTTCCGCTCTATCACGACATGGGGCTGATCGGCGCCTGGCTGGGGAGTCTGTACTTCGCATCGCCGCTGGTGATCATGTCTCCGCTCATCTTCCTGGCGCGACCGGAACGCTGGTTGTGGGCCATTCACAGGCATCGCGGCACCCTTTCGGCAGCCCCCAATTTTGCCTTTGAACTCTGCCTGCGCAAGGTGAGCGACAGCACCATCACCGGTCTGGACCTGAGCAGCTGGCGCATGGCCTGCAACGGAGCCGAACCGGTCAGCCCGGTTACCATGAGGGAATTTGCCGAACGATTCGAATGCTACGGCCTGAATCCGCAAGCGATAGCACCGGTCTACGGACTGGCCGAGTCTTCGGTGGGACTGGCCTTTCCCCCCCCGGGGCGTGGCCTCCTGATCGACCGGGTCAGGCGCGAAGAGTTCATGCACTCCGGCCGGGCGGTTCCGGCCGGCGAGGACGACCGGGAGCCGCTCTGTTTCGTTGCCAGCGGCCAGCCGCTCCCCGGCCACCAGATCAGGGTGGTGGACCCGGCCGGCCATGAACTCCCTGAACGGAGCGAGGGGCGCCTGGAGTTCAAGGGGCCCTCGGTCACCAGCGGCTACTTCCGCAACCAGGAAGAGACCCGGCGCCTGTTTCATGGGGAGTGGCTCGACTCGGGTGACCTGGCCTATATCGCCGCCGGTGACATCTACATTACCGGCCGCGCCAAGGATGTCATCATCCGCGCCGGCCGCAACATCTATCCCTATGAACTGGAAGAAGCGGTCGGCAACCTGGACGGCATCCGCAAGGGTTGTGTCGCCGTATTCGGCAGTCGCGACCCGCAATCCGGGACAGAACGGCTGGTGGTGCTGGCGGAGACCCGTGTAAGGGAGGCCGCAGAGCTGGAAAAACTTCGCAACCGGATCAATTCCCTGACCGTGGACCTGCTCGGATCTCCTGCCGACGACATCCTGCTGGCGCCTCCCCATA
This sequence comes from Geobacter sp. UBA698, assembly GCA_002298925.1. GTDB lineage: Bacteria > Desulfobacterota > Desulfuromonadia > Geobacterales > Pseudopelobacteraceae > Pelotalea. The sequence continues at coordinate 21,908 of DBMM01000117.1, read as the reverse complement.
CGGTGCTCAAAACCTCCAGCGGCAAGATCCGCCGGGCCGCCAGCCGCGAATTTTACGAACGGGGGGGAGCGGGACGCCCCAGTCCGATCTGGCTGCAGTTGACCCGCCTGGCCTGGTCCGGCCTGGGAACCCAGCTGCGCCGCAGCGCTAAAGGCGGCCTGGAACTACTCTATGCCGGCTACGTCTGGGTTCTCTTCGCTCTTCTTGCACCCTGTGCCTGGCTGTTCACCGTCCTGATGCCGACCCCCTCACTGGGGTGGCGGGTCAGCCGTCTTGCTGCCCGTCTTTTTCTGCGCCTGGCCGGCATTCACCTTACGGTCAAGGGGCTGCCAAACCTGCAGAGTGCCGTGCCGGACGTGATGGTGGCAAACCATTCCAGCTACCTGGACGGCCTGGTGCTGGTGGCCGCTCTGCCCCACAATTTCAGCTTCGTTGCCAAACGCGAACTGCAGGGGAATCTGATTTCACGCCTCTATCTACAGCGGCTGGATGTGCAGTTTGTGGAACGCTTCGATTTCAGGCAGGGGGTCGAGGATGCTGATCGGCTGCTCAGCTCCCTGCGGCGGGGATGCTCGCTATTCTTTTTTCCCGAGGGGACCTTCCAGCGGATGCCGGGGCTGCTGCCGTTCCGGATGGGGGCGTTCCTGATCGCGGCCCAGGCCGGGGCGCGCCTGGTGCCGGTGATCATCCGGGGGACCCGCTCCATTCTCCATCCTGACCAATGGTTTCCGCGCCGGGGTACGGTCACTGTTACCATTGCCACTCCGCTCCGGGAGAGTGGGCATGACTGGAACGCCGCCATCCGCCTGCGGGATGCGGGTCGGGCGGAAATACTCGCCCATTGCGGCGAACCGGACCTGGCGGACAAGAGTCCCTGACCGCAACCTGCATCGAACAGGAGGAACCGCCCATGGCCACAACCGACAAGCGACACACCGACATCATCTCCGCTGCCGCGGCCCGTACCCTGCCGGGTCTGTTTCAGTGCCGCGCGCTAGGCACCCCCGACGGACTTGCGTATCGGCAGTTCAACCGGGTCCGTTCGCTATGGGAGGATTTCAGCTGGCAGCAGGCGGCCCGACTGGCGGCGCGCTGGCAACGGGCGCTGGAACGGGAGGGATTCCCCAGCGGTGAGCGGGTCGCCATCCAGCTCAACAACTGTCTGGAATGGGTCTGCTTCGACCAGGCGGCTCTGGCCCTCGGGCTGGTTGTCGTCCCGCTCTACACCATGGACACACCGACGAATGTGGCCTATATCGTTGAGGATGCGGCCATCCGTCTGCTGGTGGTGGAAACCGCGGCCCAGTGGGAAATGCTGCGCCCTTACTGCGCGGACGCCCCGGCGCTCAAACTGGTTGTGTGCGTCAATGCCGGGCCGGATTACCAGCCCGGCAGCGACACCATGCTCCGTACTCTGGACGAATGGCTCGGTGTACCCGGTTCAGCAGCGCCGTCTGTTGACGAGGCTCCGCTGGCGAACCGTACCGACGACCCCCATGCCCTGGCGACCATCATCTACACCTCGGGCACCACCGGCCGGCCCAAGGGTGTCATGCTCTCCCATCACAACATCCTCTGGAATGTGGAAGCCGTCCTCAGGGCGGTTCCCTGCTACCGGGAGGACATGTTTTTATCCTTCCTGCCGCTCTCCCACACCTTCGAGCGGACCGCCGGCTACTATCTGCCGATCATGGCCGGCAGCTGCGTCGCTTACGCCCGCTCGATCCAGGAGTTGGCCGAGGACCTGGTGACGATCCGTCCCACCATGTTCATCTCCGTACCGCGGATTTTCGAGCGGGTGTATGCGGCGGTACAGCATGGCCTGGCAAAAAAAGGGAGCCTGGCGCGGCGCCTGTTCGACTGGACGGTGGCGATCGGCTGGCAACGTTTCGAGGCGGGGCAGGGCAGGGGGCGGATCGACATGCTGCAGCGTGTTGCCTGGTTGATGTTACGCCGGCTGGTGGCGGACAAGGTCCTGGCAAGACTGGGGGGGCGGCTGCGGATCGCGGTCAGCGGCGGAGCGCCGCTCTCCGTGACGGTGGCCCGCACCTTCATCGGGCTCGGCTTGCAGCTCCTGCAGGGGTACGGACTGACCGAAGCTTCGCCGGTGGTGAGCGCCAATCTGCCGGAAAGGAACATCCCCGACTCGGTCGGACCACCCCTGCCGGGGATCGAGGTGCGGATCGGCGCCGATGACGAACTGCTGGTGCGCTGTCCCAGTGTCATGCTCGGCTACTGGAATTGTCCGGAAGAGACCCGCCGGGTGATCGACGCCGGCGGCTGGCTGCACACCGGCGATCAGGCCGCCATCGAAGCTGGGCATATCTTCATCCGCGGCCGGATCAAGGACATCCTGGTCACCTCCACCGGTGAAAAGGTTTCTCCGGCCGACATGGAGATGGCCATCACCCATGAGCGCTGTTTCGATATGGCGATGATCGTCGGCGAGGGCAAACCCTATCTGGCGGCGCTGCTGGTACTGAACCGGCCGGAATGGGAATCCCTGGCCGGCCGGCTCGGCCTTGATCCGGACGATCCCGCCGCACTCGATTCTGCCAGGGCTCAGCAGTACATGCTGGAAAAGGTGGAAGGGCTGCTGCACGCTTTCCCCGGTCAGACCCGGGTGCGCAAGGTCTACCTGACCCTGGAACCATGGAGCATTGACAACGGTCTGCTTACCCCGACCCTGAAGCTGAAACGCCGGGAAATGGAGCTGCGCTTTGCCAAACAGATCCGGCAGCTGTACGCCGAACACGACCTGCCGGCTTGATCAAGGCGGATGCGGCCATCGCTAGTGCCGCCCAGGGCATGTTTTCATCACAGCCGCTTTTAAATAGCTACGGAACGATATTCACCTCGGTTCCCACCGTGATTTTCCGCGCCAGTTCCAGACCGCCTTCGTTTTCCATAACGAAGCAGCCACCCGTCACCCGTCGGCCGACCCGGGCCGGGTTGTTGTTGCCGTGGATCCGGTAGATGGCGCCCTTGAATGTCCGGTGGGAAAGCGAGATCTTGAAGGGGCCCATGTAGTTGAGGGGGTGACCGGGCGGGACCACCGTGGGGAGCTCGATGCCGCGCTCCCGGAACACGCTGCGGGAATAGGGGGTCGGATACCACCAGGGGTTGAAGCTGATGGCCGTAACTCTCCCCATCCCCTGGGGATAGGTCTTCAGCCCCCTGACCACGGTACCCACCCGGTATGCCCTGAGCGGGACCAGAGCCCCGGCGTCGTTCTTCTCGTAAAGGGTAAGCAGGTTGCGGCTGATGCTGATTTCGATGAAGTAGTCAGGACGGGAGGGAGTCGGAGCGCTCTCAGTAACGGCTGGCATGTCTTCCGGACTGGCTGGCGTCGGGGATATGGCCGAGGCCAGGAGGATCAACAGACAGATGGTGCCACGCAGGGATGGAAACATGGGGCATTTCCCCTAGTCAGTCTCGGGCGGCTGCAGCCAGCCCGCCACGTCCGAGACCATGAGCGGCGCCGGCACGAGGTGTTTCGGCAACGGCAGAATGGTGGTTCCCGTGGGAGGTTTCAGTTCATGATAAAGATCCCCGCTCCGCCGGAGGTAGCTCTTGGAAAGGTGCATCGCCAGCAGATAGCGCGGCTTCAGTCGGTTGACCAGATCGTTCAGGTCCGTTGTGCAGAGATGGTATGAAACCCGGGCCTTCTCAACTTCGGCTCTCAGAAAGGTGCTCTCGCAGCAGAGCAGGGTCACATCAGCCAGGAACGCCTCGATTCTGGTCCTGTTTTCAGGAGTCCACCCCACGTCGCACAGATAACCGATCGAGGCGCAGGGGAGCTCCCGCCGGATACTGTTGTAGAGCGATTCGGGCTGTTCCACCGTTTCCTCCCACAGCTGCTCTCCTTCACGGCGCGTAACCACAACCCTGGAATCCGGCATCCCCTTCCAGACCCGGCTTTTCAGGTTGCGGATCCAGTCGCCCGACACAAGCCGCTGTGCCTTAATTTTGCGGTGATCAACGGCGAAGCAGGGCCGTTCCTGGATCCTGAAGGCCAGCACCGGCAGTTTATGATCGAGCTGCTCCGCCTCTACCGTGACATGGCGGCAGGACCAGATCTCCCGTCCGCTGCGCGGCTCTTCCCCATCGAAACGGCGGGCGAAGCCTTCCGCTCCGATGAAACTGAAGTGGGCGATCCGTTCCTGGTGGATCTCGTGGACGCGCAGGGTGATCCAGCTCGCTTCGCTCAGGTTCCAGTCGTACCCCATCAGGAGATGATGGACCCGCTCAACAATCCCCGGCGGGCCGTAGATGTCCATCGGGCGCGGCGAAATCTGATGGTGTCGTACCAGGGTGGGGATGCCCATGATATGGTCCATGTGGGCATGGGTTATGAAGACCGTGTCAATCGGCTTTATGACCCGTTTGGCCATATGGGCGATCTGGCCGCAGTCGAAGAGCAGCGCCCGCCTGAGGGGGCGGATCCTCAGAAAGAGCAGCGGATCGTCCAGCAACCCCCCGAAGAAGGCCGGTTCCAGGTAGCGGAAGGGGAGACGCCGTTTTCTCTGGACCATAATAGTCAATCCTCTCACCGTCTCAGGCGGTACGCCCGCAGCCTCTCAAACCTGAATTATCACAGCTGTGTCAGGATTGGATTTTGCTTTTAGCTCCCCCTCCCTCGACGGGAGGGGGCTGGGGGGTGGGTGAAGCTGCCATCTGGGTCAAATGTGGCTATTTCCCCCCTCCCCCTAACCCCCTCCCGCAAGGGGAGGGGGGACTTTTTGGAGCAAGCAAATACTTAATCGGACACTGTTTGCTTTGTTAACGCTTCCTTTCTCTGAAAAATTATATCACATTAATGTATACTTGTTCTCAACGGGGAAAGGAGACCTGGTGATGAAAAATATCGTTATTCTCTGCTGCCTCCTGATCGGGATCGCCGGAGACGTTCTGTCGGCTGACCCTTTCATCGCCAGGCGGCAAGCCATGGTGGAGCATGACATCAAGGGGCGCGGCATCAGCGACCGGCGCGTGCTGGAGGCGATGGGGCGTGTGCCGCGTCACCTGTATGTGGATGAGCATCAGCGCTGGCAGGCCTACGCCGACCATCCGCTCCCGATCGGAGAGGGACAGACCATCTCCCAGCCGTATGTGGTGGCCATGATGACCCAGGCGCTCCAGCTGAAGGCTTCCGACCGGGTTCTGGAAATCGGCTCCGGATCAGGCTACCAGGCAGCGGTGCTGGCGGAACTGGTGCAGTCGGTGTTCTCCATCGAGATCCGCAAGCCGCTGGCCGACATGGCCGAGAAGCGCTTGCGGGAACTCGGCTACCGCAACGTGCGGGTCAGGTACGGTGACGGTTATTTCGGCTGGCAGGAAGCCGCGCCCTTCGACGCGATTATCGTCACCGCCGCGGCCAACCATATCCCGGCGCCACTGATCAAGCAGCTGAAGGATGGCGGCAGGCTGATCCTGCCGTTGGGGAGCACGGTCTACAGCCAGACCCTGACGCTGGTGACCAAAAGAGGGGAGCAGCTCGACGTGCAGCAGATGGGGGCGGTCGCCTTTGTGCCGATGACCGGAGAGGCGCTGAAACGGAAATGAGCGCAATCAGTCACGGCCGGTCCGTTGAAAGAGGTACAGGTTGAGAAAGGCCAGCCCATAGGCCGCCGCACCCAGCGTCAGCACAACCGTAAAACCGGCCAGCGTGGCCAGCATGATGGCCAGGATCGGGGCCAGGACCGAACAGCAACCGTTGATCACCCAGGCCCAGGGAATCAGCAGCGGAGCGGCCTCCCCCAGGATGCGCAGGCCGGTGGGGAAGGGGATCCCCATCAGCAGGCCGAGCGGGGTGAAGAGCAGGAACACCGCAGCGATCTTCACCGGTAGCGCCCAGGGTGCCAGCAGGCCTGATGCGGCCGGCAGTGACAGGCTGTAGATGACGACCAGCATGGCTATAACTGCTGCTGTTAGCGGACTTTGCAGCCAGCTGCAGCGCTGGCTTAAGAGGCTACCGGCACCGGAACTCACCAGGATCGCGGCTAGAACGGTTGCCACCGCAATGGAGGGGTTTTCCAGCGGCAGGATGATTCTCTGGATCAGGACCGTTTCCACAAACATGAAGCCGCAGCCCAGCAGGGCAAAGTAGGGCAGCAGCCAGCTGCCCCGGCTGCTGTCCGTGCGCAATCCTTTTCCGGCCAGCAGCGGCAGCAGCACGAGCAGCAGGCTCAAGAGCGCCACCTGGACGAAGACGGCCGGCACGATCAAGCCCTCTTCCAGAAAAAATTGCCACTTTTTACCCATCAACCGGTAGATCTCGCCGATCCTCCCCGGCTTCAGATAATAGCTGAAGAACGGCCCGTCGTCCCGCACCGCTGCTATCTGAAAGGGATACTCCTCCAAGAAGCGCTCCCTGCGGTTCGGGTCCAGCAGGGCAGCTACGGCCTGAAAGTAATCGTCGTTGAGCATCTTCACGAAGCGGTTGGCCTCCCCGGCCACGATGCCCGGATAGTGCAGCAGGTCAAACCAGCGCTCTTCGGCAAACCCCTTGATTTTCCCGATGTCGCCGGCTGTCAGCGGCGTCGCTTTCACCAGCAGGCAGAGCGTCCCCCAGCTCCTGACCACCGCCAGGTGCCGGGCTGGATCCCGGATACCCGACTCCTCCAGGGCGGCAATCATGGTGGCCAGCAGACGCAATTCCGTGCGGGGCGGCGGGATGATGTAGAGATTGACGCTCAGCATCCCCTCCCGATGCAGGTGCCCCAGGTAGTTTTTGAAGGCTTCGACGGTGAAACGGTAATCTTCGGCGATGCCGAATGACCCGAAAGGCTCGGTCCCCAGCAGGGAGATATCGATGATGTCGAAGCGCTGCGCGCTTCCCAACAGCCACGACCGCCCCAGTCCGCTGAAGCTGCCTGTGCCGTAGAGATCTCCGCTGAACGCCTGCCAGTCGTTGCGGATGACCCGCAGCAGCTCGGGGTTGCTCTCGACGGTGATGATCTCTTCGGCACCAAAACGGCGGGCCACCAGGGTCTGCAGCCCACCTTTCGGGTCGAGGACCAGTACCCGTTTTCTGCTGCCGATCACATAGGGGAGCGCGGAGGGGAGATATTCCAGAAAAGCGAGGGCCTGGCGGTCAGCTACGGCAGTGATGGCGCTGATATCGCCCCCATCCACGGCCAGGCCGGTCTGGCGGGGGAGCGCGGCGAGCCAGCGCAGGGAGAGCCCCGGGGCAAAGCGCACCGCAGGGCTTTCGAAGGTGTCCACCCGGGCAAAGGGACTGAAATAACTCTTGAGCATTCTGGCGCCAGGGAACAGGAGGGCGCTCGGCAACCCCTTGTAGGGTGACATGCGCAGCCCGCTGAGCTGCGGTTGCTGGATAAAAACGGACAGGCTTAAAGCGGCGCAGAACATGGCCGTTATTCGCAGGCGTCTGTTACCCGTCAGGCAGGATGCAGCCAAGGGACCCAGGCAAAGCAGGAAGACGCATCGTTCGGGTGCCAGGAGGCTCAGCAGAAGCAGTATCCCCAGGGAGCCGAGTCCGGCGCCGAACAGATCAGCAGCATAGATCAGCCCTGCCCGGGCACTCTGCAGGCTGAATGCCGTGGCTACGATCAGCCCGCTGCAGAAAAAAGGGACCGCCAGGATCAGGTAGAGCAGTCCTATGTTGAGCAGCTGCCATTTGTCCCAGGCCAGCTGGACCGGGTCGAAGGGAACCTGGTTGGCGGCGAGGTAGGAGAGCGGGATGGCGATGCCGAGCAACAGGCTGTAAGCGCCGATGCGCTCAACCTTTTTCAGATTTGGAAATATGGCCAGTGCCGCTCCGCTGGCTGCCAGGCCGAGCATGGCGATGCTTATGATCATGAAGGCGAAGTGGTACCAGAGGGAGATGGAGAAGATCCGGGTCAGGCAGACCTCGAAGGCCAGGCTTGCCAATGAGCAGAGCAGTATGGTCAGCGGCGTTTTCCGGTCAGTGGTCATGGCTCGCGTCCAGGAGAGTGGTATACTTGAATCGTATGGCATTTTTTTAATTATATCAGACTTGGTCAGCAAATACGGGATGACAGCGATATTCATGCAGTGGCCTGATTCCGGCCAACTGCTGCAGTGAATCAAAGAGTTGTCCGCTACTCACGTGAAGTTTTGCCGAATACCGGCTTCAGCCGAAGGGCAACCATGTCCCATCACGTAGCACATTCCGGTTACCGACAGCTGGTCCGGCGACTCAACCTGTTTCCTCAGGGAGCGCCGCCCTCTGCGCTCCTCTTCAGGATTCTCTCCATCCTCCTCAGCGAAAAAGAGGCGGAGTTCGTCTCCCGCCTGCCGCTGACCCCCTTCACCGTCCAGCGGGCAACCAAGGCTCTGGGGCTGCCGGAGACGGAGGTGCGGGTCGTGCTGGACGAACTGGCAGGCCGTGCCTTCCTGCTCGACCTGGAACATGACGGGGAGATGATCTATCTTCTGCCGCCACCCATGGCAGGTTTCCTGGAATTCTCCCTGATGCGGGTCCGCTCTGACATCGACCAGCAAGCCCTGAGCGGGCTGCTCTATGAGTACCTGAACGTGGAGGAGGATTTCATCTGCGAGCTTTTTACTCGAGGAGAGACCCAACTGGGGCGCACCCTGGTGCATGAGCCGTCCCTGTCTGCCGAAAACGCGGCCCAGGTTCTCGATTACGAACGGGCGAGCGAAGTGATCCGTTCCGCCGGGCGGATCGGGGTCGGCATCTGCTACTGCCGGCACAAGATGTCACATATGGGCCGGTGCTGCGAGGCGCCTCTGGAGCTATGCCTGGTGTTCAATGACGCGGCTGATTCGCTCATCAGGCACGGCCATGTGCGCGCCATCGACCCGCTGGAAGGGCTGGACCTTTTGCAGCTGGCCCATGACCACAGTCTGCTCCAGTTTGCCGACAATGTCCGCAACGGGGTGAACTTCATCTGCAACTGCTGCCGCTGCTGTTGCGAGGGTTTTTGGGCAGCCCGCCGCTTTGGCCATCTCCATCCGGTGCATACCACCAATTTCATGCCGGTTAGTGAGAATGGCCGCTGCAACGGCTGCGGAAGGTGCCTTGCTATCTGCCCGATGGAGGCCATAACAGTGAGTGCCACCGAAGACGAGCAGCTGCAGGGGGCGAAAAACAGGGCGAGTTTCGATCAGGAGCTCTGTCTGGGGTGCGGCCTCTGTGTCAGAGCCTGCCCGCACAAGGCTATCCGTCTCAAGTCCCGGGAGAAAAGAGTCATAACTCCGGTCAATTCCGCCCACCGCATCGTGCTGATGGCCATCGAGCGGGGATGCCTGCAAAACTTGATCTTCGATAACCAGGCCCATGCCAGCCATCGTGTTATGGCGGCCATCCTGGGGGTGATTCTCAAACTTCCTCCTCTCAAGCAGCTCATGGCCAGCAGGCAGATGAAGTCACGCTATCTGGATCGGTTGCTGGCAAAGGTGGATACCGCATCCGCCGCGCGGTGAGCCTGAAGCCGGGGGGCTAGAGGTAATATGTTTGAATTTAAGGGAGGATTCCATGGTCATCGGAGTTCCGAAAGAGATCAAGCGGGAGGAATATCGGGTCGCCGTGACCCCGGCCGGAGCCGCGGAGCTGGCAAAGGGGGGCCATGAGGTACTGGTGGAGAGCGATGCCGGGAGCGGCAGTGGCTTCAGCGACGATCATTACCGCCAGAGCGGCGCACGGATGGTCGCCCGCGAGGAGCTGTTCCGAACGGCCGAGCTGGTCGTAAAGGTCAAGGAGCCGTTGCCGGAGGAATTTGAGCTGCTCCGGGAGGGGCAGCTACTCTTCACCTATCTGCATCTGGCCCCCAACCGGGATTTGACCCGCTTTCTGCTGGAGCGGAAGGTGACCGCCCTGGCCTATGAGACCCTGGAGCTGAACGGCACCCTTCCGCTGCTGGCCCCCATGAGCGAGGTGGCGGGACGCATGGCCCCCCTGGTGGCGACCTGGTGCCTGCAAAGCTGTAGGGGGGGATCCGGGTTGCTCCCGACCGGGGCGGTGGGGGTCAGGCCGGCCAGGGTGCTCATCCTGGGGGCGGGTACCGTCGGCTCCCATGCCGCCCGGGTGGCGGTGGGGATCGGCATGGAGACGGTTGTGCTCAATCGTGGCATCGAACGCCTGCAGCGGGTCGATGAGTTGACGGGCGGACGGGTCCGGACCGGGATACTGGTGAGGGAGAATCTTGGCGAGGAGCTCAGGAATGCCGATGTGGTCATCGCTGCGGCCCTGGTGCCGGGGGGCAGGGCCCCGCTGCTCATAACCAGGTCCCTGCTGGGGGAGATGAAGAAGGGGGCGGTAATCGTCGACGTGGCGGTGGATCAGGGGGGCTGTGCCGAGTCGACCCACCCCACTACCCATGATGATCCGGTTTACCTCGTGGACGGTATCGTCCACTATGCAGTCGCCAACATGCCGGGGGCCTATCCCCGCACCGCCACCCTGGCCCTGACCAACGCCACCCTGCGTTACGTGATGCTGCTTGCCGTACATGGACTGGAGGGTGCCATTGCGCTGGAACCGGCCCTGGCGACGGCTGTGAACGTCAGGGACGGGAGCATAGTCCACCGGGCCCTGGCCGCCTCCCTCGGTGGCGCAAACCCTTGATGGCTGACCGTAGTCATGCAACCGGACATGCTAAGGGTGATCGAGACCGCCGGCCAGGAGATGCATTGTGAGCCAAAAGAGAATATCATTGACCTTGCTCATGATCCTGCTTTTCATGGGAAGCCGGACTGTAATTGCCCAGGAATTATCCTTTCTCGGCGGGGTCATGCAGGATATTAAGCGGGATGACAACTCCTATTCGTGGCAGTTGGAGTACAAACAGCGGATGGGAGAATACTTCTCCTACAGCCTCTCCTATCTGAACGAGGGGCACATACCCCAGCACCACCGTGACGGCCACACACTCCAGCTCTGGACTCACTCACTCCTGCTGGATCGCCGCCTCTCCCTGGGACTCGGTGCAGGACCGTTTTACTATTTCGACACCACGGCGGCCAAGGCCGGCGCTTCCTACGCCAATGACCATGGCTGGGGAACCATGGTCAGTTTTGCCGCCACCTGGTACACCCAATCGCGTTTGTTGTTCCTGGTTCAGGCCAATCTGGTCGCAACTGGCTCGGGTCCCGATACTGTCTCGACTCTGGCCGGTATCGGCTATCAACTTGATGCGACACCAGTAATGAGTCCGCTCGCCTCCGTGTCCCGCATGCCCGGGAAAACCAGCAATAACGAAATCACCCTGTTTGCCGGCCGGACAATTGTCAACAGTTTCCGGTCCGAGCAGGCGCTGTCCGGCAGCCTGGAATACCGGCGAAAACTCTGGCCGTATCTGGAGGGGACCGTGGCCTGGCTTTATGAAGGGGACAAGCGCCTGACCCGGCGCGACGGGGTGACCACCCAGCTCTGGGCGGTCAGGGAGTTCAGCACCCCCAGCCTGGCGCTCGGCATAGGCGGCGGTGCCTATTTCAATATCGACCGTTATCGTGACGAGCGAGACCGCAGGGAGCGGGCCAGGAGCGTATCGGGGATAGTTACCCTCTCCGCCAGCTACCGGCTCACCCCGGACTGGGCCTTACGCACTTCCTGGAACCGGATCGTGACCAGCTACAACCGGGATACGGACGTGATTATGGGGGGGATCGGGTACCGTTTCTGAATGCCGCACTATACGCTGTCTGCTGTAAGGGCGCAGCGGGGTCAGTTTACCCTGACTGATTTTAAAATTAGCATTTGCCAATATTTGGTGTATTCTAAACAGGTGGGCGGTCAAATCGGTCTGGCGCGATTGGCGTGTTCCGGTTTTCACGCCATCTCGGGCTGGATATCCGCTGCTGCGGAGGTAACTCATGAAAGAGGCGATGTTTTATCAACGGGAAGAGGGCGGGCTGGTGCGCTGCGGTCTCTGCCGCTTCAACTGCCTGATCAAGGACGGGGCGCGCGGCATCTGTGCGGTTCGCGAGAACCGGGGCGGTATTCTCTATAGCCTCGTCTATGGCAAACTCTGCGCCGAACATGTCGATCCCATTGAGAAAAAACCGCTCTTCCACGTTCTGCCGGGAAGCAAGTCCTATTCCATTGCCACTGTGGGGTGCAACTTTCACTGCCGGCACTGCCAGAACTACTCCATATCACAGGTGCGGCGGGATGCCGATATCCTGGGGCAGGAACGTTCACCGGAAGAGGTGGTGAAGCAGGCCCAGGCCGCCGGTTCCCTTTCGATCGCCTACACCTATACCGAGCCGACCATCTTTTTCGAATTTGCCTACGATACCGCCCGCCTCGCCCGGGCAGCCGGGCTGAAAAACATCTTCGTCACCAACGGCTACATCAGCAAGGAGGCGCTGACGACGATCGCCCCCTATCTGGATGCGGCCAATATCGATCTGAAAGGTTTCAGCGAGGGTTTTTATCGCGATGTCATCCATGCCCGCCTGTCCGAGGTGCTCGACTCGATCATCGAGTATCGCCGGCAGGGGATCTGGATCGAACTCACCACCCTGATCATTCCCGGACTCAACGATTCCGAGGAGGAACTGCAGGGCATCGCATCGTTCATCGTCAATAACCTCGGGGTCGATACCCCCTGGCACGTGACCCAGTTCTATCCCACCTACAAGCTGATCGACCGTCCCCGGACCCCGGTCAAGACCCTGCGACGTGCGCGCGAGATCGGTCTGGCCGCCGGATTGCACTATGTCTACGAGGGGAATGTCCCCGGCGAAGGGGGCGAAAACACCTGGTGCCACTGCTGTTCCTCCCTGCTGATCGAGCGTTACGGTTTTATGATTGTAACCAACAAGATCCACAACGGGGTTTGCCCCGATTGCGGCGCCGCGATAGCCGGCATAGGCATGTAACATTGATCCGCCAGATCAGATCTGGCGCAGAGGAGGAGTTATGCAACTGGAGATACATGACGTCAAGATCAACTACCCTGAAGGATGCAACATCATTCTCGGCCAGTCCCATTTTATCAAGACCGCCGAGGACCTGTACGAGGTCATTGCCACGTCGGTGCCCCAGGCCCGCTTTGGCATCGCCTTCAGCGAGGCGTCCGGACCGTGCCTGATCCGGACCGAAGGGAACGATGACGAACTGGTCAAAGTGTGCGTAACCGCCCTGAAGGCCATCGGCGCCGGCCATGTCTTCTGCATACTGCTTCGTGATGCCTATCCCATCAATATCCTCAACCAGATCAAGAACTGCCCGGAGGTCTGCCAGATCTTTTGCGCCACGGCCAATCCGCTCCAGGTAATCGTCGCCTCCACTCTCCAGGGGTGGGGGGTGATTGGCGTGATTGATGGCTTGCCCCCGAAAGGGGTGGAGTCCGATGATGACCGGCAGGAGCGCCATGCCCTGTTGCGCCGGATCGGCTATAAACGGTGAGGGAGGGCGGAGCGGATAGGGTTGAACGCAATGGTTTCTTTAAAATGAAATCACGGCTGAACGACCCGTATCCGTCGCATAGCCGATGATTCTGCATTTTATGAAGACACTAGATTCCAGGCGCGACATCATGATCAGGGAACACCTGCTGGGGCGCGGCATCCGTGATCAGGCTGTAATCAGGGCGATGCGGGAGGTGCCCCGGGAAGCGTTCATTGATGAAACCTTGCTGGAGTACGCCTACGAAGATCACCCGCTCTCCATAGCAGAAGGGCAAACCATCTCGCAGCCCTACATCGTGGCGTATATGACCGAAGCCCTGGAACTGTCTGCCACGGACCGGGTGCTCGAGATCGGCACCGGCTCCGGTTACGCGGCTGCAGTGCTGAGCAGGATCGTGACCACCGTCTACACCGTAGAGCGCCTGGGAAGTCTTGCGAGCAGTGCCCGGCAGCGCCTGGATCTGCTCGGTTACACGAATATCGTCGTTCATGAGGGTGACGGCACACTCGGCTGGCCCGAACATGCGCCCTACGACGCTATTGTTGTTACCGCCGGCGCTCCGCAGATACCGAAATCACTTCGGGAACAGCTGGCCATCGGAGGGAGGCTGGTGATCCCGGTGGGAGCATCCTCCTACCTGCAGATGCTCGTCCGGGTACGCCGGATTGCCGAGCACGACTACCGCACCGAGGAGCTCTGTGGTGTCCGCTTCGTGCCGCTTATCGGAGCTGAGGGGTGGTAAGTAACAGCGGGGGCAGAGAATGGAACGCTGGATTTCAGCACTACTGCTGGTGATACAGATCACGCTGTTTTGCGGAACAGTTCAGGGGGAGGAGTTGCCTAAGATGGAGCAATTGAAAATTTCAAGTCCGGCTTTCAGTCACGGGGAGTCGATACCGGCCCGTTACACCTGCGACGGATACGATGCCAGTCCGGGACTGGTTATTGGAAAGGTGCCGCCGGCGGCACTGTCGCTGGCGTTGATTGTTGATGACCCGGACGCCCCCGGTGGGACCTGGGTGCACTGGGTTGTGTGGAATATTCCGGCACAGGTACGGGAGATCCCCGAGAACGATCTGCCGCCGCTCGCCATTCAGGGCAAGAACGACTGGAAGCGCAACAAATACGGTGGACCATGCCCCCCTTCGGGAACCCACCGTTACTTTTTCAGGATCTTTGCTCTTGATACAACGTTGAATCTCAACTCGTCAACCACGAAGGCCGACCTTGAACGGGCCATGCAGGGACACATTCTGGCCAAGGGAGAACTGATGGGAACCTACCGGAGGCGATGAGTCGGGCCTGCCGCGGAAAGAAGTATGAAAACATCCATTACTGCTATAGGGGATATTTCATACGTGTGCGATTTTCAGGTTATTTCCGGCCCTTGCAATGACCGCTGCAACAGCATGATCTACTCCCATTTGGCTGACATGGTTGTCCTGATTCATGGGTTGTTCGTACTCTTTGTTTTGTTCGGCGGGCTGGCCACACTGTGCTGGCATCGCCTGGCATGGTTCCATATTCCTGCGGCAGTGTGGGGAATCATGATCGAGCTTGGCGGCTGGACCTGCCCCCTGACATATCTGGAAAACCATCTCCGCCAACTGGGGGGTGGCAGCGGATATGGGGTTACCTTCATAGAGCATTACCTTGAGCCGTTGCTTTATCCTCTGGGCCTGACACGAACTGCTCAGCTTATATTCGGGCTGTCGGCCTTGCTCCTCAACCTGGCAATCTATGCCCGCCTCTGGATTCGCCGCCCATAATGCCGTCGCTGGCTGCATGGCGTGCTACAGATCGGGAGGCAATGAGTTCCCGGATTTTTTGACGAATTAGTCGGAGCCTTTTCAAGACACCTGCAGTGCCGTTTGTCCCTCTACATTGTGAAAGCCCCTGCTCTGGATCTCATCATCCTGCTTCCGCTTTTACCATCCTGTCTCAGGCAGCGGTTGGGGCCTCCTGGCCCATCCTGGCCGTGAATGTCAGATAATAGCCATTTTATTTTGCGGTCTGTGGTATTGTGTTAAGTTGCAGTGGCTGTTATCAAATGCAGAGGAATAAACGTACATGACGATAAGATGGTATCCCGGCCACATGAGCAAGGGCCACGAGCAGATTTCCGAGCTGGTTCGCAAGGTCGATGTGATTATCGAGATCCTCGATGCCCGTCTCCCTTTTTCCAGTTCCAATCACCTGCTGGCGGAGCTGCGCCGGAACAAGCCTTGTATAAAGGTATTGAACAAGAACGATCTGGCTGACCCCGTCGTCACCAAGTCCTGGGTGCGCAATATCCAAAAGGAGTCCGGCGTGCGGGCACTGCCGCTTTCGGCCAGGCAGCTCTCCGAAGTAAAGCAGTTGATCAGTCTCTGCCGACACCTGGCTCCAAACCGGGGCAAGCCCGGCTTGCCGGTGCGGGCCATGGTGTTCGGTATTCCCAACGTCGGCAAGTCGACCCTGATCAACACCCTGGCAGGCAAGTGCATGGCCAAGGTCGGTGACAAGCCGGCCATAACCGTCCACGCCCAGCAGATCGACCTGCGTAACGGTATTGTTCTTTTTGATACACCTGGTCTGCTCTGGCCTGAAATGAGCGACCAGACCGGGGCCTACCGGCTCGCCACCAGTGGTGCCATCGGCGCCAACGCCCTCGACTATACTACTGTCGGGCTCTTCGCTGCCGAATACATGCTGCAGCGTTATCCGGAACTGCTCAAGAGTCGTTACAAGATCGTGGAGCTGCCTGACTCACCCTACGATGTTATCGAGGCAATCGGTCGCTGCCTCGGTTGTCTGGCCAGTGGCGGGGTGGTTGATCTTCATCGGGCTGCAGAAGCCTTTCTTCGGGAACTCAGGGCCGGAAAGATCGGTCGGATCAGTTTTGAGGAGCCCGAAACAGCAATTCCGTGTTCTGAACATGAAAATGGAATTTAATACAAAATCTAAATTCAGAATTCAGAATTGTTTGATTGGTTCCCTTGCGAGACAGGACAGTGTATAGTAATCAAATATGAAAATTCCAAAATGTTTTGAAACGTTGGTGCAGAACGGTCTCATTGATGAGGTGGTCTGTCAGCTCATGAGTGGCAAGGAAGCCGAGGTCTACGTGGTTCACTCCAAGGGAGAGGTCCGCTGCGCCAAGGTGTACAAGGAAGCGGGCAAGCGCAGTTTCAGCCAGCAGGCCCAGTACCAGGAAGGGCGCAAGGTCAGGAACAGCCGCCAGGCGCGTGCCATGGAGAAGAATACCCGCTATGGCCGTAAAGAGCAGGAAGATGCCTGGCAGAACGCCGAGGTGGTTGCCTTGCAACGCCTTGCCGAAGCCGATGTGCGTGTGCCCAGGATCTACAGCTACGTCGACGGGGTGCTTCTGATGGAACTGGTGGTCGGGGCCGATGGCGAAGTTGCTCCGCGGCTCAACGATATTCGGCTGACTGCGGAGCAGGCTCGGGTTTATCACCGTACGATGATCTCCCAGATCGTCCTCATGCTCTGTGCCGGACTCGTTCATGGCGACCTCTCCGAGTATAACGTGCTTGCAGGCAGCGACGGGCTGGTCATCATCGACTTGCCCCAGTCCATTGACGCTGCAGGGAACAACAACGCCAGCAAGATGCTCGAGCGGGATGTGGGCAACATGCGGGCCTACTTCGGCCGTTTCGCCCCCGAACTGCTGACTACCGACTACGGCAGGGAGATTTGGAAGCTCTACGCATGCGGCGAACTCACCCCGCGTAGCGAGCTGACCGGTCACTTTGTGCAGAGCGGCATTCCGGCCGACGTCAGTGGCGTGATGCGGGATATCGACTCTGCGCGGCTTTGGCATGAGCGCTATCAGTCCAAGGCATAGTTGATTAAAAAGTCTTCACACATCTTTGTGGAATATGATATGAATGACTGCAAATGAATGTTAATCATTTGTTTGCCGAAATTATTTAATGTGAAGGATGGGGTGACAGGTGAATAGATCATGAAAATGGCAATTAAAATCGTTGTCCTGATAGTCATGGCAGCCATAGTTTTGTCTGTCGGTTATGTCGTTGCAGTGCTGAACTGGAGCTATTCCAAGGGGGAAAGAATAGGATACGTGCAGAAATTCTCGGAAAAAGGTTGGCTGTGCAAAACCTGGGAGGGTGAACTGCAGATGCTTCCGGTTCCGGGGGCAATTCCGGAAAAGTTCGTTTTTTCTGTGCGCGATAAGTCCGTAATCACCAAAATCAACTCTTCCTTAGGCAAGAAAGTTTCCCTCGAGTACGAACAGCACAAGGGGGTCCCCACGAGCTGCTTCGGTGAATCGGAATATTATGCGGTTAATATCAAGCCTCTTGAATAAAAACCAACCTGCTTCGGATTCGGCCGAAATGTTCCATTAACACCGTAAAAAAAGGGTTAGCGATATGCTAACCCTTTTTTTATGGCGGCCGCTGCTGCGAATGAACCAGCGGCACCAATATTCATTGCCTTGCAAAACATGCTGTTAGGGCAGGCTTATGCCTGGACGGATCGAGCTGGTAAGCCTGCGTTACCCTAAAGTGCAGCCGGCGGGACCTTATTTGTCAAGGAACTGCACGGCTATCCTGCCTGCATCAATGCGCGTTATCTTGCACTGTAGTTCTACGGGCGACAAGAGTATCGCTTTCAAGCATATGATGTCTCCCACCTTGAGTGTTTCGGGGATAGGGTCGTTCGTACTGATAAATGCTCCACTGGTAGAAATGTTTTCCAGACTGCAGGAGAATTTCACGCTATTACCGTCCACCAAGCCAATTGATACAAAATCAATTCTATCGTCCACTCTTTTTTCGTGCATTTCGATGTCTCCTTTTGAACACACTTCCCTACCTGCGGCTTAATGACTGGCCCGATAAGAAGTGCTGACTATTTGAATTTCACACCAACTACGTTGCCTGCTTAGCGCTTTGTTCCAGCCAGCATAATCAGCTTTTGCCACCGGAATCACACACAACATCCAACCAGAAAAGTGTCCCTTTGTCAGCACGAAACAGGTCCACGTTATCTGTACGGACTAAAGTATCCCAAAATTCCGGAGATACTACCATACAGAATCACACTTTTCCAGTTGCAGGCGATCCGCATGTCCTGTCGGCTGGGGAGCGAGTTGTAGATGAGCACGAAGATAAGGGCGTAGAGCTCCAATGTATTCGGCAGGGTAGGGGAGAACCAGCCGAACCATTGCAAGTAAACGTAGTATGCCAGCGGCACCAAGCCGAGGGGGGCGAGGGCAATTGGCACTGCGTTGAACGCCGTCACTCGTCCGAATTTCACTGAACCGAGAATCCAACCTTTGCTGCTCCGCTCGGGGAGCAGATTGAAATCGTACGGACTGGCCCTGAATATCAGGCCCGCAGCAAGGTGGGATAGTTCGTGCAGAACAACACCTGGCAGTTGGGTCAGGCAGACGAGGATGATGTGCCTCGAACGAGCAAACCTGTTTATGGTTATCAACAAGGTGACAAGTATCAACCCGGTTGCGTGCCATAGCAGCGGGATATGCGTGATATGTTGCGAGACCGACATCCATCAGTCTCCGTTGATTCTGTTATTCATGACAGGACTCGACTTGAAGGTGAGCACCCGGCGGCCGTAAAAAAATATGGCGTCGCCAGTCGCGGGTTGCGGCCAATGGTAGTTTTTTTCGAAAATATCAGTTTATTGGCTTACCAGGCCACTACGCGTCAAACACTCTCTGGTATAATAAAACAGGACAGAAAATTCAGTGATGCGAATGATGGCTTTACTGCTGATCTCGAAGCTTTTGGGGACGGCTCTTTTTTGTTCGATACAATCGACCAGTATCTTTAGTCTCATGGTGTGCCGCCGCTGCCATTGTAGCTGAACTCGGCAGGGCAAAACAGAAAATAATGAACTTGGCTTGATTAGCAATTTCCTGTGGAACACCATGCCGGCTCTGGCCGAAGGCGCATCAAGGGTCAGTAAAGTGATTGCGTAAAACTTCACTGACGATAAAATCAAATCTGAATTACTGAGGTAAACATGGCAGAGAAAATCGAAGAGAATGAAACTGTGACCCTGGAGGGGCTTGCCATCTCAAACAGCTTCGAGATAACGGCGATGTTCAATATTCTGGAGAGAAAAGGGCTCATCACCAGGAATGAATTAGAGGAAGAGCTGAGCCGCTTGCGAACGGAGCACTAATGCCATGTGCGGACGATTTACCTCACTTCTGTCTCCTGAACTGCATGCCGCAATCAGGGAACTGTTTGGTGTACAGATCCCTGAAACCGCAGAGCCCCGTTATAACATCGCGCCCACCCAACAGGTATGGGTGATCCGCAACGAAGGTGACCACAATCGCCTCGATCTCATGAAATGGGGGCTGATCCCCTTCTGGGCGAAAGATCCGAAGATCGGCAGCCAGATGATCAACGCCCGCTGCGAGACTGTCCTCGAGAAACCCGCCTTCCGCCAGGCAATAAAATTCCATCGCTGCATCATTCCCTGCTCGGGCTTTTACGAATGGTCACACAGCGGTGACCATAAGCAGCCCTACTACATCCACATGGCTGACGGCTCGCCCATGTGTTTAGCCGGCCTGTGGGATCAGTGGAAGAGGCCCGGAGAGGCAAACTTCCTGGAAAGCTTCACTATCCTGACCACGACCGGCAACAAACTCATGGCGCCGATCCATGACAGAATGCCTGTCATCCTCCACCCCGACGATTACTATCTCTGGCTCAGCCACAGTATGCACGACCCAAAACAACTGCTGGGCATGTATCAACCGTTCCCCTCCAACCTGCTCGACGCCTACAAGGTGTCCGACTTCGTAAATAACGTACGCTTCGATGGGCCGGTCTGCATCGCGAAGGTCTGATTCCAATTCCAAATCAAAGCGCCATCTTCGTTGGCCCTTCGACATCGCTCAGGACAGGCTCGCCTTCAGCTCCTCAACGTACTATTTGTACGCCAATGTGACAAAGTAGAATTAAGGGGTTTACGTAATTGACAAGCATGAAAAATACATAATTACAGTATGTTACGTGGGTGCGAAGGGTAACGGTCTAAAACAACAGGCTTATCCTTGACCCATGCCTAGTCAAAGCAGGGATCACGAAAATGATATAGAGGGTAGGGGTCAAAATACCATTGATTCCATTATTGGCAAAATATGGATAGGCACAAGATGGGCACAGAACGGGCACAGACTTGACTAGGTTGGTGAGGAATAGATATTTTTGTGGATGGGAAGTGTGTGATATGAAAACAAAGAGTTGCTGTAAATAGCCGAAAATTATAAATAAAAATGGCCAGGTTTGTTGACCTGGCCATGCGTGTTTAATGGTGGGCGCTACTGGGTTCGAACCAGTGACCCCTGCCGTGTGAAGGCAGTGCTCTCCCGCTGAGCTAAGCGCCCTTTGAACTTGTTTATTTATCAGACCGGGAATGCTATGTCAAGTAATTAGGCAATAGGGTAAACAGGGGTGAATTGGTCCAGTAAGTAGTACTCATATCAGCATGTTGACTGTAAGCTGTATACAGTTTTTGATTGACGCGCAAATGTAATGATGGCAAAATCTGGCAAAATTATTGTGTGCTATTAATGGACAGCCATTGTGCTTTCAATGGGTTTAATCCAAATTCCAGGAAGAGGAGGAAAAATGAAGAGACTTAAGATGTTAACCATGAGAGGAGTACTGCTTTCGTTCGTGCTGACGTGCGTTCTGGCTATGACAGCTTTTGCTGAAACGGCCACGCTTACGATTGCAGACTGTGTCAAGTGTCACACCAAACCGCCTGCCGATATCGCAGCCAACGGTGGCAAGCACAAAACCAGCGTCACCTGCCAGGACTGCCATACAGGTCACCGTCCGGCGGTAAAGAACAATGTTCCCCAGTGCAGTATGTGCCACAGCGGCAAGTCACACTACAGTCTGGCCAATTGTATGCGCTGCCACAACAATCCGCATACACCCAAGATCATCAAGCTGGCCAACAACATCACCGACGAGTGTCTGACCTGCCATACCCAGCAGATCACCAAGCTTAAGCAGGTTCCCAGCAAACACTCCAAGCTGGCCTGCAGTTTCTGTCACAATGTTCATGGTAAGATTCCGCAGTGTACCCAGTGCCACAAGCCGCACAGCGCTGACATGACTGCCGTTGACTGCAAGCGCTGCCATCAGGCCCATATGCCGACTGCGGTTACCTATCCTTCCGATACCGCCAATAAGATGTGTGCTGCCTGCCACAAGAAGGCCTTCGATCTGTTGAGCCACAGCGATGCCAAGCATAAGGACGTAGCCTGCGTGACCTGCCACAAGGACAAACATAAGACTGTACCCCAGTGCCAGGGCTGCCATGGCGTACCGCATCCTGCCGCCATGATGAGTCGCTTCACCAAGTGCGGCGAGTGCCACAATATTGCCCACAACCTGAACCACTGGGATGCAGCCAAGCAGGGTGAAAAAGCAGCTCCAGCTGCGCAGCCCAAAAAAGGTCAGAAAAAGAAGTAATCAAGTAAAGTAGAGCAATAAAGGGAAGGGCCGGTGACTCACATGTCACC
>DBMM01000105.1 GCA_002298925.1 Geobacter sp. UBA698 | reverse complement strand
AGAAATTCGCCTTCGGCCGCAACTACATCATCCCCAAGCCGTTCGACCCGCGCGTCCTTCTGCACGTGGCGCCGGCCATCGCCCAGGCCGCCATGGAGAGCGGTGTGGCCCGCCAGCCGATCGAAGACATGGCCAAGTACATCGAGCAGCTGGAATCGACCCAGGGCAAGTCCAAAGAGATCATGCGCATGATCATCAACAAGGCCAAGAGCGATCCCAAGACGATCGTCTTTCCGGAAGGGGACAACGAGAAGATCCTGCGGGCCGCCAAGGAGCTGGTGGAAGAAGGCATCGCCAAACCGATCCTGATCGGCGAACGGAAGAAGATCCTCCAGAAGATGGCCGAGCTGAACATCGAGCTGGATGTACCGATCGTCGATCCGACCGAATCGGAACTGACCGAGAAATATGCCGAAGAGCTCTACAACCTGCGGCAGCGCAAGGGGCTGACCAGCTCCGAATCGCTGCGCATCCTGCGCCGCAAGTCGCGCACCCACTTCGGCTCGATGATGGTGCGTCAGGGTGATGCCGACGCCCTCTTGGGCGGTATCGACACCCACTACCCCGAGACCATCCGGCCGGCGCTGCAAGTTGTCGGCAAAAAAGAGGGGCTCTCCAGCGTGCATGGTCTCTACATGATGGTCTCCAAGAAGGACGTTTACTTCCTGGCCGACACCACCGTCACCATCGACCCGACCGCCGAGGAGCTGGCCGAGACCGCCATCCTGGCCGCCGAAAAGGTGCGCATGCTGGACATCGAGCCGCGGGTGGCCATGCTCTCCTTCTCCAACTTCGGCTCGGTCAACCACCCCCAGACCAAGAAGGTCAAACGGGCGGTGGAGATCGTCAAGGAGCGCGCCCCGGACCTGATTGTGGAAGGTGAAATGCAGGCCGATACCGCCGTCACCCCTGAACTGCTGGAGGGCTTCACCTTCTCCAAGCTGAAGACCCCGGCCAATATCCTGATCTTCCCGGACTTAAGCTCCGGCAACATCTGCTACAAGCTGCTGCACCACCTGGGAGGCGCCGAAACCATCGGCCCGATCCTCATGGGCATGAACAAGCCGATGCATGTCCTGCAGCGGGGTGATGATGTCACCGATATCGTCAACATGGCCGCCATCGCCGTGGTGGATGCGCAGAACATTTAAAGGCAATTATGAAGGATGAATTATGACGGCTAAAGGCAATGCGCCCAAAAGCCTCCGAGAGTGTTTTTTCATAATTCATCCTTCATCCCTCATAATTCAAACAACAGGAGACCAATAGCATGTCCAGAAGAATGGTAACCATCGACGGCAACACCGCCGCCGCCCACGTGGCCCACGCCACCAACGAAGTCATCGCCATCTACCCCATTACCCCGTCATCGGTGATGGGCGAGATCTCCGACGCCAAGAGCGCCGTGGGCGAGAAGAATATCTGGGGCACCGTGCCGCTGGTATCGGAACTGCAGTCCGAGGGGGGCGCGGCCGGCGCCGTGCATGGTGCCCTGCAGGCCGGCGCCATGACAACCACCTTCACCGCCAGCCAGGGGCTGTTGCTGATGATCCCCAACATGTACAAGATCGCCGGCGAGCTGACCTCCACCGTCTTCCACGTATCGGCCCGCGCCCTGGCCACCCAGGCGTTGTCCATCTTCGGCGACCATTCCGACGTCATGTCCTGCCGCTCCACCGGCTGGGCCATGCTCTGCTCCAACAACGTCCAGGAGGTGATGGACTTCGCATTGATCTCCCAGGCCGCCACGCTGCGCAGCCGGATTCCGTTCATACATTTCTTCGACGGCTTCCGCACCTCCCACGAGGTCCAGAAGGTGGAAGAACTGACCTTTGACGACATGCGCGCCATGCTCGACGACAAGCTGGTCAACGCCCACCGCAGCCGCGGCCTCTCCCCCGACCGTCCGGTCATGCGCGGCACCGCCCAGAACCCGGACGTCTACTTCCAGGGGCGCGAAACCGTCAATGGCTTCTACCCGGCCTGCATCGACATCGTCCAGCAGGAGATGGACAAGTTCGCCGGAATTGCCGGCCGCAAATACTCTCTGGTGGAATACGCCGGCGCTGCCGATGCCGAGCGGGTGGTCGTTATCATGGGATCAGGAGCCGACACCGTCCAGGACACCGTCGAGACCCTGGTTGCCAAGGGTGAGAAGGTCGGCGTGATCAAGGTCCGCCTGTATCGCCCCTTCCCGGTGGCGGCCTTTGCCAAGGCCCTGCCGGCCAGCGTCAAGAGCATCGCCGTGCTGGACCGCACCAAGGAGCCCGGCTCCATCGGCGAGCCGTTATACCTGGATGTGCGCACCGCCATCGGCGAAGCCATGGCCGACGGCCAAACCTCCTTTGTCGGCTACCCGACCATCGTCGGCGGCCGCTACGGTCTGGGCTCCAAGGAATTCACCCCGGCCATGGCCAAGGCGGTCTTCGACAACCTTAAAGAAGCCAAACCGAAGAAGAACTTCGTGGTCGGCATCAACGAGGACGTCACCAACTGCAGCCTGAGCTACGACCCCTCCTTCCGCAACGCCATGGCCGGCACCTTTGAGGCCATGTTCTACGGCCTCGGCTCCGACGGTACGGTCGGCGCCAACAAGAACTCCATCAAGATCATCGGCGAGGCCACCGACAACAACGCTCAGGCCTACTTCGTCTACGACTCCAAGAAAGCCGGCACGATCACCGTCTCTCACCTCCGTTTCGGCAAACAGGCCATCAACGCCCCCTACCTGATCGACCATGCCGACTTCATCGCCTGCCACAACTTCACCTTCCTGGAGAAGTACGACATGCTCGGAAAGGCCAAGCCGGGCGCTACCTTCCTGCTCTGCTCCCCCTTCGAGCATGACCAGGTCTGGGATAAAATGCCCAAAGAAGTACAGCAGCAGATCATCGACAAAAAGCTCAAGTTCTACGTGATCAACGCCATCAAGCTGGGCGAGGAGCTGGGGCTGGGAGCGCGCATTAACGTGATCATGCAGACCGCCTTCTTCAAGATCTCCAACATCATCCCGCTGGAAACCGCGCTCAAAGAGATCAAGGGCGCCATCAAGAAGAGCTACGGCAAGGCCGGCGACAAGGTGGTGGCCATGAACAACGCCGCCGTGGACGAGGCCCTCAAGAACATCTACGAAGTTCAGGTTCCGGCCAAGGCCACCAGCACGATCACCATGCCCCCCTCGGTCTCCAAGAACGCTCCCAAGTTCGTCCAGGAAGTCACAGGCCCAATCATCGCCGGCTTCGGCGACGATCTGCCGGTCTCAAGCATGCCGATCGACGGCACCTTCCCGACCGCCACCTCCCAGTACGAGAAGCGCAACATCGCCGTGGACATCCCGGTCTGGGACGAGAACATCTGCATCCAGTGCGGCATCTGCTCCTTCGTCTGCCCTCATGCCACCATCCGCATGAAGGCCTACGACGCAAAACTGCTGGAGAAGGCCCCCAAGACCTTCAAATCCACCGACTGCAAACTGCCCGAGTTCAAGGGGATGAAATACACTCTGCAGGTGGCTCCCGAGGACTGCACCGGCTGCGGCGCCTGCGTGCACAACTGCCCGGCCAAGAGCAAGGAAGACCCCAACCACAAGGCGATCAACATGCAGTTCCAGCCGCCGCTGCGGGCTGAAGAGGCGCTCAACTACGACTTCTTCCTCAATCTGCCCGATATGGACCCGACCCAGCTCAAGCTGGATACCCTGCGCGGCAGCCAGCTGGTGCGGCCGACCTTCGAGTACTCCGGCGCCTGCGCCGGCTGCGGCGAGACCCCCTACCTGAAGCTGTTGTCCCAGCTGTTCGGCGACCGGGCCATGATCGCCAACGCTACCGGCTGCACCTCGATCTACGGCGGCAACCTGCCGACGACACCATGGGCCAAGCGGGCCGACGGCCGCGGACCGGCCTGGTCCAACTCGCTGTTCGAGGACAACGCCGAGTTCGGTTACGGCATGCGTCTGGCGGTGGACAAGTTCAGCGAATCGGCCCGGGAACTGCTGAAAGAACTGACCAGCTGCAGCTGCAAATCCTGCAAGCCAATCATCCCGCTGATGAAGGAGATCCTGGCCGCCGGACAGAACGGTCAGGCCGAAATCGAGCAGCAGCGTGAACGGGTGGCCAAGCTGAAGGAAGCCCTCAAAGGTTGCAGCGAGAAGGCCGCCGTGCAGCTCTTGCCGCTGGCCGACTATCTGGTCAAGAAATCGGTCTGGTGCATCGGCGGCGACGGTTGGGCCTACGACATCGGCTACGGCGGTCTGGACCATGTGATCGCCTCCGGCAAGAACGTCAACCTGCTGGTGCTGGACACGGAGGTCTACTCCAACACCGGCGGCCAGGCTTCCAAATCCACCCCAATCGGCGCCGTGGCGCAGTTCGCCGCCGGCGGCAAGGTCATGGCCAAGAAGGATCTGGGCATGATGGCCATGGCCTACGGCCATGTCTACGTGGCCAACGTTTCCCTGGCAAACCCCGGCCAAGTGGTCAAGGCCTTCATCGAGGCCGAGGCCTATGACGGTCCCTCGATCATTATCGCCTATGCCCACTGCATCGCCCACGGCATCAACATGACCACCGCCGTGGATGAGCAGAAGAAGGTGGTTTCCTCGGGTTACTGGCCGCTGTACCGCTACAACCCGGCCCTGGCCGCCGAGGGGAAGAACCCGCTGCAGCTGGACAGCAAGGCGCCCAGCACCTCCTTCGAGGATTTCGCCAACGGCGAGAACCGCTACCGGGTCCTCAGGAAGATCAATCCCGAGGTGGCTGACCAGCTGATGAAGAAGGCCAGCGCCTGGACCGCCAACAGGTTCGAGTATTACCAGAAACTGGCGGCGCTGAAGTACGAGAAGTAACACTTTGCCTCCCCTCCCTTGACGGGAGGGGATTGAGGGGTGGGTGAAGGTGGCATTCGTATCAATAGTGGCATTTACCCCCACCCCCTAACCCCCTCCCGCAAGGGGAGGGGGGATTTAACTCGCTGCAATAAAGGGGATTTTCACAATGTCAGACAGAAAATTACGCATACTTGTCGGCAAACCGGGACTGGATGGCCACGACCGGGGGGCCAAGATCATTGCCCGTGCCTTTCGTGATGCCGGTTTTGAAGTGATCTACACCGGCCTGCACCAGACACCGGAGCAGATTGTGGCTGCGGCAATACAGGAGGACGTGGACTGTATCGGTCTGTCGATCCTGTCCGGCGCCCACAACACCCTTCTGCCGCGGGTCTGCCAATTGCTGAAAGAGAAGTCGGCTGACGATATCAAGGTTTTCGGTGGCGGTGTCATCCCCGAAGATGACATTCCGGGGCTGAAGGCTGCCGGCATCAGCGAGGTTTTTACTCCCGGCACTTCCACGGAGGACATTTCCGTCTGGGTCAGAGACAATGTGCTGCCACGGGCATAGACTACGGAATCCGATCCGTTTTCCAATGCACTGCAGGAGATGATTTATGGCTTTGCACAGGGTGATTATCGAGATGCTACGGGTTTCAGGCAGCATGTTCATGCTGCTCTGCGCTGCATCGACAATCTGCATAGTTCTGCTGTTGTTATTGGCCATCAGTTTTGTACGGTCACTGGGTAGACGCTCAGAAATTTGAAGCACACTAACCATGACAATCAATATGAGAGACATTTATGAACCTGCTCAATTCAATCCTTACCGCTAACCGGAATTTCATACACCCGGGAGCATTCCCGCCGCTTCCCAAGAATCCGAAGAAGCAGTTTGCGATCTTTACCTGCATGGACACCCGTCTGGTTGACTTCCTGGAACCGGCCATGGGCATCAAAAGGGGCGATGCGAAGGTCATCAAGAATGCCGGCAACACCCTGGTAGACCCGCTGCATGGCGGCGTGATCCGCAGTCTGGTGGCGGCTGTCTTCATGCTCGGTGTGGACGAGATTTTCGTGATCGGCCACGAAGATTGCGGGATGGCGCACATCGACCCGGAACAGCTGAAAAACACCATGATCGCGCGGGGCATTTCTTCCGTGGCCATCGAAAAACATGTTCCGGACCTGGCGCAGTGGCTGGGAGCTTTTTCCTGTCCATCGGAAAATGTGGTTGAAGTCGTCGCAAAGATACGCGCCAATCCGCTGATTCCCAAGGACGTGCCGATTCATGGACTGATCTTCTGCCCCAACGATGGTCGCCTGGAGGTAGTTGTGGATGGCTATAGCGCCGATGGATATAAACAAAGAATCTGCGAGAGCAGCGAGAGGGGAACCCATGAGCATCAATGACAGCAAACAGAAATGGAACGTGAAAGTATCCAAAGGGCTTGCCAAGGCACCGGAGCGGATGAGCGAATTCCGCACCACCTCCAACATCGAACTGGAGCGCTGCTTCACCCCCGGCTTCGACTATCCCGGCTACGACCAGCAGTTGGGCTTCCCCGGCGAGTATCCCTACACCCGCGGCGTAC
>DBMM01000060.1 GCA_002298925.1 Geobacter sp. UBA698 | reverse complement strand
TGTAATTTTTAGTTGTCAATCCCTGCTTGAAATATTCTCCAGCAATAAACTTTGCACTGGTTCAATATTTTCCACCTTGATAGTAAACTTATGTGTCGTCTCGAAAAGGCATTACCCGCACTTCTGGCAGGTGATACTCACTTATTCCTTCAAAAATATGATGGTTGCGGGATGTTTTACGGGCAGCCGTCTGGTCTTTTGGGATAAAATCAGCCGGTCAATTTCATGCTCTTCCAGTCCGGTCAATCGTGACACCATTTTTTTTAATTCATTTATTTGAATTGCCACGCATCCATTCGACTCCCGATATCCGCGCAGATTGCCGTTATCATCCATGGTAAGTGTTCTTTGCGGCATTTCCACTGCTTCATGGAGTCTGATGTATCTGAATTTTGGATTCTTAAGCAGGGGATAAATTGCCACTACACCAAGGGGGTTGCCGGCTTGTCCGCCCTTAAATGGTTTCATGACTCTTTCATCAGGATCTTTAAGCATCGTTGGAGTTGGTTTCCAGGGTGGGTTTATGCGAATCGCGGCAACCGGAACTTCGATGTTGAAAGGAACCATTGAATCTTTTTTCGGAGTTACGGCAGGAATTAATCCTTCTATCGTTCTGTTTTCTTTGTCAATTGTGACTATTCTCAGTTGGCAGGAGTAAACCAGGATTTCGTAGCGAACGATTGAAGTTATTTGTGGCACACTTTTAATGGACGAATAGCACAATGATTGAAAAATAATTAAGCTCAAGGCAGATATGAAAAGCAGTTTTTTCATGGCAATTTTTTAAAAAAGTGTATTCTGAACAGATAGGAATACGAAATATATTGATCATAAGAGTCTGATTTAAGCTTTATTTGCCCCCTTTCTCTTTGAAAGCGAAACGATCAGCTGAATGTCAGTTCACATTAAGTTTACACCGAAAACAGATTCGAACAACTTTCGTGCATAATGGGGTACGATTATTCTCCATGTGGAATTTTCCGGAGGTGCTATGCAAGCAGTGGATGTGGCCGTTGTCGGCGGTGGAGTGGTTGGCACCGCCACGGCTATGGCCTTGCTGGAAAGGTATCCCGGCCTTGAGGTGGCCGTCCTTGAGAAGGAGGACCACCTGGCAGCGCACCAGACCGGGCATAACAGCGGTGTCATCCATTCCGGTCTGTACTACCGTCCGGGGTCGCTCAAGGCGCGCACCTGTACCAGCGGGCGCGATTCCCTGTACAACTTCTGTGGGGAGCACGGCATAGCCCATGAACGCTGCGGCAAGATCGTTGTCGCCACCAGCGATGCGGAAATCCCGGCCCTGGATGCACTGGAGCAACGGGGCCGGGAGAACGGCCTGCAGGGACTGGAACGGCTCGATGCTCGGGGGGTGCGCAATTACGAGCCCCACGGGGCCGGCATTGCCGGGCTGTTCGTGCCGCAAACCGGCATCGTCGATTACGTGGCGGTGACCGAGGCTTACGGGGCAGTTATCCGCAGCCATGGCGGCCGGGTGCTGACTAGCTGCCGGGTCGAGCAGGTCACCCGACAGCAGGGGGGCTTCGTGCTGGGGACGTCTCAGGGTGATCTGTCCTGTCGATGGCTGATCAATTGCGCCGGTCTGCAGAGCGATATCCTGGCCCGCCTGTGCGGCATTGCCACGGATGTGCGCATCATTCCATTCCGAGGAGAGTATTACGTGGTTGATCCCCTGCGGCGCGGTCTGGTCAAAAACCTGATCTATCCGGTCCCGGACCCGGCCTTTCCCTTTCTGGGCGTGCATTTCACCAGGATGATCGATGGCAAGCTGGAGGCGGGCCCCAATGCGGTGCTGGCCTTCAAGCGGGAAGGTTACCAGCGCTTCAGCTTCTCACTGCGGGACAGTCTGGAGATGCTCATGTTTGCGGGATTCCGTCGTCTGGCCCGACGCTACTGGCGGGTGGGTCTGCAGGAGTACCGCCGCTCTTTCAGCAAGGGGCTGTTCGTCCGCGACCTGAAGCGCCTGGTGCCTGAACTCGACAGGGATGATGTGCGGCGGGGAGGGGCGGGGGTCAGGGCCCAGGCCGTCGACAGCGAGGGGCGTTTGCTGGACGATTTCTGCCTGCTGGATGGCGACGGCATGATCCACGTCCTCAATGCTCCCTCGCCGGCTGCGACGGCCTCCATCAGTATCGGCCGGACCATTGCCGGGCACGCGGCGGAACTCTTCGCGTTGGAGTCTGGTGTTGCAGCTACTGCGGCAGTGTCGGGTCGAACTCCCTTCCCATGACTGTCTTTTTCTCAGTGACTAGTAGTGCCCGGTTCACCATGCCTCGCATGGAATAATTGCCTGTCCGATATTCGCGTGTTGACTCTTGAATTCTGTTGAAAATGGTGGATACTTAATAAAATTGCATGTCACAACTATAAAGGGTGAAAGCCATGAAAAGAACATTCTTTGCGGCACTAATGACTGTTGTTGTCCTGGCCCTGGCTGGGTGTGGTGATGGCGGCGGCGGTCGCCCGACATTTGTCGCCAAAATCCTCAGTGACCAACTGCATGACGGTGATATCCAGCAGACCGCCACCAACCCGGCCACAATTACCGTAACCCAGGGCAATACCCAGAGTCTGTTTGCCGGCATAAATCCGGACACCGGGACGGAATTTCGGGCGTTTCTGGACTTTCCCCTGTCCGGTACTAATGGAGTTCCCGTAAACGCCATCATAGCGTCGGCATTCCTGGACATATTCATCGACAGTATTGTTCTTCAGCAGTTTACGGATAGGGTTCCGATCCGTATCGATCTTGTCTCCTTTCAACCGCCCACTTTGGTGCCGACTGATTATGATCGCACCCAGTTGCCCCCCTTGGCACCCTCGATCGTATTTCCGGTTTTTCGGACAGATGTCGGCAGACACGTAACGATTGACGTGACACCGTTGATGACGGAGGTACAGCGTTTGGGGCTGCCCAGTTTCCAGGTGCGGATCCTGGAGGACCTGGGGATCGTAACACCCGGTCTGATCGAAATTGATGATACCACCGGTGTTAGTCGCTCTTCTCTTGCACCTCAGTTGCAGGTCACCTATTTCTGACAGTCGCAACAGGAACGTCTCCGGGACAGTTTTGACGTGACGGCCTGTGCCTTCCCGTCCCTGCTGTCCCGCCTGTTCCGAATCCCACCGCGCTACCCGCCTTGCTTTATCCCTTCCCGAACTCCTTGCACGTATCCATAAGCAGGTAATAACGGTATAATCGCGGCTCCGCTCTGCCACAGGGGATAAGTGGCAGCGGAACTGGTGAGGAACAACATGGATCGTTCATCACGCAATCGACTTACCGAACGGCTCCTGCCGCAGTTCCCCGGCGAGACGCTTTTCGACCGGCTGGCCCGGAGCGTCTGCCGGGCAGGCTGTCTGCCCCGCAAGGAACTGTATGAGGCCTGGGAGGTGGCACGACGGGTGCGGCGCCGCTTCCGGGGGGGAGGGTGGTTGATCTGGCCTGTGGACACGGGCTGCTGGCGTACATTCTGCTGCTGCTGGATGACAGCTCGTCGGCGGCCCTGGCCGTTGACCGGCGCATCCCGGAGCAGGCCGCCAAACTGGCTGCCTGCCTGGAGGAGGACTGGCCGCGTCTGGCCGGCCGGTTGCAGTTCGTGCAGCAGGACCTGGAACAGGTGGCGCTGCTGCCGGGCGACCTGGTCGTATCGGTGCATGCCTGCGGCGGACTGACCGATCTGGTCCTGGAACGGGCCATCGCGGTCGGGGCGCGGGTGGCGGTGCTCCCCTGCTGTCACGATCTGGCTGCCGGTGAGATGGGCGGTCTGCAGGGGTGGCTGGACGGGCCGCTGGCCCAGGATGTGTACCGGGCCGGCCGTCTGCGTGAGGCGGGCTACCGCGTCATTACCCAGCGGATTCCGGGCGAAATCACTCCCAAAAACCGCCTGCTGCTAGGTGCGCCTCCTGTTTGATGGTCACATTTCCGGATTGAACCTTTAAACGGCAGTTGAAACACTGAGACACAGAGAGCACTGAGAAATCATTGAATAAAAAAGAAATGAATAATTAACCTGTCAGGTGAATCCACAAATACAGAATAACATGAACCATTTGATTTAATTTCTTATGTTAACTCTGTGCCTCAGTGTCTCTGTGTTGAACTGCTTTTTTTTAGTGTTGAATCGTTGGTCGCCGTTCTGACGCTTAAATTCAACAACCAGGTGTACACATTATTATGAACAGATTTGCTCTTTTTACGGATGTGAGCCTGAATCCACAGGCTAGGCTGGGCATTGGCGGCTATCTGTTTGTTCCCGTCTCGTTCCTGGAGGCCGAGCCCCACGACATCCAGCACGGCGAAGTGTCCGCACGCCTTAAAATCAGGAGGTTTACGGAGACTTCATCGACAACGCTGGAGGTCCAGACTGTCTTGTGGGCTTTGGAGGATTTGCAGGATGAACTCGCCGGCCCGGTTGGTGAGAATCTGCGGATTTATATCGATTCCCAGTGCGTTGCCGGGCTTTTGGGGAGAAGGGCCCGTTTGGTAGACAGTGATTTCATTGCCAGACGCTCGGGACAACCCTTGACAAATGCAGCTCTCTATAGCGCGTTTTACGCGGCGTATGACCGGCTGGGATTTCAGCTGATCAAGGTCACGGGGCACTCCCGCACCGGCTCCCACGACACAGTCCAGCGGGTTTTTTCGTATGTGGATAGAGAGGTCAGAAAAGCGTTAACCCTCTGGCGTGATTCCTCCGCATCACTGGAGATGACTTCCGACTAGCAGTTTCCTGACGTCCAAAATATGTAGATAATAGCGGGGCGTGTTGCTACACTGCCCACTTCTGTCAAAGCATCCAACGTTCTGCGAGCCGCGCAGGCCCGTAATCAGGAGCCAGAGATGAAGATACATCGCAGCGGCTGGGTTCATCGCATGATGCAGGGGCTGGCCGCCCGGGCCAGCGAATCCGGCAAGGCGCTCAAGATGCTGGAAGTCGCCATCGACAACGCCTACGAAGGGCTGATCATCACCGATGCCGAAGGCGTCATCCTCAAGGTAAACCAGGCCTACGCCGATTTTCTCGGCGCAAAGATGGACGATGTTGTCGGCCGCAAGGTCACCGAGGTGGTGGAGAATACCCGCATGCATATCGTCGCCCGGACCGGCGTGGCCGAGATCGCCCAGATCCAGAAGATCCGCGGTCACGAGATGGTCTGCAGCCGCATCCCGATTTTCGAAGGGGGCCGGGTGGTGGCGGTGGTGGGCAAGGTCATGTTCCAGGACGTGGACGACATGTTCGCCATGATCGACCGCTTCAAGCGCCTCAAGAGCGAGCTTGAGTACTACAAGAAGGAGCTGAGCAAGCGTCTGGGGGCCAAGTACTCCTTCGACAACATCGTCGGCACCAGCCAGGAACTGGAAAAGGTCAAGGAGCTGGGGCGCAGGGTGGCCCGTTCCGACACCACGGTGCTGCTGGAGGGGGAAAGCGGCACCGGCAAGGAGATGTTCGCCCAGGCCATTCATACTGCCAGCAACCGGGCCCTGGGGCCCTTCGTCAAGGTCAACTGCGCGGCCATTCCGGAGAGTCTCTTCGAGTCGGAACTGTTCGGCTACAAGGAAGGCGCTTTCACCGGAGCCCAGAAAAAGGGGAAGAAAGGCAAGTTCTCCCTGGCCGACAAGGGCACGATTTTTCTGGACGAAGTCAGCGAGATGCCGCTGCTGATGCAGGTAAAGCTGTTGCGGGTGCTGCAGGAGCGGGAGATCGAGCCGGTCGGATCGGAGCAGCCGGAAGTGGTGGATGTGCGCATCATCGCCGCCTCCAACAAGGACTTGGAGGCGCTGGTGGAGCAGGGGCTGTTTCGCAATGACCTCTTTTATCGCCTTAACGTTCTCAAGCTGGCCATCCCGCCGCTGCGCCAGAGGAAGAACGACATCGCCCTTCTGACCGGGAAGATCCTCAGGCAACTGGAAAGGGATACCGGCATTCCGGTGGAAGGGATGGATGCCGGTGCCGAGGCTGTTTTCATGGCCTACTCCTGGCCCGGCAATGTGCGCGAGCTGNNTGCGCAACGTGCTGGAGCAGGCCCTGTACGTGAAGAGCGGCAACCTGATCACCCGCCAGGACATCCCCCGCAGCATCACCCTCAGCGCCGAAGGGCGGGTGCCGCCTGATCGGCAGCTCACCCTCAAGTTCCAGCTGTCCCAGCTGGAGGGGGAAGTCATTCGCCGGGCACTGCATGAGGAGAAGGGTGACAAAATGGCCGCCGCCGGCCGGCTCGGCATCAGCAAGTCGTCGTTGTACGCCAAGCTTGAGCAGTATGGCCTCAGCTGACCTTGAATT
This sequence comes from Geobacter sp. UBA698, assembly GCA_002298925.1. Lineage (GTDB taxonomy): Bacteria > Desulfobacterota > Desulfuromonadia > Geobacterales > Pseudopelobacteraceae > Pelotalea. The sequence goes on along the minus strand of DBMM01000060.1, from coordinate 62,458 downwards.
GATACCTGCCGAGTGTGGCTACGGCTTTCCAGAAATCTGGAAACCCCTTCCAGGAAATTGGAAAAATATGATCACGGAATAATTCATCAGAAAAATAAGCATGTTGTTGCTTTTTGGCGGCAATGGAATCCCGGGCGGGTGTCGAATAAATTCGACACCCGCCCTTTGTTTTTCCATAAAATTGGAAAAATGTGGCAGTTGCCTGAGCGGATTTGGGCTGTGATATGTATCTGAAGTAAATAAAACAGTGTCACAATAATGCGTTGCGCGGGTTGTGCTAAAATTGGCCCGTCTATTGCTAATCATTGTGAATAGAATGTGTTCCCGCTGTTATTGTGTGACAACAGGGGGCGAGGTATTGGTAGATTGGTATAAAAATGTTTTACAGTACGGCGCCAGGGAGGCCTCCGATGGCATTAGCGGATATTCTGGTCCATATGGACAGCAGCGGCGGCTGCAGCGCCCGGCTGGATGTGGCCATCATCCTGGCCGCCCGGTTTCGGGCTCGTCTGATCGGGTTGTATGTCATCACCCATCAGTATTACCAGCCGAACAACGATCAGGCCGAAACGGCAGCGATTGCGGTGCGTCAGATGTTTGATAAGAAAGTGGCCCAGGCTGGCATCGAGGCTGAATGGCAGTGTGTGGACTGGTCGGTGATCGGCGTCGGCCTGACCGAGATCATCAGCCACCATGCCCACTATACCGATCTGGTGATCGTCGGCCAGTCCAACCCAACGGCCAAAGACAGTGACGTTCCCTCCGATCTGCCCGAGCGGCTGGTGCTGAGTGCCGGTCGGCCGGTGCTGATTGTTCCCTATGCCGGCCTGTTTCCCGCAGTGGGCGAGCGGGTGCTGGTGGCCTGGAAAGCGGGACGGGAAGCTACCCGGGCGGTCAACGATGCACTGCCGTTGCTCAGGCAGGCCCGGCGGGTGGATATCCTGGCCATCAACAGCTCCGAAACCTATGATGACGACGGCGCGAGCCTGTGCGCGAACATCCGTGAACACCTGGGGCGGCACGGCATCAGCGCCAACGGCGAACGGATGATTGTCACCAACGCCTCGGTGGGCGATGCCCTGCTCAACCGGGCCTGCGACGAGGGTTTCGACCTGCTGGTGATGGGGGCCTATGCCCATACTCCCCAGGGCAAAATGGCGCTGGGCTCCGTGGCGCGTCATCTGCTGGAGCAGATGACGGTGCCGGTACTCATGTCCCACTGAAACGGAGAATGGCAATGGCGGACTACATCCTCGAAACGCGCAAACTCTCCAAGGACTTCAAGGGCTTTACGGCGGTCAACGACGTGAACCTGCAGGTGCGGCGCGGACATATCCACGCCCTGATCGGCCCCAACGGCGCCGGAAAGACCACGGTCTTCAACCTGCTGACCAAGTTCCTGATCCCCACCACCGGTACGATCCTGTTCAACGGTGACGACATCACCCATGAAAAGCCGGCCGATATCGCCCTGCGAGGAGTGATCCGCTCCTTTCAGATTTCGGCGGTATTTCCCAACCTGACGCCGCTGGAAAATGTCAGGCTGGCCCTGCAGCGCACCACCGGCAGTTCTTACCATTTCTGGAAAAGTGACCGCTGCCTGCAGAAGCTGGAGGGACGGGGCATGGAACTGCTGGATGCAGTCGGTCTGGCCGAATATGCCCATGAGGTCACCGGCGAACTGGCCTATGGCCGCAAGCGGGCCCTGGAGATTGCCACCACCCTGGCCCTGGAGCCGGAACTGATGCTGCTGGATGAGCCGACCCAGGGGATGGGCGCCGAGGATGTCAGCAAGATCACCGCCCTGGTGAAGCAGGTATCCGCCAACCGGAGCATCCTGATGGTCGAGCATAATCTCAAGGTGGTTTCCACCCTGGCCGACCGGATCACGGTGCTGCAACGCGGCTCGATCCTGGCCGAGGGGGCGTATGACGAGGTGTCCCGCAACCCGCAGGTGCTGGAAGCCTACATGGGGAGTGAGCATGTCTGAAAGCGAGAGCAGAAACATGTTGCAGATCTCCTGTCTGCAAGCCTGGTACGGTGAATCCCATATCCTGCACGGCGTCGATCTGACTGTAGGGGAGGGTGAGCTGGTTACGCTGCTGGGGCGCAACGGTGCCGGCCGGACGACCATCCTCAAGTCGATCATGGGGCTGGTTGGGCGGCGGAGCGGTTCCATCACGGTCAATGGGGATGAAACCATCGCCATGGCGACGCACAGGATCGCCCACCACGGCATCGGCTACTGCCCTGAGGAGCGCGGGATCTTTTCCAGCCTGACCGTTGAAGAGAACCTGCTGCTGCCGCCGGTGGTGAAAGAGGGGGGCATGTCACTGCCTGATATCTACGCCATGTTCCCCAATCTGAAGGAGCGGCGCAACAGCATGGGAACCCGTCTTTCCGGTGGAGAACAGCAGATGCTGGCCATGGCGAGGATCCTGCGCACCGGGGCGAAGCTGCTGCTGCTGGATGAAATCACCGAAGGACTGGCACCGGTAATCGTTCAGGCCCTGGGACGACTGATTGCCCAGCTTAAAGAAAAGGGATTCACCATCATTCTGGTCGAGCAGAATTTTCATTTTGCCGCTGATCTGGCCGACCGCCACTATGTCATCGACCACGGATCCATAGCAGAGATGATCACCAGGGATAACCTCGCTTCCAGCAGGGATAAACTTAATCGATACCTGGGGGTCTGATCAGGTATACAAACCGAAAGGAGAATCTGTATGAAAAATCTGTTTTCAATAGCAGCACTGTCAGTTGCCGGACTGGCACTGACGGGGGGAATGGCTGGCGCGGCAAACACGGGGATTTCCGACGGCGTAGTTAAAATCGGGGTGCTGACCGACATGTCGGGGGTCTACTCCACTCTCGGTGGCAAAGGGACCCAGGTTGCAGTGGAAATGGCGGTCAAGGATTTCGGCGGCAAGGTGCTCGGCAAGCCGATTCAGGTCATCGGCGCCGATCATCAGAACAAGGCGGATATCGCCTCGGCCAAGGCCCGCGAGTGGATCGACAATGAAAAGGTGGACATGATCACCGGTCTGCTGAACTCGGGCTGTGCCCTGGCGGTGCAGAAACTGGCGAGTGACAAGAAGCGGATCACCATGAATACCGGTGCGGCCAGCACCGAACTGACCAACAAGTCCTGCACCCCCTATGGCATCCACTATGTCTATGACACCTACGCCCTGGGCAAGGTGACCGCAGAAGCGGTTGTGCCGAGTGGCGGCAAGAGCTGGTTCTTTCTGACCGCAGACTACGCTTTTGGCCATTCACTGGAGCAGAATACCACCAAATTCGTTACCAAACTTGGCGGCAAGGTGGTCGGTTCAGTACGGCATCCGCTTTCCACGGCGGATTTCTCTTCCTACCTGCTCCAGGCCCAGTCATCGGGAGCCCAGATCATCGGTCTGGCCAATGCCGGCGGCGATACCATCAACGCAATTAAACAGGCCAGAGAGTTCGGCATCGACAAAAAAGGGCAGAAACTGGTCGGGTTGCTGATCTTCGATACGGACATAAAAAGTCTCGGATTGAAAGTGGCCCAGGGGATGCAGTTCACCTCCGGCTTCTACTGGGATCGGGACAATGCCACCCGCGACTTTGCCAAACGTTACTTCGCCATCCACAAGGCCATGCCGACCATGGATCAGGCCGGAGCCTACTCAGCCACCATGAACTACCTCAAAGCCATCAAAGCGGCCGGCAGCGATGATTCCGATGCGGTCATGGCAAAGCTGAAATCCATGAATATCAGCGACTTCTTCGCCGTCAACGGCAAAATCAGGGCTGACGGGCGAATGGTGCATGACATGTACCTGATGGAAGTCAAGAAGCCTTCCGAGTCCAAGGGGGAGTGGGACCTTCTCAAGATCGTCAAAACCGTTCCCGCCGACCAGGCTTTCATGCCGCTTTCCGAGAGCACCTGTTCGCTGGTCAAGAAGTAGGAACCTCCCTTTGGCCCCCTCCTGAATCGGGAGGGGCGTCAGGGGGGGAGGGGGGCTGGTCGGGGAGCTGGCGGCACAACTGCAAACGGAGCACACCATGGATATCACACTTCAGACGGTCATGTCGCAGGTCATGCTGGGTCTCAACAACGGCGTATTCTATGCCATCCTGAGCCTCGGCCTGGCGGTGATATTCGGCCTCTTGAACATTGTCAACTTTGCCCACGGTGCACTCTATATGCTGGGTGCGTACGTTGCGCTCCTGGGTTTCACGTCCCTGGGCCCCCTGCTCGGGATGCCGGACTTTCACCTCAATTACTGGGCTGCTCTGATCATTGCACCGCTGGTGGTGGGGGCGTTAGGGGTCGTGATTGAACGGACCATGCTGCGCAGGCTGTACAAGTTCGATCACCTCTACGGACTGCTGCTTACCTTCGGGCTGGCCCTCATTATCCAGGGGGTCTTCACCAATTTCTTCAACGTTTCCGGTGATCCCTACGAGGCCAAACCGGAAATCCTGAACGGCGCCGTTAATCTCGGCTTCATGATGTTCCCCAAATACCGCCTGTGGGTGATTGCGATCTCGCTGTTGGTCTGTTTCGGTACCTGGTATGTCATCGAGCGGACCAAGCTCGGTTCCTATCTGCGCGCCGGCACGGAAAACCCGGAACTGGTGAAAGCCTTCGGCGTGAATGTTCCGCTGATGATCACGCTGACCTACGGCTATGGCGTCGCCCTGGCCGCTTTTGCCGGGGTGCTTGCCGCACCGATCTATTCGGTCAGCCCGGTCATGGGGGCGGAGATGATTATTACCGTGTTTGCCGTGGTGGTCATCGGCGGGATGGGATCGATCATGGGTTCCATCGTTACCGGCCTGCTGCTGGGAATAGTGGAGGGACTCACCAAGGTGGTGTATGCGCCCGCCTCCAGCACGGTTATCTTTCTGATCATGGTCGTGGTGCTTCTGGTCAAACCGGCGGGCCTGTTCGGCAGGGAGTCGTGATGAACAAGACCATCTGGATCATGCTGATAATCATAGGCCTGCTGGCGCCGTTCGTTGTCTATCCGGTGTTCATGATGAAGCTGCTCTGCTTTGCGCTGTTCGCCTGTGCCTTCAATCTGCTGCTTGGCTACACCGGGCTGCTCTCCTTCGGCCATGCCGCATTTTTCGGGAGCGCATCCTATATCACCGGTCATCTGGTCAAAAACAGCGGACTGACACCCGAATTAGGGATTCTGGGAGGTACGCTCTTCGCTGCTCTGCTGGGGTATCTTGTCGGCAGTCTGGCCATCCGGCGCCAGGGGATCTATTTTGCCATGGTAACCCTGGCTCTGGCGCAGATCGTCTATTTTGTGGCACTGAAGGCGCCTTTCACCGGCGGCGAGGATGGATTGCAGGGCATTCCCCGCGGCAAACTCTTCGGGCTGATCGATCTGGGACATGTCTACACGGTAGGCGGCAATCCCCTGGGACTCAACCTGTATTACTTTGTTTTCGCCCTGTTCTGCCTGGGGTTCTGGATCATCTTCAGGACGATCAATTCACCCTTCGGACAGGTTTTGAAGGCGATTCGCGAAAACGAGCCGCGGGCGGTCTCACTGGGCTACAAAGTGGAGCGATTCAAGCTGACCGCCTTCGTGATCTCGGCCGCACTGGCCGGAATGGCTGGTGCGATGAAGTCGCTGGTATTCCAGCTCGCCTCGTTGACCGATGTCAGCTGGCATACTTCCGGAGAAGTGGTTCTCATGACCCTGCTGGGAGGGGTCGGTACGGTACTCGGGCCCCTGGTCGGCGCATTCACCGTGGTGACGCTCCAGTCTGAATTGAGCTCGGTGGGATCCTGGATTACCGTCATCATCGGCGGAATCTTCGTCATTTGCGTCCTGCTCTTTCGGCACGGCTTCGTCGGCGAACTGGCAAGACTGCTGAAACGTTCTTTATAAAACATCGGGAGGAAAAAATGATCTGCACATCCGTACCACAGGCGCTGGCCGGCATCCCTGACGGCGCCACCCTCATGGTCGGCGGCTTCGGCCTGGTGGGCATTCCGGAAAACCTGATCCTCGGCCTGCGCGAAACAGGGGTGAAGAATCTGACGGTCATCTCCAACAACTGCGGGGTGGATGACTGGGGGCTCGGTCTGCTGCTGGAAAACCGCCAGATCAGGAAGATGGTCGCTTCCTACGTGGGCGAAAACAAGGAGTTCGAGCGCCAGTACCTGTCCGGCGAGCTGGAGGTGGAGCTGGTGCCCCAGGGGACCCTGGCCGAGCGGATCAGGGCCGGTGGGGCCGGCATTCCGGCTTTCTACACCCCGGCCGGGGTCGGTACGCCGATTGCCGAGGGGCGCGAAACGCGGGTTTTCAACGGCAAGGAGTACCTGCTGGAGTTGGGGTTGAAGGCCGACTATGCGCTGGTCAAGGCCTGGCGCGGCGACGGCCTGGGTAACCTGCAGTACCGTCGCACGGCCCGCAACTTCAATCCGATGATGGCGGCGGCCGGGCGGGTGACGATTGCCGAGGTGGAGCAGCTGGTCGATATCGGGGCCATCGACCCCGATCAGGTGCACACCCCCAGCATCTATGTTCAGCGCATTATCCAGTGCGATCACCACGAAAAACGTATCGAGCGCAGGACCGTACGGAAAGGAGCAGAGCTATGACCTGGTCACGGGAGGAGATCGCGCAGCGGGCCGGCCAGGAGATCGAGGACGGCTATTATGTCAACCTGGGGATCGGCATGCCGACCCTGGTGGCCAACTACATTCCCCCGGGAAAACGGGTGGTGCTGCAGTCGGAGAACGGCCTGTTGGGCATCGGTCCCTATCCGACCGAGGAGGAGCTGGATCCGGACCTGATCAACGCCGGCAAGGAAACCATCACCATGATCCCGGGGGCGGCTCTGTTCAGCAGCGCCGAATCCTTCGCCATGATCCGCGGCGGGCACATCGATCTGGCCATTCTGGGGGGGATGGAGGTCTCGGCGGCGGGCGACCTGGCCAACTGGGTCATACCGGGCAAGATGGTCAAGGGGATGGGGGGCGCCATGGATCTGGTGCATGGTGCCAAGCGGATCGTGGTCATCATGGACCATGTCAACAAGCAGGGAGAGCCCAAGATACTCAATCAGTGTACCCTGCCCCTGACCGGCAAGGGCGTGGTCAACCGCATCATCACCGACCGGGCCGTGCTGGATGTGACCCCGCAGGGCCTGCTGCTGGTGGAACTGGCGCCGGGGCATACGGTGGATGAGATCAGAAACTGCACCGAGCCACCGCTGGCCGTAGCTGCGGGGCTGATCTAGGGGGACGACATGCTCACAGGAAAGAGTGCACTTGTCACCGGTTCCACCAGCGGCATCGGGCAGGGCATCGCCCGCGCCCTGGCCAGCCAGGGGTGTCGCGTCATGTTGAACGGTTTCGGCGACGCCGCCGACATCGAGCGGCTGCGCGACGGGATGGCGGCGGAATACGGAGTGACGGTGGCCTACAACCGGGCCGACATGACCCGACCGGAAGAGATCGGGGCGCTGGTGGCCGATACGGTGGCGCAGCTGGGGAACATCAACATTCTGGTCAACAACGCCGGCATCCAGCATACGGCGCCGGTGGACTCCTTCCCGCCCGAAAAATGGGATGCCATCATTGCCGTCAATCTCTCCGCCTCGTTCCACACCATTCAGCACAGCCTGCCCCACATGAAGACTGGCGGCTGGGGGCGGATCATCAATATCGCCTCGGTGCACGGCCTCGTGGCCTCGGCCAACAAGGCGGCCTATGTGACCGCCAAGCACGGTCTGGTGGGGTTGACCAAGGTGGTGGCTCTGGAAACCGCCGGACAGGGGATCACCAGTAACGCCATCTGTCCCGGCTGGACCCGCACCGAACTGATCGAGCCGCAGATCGTGGCCCGGGCCCAGGCCCTGGGGGTGGATATGGAGGAGGGGGGGCGCAACCTGCTGGCGGAAAAGCAGCCTTCGCGGCAGTTCGTCAGCATCGACCAGCTGGGACAGTTGGCGCTGTTCCTCTGCTCAGCTGCCGCCGACCAGATCACCGGCACGGCGCTTCCTGTGGACGGCGGCTGGACCGCTCAGTAGCACTGCCGGCAGGAAAAGGGTGGTTTGAAGAAATGCCGTCCAGGGTGGCCGGCAGGATAGCCGCGGAGACAGACTGTCTCAGCCGATAACCTTTTTCACGACAGCAATCAGCTGCTCCGGTTTGAACGGCTTGATGATCCAACCGGTGGCGCCGGCGGCTTTTCCTTCGGCCTTCCTGGTGTCCTGGGATTCCGTGGTCAGCATGATAATGGGGATCATTCTGTTGGTGCTTCCCGAACGGACCCCCCTGATCAGTCCCAGGCCATCCAGGTTGGGCATGTTGAGGTCAGTGATGAGCATGTCCACTTTCTGGCTGCCAAGTTTGGCGAGGGCATCCCTGCCGTCAACGGCCTCAACCACGTCATAACCGTTCTGCTTCAGGGTGAATGCCACCATCTGGCGCACACTGGCCGAGTCGTCAGCAGTCATAATGATTTTTGTCATTGTTATTTCCCGCTCCCTTCAAGAAGTTCAGCAATTTTTTTCCGGATTTTATGGGGTGCACATTCGAAATCCACCGCTCCGGTATCCGCGGCGGCTTTCGGCATGCCGTAGATGGCGGAGGACTCCTTGTCCTGGGCAAAGGTGATACCGCCGAGGGCCTTGATATGTTCTATTCCCGAGGCACCATCCTTTCCCATTCCCGTCAATATGACGCCGATGATTTTCGCGTTTTTCAAAGGTTTGATAACCGATTTCATGGCCACGTCGACAGATGGCTGCACAAAATTGATTCGCGGCCCTTCCTGGAGAATGATGCGGCTGTTGCCTTCCAACATAAGATGGAATCCGCCCGGGGCCAGATATACGTGCCGTTCCCGCAGATATTCGCCATCTTCGGCCAGGGTTACCGGCATGGATGACACTGCGTCCAGTCCCTTGGCGATGCGAAAATCCATGCCCTGGGGAATGTGCAGTACGATGATGACGGCCGCATTGAGCGGGGGCAGATCGCTGAATAACTTCCGGAGAGCTATCGGCCCTCCCGTTGACACGCCGATCATGACGATATTAGGGTGAATCATGGCAGGGGTTTTCATTTTTCAGGATGGTCGCGTAATACTTGATCATGTCAAGTAGCTCCATCGGGTTGAAAGGCTTGGTTACATAATCGGTGACATATGTCTGGATTCCTTCCATCTTTTCGTCGGGCTCGCGCTTTGCCGTGAGCATGAGAATGATGTTGCCCTCGTAAAGTCCTCTCTTCACGATCTGGCGAATGGTGTCCCAGCCATCCATGATCGGCATCATGATATCCATCAGGAGCACCCCCCTGAACCCCGTTTCCAGCTGATCCAGACATTCATTGCCGCTTGCGGAGCTCACTATCTGAATTCCTTCCGTCTGGAGAAGGATCTCAACGGATTCCCGGATGTACTCATTGTCATCGACGATCATCACTTTAGTTTCCATAACGTTGCCGGCTCCTTTTTACTCTTAATTGGACTGTTGAATGTTTCGTGGCAGAGTGAAAAATATCGTCGTCCCTTTGCCGGTGCCCGGGCTTTCAGCCCAGATCTTGCCCTGGTGATTGAGCACGATCCTCCTGCAGATGGAGAGGCCAAGCCCCGACCTGGCCAGTTCGTGGCGTGATTCGTCCACCTTGTAGAACTCATCGAAGATCCGCTCCAGATGTTCGGGAACAAGGCCGATGCCTTCATCACGCACCGCTATCGTTACGTCTGTCTCCGTCTGTTCGGCGGTTATGCGAACAATTCCCGCTGGCGGTGAATAGTTGATGGCATTTGAAATCAGGTTTGCAAAGAGTTTGTTGAGCTGATCCGGCACGGCCTGAATGACAATGTCAGGGGCAATGGCGTTCTGGCAGGACACATCCCCAAAACTGCTTGCGAGAAGTGCATCCAGTGCATAGGTCAGCACGATGTTCTTGTGTTCGGCCGAGGTGAGCATGGTTGACAGGCTGGCCAGGTTGAGGGTCTTGTCTATGAGTTCACTGATCTGCAGTGCGTTTTCACTGCAGATATCAACCAACCTCTTCAGTTGGGGATCATTTATCTGTTTGCTGAAGATCGGGAGCAGTGTAGTCAGCGGGGTAAGTGGGGTTTTCAGGTCATGTCCCAGCTGGACCATGACCGATTGCATCATCCGGGAATGTTGCAGTTGCAGCTCAAGCCTTGATTTTTCCTGATTGACGTGTCTGTTTTCGGTTACGTCACGGACTGATTGTATGCTGCCGACCTGCTTGCCGCATCTGTCGTACAGGGGGGAGGCGGTGATGGAAACGAAGCGGGACTCTCGATTGTTCAAAGGGGGCAGGGTGACCTGGGCGAAGATGGTCCGGTCATCCCTTTGTACATATTCGTAGTGGTTTCTTAGTTCGTCATCATCCTCACCGAGATAATCGATCAGAAGCGGCCTGCGCTCACCGTAAAAAGGTAGGGAGTACTCATAATCCCCTTTGCCAAGAATTTCAGATTTAACTACCCCGGTCAGCGCTTCCATGGCTTTGTTCCAGGCAATTACCCGCTTTTGCTCATTCAGGACAAAGGTGGCATCGGGCAGGAACTCGACGATATCCAGCATCTGCTGGTAGGCGTTTTTTACCTTTTCTTCTGCGTGTTTGCGGTCGGTGATGTCGCGGAAGGTCCATAGTCTGCCGTAGTAGCGCCCGTCGCTGCCATGCAGTGGCGCGGAATAGCGGTCCAGTATGCTGCCATTCTGCAACTCGATCTCATCGCGACTGGTCTCATGCTGGTGGGCATAAAGGTATTTGACTCTTTCCAGGAAAAGGTCGGGATTGACCACTTGTCCGGTAACATATTCAAGGACGGGGCTGTCGTCTTTAGACTCCAGCAATTGAGGTGAAATGTTCATTATTTCTCTAAAGCGCCGATTGTATGAAAGGATTTTGGCGTTTTCATCGACAACCAAGATACCGTCAATGGAAGATTCCTGCTGAACGGACAAGAGAATATTGCGAAACGCCAACTCTCTTTCTGCCTGTTTTCGCTCGGAAATATCAAGGATAACCCCGACCAGACCGCCTACACTGCCGTCACTTCCCAGGAAGGTCGCCTTGTTGAAGATGACGTCATGCAGTTTGCCGTCGGCATGAGTGACGGAAGACTCATAGAACTGCATGCCTGGATTATTGAGTAGTGCCTGGTCCTGCTGCTGGTATCTGTCCGCCAACTCCTTTAGCCAAAGTTCATGGGCTGTTTTTCCGACAAGTTCATCTTGCGACAGTCCAACATACGACTCAAAAGCTTTGTTGCAACCAAGATAGTGCCCTGTGGAATTCTTGTAAAATATGGGACTGGGTATGGTGTTCAGGAGTGTTTTGAGGAAGTTGAGGTTGTTGGCCTCAGCACTCTCGAATTTACGGGTCATTTTCAGCAGCAGCAGGGACACTATTGCCAGGCTGGTCAGCAAAACCGCCAGCATGAAGATGATCGGTGACCTGATCTGGTTGAACTCTTCCAGAAAGGAACTTTTCTTTGCGCCGACAAAAAGCACTCCGATGATATCGCCGTTATTGTCCCTGATAGGATCGTAGGCGGACAGATAGGGCTGGCCGAGAATAAGTGTTTCCCCGCGATAGGATTTGCCATGCTTGAAGACGGCTTCATAGGCCGGGCCTACAAGGCGGGTGCCCACGGCCCGCTTGCCATTGTCATTCAGGACGTTGGTGGATACGCGCACATCGCCCATGAAGACGGTTGCCACTCCGCCGAAAATTTCCTGGACCTTGTCAGGTACTTCGAAATTGCCGTTAATGACGTAGTCGCCCACCAGCAGCTGGCCGCCGACAAGTCTGAATCCAGTGCCCTTGTGTCCGATCAGTTCCCAGAAGGTTCGGATGGATCTTTCCAGGTTTTTATGTTCTTCACGGAGACTTTCCGTATAAAGGCGGCTGAGTGAGAACATGGCAAAGCTCAGCACTATCACGAGTGCGATCAGACTGTTGGCTACTATCAACTTCTTTGTCGTTCGCATACGATCACCATTGTACTGCTACAAGCAACGGGATCAGATGATCCCGCCTCCTGATGGACCGCCTAGACCCGAAATCCGCGCTTGCCCTGGGCTGACAGCCATGCTGACACCCGCCTGGACAGTTCGGGTAATGGTGCGATCTCATCCACACCTCCTTTGGCAATGGCTTCCCTGGGCATGCCAAACACCACGCAGCTCTGCTCGTCCTGGGCCAGGGTATGGGCGCCGGCCTGATGCATCTCCAGCATGCCGGCGGCGCCGTCATCCCCCATGCCGGTCATGATTACGGCAATTGCGTTCTTGCCGGCGCAGTTGGCCGCCGAGCGGAAGAGAACATCCACCGAAGGCCGGTGCCGACTTACAGCAGGCCCGTCGGAAAGTTCGGCGACATAATTGGCTCCGCTTCTCTTAAGCAGCAGATGACGGTTGCCCGGTGCCAGGTAGGCATGGCCCGGCAGCACCCGTTCGCCATGTTCGGCCTCTTTTACGGCTATCCTGCACAGGCTGTCCAGGCGTTTGGCAAAGGTTTTCGTAAAGGTTTCCGGCATGTGCTGAGTTATCAGGATGCCGGGGCAATCGGGCGGCATGTCCACCAGAAACGCCTTCAAGGCTTCGGTGCCGCCGGTGGATGCGCCCAACAGGATGATCTTCTCGGTGGTGGCAAAGGTCCGATGTTCGGCCGCCAGCACAACATCGGCCGAGTTTTTCTGCTCAACCGTGCCATGCGCGGCATTTCTCGCTACTGGCTGCCGTAGACGGGCCTTGGCAGCTCCCCGGATTTTTTCGGCAAGTTCCTGGGCATACTCCTGCAAACCGTTGCGGATGTCGATCTTCGGCTTGGTTACGAAGTCAACCGCCCCCAGCTCCAGGGCCTGCAGGGTGATGGAGGAGCTCTTTTCGGTCAGAGATGAAACCATGACCACCGGCATGGGGCGCAGCCGCATCAGTTTTTCGAGAAAAACAAGGCCGTCCATCTTCGGCATCTCCACGTCCAGAGTCAGGACATCGGGGTTGAGTGTCTTGATCTTTTCCCGTGCCACCAGCGGATCAGGGGCGGTGCCGACCACTTCCATGTCGGGCTGCCTGTTGATGATCTCGCTCAAAAGAGTGCGGATGAGGGCTGAATCGTCAATGATGAGAACTTTGATTGGCATAGATGTCCCCGCTAACCTTCCCGCAACGGCATGTCCGGCAAAATTACGTCGAGATTACACCGCGTAACGGCTGCTCTGATGACTTACCTTGGTCGAGTCGTAAAACTCACTGTAGAGCTGTGCCGAATAGGCCTGTTCCTGCTGTCTTGCCTCGTCAATGCGCTGGTAATTGTTGAACAGCATTGACACGACTCCGCTGTCCAGACCGCGGTCTGCGACCATCTCGTGTATGATGTTCCGGACATTCTTGATTTCCATCCCCTTACGGTAGGGACGGTCCTCGGTCAGGGCCGTAAAGACATCCGCAACGGCGATGATGCGGGAACCGAGCGGGAGTTCCGGCCCCTTATAACGGAAGGGATAGCCGCAGGAATCGATCCGTTCGTGATGAAAGGAAGCCCAGCTGTTGATCTCTTCCAGCCCTCTGATATTGTTCAGGGCGCGATACGTCCAGAAGGGGTGTTTCTTGATGACGTTGAATTCCTCTGAAGTCAATTTTTCCCGTTTGTTCAGTATCCTGGGAGGGATGGTCAATTTGCCGATGTCATGGAGATAGCCGGCTACCTTCATCATCTGACAACCGCTTTCGGAAAAACTGTAGAGATTTGCCAGCGCTCCCGCTGTTCCGGCAACTCCGCTGGAATGGCTTGCTGTGAAGTGACATTGAAAGTCGATCAGATGGCTGAAGACCTTGCTCAGGTCGACCATGTCGCTGATGTCGAGTTCGACGTTGAAATAACGCAAACTGTCGATAACCGTCTCGTTGATGGAAGCCGAGTCGAGATTGAACCAGAAGTATTCCCGCTCAGCCAGTTTTGTGAAGGCCTGCACGTATTCGGGCCTGAAAACAGAGCCGGCATCCTTCCCGATGGTGCTGCAGATATCCGGAACCTGGCCGAGAATCTCCCGCTCCCCGCAAATGGAGGCATCTACCATGCCTGCCAGGAGAATGATCTGGCTATAGACCGAATTCGTACCTGCGTTTCTTAAGGGTACCGTGCCATGCTGCCCGCAATGATGATTCCGGATCAACTTCGCAACGGTACCAAACGGCTTGAAATTTTTCAGGAGCTGGTAGCCCAGTTCCGCATGGATCTGAATGAGTTCGGGGTCGGTATCATAATGTGCGAAATAGATCCTTTCTTTCAGGGAAAAGGCACCGATATCATGGAGCATGCCGGCCAGCGCCAGCTGGTACTGCAGTTCCAGGGAAAGCTCCAGCTCCTTGGCGATACTCTGGGCGATGTAGGCCACTCTCATCTGGTGTCTGACTATGGTCGGGCTGATCCACTCCATGACCCGTGAAAGGCAGAGAATCATGTCCGACAGCGTTACTTTTTGAATCTTGTTCACCATGGGTCAAACCTCTTGGGAAGGTGCAAGTAGCTCCTGGGATAACGTCTGGTTGCTGATTCTTTTCACAAAGGCCTGGCCGCTGGCCGGTGAGAAAAAAACCTTGCGCGGATAGATGTCACCCACATCCAGCGCGACAACCTGAATATTTCTGGCCTTCAGATACCGCAGGGCAAACTCGGCGTTCTGGCTGCCGACGTCACTCATGCCGTTCATTACCTTCCCGGCACCGAACACCTTGGCCTCCAGGCTGTCCCGTCTGCCCCCCAGTTTGATGAAATGCTTGAGCAGTAGTTCCATGGCATGGATACCGTATCTGGCTGAAGGATTCATTACCCTTGCCGGTCCCGGTTTGTCTCCAGGCAGCATGAAGTGATTCATCCCCCCGACACCATTGATGCGATCATAGATACAGACCGAAACGCATGATCCCAGCACCGTGGAGATCATGATGTTTTTATCGGTAACATGATATTCTCCGGGAAGTATCTTGACCGCCAGGGCATTGAAAATGCGATCAAAATATGTCCTTTTTGAGAAATGCCTGCTTCTTTCCATGTGGTCTCGCTATCTTGTCATTCCAATTCCAAATCAAAGCGCCATCTTCGTTGGCTCGTCTTCAGCTCCTCAACGTACTATTTGTACGCCTTCGTCGCCTCAGTCCTCGCCGCCTTGATTGCATCTCTGATTTGAAACTGGAATCAGTTTCTGGGTGAATAAACCGTTTTCCCGCACAGCCGAAAAAGATCCACGGCATGGTGAAAACTCTCCGAATGACCTGCAAAAAAGAGGCCGTTCGGCTGCAGATAGGGCGCTACCTTCTTGAGAATTGCGTACTGTGTCTGTTTGTCAAAATATATCATCACGTTGCGGCAGAAGATCGCATCGAACCTTTCGCTGATCGGCCACTGGCTGTCGAGCAGATTGATGCGTCGGAAGGTGATCATCTTCTGTAATTCTGGTCTCACCTTGGCAAAACCTTCCTGTTTACCTTCGCCTCGCAGGAAAAATCTCTTCAGTTGGGCCTGGGAAAGTTTTTTTAGCTGATCCAGGGGATAAATCCCCCGCCGCGCCCGCTCAAGGACGTTTGTATCGATATCCGTTGCCAGTATCTGTGCCGGCGCGTCAAAGCTTTTGAAATGGTCCACAACCGTCATGGCAATGGAGTAGGGTTCCTCCCCGCTGGACGATGCGCAGGTCCAGATGGAGACCGGACGGTTTCGGGGGAGATCCGCCAGGTGCCGGGCCAAGATCGGAAAGTGATGGGCTTCCCTGAAAAATGACGTCAGGTTTGTGGTAAGGGCGTTGACGAATTCCTCCCGTTCTGCCAGATCGCCATTTTCCAGCAGCTGCAGGTATTCTGCAAAGGAGTCGAGCCGCCTCACTCTGAGGCGGCGTGCCAGACGACTGTAAACCAGATCCTTTTTGCCCGGGGCCAGGGAGATGCCCGCAACCCGGTAAATCAGTTTGCGGATCCGGGCAAAATTCTCTTCCGTGAATTTGAAGAGTAACAGCTCCTTACTGTAGTTTTGCCTGGGAAGTGCCGGTTTTGTGTTATCGGTTGTATCCTGCATTCCAGCTCCCCATAGCGACCATCTCAGCAGACAAGCCCCTAAAATTCCTTCCAGTCATCATCGTGGTTGGTGGATTGCGCTGCGATAAATTCATGTGGTAGCGGCTTAATGGTCAGTTTCGCCGCAGGAGACTGCCTGTTTTTTTTGAGACTGGTTTTAGAGTGTGGCGCTTCTACCTTGTGCACGACTCGTTCCGCCGCAATCCTTTGCGTTCCAGCCGCTGCGGATTCAATTTTGAAACGGGTGACGACCTGCACCAGCTGCAGGGCCTGCTCTTCCAGTGATTCGGCCGCTGCCGCCGCCTCTTCCACCAGAGCGGCGTTCTGCTGGGTGACATCGTCCATCTGGGTGATGGCGGTGTTGACCTGTTCGATGCCGCTGGATTGCTCCAGGGAGGCGGCCGAGATCTCGGCCATGATATCGGTTACCCGCTTGATGCTGGTGACGATCTCCTGGGTGGTATGCCCGGCCTCTTCCACCAGCTTGCTGCCGTCCTGGACCTTGCCAACCGAATCCTCGATCAGGGTCTTGATCTCCTTGGCGGCTGCCGCGCTGCGCTGGGCCAGGCTGCGCACCTCGGCCGCCACGACAGCGAAGCCGCGTCCCTGCTCGCCGGCCCGGGCCGCCTCTACGGCAGCGTTCAGAGCCAGGATGTTGGTCTGGAAGGCGATGCCGTCGATCACGCCGATGATGTCAGATATCTTGCGGGAACTGTCGGTGATCGACTCCATCGTGCGAACCACCTTGTTGATGACGTCGCCACCCTTGACCGCGACACCGCTGGCGCTGATTGCCAACTGGTTGGCCTGCTGGGCGTTATCGGCGTTCTGTTTGACGGTGGAGGTCAGCTCCTCCATGCTGGAGGCGGTCTCCTCCAGGGCCGAGGCCTGCTCCTCGGTGCGCTGGGAAAGGTCGGCATTACCGGCCGAGATCTGCTCGGTGGCGGTGGCGATGGAGTCGGCGCCGTTGCGCACTTCGCCGACGATCTGGGCCAGCCCCTGATTCATCTCGCGCAGTGATTCCAGAAGCTGGCCGGTTTCATCGTGGCTGTCGATTTCAATCTTTCCTGTCAGGTCTCCCGATGCAATCCGCTCCGAAGCGATGATGGCCTTGTCGAGCGCCGCTTTTATGCGTCTGGCCACCAGCCAGGCAAAGGCGAACACGACAATTGACAGAAGCGCCGTGGCACCTAGAATCTGCCAGCGCATCCTGGTTACTTCCTTCTTGACATCATCAACATAGATGCCGCTGCCGACGATCCAGTTCCACTCCTTGACAAGCTTGACATAGGATATCTTGTCCACCGGCTGGCTGGCGCCGGGCTTTGCCCATTGATAGTCAACCGTACCGCCGGCTTCCTGTTCCTTGGCTATCTTGGCGAATTCCACGAAAATCTGCTTGCCATGGGGGTCCTTGATGTCGGCCGCGTTCTTGCCAACCAGTTCCGGTTTGACGCCGTGAGCCAAAATCTTCGGTTCCAGGTCGTTGACCCAGAAATACTCGCTACCCTGATAGCGCAGATCCTTGATGTTCTCCAGCGCACTGGCCTTGGCCTCTTCAACGGAGACCTTTCCGTCTTTGGCATCCTGGAGGTGGCTTTCGATCAACGAGTGGGCCGTCTCCACGACCCCTTTTGTTGCCCGCATCTTCTCATCCATCAGACGCTTTTCGATGGAGGGGAGCAGATAGAACAGAACACCCAGAGTCAGCAGCACGATGGTGGTGATTGAAATGCTCAGGATCTTCGTCAGGATTTTCCAGTCTTTAAAACTCTTGATTTTCATGGTGTACCGCCTTTCTGTGAAATTTATAGTTAGTTCGAATGGTCTATGATCTGCATTTCTTCGCTGCTCATCAGCTTTTCAATATCCACTAGAATTAGCATCTGGTCGTTGACCGTGCCGAGACCGGTAATGTAGTGGGTGTCAAGGGCCGCGCCCATTTCGGGGGTCGGCCTGATCTGCTCCGGCGCCAGAGCCACCACGTCGGAGACGCCATCCACGACCATGCCGATGACTCGGTCCAGAACGTTCATGATGATGACCACCGTAAACTCGTGGTAGGTCGGTTCCCCCACCTTGAACTTGATGCGCATGTCAACAATCGGGACGATTACTCCGCGCAGATTGATGACCCCCTTGATGAATTCAGGGGCATTGGCGATGTGGGTAACGGTGTCGTAACCGCGGATCTCCTGCACCTTGAGGATGTCGATGCCGTATTCCTCGTTGCCCAGGGTGAACGTCAGGTATTCCGAGGGGAGGCCCATCTGGTTGTTGTTTGCTGTTTCGTGAACGGACTGCATGCTGGTGTACCTCCTGAAGCTTATCGTTATTGGGCAAAGGCCGAGGATTTGCGCATCTCAAGCAGAGAAGCCACATCCAGGATCAAGGCCACCCGACCGTCGCCGAGAATCGTGGCTCCGGCCGTTCCCGCCACCTTGCGGTAATTTGTTTCGATGCTCTTGATGACCACCTGGTGCTCATCTAGCAGCGTATCGACCAGCACGGCCGCTTTCTCTCCATCCACATCCACCAGCACCAGAATCCCTTTTTCCGGCTCGGTAACGGACGTCTTCAGATGGAACAGTTCATGGAGCGGAACGATCGGGATGTACTCGCCGCGGACATGGATGACCCGCTTGCCGTTGACGCTCTTCAGGCTGTCGGCTAGCGGCTGCAGGGATTCGGTGATGGAGTTGAGGGGGATGATGAACTTTTCGCTGCCGACGGCAACCGAAAGCCCGTCCAGTATGGCCAGGGTCAGTGGCAGGCTGACCGTGACACGCGTGCCCTTGCCCTGCTCCGAAATGATCTGCACCCTGCCGCCGATGGATTGCACATTTCTCAGCACAACGTCCATGCCCACGCCGCGCCCGGAGATATCGGTCACCGCTTCCGCGGTTGAGAAGCCGGGAGCAAAGATCAGCTGCCAGACCTCCTCGTCGCTCATGCTGTCGGAGGCGGGGATGCCGCGCTCAGCGGCCTTGCACAGGATTTTGGCGCGATTCAGGCCGGCGCCGTCATCGATCACATCGATCACGATCCTGCCGCCGATCTGCGAGGCCCGCAGAGTGATCGTGCCGCTTGCATCCTTACCGGCTGCGATCCGCGTATCGGGCGTCTCCAGGGCATGGTCCATACAGTTGCGCACCAGATGGGTCAGCGGGTCAGTGATCTTCTCGATCAGTCCCTTGTCCAGTTCGGTCGAGTCGCCGATGGTTTTCAGCTCAACCTGTTTGCCCAGTTTGGCGGCCAGCTCACGCACCATGCGCGGGAAACGGCTGAAGACAATGCTGATCGGCACCAGACGGATCGACATGACGCTCTGCTGCAGGTCGCGGGTGGTGCGCTCCAGCTGCAGCAGGCTGCGGTGAAGATTCTCGTACAGCACCGGGTCGAGGGATGCGGCCGTCTGAGCGACCATCAGCTGGGTGATGACCAGTTCGCCGACCTGGTTGATCAGCTGGTCGACCTTGGCCACCCCGACGCGGATGGTTGCTTCCCCTTCACCGCCGCGGCGGCCGTAGGCGCCGGGAGCCAGCTCGTTCTTGTCGTAGGCTCGTCTGCCGAGCTGGGCCTGAATCAGGGCGGTCCCGCAAGGAGCGTTCTGCGTGGAATCGGCTGGGGAAGGTGGCGCAGAGCCGGGAGCGGCGGCCTGGATGGGAGCGGCTTGCGGGGAAACGATCTGGCGAACCTTGAGCTGGTTTTCATCGGCTACGAATTCAAAAATATCCCGGAGGTCGGCTTCGCTGGCGGTCGTCACAAGTGTCAGTTTCCAGCAGGTGGTGCAGATCTCGGGATCGAGGTTTTCATCCAGACCGGCTGATATCGTCGGCTGGGCAGTTGCGGTCAGTTCACCCAGGTCCTCCAGTTCGGAAAAGAGGTTTTCCAGGCGGACGCCCCGCTTGAATATGTCGGGGGCAGGGGTGAACAGGAGTTCATAAAAGCGGGGCCCGCCATCAGCATGGAGGCAGGCGCTGTTGGCCGCTGCCGTGATGTCGACAGCGACCGGTGCGGTGGTCATTTCGCCGTCTATTACCTGACGTAGTCTGGTTCTAATCTGATCGATGGCTTCCTGGCGCACCTCGCAACCGTCGCGGTGTCCGGCCAGCTGCATGGCGATCACGTCGCCGGCTTCAAGGAACAGATCGATCATGGCCGTTGTGAATGGAATTTCGTTGTTGCGTATCTGGTCCAGCAGCGACTCCAGCACATGGGTAACGACGGTCATGTCCTGGAAGCCAAAGATCCCGGCGCCCCCTTTTATGGAGTGGGCGGCCCGAAATATGGCGTTCAGCTGCTCACTGTCCGGTGCTGCGTCGGCCAACGAGATCAGGATCTGTTCCATTTCGGCCAGATGTTCGGCGCACTCTTCAAAAAAGACCTGATTGAACTGGTTAAGGTCAATTGAGCTGTTTTGCTGTTCCGGCCTGTTCATGGACATTCTTGGGAGTCGCCGAACAGGAAGCCGAGTTCGCGATCAAACCCCAGGAAACGGATCTTGGCGTTGAAGGATTCCGATATCCCGGCGCAGAGCGGGACGATCCCGAGCTGTTGCAGATTGCGGACAAATGACAGCATCAACTGGCAGCCGCAGGCATCCAGCTCGGTTATACCGCTCAGATCCAATTCGGGAGCGACCGGTTCTTCCGCTGGAGCTGTGAGTTGGTTGAACCACTGTTTGATGACTGGAAACTGCTGCGCAACGCCACTCATCGTCCAGTCACCCTCAAGGCAGATCCTGATGACGTTCTGGGCCTTACCATTCATGGAATACCTCCTGATTAATGCGTATGACTTGTTATTGCATCAGCACAGAAGGTGCCAAGCGCGGCTTGGCCTGAAAGTCTTTTGATAACAGTTGGTTACTCTTGTGGAGATGGCGGGGTGGGGGTGTCAACAGTGTTGCGGTGATAGGGAGGGTGGGAGTAATTGGCCTGCTTTTCAGGAGGTTATGGTGCGCAACGCTGTTGCTGAGCAACAACGTTGACAGGGGGGCTACTCTGGTTGCTGCAGTTCTTTTTTTCTGTTCAGAATCTTGTTGAGCCCCTGGCGGGTGATTCCGAGATAGCGGGCAGCGACCCCCTGGTTGCCATTGGCGCGCTGGAGGGCCTGCCGAATCAGGGCTTCTTCGGCTTCCTTGAGGGTGGGAAAGTGATCGCCTGAATCACCGATCTGCTCTATGACCCGGGCCGATGGGCGCGTGCAGTTCTGCGGAATACCGCCGCCCATGGCCTCGATGAAATACTCCTTGGAGAGTATGCCACGGCTGTGGCGTGCGACCGCATCGCAGACCATGGATTTGAGTTCGCGAACGTTGCCGGGGAAATGGTATGAGGCCAGGTAACAGGGCAGTTCCTTGGAAATTCCGGGGACTTCCTTGTTCAACGCGGCGGCTGCCTCGCTGACAAACAGCTTGAGGAGCAGGGCAATGTCCCCCCGGCGGGATGAGAGCGGCGGGACGTTGATCTGATGGGTACAGAGGCGGTAGAATAGATCCTGGCGGAAGCGGCCGGCAGCGACCATGGCTCGCAGGTCGCGGTTGGTGGCGGCAACTATGCGGGCGGTGGTTTTTTTGGGCCGATCAGCACCCAGCGGGAAATACTCCTGTTCCTGCAGCAGGCGCAGCAGCTTGATCTGCGACGATTCGGCCAGTTCGCCAATTTCGTCCAGAAAGAGTGTGCCGCGCTCTGCCTGGGCGATGATCCCCTCCCGGGGGCGGTCGGCTCCGGTGAAGGCGCCCTTGACGTGGCCAAAGAGGGTGTCCGAAAAAACCTGGTCGTCCAGTCCCCCCAGGTTGACGGCCACGAAATTGCCGCTGCGCTTGCTGGCCTTGTGGACTGACCGGGCCACCAGCTCCTTGCCGGTTCCGGTCGCTCCGGTGATCAGCACCGCCTGGCTGGTGGGAGCGATCGCTTCGATGTAGCCGAATATGCGCCGCATGTTCTCGTCCTGCGTGACGATGGCGGCAAAGGCCTCATTATTCTGCAGTCGCCCGTCAAGCACCTGCTGGCGAAGAGCAGATACTTCATGGCGCAATTCAACCGTTTCGAGCGCCCTTTTGGCTACAATCTCCAGCTCATTCAGACTGACAACCGGCTTGGTTATGAAGTCCCAGGCGCCCAGTTTTACGGCCTTGATGGCGTCTGCCACAACGCCGATCCCGGAGATGACCACCACCGGCGTTTCGGGGCTCAATTCCTTGATCCGTCCCAAGAACTCCAGGCCATCCATCTGCGGCATCCGCAGATCGGTAAAGACGAGATCGGGCTTGTGGCGCTGAAAACTCTCGATTCCTTGCCGTCCGTTGCTCGCCTCGATTACACGGTATCCGCATTCTTCAAAGAATAACGAAAAACTCTTCAGAATGGCTTCGTCGTCGTCGACTATGAGTATGGTTGCGATCGAAATACCGTCCTCTGCACTGATTATTTCAAGGGTCTGGTTAAATGGTATGTTTCAGCGCCTGCTGAACGCTGTTTAAGAACTGTTGGGAAGTAAACGGTTTTGGCAGAAATTTGACTTTCCCGTTCTGCGAGTCATTTTGAAGTTTCACATCGAAGGTGTATCCGGAAATATAAAGAACCGGCAGTTTGGGTGATTTGGCTGCCAATTGCCGGTACAGTTCCGGTCCGCTTGATTCCGGCATGACAACGTCTGTTACCAGCAGATCGAGCGAAGCTCCCTGGGAATGCGCAATTGTGCGGGCCTTGAGTGGACTGTCGGCGCAAAGTACGTTGTAGCCATCCGATTCAAGCAGCTCAACGGCCATTTCCAGCAGCATGGTATTGTCGTCAACAATCAGTATCGTTTTGTTATTCATCTTCTCAGATATCTGTGGCGTTTCCGTGTGGGGTGCGGACAGCGGTTTGCTGTCGTCGCGATGCTCGGGCAGATATATCGTGAAGGTGGTGCCCTCACCAACCCGGCTCTTCACCTGGAGGTAGCCGTCATGCTGCTTGATGATGCCATAGGCTGTTGCCAGCCCCAGTCCCGTGCCGTGACCGACAGTTTTTGTCGTATAGAACGGTTCAAACAGGTGGCTCAGCACTTCGTCGCTCATTCCGCAGCCATTATCTGAAAAACTCAGCAAAATATGGGCGCCGGACTTCATGCCGGGATGCATCTTTACATATTCGTCATCGAGCATCACATGCCCGGTCTGCAGGGAAATCCTGCCGTTGACTGCAATGGCGTCCTGTGCGTTGACCGCCAGGTTGACCAGCACCTGCTCAAGCTGGCCGCGATCGGCAAAAACATGCGCGGTTTCGGCCGTCAAACGAGCCTCTATAACGATATTATCCCGGATTGTCCGGCGCAGAAGTTCCTGAAGCGAAGCTACCACCTCATTCAGGTCAAGCACATTTTTCTCGAGTTTCTGTTTGCGGCTGAAAGAGAGCAGTTTCTGGGTGAGCTCCTTGGCCTTGTGGGCGGAGGAAATCAGGCAGTTCAGCTTCTTGAGATTCGGATCGTCCTCTGCCAGAGTGCGCTTGATCATTTCCGCATAAACGAAGATTGGCGTAATCATGTTGTTGAAATCATGGGCGATGCCGCCGGTCAGCTGCCCGATCGCATCGATCTTCTGCATGTGCCGCAGCTGCTCTTCCAGATTGTGGCGTTTCTCGTCGTCTCGTGCGCGCCCTATGGCAATACTTGCCAGGTGGGCGGTTGATTCTATGATTACAATCTCTTCCCTGTTTGGAGAACACGGGGTGCGGTGGTAGGTGGCGAATGTTCCCAGCAGTTCTCCTTTCGGAGACAGTATCGGTTCCGACCAGCAGGCCCGCAATTCAGCCTCTTGAGCAGCCTTGAACCCCTTCCAGTAAGGATGCCCCTCAATATCTTCGACCACCACCCGCTTATGCAGGAAGGCAGCGGTACCACATGACCCCATGCCCTGTCCGATTTTCAGGCCGTTTATCGCTTGATTGTAAAAATCAGGCAGGCTGGGGGCAACTCCATGCAGCAGATGGGTGCCTGATTCGTTTGCTAGAAGCACGGAGCAGAGGGCGCCCGGGCATTCCTGTTCAATGAAATGCACCAGGCATTCAAGCTGCTCTTCGAGTTTAATATTCGTAGCAATCTTTTCCAGGATGGTTAGTCGTGAGCGCTCGCGTAATTCAGTGCGTTTGCTTGCCGTTATGTCCAGCATGATGCCGCGCATCATGACGGGCTGGTTGTCCCGCATCTCAACGCTGACATTGTCGCTCAGCCAGACTGTCCTGCCATCTTTGGTTGTGAAGCGGTATTCAAAGGAATGGTCTTCGCCACGTGCCGTCAGCTGGTGGCAGTAGGCTGGCGCCCATTCGCGATCTTCGGCATGCATCCGTGCCAGCCACCATTCCAGATCACTCCATTCCTCCGGAGCATATCCCAGAATGTTTTTGGCCTGGGGTGAGACATATGTCCAGCGGTCGTCCGGTATGTTGTATTCCCAGGTTATTCCGGGGATGGTTTCTGCGAGGACACGGTACTGTACGTTGCTCAATTCAAATGTCTCCTCTGCCTGTTTGCGGAAATCCGATCTTGCTTCGGTGGATTTGCCTACCTGGAAATGGCGGCAAACAGTTCAGGCATCATGTGGCCCCATTAACGGGGAGGTGAGTGTGTTGAGTGACAATGAGACAGACAATAAACGTATTTCCAAGAGATGTAAATACCTGTAATCAGTGAGTGTTAGCCGTTATTCATGGATGGGGCTTCGCATTGGTCGGATCGGGAAGGGTATGCTGGAGATTGCCGACAGAAAATATACACAATGACAAGCTATTAGGTGGATTGGCGGATATGAAATTGAGAAATTTGACAGTCTTGTGGAAAGAGGTTTTTAATGTTTTGCCGCGAAGGGAGGAAGTCACGGGGAGGTATTTTTTTGAATTCATGGAATAGTGGTACGGCCACAAAAAAAGCCGTGTCAATTGACACGGCTTTTTTGTGGCTATCTGAAAAGAATTACTTCGCAGCCGGAGCAGCCGGAGCAGCAGGAGCAGCAGCAGGAGCTTCTTCTTTCTTAACAGCAGCTTTCTTTGCTTTCTTTGCTTTTTTGTGCTTCTTGGCAGGCTTTGCTTCTTTTTTCTCTACTGCAGCAGGAGCAGCAGCGTCAACAGCAGGAGCAGTAGCGTCAGCAGCGAAAACAACAGCTGAGAAAGACAGGGCAACAATGGCGGCTACGATGGTGGAGAGAACTTTTTTCATTTTCTTTACCTCTTATTGGAATTGACTGCTTATGTTATCTAATAGCATAAACAATGCCAAACCTGCGATGATTGTAATGTTGTGGATTAACGGGATGTTACAATGTCTGTTGAGTTTTAGTGAATATCTGTTGCCTGATTTAGGGTATGGGCTGCCTCATGAGGGGCGGGATAGGCCGGTTGGCAACTCATAAGACCCGTGTTGTCAAACTGTTTCACGGATTCATGCACCACAATTCCAGCTATCGCGGTATGCGTCCCTTCTGGACTCAAATAAGGCTCCTCCTACTGGCTTTATCTTGCCATATCCGGCCACTTGATACATCCTGCCTCACTTGACTACGCATCAAAGCGGTGTATCATTTATTCAAAAAGTACACGATTTTCAAATATTTGAGAGTGGAAATACATTGATGCTGGAACTGTGTATGAGGTTTCAGGAAACAGCTTCTCAAATATAATCTACAGATACTCTCCAGACCAGAAGGCGCCGAAAGTGATCTTTGTTCAGCTATTCATACTTTTTCCTCCGTTTGTCGTTTTATATCAATTCTACCGGTATGCCATCACGAAGACGGGCATAAAAAAGGAGAGAGCCTGTATTGCCCTCGGGATTGTGTATTTCTCCAGTGGAACCCTCTGTTTAGTATTTAGAAATCTCTATCTTGCATTTCCAGGTCTCCTGCTTCTTATGCTCGGTTTGCTTCTGATTGCCCAAGGACTGGCGAGCAAGAACTGATTGATCTCATCTTTTTTTAGAACAGTGATAATTGATAATTCCCGTATTAACTGTTGAGTTTGACCGGTTTTTTCCAGATCGCAGTGTTCGACTCACTTTGTCTTTTTCTGACTATTGAACATGGCAGTGCAATAGTAGACAAAATGCAGCCGGCCGGTTGAGTTGTGTGATCCCTGCGGTATTATAACTAGACGTTGATGATTGAACTTCGCAGACTGTTGTTTTCCGAGGCTTGAAATGGGGTATTCGCCGCTTTTGACTGACCTGTACGAATTGACCATGCTGGCCGGCTACCTGGAGCAGGACATGGCCGAAAAGCATGCGGTATTTGACCTGTTCTTCCGCACCAATCCTTTTCAAGGCGGTTATGCGGTTTTTGCCGGGCTGGAGCCGGCCCTGGAGTATCTGGAAGGGCTCTGCTTCCAATCCGACGAGTTGGCGTATCTGCGCGGTCTGGGACTTTTCAGTGAGCGGTTCATCGAATTCCTGCGGGAGTTTCGTTTCCGCTGCAGCGTCACTGCGCCGCCGGAGGGGGCCGTCGTATTTGCCAATGAACCGCTGTTGACGGTGGAGGGAGCACTGGCCGAGGCCCAGTTCGTTGAAACCGCGCTGCTGAATATAATCAATTTTCAGACACTGGCTGCCACCAAGGCGGCCCGCATTCTCCATGCAGCCGACGGGGCGGAGGTGATCGAGTTTGGTCTGCGCCGGGCTCAGGGACCGGATGGTGGGCTCTCCTGTGCCAGGGCCGCCTATGTGGGCGGGGTGCGCAGTACGAGCAACGTGCAAGCCGGGATGGTTTATGGTTTGCCGGTGCGCGGAACCCATGCCCATAGCTGGGTGCAGGCGTTTTCGGATGAACTGGCTGCATTTCGCGCCTACGCCGATACCTTTCCTGATAGTACGGTCCTGCTGGTCGATACCTACGATACCCTCAAAAGCGGTCTGCCCAATGCCGTGGTCGTGGCCCGTGAATTGAGGGCCAAAGGGCACGAACTGCGCGGCATCCGCCTGGATTCCGGCGACCTGGCCTATCTTTCCCGCGAAAGCCGCCGCATGCTGGATGAAGCCGGTTTTTCGCAGGTAAAAATTGTGGCCTCCAATGAACTGGATGAATTTGTGATCGATTCGATCCGGGACGAAGGTGGGCGGGTTGACATCTACGGAGTCGGTACCAAGCTGTCAACCTGTGCCGGGGCAGGGGGAGGGGCACTGGGCGGGGTCTACAAGCTGGTGGCGGTGGATGGTCTGCCGAGGCTGAAGGTCACCAGTGACATGGCCAAGGCCACTCTGCCGGGCCAAAAGCGTGTTCTGCGGGCCGTGGCTCCGGATGGCGGCTTTGTCCAGGATGTGATCTGTCTGGAACAGGATCAGCCGCGGCTGGGCGAAACTGTTTATGATCCCTGTAATCCCCTTCAGCACACAACGTTACCCAAGGATGTTGTTTTGCATGAGTTGCGCCAGGAGGTAATGGTGAGCGGCGGTCGGACTGTTGCGGCGGAATCACTGGAGGTCATGTCCGAGCGCTGCCAGCGAGAGCTGGCAAGACTTCCTCGAGGCTGCCTGCGATTTATTAATCCCCATCGCTATAAAGTATCAATTTCAGGAAAGCTGAATGATCTGAGAGCCCGGCTGATTGCCAAGGTACTGGATCAAGGAGCATGATCATGGAGAAAAAGTCGGCGCTGTTGGTCGTGGATGTGCAGAATGACTTCTGCCCGGGGGGGGCGCTTCAGGTGCCGGATGGAGACCGGGTGGTGGAACCGATCAATCGGGCTGTGCAGCGGTTTGTCGCGGCAGGGCTGCCGGTATTGGCCAGCCGCGACTGGCATCTGCCGGTATCGCGTCATTTCAGGAATATGGGCGGCTCCTGGCCGGTGCATTGCCTTCAGGGAACCGAAGGAGCCGCCTTTCATCCGGCCCTGCGCCTGCCTGGAGATACGCTGGTGATTTCCAAGGGGACTGACCCGGAAATGGATGGCTATTCGGCCTTTGAGGGAGTGGCTGATGATGGTCGTTCACTAAAGTCGCTGCTGGAAAGTCTGGGGGTGCAGTATCTTTTTATTGCCGGATTGGCCACTGATTATTGTGTCCTGTTCACAGCCCTGGAAGCGCAGCGGAGCGGTCTGACTGTGACGGTACTTACAGATGCCGTGGCCGGAGTGGATGTGCTCCCTGGTGACTCGGTCCGTGCCCTTGAGGAGATGGCAAGCGCCGGTGTCCGCTTGATAGTAGTAGATGAGTTGTAGATGTCATTCAGCATCAGGGATGGTGTTAACGGTTTTGGTTAGGATGAATTAAAACATTTTACAAATTCAGCAGATGTAGTAAAATTCAGTTACCTTTTTCAAAGGAGGAATTTTCAATGGCTAGCCAAGCGAATCGCGGCAACTCACCGGACTTTGATGGGTGTCACCTGGAACGCATTCTGGAGCATCTCTATCGCTGCCTGTCAAACAAATCAAAGTGCAGATATGCTCTTAAGGCAGACGCCACCAGAACCTATTGCCGCTATCCTGACAAAAGCGGTTTCAAGCATGTCAATATGCTGGATGCAGCTGCAGTTGGACAAAACGCCAGGCAGTATGAATTTGATTGTACAAATGATTCCTGAGGGAGTATGATTAAAACATGCTTGAGAGAGCATCGAAAGACTCCACGTCAAGGAGGAGATTACGCCATTGGGTATTACATTCTGACACAGGAAACATCTGGCTGGCGGGTCAAGATCTGCCGCAATTTTCTGCTCTGGCAGGGAAGTGATTCAGTAAAATAAATAAAGGAGCTGTATGGCAGAAATGCTGTGCAGCTCTTTTTTTGTCAGTCCGCTCACGGTTATCATTATAAAGTCCGGCTGATTTTAGCAGGCAGGCCAGGAGGCATGACCGCAATGGAACAGAAAAATCTGATATTTGTGTATGGCTCTCTGCGCCAGGGACATGGAAATCATCACCTGCTTGAGGGGGCATATTGCTATGGCACCGGTACAACGGTAGATAAGTATGCCATGTATGTTGTCAGCGGTTATCCTTATGTGACTAGCTCGGAAACCAGATACCCGATTGTCGGCGAACTATATGCAATTGACGACGAAAGACTGGAAACTCTGGACAGGATGGAGGGACATCCGCGATATTATGTCCGCCGGGAAACTGCCGTTGTTGTAGAGAATAAAGGATATATGGCCTGGATGTATTTTCGTGACCCTTACGGTGTCCTGATGCAGACTGGCGACTTTAATGACCTGGCCAATATCGGCTGGGTTAAACGGGTCTGATCCCGTTTGTGTGAGGAGTGGTGCATGTTTGCTGCGGGTGTGTATGGCGCTGTCTGATTCTGAAAAACAACGGGTTAAAAGACTGTTGGGCCACTTTTGCGAGCAGCGTGCAGCCCTCCACATTGGGGAAAGTGTCAGTCTGAGTTATGCTGTCAATGGCAACAAGGTTACCCTGATAGAAACCAGACCCTTTTTTGTGGATCCAGGTATGCTGAATCACATCAAGGTGGCCCAGTTTGAATACAGCCCGACATCGCTGATTTGGACCCTGTACTGGTACGACAGGAAAAACAGGCGCCAGCCGTATCCCACCGGCAGGAACCGGGATGAACTGGAAAAACTGCTGGCGGAAGTTGAAGCGGACCCAACAGGCATCTTCTGGGATTAGCGCTTCGTATGTTTTTTACCGAGTGAGTTTCCTCCGCTTGACGTAAATGTAAGAAGCTGGTAAACAGTTGCTTCTATTTTTAATAAAAGGATTGTCGCCATGTCGCATATAGTTATAGATGAGACACGTTGTAAAGGATGCGGGCTGTGTACCATTGCCTGCCCGCGGAAGCTGGTTGCCATGAGTGATACGCCCAATAGTATGGGGTATACGGTGGCAGTCTTCTGTGATGCGGAAAAATGTACCGGCTGCGCGCTTTGCGCTGAAATGTGCCCGGATGTGGCCATTGCTGTATTTAAGGATAAATAATTCGTTTGTTTTCAGATGGAGGCAGCGTTGTCTACAAAACTGTTTGTGAAGGGAAACGAGGCGGTTGCCATGGCTGCCATCGAGGCAGGTTGCCGTTATTATTTCGGCTACCCGATTACCCCGCAGAGCGACATTCCCGAATATCTTTCCCGCGAACTACCCCCCCTGGGCGGTGAATTCATCCAGGCCGAGAGCGAAGTGGCCGCCATCAACATGCTGCTGGGAGCTTCCGCCACCGGAGTGCGCTGCATGACCTCTTCATCCGGTCCCGGCATATCCCTCAAACAGGAGGGTATCTCGTTTATGGCTGGTTCTGAGTTGCCTGGTGTAATTGTGGACATCATGCGCCAGGGACCGGGCCTGGGAGGGATCGATGCATCCCAGGCCGACTACTGGCAGGCTACCCGTGGCGGCGGTCATGGCGGCTACCGCATCATCGTGCTGGCGCCGTCCTCGGTACAGGAGATGTACGATCTGACCATGCAGGCATTTGACCTGTCGGACATCTACCGTATTCCGGTCATGGTTCTGGCTGATTCGGTGATTGGCCAGATGAAGGAATCGATCGTGGCCAATCCACGGCCTGTTACAGAACTGCCTGCCAAGGATTGGGCAGTGCGCGGTCGCCGGGAAGGGCAGTCTCAAAATGTCGTGAAGTCTCTTAAGTTGGGCGATGGCGAGATGGAGGCCTTCCACTGGAAGATGCATGCCCGCTATCAGGAACTGGCTGACAAGGAATGTCGCTGGGAAGAGCTGCAGACCGATGATGCCACGCTGGTGGTGACCGCCTTCGGATCCGCGGCACGCATCGCCCGCACCGCAGTGGCCATGGCACGGGAAGAAGGCCTGAAGGTCGGCCTGCTGCGCCCGATAACCCTGTTTCCCTTTCCTCAAAAGGCCTATACCCAGTTGACCCGACACTGCAAGCGTCTGCTGGATATCGAACTCAACACCGGCCAGATGATCGATGATGTACGTCTGTCCGTTGCCAAGGATGCCGAAGTCGAATTTTACGGCCGCCCGCCCGGTGCCGGTTCGTTGCCGACTCCGGAAGAATTGCTGGAACAGATCAAAAAACACTATTCCTGAAACTGGCAGTTTTATCGCTCAAGACACGCAGGTCGTAACAAGAAATTTCCGGATCGGGCACTGTTGTTTCAGGCCCGGCGCGGTATATGAGGATCCGTATGAAACAGGTATTCCAGAAACCAGAGAGTTTGAAGGACGTTCAGACCCATTTTTGCCCCGGCTGCAGTCACGGCAGTGTTCATCGTCTGGCGGCCGAGGCCATGGACGAGTTCGGGATCCGCGCTGAAACAATCGGCGTAGCTTCGGTGGGCTGCTCGGTGTTTCTTTACAGCTATTTTGATGTGGACGTGATCGAGGCCCCCCATGGCCGTGCACCGGCGGTTGCCACCGGTGCAAAGCGTGCCCGGCCGGATCGGATCGTTTTTACCTATCAGGGTGACGGCGATCTGGCTGCCATCGGCACAGCCGAGATCATCCATGCCGCCAACCGCGGCGAGGATATTACCGTAATCTTCGTCAACAATACCACCTACGGCATGACCGGAGGCCAGATGGCCCCCACCACCATGGTCGGACAGAAAACCTCCACCTCGCCCTACGGCCGCGATCAGAATAAGGATGGTTACCCCATCCGTATGGCGGAACTGCTGGCCCAACTGGAGGGTGTCGGTTTTTCGGCCCGCGTGGCGGTCAACAGTCCCAAGAATGTCATGCAGGCCAAGAAACTGATGAAGACCGCCTTCCAGTATCAGGTGGAGAAGAAAGGATTTTCTTTCATCGAAGTACTGGCTGTTTGCCCCACAAACTGGGGCATGAGCCCGCTGGCAGCCAATGAGCACCTGGGGAACGAAATGATTCCCTATTTTCCGCTGGGCGTATATCGCAATACTTCAAATCTTTAGCTAACGGAGTTTTCAATGCGTCATGACGTGTTTATCGCAGGTTATGGCGGCCAGGGGGTGCTTCTGGCCGGAAACCTGCTGTCCTATGCAGCCATCCATGAAGGCAAAAATGTTTCTTTCTTTCCCGCCTACGGTGTTGAGAAACGCGGTGGATCGGCCATGTGCACGATCGTCTTTGCGGAAGGAGACACCGGTTCGCCTGTGGTGGGACATCCCTCGGCTTCGATAATTCTAAATCAGCTCTCCTTTGACAAATATGCCGCCAAGGTCAAGGCGGGCGGTGTATGTATCATCAACTCTTCGCTTGTTAATTGCGAAGGCATCGATTTGCCGGACGTGAAACTTGTCAAGGTGCCGATGAATCAGATCGCACTTGAGCTGGGAGATTTACGTATGGTCAATATGGTAGCCTGCGGTGCCTATGTCGCCGCAACCGGCGCGCTGGCTCGTCCGTCACTGGAGGAGGCGCTCAAAAAAACTCTTCCGGAGCGAAATCATAGACTGATTCCGGCCAACATCAAAGCCATTGAAGCCGGTGCTGCCGCGGCACAAGGCTAAAAAAGCTTGACGCACTAACCTGAGGTTTGCTATATAAAGAGTCCACTTTATTGGGGTATAGCCAAACGGTAAGGCAACGGACTCTGACTCCGTCATCTCTTGGTTCAAATCCAGGTACCCCAGCCAAAAAAATAAAGGCACTTAGCTTTAACAGCTAAGTGCCTTTTTTGTTCCTCGACGTGTCTTTAACAGAACCGGCTTTAAGCCGTATTTATGCTTCTTGCCATTCACACCTTCGTTATTGTTCAATGTTCCTGTTCAGCTCCATAGGTAAAGTCCGGCATGGTTTGACTGCCGGCTACGATTTTCTTGAAAATATTTGAACTTTTCCTTCGTTCCGGTCCCAGATACTCGTTTGACGAACCATCTCCCCGCAGTTTGCCCTTCTTGATGTCGACCCATTCGCCATCGGAACGCTTGAAGGCGGAAATACAGCCCGAGTCAAGCAGCATGTCGAAATACGCATTGGGTACATGGTCGATTTTGTCATCATCAAATTTTATCGGTATAGCCATGTGAACTCCCCCTCTTTGTTGATGCAGTTATAACGAATAAAGGTTTGTTATGTGACTGACAACTCAGGCTGGTCGAGGTCTTTGGAAAATCGTCATCAGGTGTCTGTCTGGTTCCGTTACGGATATGGAGGACTACTGCACAGGAGGAGGTGTTGGATATTTGCGAATACTAACACATCGTTTCTGGCTGTCAAGTGCCAACAAATGCACAATAGGGTCTCAAAAAAGATTCCTACAAAACATAACAAAGTTTTAATATTGTGTTCAGATTTTGAGCTGATCTGATTCATCGTTGAAGGGGTCTGGGTGACGAGCCTGTGAGTACGTTAATGGGGGTGTTGAAATAGTTATTGCAATAAAACACAATTCTAATATAATTCTGAGTGTCCATATTTTTATGCAAAAACGTGGTTATTGGCTACTCCAGCGAACTAGGAGGTCCCGGATGAGTGGAAAAGAAAACGGTGATTCAGCGCTGACAGAACTTGATGCCGAGCAGAGCGAGTTTTCTATCGGCGAGATCCTCAGGAAACGCGGTGTCTCCCGCCGTGATTTTCTCAAATTCTGTTCGGTCATGACCGCGGCCATGGCATTGCCGGCTTCATTTGCCCCCAAGGTTGCCGAAGCGCTGGATGAGGCCACACGGCCAACACTGGTTTGGCTTGAGATGCAGAGTTGCAGCGGTGACAGCGAGGCGTTGCTCCGGTCTGCCAATCCCACCGTAGCGGAGATTCTGCTCGACATACTTTCTGTCGATTACCACGAGACTATCATGGCCGCTGCCGGTCATCAGGCTGAAGAAGCCCTGGATAAGGCTATTGCCACCTACCGGGGCAAGTACATCTGTGTCATCGAAGGTTCCATTTCGATGAAAGACGGCGGCGTGTACGGAAGCACGGGAGGCAAATCCCATCTCGCCCGCGCGCGGCAGGTCTGCAGCGGAGCCCTGGCCACCATTGCGGTCGGCACCTGTGCCACCTACGGCGGCATCGCGGCAGCCGTGCCCAACCCGACCGGAGCTGTGGGCGTCAAGGAAGCGGTACCCAGTGCCACTGTCATCAACCTCCCCGGATGTCCGGTGAATGCTGACAATCTGACCGCAACCATCGTCCATTATCTGGTCTTTGGCAAGATTCCTGCCCTGGACAGCCATGGTCGCCCTCTGTTTGCCTACGGCAAGCGCATACACGACAACTGCGAACGACGTCCCCATTTCGATGCCGGCCAATATGTGGAGCATTGGGGGGATGATAGCCATCGCAAGGGTTTCTGTCTTTACAAGATGGGGTGCAAGGGGCCGGCTACGTTCCACAACTGTCCTACACAGCGCTACAACGAGAAGACCTCCTGGCCGATCGGCTCTGGTCACCCCTGCGCCGGCTGCTCCGAACCGAATTTCTGGGACACCATGTCGCCCATGTACAAGCGTCTGCCCAATGTGCCCGGATTTGGCATCGAGGCAACTGCCGACAAGATCGGACTCGGCCTGGTGGCCGGTGCCGGCGCGGCCTTTGCCGTCCACGGCGTGTTGAATGCTCTCAGGAAAGATAAAGAACCTGCTGATGACACCAAGGAGGGGTAGGATATGGCCAAGATTGTTGTCGACCCGATTACCAGGATTGAAGGCCATCTGCGCATTGAAGCCGAGGTAAATGGCGGCAGGATCAGCGACGCCTGGAGTTCCGCCACCATGTTTCGCGGCATTGAAAAGATCCTCAGGGGACGTGACCCCCGTGATGCCTGGTTCTGGACCCAGCGTTTCTGCGGAGTCTGTACAACGGTTCATTCGATTGCTTCCATCCGTGCCGTTGAAAACGCACTCAAGATCAAAATTCCGCCCAATGCGGAACTGATCCGCAACATCATCATCGGCATCCAGAACGTTCAGGACCATGTCATTCATTTCTATCATCTGCATGCCCTGGACTGGGTCGATATTACCTCCGGACTGAGGGCGGATCCCGCTGCCACATCAAAGCTGGCCGCATCCCTTTCGGACTGGCCCAACAATTCAACCACC
Source organism: Geobacter sp. UBA698 (assembly GCA_002298925.1). Classification (GTDB taxonomy): domain Bacteria; phylum Desulfobacterota; class Desulfuromonadia; order Geobacterales; family Pseudopelobacteraceae; genus Pelotalea. The sequence goes on along the minus strand of DBMM01000060.1, from coordinate 27,441 downwards.
TACTTCAAGGCAGTGCAGGACAAACTGAAGGCCTTTGTGAACACTGGTCGTCTGGGGCCTTTCGGCAATGCCTACTGGGGACATCCCGCTTACAGGCTGCCGCCTGAGGCGAACCTGATGGCGACCGCCCATTACCTTGAGGCCTTGGAGTGGCAGAAGGATGTCATCAAGATTCACGCCATTCTGGGCAGCAAGAATCCCCATCCCCAGACTTTTCTGGTGGGTGGCATGGCAATTCCCATCGATCCCGATTCCCAGAACGCCCTGAATGCAGACAAGCTGATCGAGATCAGGCGTCTGCTGAAAAAAGCCCAGGATTTTGTTGAAAAGGTCTATATCCCGGATCTGCTTGCAGTCGCCTCGTTCTACAAGGAATGGGCCGCCATTGGCGGCGGGGTGGGCAACTACATGTGTTATGGAGAGTTTCCGGACGCATCAGGCAACATGTGGTTCCCCGCCGGTGCTATTCTGAACAAGGATCTTTCCAAGGTTGTCAAGGTTGATCAGGGCAAGATCGCCGAGTACGTCGATCATTCCTGGTTTGAGAACTCGACCGGCGCGGGAAAGGGGCTGCATCCCTACGATGGTGAGACCGAGGTGCGCTATACCGGTCCCAGTGCACCCTATGAGTATCTGGACACCACGGCCAAATATTCATTCGTCAAGTCGCCCCGCTACGATGAAAAGGCCATGGAAGTTGGACCGCTGGCACGGGTGCTGGTGGCCTATGCCTCCGATCACAGGGAAACCAAGGCTGTCGTCGATCTGGTTCTGCAAAAACTGGGTGTCGGCGCGGATGCTCTTTTCTCTACCCTGGGCCGCACCGCCGCACGCGGTATCGACTGCCTGCTGGTGGCACGCCAGAACACCAGGTTTTTGGATGAACTGATCGGGAACATTTCAAAGGGCGACTACCGGATCCATGCCAATGAAAAGTGGGATCCGTCCGAATGGCCGGCTGAAGCGCAGGGATATGGCATGCATGAAGCACCCCGCGGCGCGCTCGGACACTGGATCAAGATCAAGGACCAAAAGATTGCGAATTACCAGGCGGTGGTGCCCTCCACCTGGAACGCTTCTCCCCGGGATGCCACTGGCCAGCGCGGCCCTTACGAGGCGGCCCTGATCGGGACCCCCCTGGCCGACCCGGGCAAGCCGCTGGAGATCCTTCGCACCATTCATTCCTTTGACCCCTGCCTGGCCTGCGCAGTGCATGTATTGGATGCGACCGGCAATGAACTGGTCAAGGTCAAGGTGTCCTAGAAAGGAGGCCGGACATGAGCGAAAGCTGCAAATACAAACGATACATATGGGAACTGCCGGTGCGCTGCTGCCACTGGATCAATGTGGTTTCCATCGTGGTTCTCTCTGTAACCGGTTTTTTCATCGGCAGACCGTACTCATTCGCCAGTTCAGCTTCCGACTTCACCATGGGGTGGATCCGCTTCATCCACTTTACGGCAGCCTACCTGTTCACGGTCAGCGTTATTTCCCGGACCATCTGGGCTTTTATCGGCAACAAATATTCTGGATGGAGGGCATTTTTCCCGCTTGCCACCGTCCAGGGGCGTGAAAAATCAGTCAAGATGCTGCGTTACTACCTGCTGATCGACAAACAGGTTCCCGAAACTATTGGGCATAACCCCTTGGCAACCTCGGCTTACGTTGTGCTGTTCGGACTTTATTCGGTCATGATCCTGACCGGTTTTTCGCTGTATGCCGAGCATGCCCCCCTTTCACCGATGCACAGGGCCCTTGCTTTCATGTATTCTCTTTTCAGCGATCAAGGCATGAGGTTTACCCATCATATCAGCATGTGGTTTATTTTAGGTTTTGTCGTCAATCATATTTACAGCGCCTGGCTGATGGATATCAAGGAGCATGGCGGTGAGATATCCAGCATGTTCAGCGGCTACAAGTTTACGGTTAAAAAAGAAGACTAGACGACCGTGGTGCAGAAAAAAGGGGTGCACTGATTTAGGTGCGCCCTTTTTTTATGTCAAGGATCGCTACAGAGAAGTTGGAGGAAAGATGAGTGTTCTGATCGATACGACGGCACGGGTACTGATTCTTGGCATCGGTAATCTGGTGATGAGTGATGACGGGGTAGGGGTTAAAGTCGTACAGAAACTGCAGAGTCGTTACCGCTTTCCAGCAGGGGTTGCGATCGTTGACGGCGGTACGCTCGGGTTGGACCTGCTGCCCATGTTGGAAGGTGTCGAGCGCCTGATCGTGATAGATGCGATTGAAACCGGCGAAAAACCGGGAACCTGCGTCAGGTTGAGTGGTGATGAGATTCCGATTGTACTGGAAACCAAGCTGTCGCCCCATCAGATGGGGCTCAAGGATCTGCTGGCAGTTTCCAGGTTGATGGGGCACTCTCCCCGGGAGATGGTGCTGATTGGGGTCCAACCGGGCAGTATCGCCATGGATAGCGAGCTGACCCCTGAGGTTGAGGCCCAGCTGGAAGTCATGCTGACCTCTGTTTTGAAAGAACTTGATCTGTGGGGAATTGCGGTGGAAAAGGTCTGACCTTGCCGTAAGCAGACAGGCGTACGCCGGGTTCGTTGGAACCCGGACGCACGCTGTTTCATTTAAGTGCTTTTTTCATCTGCAGCACATTGCCTCGCTTGCATTTCCTGTAAACCACCGAATCCATCAATGCTCTGATGATGAAGATACCACGTCCCTTTTCTTCAAGCAGATCCGTTTCCGGACAAGGCAGTGGGATGCTGTTCAGATCGAAACCCTGGCCGCAGTCATAGACGGCAATGGTCAGTTGCCGCTCTGAAATGCTGATGCGGATCAGCACTTCCTTGTCCGGATCGCTGGCCTTGGCATGCTTGATGGCATTGGCCATGGCCTCTGTCAGAACCATGTTGAGATGGTAGGCAAAGGCCTCCCTGTCTCCGGAAAAGCGGTCCAGTTCCCGTGCCATGTCTTCACCGATCTTGCCGATCAGGCTCAGATAGCGTGTCTTGTTGGGAACTTTGATCTGAATTTCAAGTTCATTTTTCATGGCTTCCTCACACAGGTGTTGCGCCACTATCAGTAACTTTCAAGCGCCTCGTCAGTCGTTTGGAAGATGTCGAACACCCGATGTAGCCGGGTCAGTTCAAACATGGACTTGACTTGGGTCTGCAGGGATGAAAGCTTGAGTGAGCCCTGGCGCGTCGAGGCGTTCTTGAAGCCTGAAACGAGTACTCCCAGTCCGGAACTGTCGATAAAACGGACGTCCTTGAGGTCAATCAGCAGGTTTTGGGCCCCTTCTTCGAACAGGCGGTTTATCTCAGCCTTCAATTCCGGGGAATTGTGGGCATCAAGGCGTTCCTCCCGCACGAAAACAATCATGATCTTGCCGTTTAGTTCGATTTTCAGGTTCATTTTTTTATCCTCCTTTTGGTTAGAGTATCTTTAATACGACCAACGAAATATCGTCCTGCAGAATATCTGTCCCGCTGAAATCTGTTACCGTTTTGTAAAATGAGTCAATGATCGCTCTGGCCGGCAGGTGGCTGACTGTGGCCAGATGGGTGCAGATTCGTTCTGTGCCGAACAGTTCTCCCTCCTGATTGACAGCCTCGTTCAGGCCGTCGGTGTAAAAAAGCAGTACATCCCCTTTATATAATTCGCACTGAAGTTCTTCGAACATGACCGATGGTCTTACGCCCAGAATCAGACCTTCGGCATCAAGCTCGATGCATCTTTTTTCTCCCCGGCGGCTTATCAGGGGATGATTGTGGCCCGCGTTGGCGTATGACAGTCGGCCGGTGGCAGAACTGTACTTGCAGTAGAACATGGTAATGAACAGTTCCGCCCGGGTCAGATCGTCGTAGAGTTGACTGTTGAGCGACTGCAGGATAGCACTGGCGGAGTGGGCCGTATTGATCTGTGGACGCAGAAGGGTACGCACCTCGGCCATGATTAGGGCCGCGCCCACGCTGTGTCCCGAAACATCGGCAATCAGCAGGTCGATTGTGTGATCATCCCGCAGAAAAAAATCGTAGTAGTCCCCGCCCACATGGGCGGCCGGCATACAGCGTCCGGCCATCTCGATGCCCATCAACTCCGGTGCCTTGTCCGGCAGCAGTGAGATCTGAATCTGCTGGGCAATTTCCATGTCACGGGTCACGCGGGCGTTTTCCAACAGGGCCTGCTCCTTCTGGATGCGCTCCTTATCCCTGGCGTCGATCTCGCGGACAATGGTGACGGCCTGGGCCAGTTGGCCGGCCAGGCTGGTCAGCAGACTGATGAATTCCTCGGTGAACAGCCCGGGGATAGTCTTGGAAAATACCGATACGATCCCGAGCGAGGGCTGTCCCTCCCGCAGAATCGGGATATGGGCAAAGGATACGATCCCTTCGGCGATGGTGCGGTCAAGCGGGATGGTTCCAGTGGCCAGGCGGGTGTCGTTGACAAAATGCACATTGCGGTCGAACTGCACCATTTGGAAATAGGGGCTGCTCTCCATGAACCAGTGATGTTTGTTGATGGGATGGCGGTTACTCCCTTGATAGCTTTTGACGCTGAGCATGTTATTGTCGTCGCTGAGCTGGATTATGGCAACGTCCAGCTGGAACTCTTTCAGCAGCAGATTCAGCAGGTCATCCATGATGATCTGGAGATCCAACGTGCGGTTGATGATCTCGGAAGCCTTGAGCCTGACGAAGAGCGCCTCCCGGCTCTGGTCAAGGGATGTTCTGACCGTGCTGAAAATATCGTAGACCGATTCCATGCGGGAACCCATGTCCGAAAGAAAGCTGTCGACGATGGCGCCTGCCGCGGCCGCCCCGACCGAGCCGGCCAGGGTTTTTTCCGTGAAGCGCTTCAGGTTGGGCAGTTCGAATTCCGATACATTGACTTCCGCATGCTGTTGCCGGCCGCCCAGGTAGCCGCTGATTGCCCGCTCTGCATCGGATTCGCCGATGAATTTGGTCATTAGGGTAACGAACTGGGTGATGGTGACCGGTTTGGAAAGGCGCTTCGTTGCTGCGTGCTGGGTCTGGCGCCGCTCAAACTCGAAGACGCCGATGAATTTGCGGACCTGGTCCCGTTCCTTTTCATTCTGCGGCAGGATGATCGAGCAGATGATGTAGGCGCTGATATTGAAAAGCATGCTCCAGAAAAGGGAATGGCTCCAGATGTCCATTCCGCTCAGCCCGAACAGGGCGGTCGGTTTGAGCAGGCCGATTCCGAAGGGCCCCTGTTCCAGAGTGGAGCTGCCAAGCCAGCCCGATTTGGAGAATGATGGCAGGAGCAGGGTGTAGAACCAGATGATGAAGCCCAAAAGGGTGCCGGTAATGGCCCCGTAGCGATTGCCGCGTCTCCAGTAGAGTGCTCCCACCATGGCCGGCATGAACTGGCAGGAGGCCGCAAATGAATTCATGCCCATATTGACCAGCATATAGGACTCGCCCACGTTGCGGTAGTAGAAATAACCGAGGAAGATGACCAGGAAGATGCCGAGGCGCTTGAGATTGATTAACAGGTAGGGAAACCAGCTCTGGGGAGTGAGATGCACGATGAACGGCATGAAGATGTGGTTGAGCAGCATGGTGGAAATGGCCACTGATTCCACCATCACCATGCCGGCTGCGGCCGAGAGACCGCCCAGGAAGGCCAGCATGGCGATGCCGTTGTGACCGGTGATCAGCGGCAGGTTGATCACGAAAAAATCGGCCCCGGCTCTGCTGCCGGTGATCAGGATGCCCCCCAGAGCGATCGGCATGACGAACAGGTTGATCAGGAACATATAGGTGGGGAACAGCCACATGGCTGTGTTGACATGGCGCTCGTCGGAATTCTCGATTACCATTACGTGAAACTGGCGCGGCAGAAGCATGATGGCGGCCGTTGACATGAACAGCGTGGTTAAGCTGGGGATGGTGGCTCCCTCGCCTGTGGATGAGCTCAGGGTGAAGATGCGGGCGAAATCCGCAGGGTGGGCGTTACCGAAACGGGTGAAGATGTCGGCGAAACCGTCGAACAGGTAGTAGGTGACGAAGATGCCCACCCCGAACATGCTGACCAGTTTAACCAGCGACTCGAATGCCACGGCTGCCATCAGGCCTTCGTGGCGCTCGGAAGAGATCAGTCTGCGGGCGCCGAAAATGACGCTGAATATGGACAGGGTCAGGGCCAGCAGCAGGCCGGTGGGGAGGGGCAGATCGCTGCTGCCGTGGGGGATGTGGATCGTCTTGTCTTGCAAGCCGCTGATCAGGTAAAAGCTGGTGGAGACCGCTTTGATCTGCAGGGCGATATAGGGCATAATGCCGAAAATTGCGATCAGGGTTATCAGTGCCCCCAGCCAGATTGATTTGCCGTAGCGCAGACTGATGAAGTCGGCAATGGACGTTATGTTGTGTTCTTTACTGATCCTGATGATGCGGCGCAGCAGAAAAAACCAGGAAAAGGCGGCCAGCGAGGGACCCAGATAGACCATCAAGAAGTCGATACCGGTGGTGGCAGCTTTGCCCACGCTGCCGTAAAAGGTCCATGATGTGCAGTAAACGGCAATGCAGAGCGTGTAGATATAGGGGTTGCCGGCAATGCTCCGGCCGATTTTCTTGCGATGGTGGGCAAACCAGGCAACCAGGAAGATCAACAGGGTATAGACAAGTGATATTACGGCTGCCTGGGCAAGTCCGGTATTCACGGCTGGCGGGTCTCGCGGCGCTTTTCGTCGGAGTTGCCAACGCCAAGGGTGAACAGATAGATGACGAAAATAGAAACGGCCCAGCCGACTACCAGGTAGAGGAACATGAGCGGCAGTCCGAAGATGGTGTCCGGTTTATTGAAAATCTGCAGGAAGGGGAAGTTCATCATGATGATGCCCATGATGAAGAATATGATCCATGATTCGCGCAGTTGCAGTCTGCGCAGCAGCTTGTGTCCCAGTTTGGCAGGCATGTCAGGTAAGCCTCCCGTAGATTGAGTCGGCAAGTAGTGGCGGTGAGGTGCTGGAATTCAGGCGTATCAGCAGCCCCTCGTCTTCAAGCGGTGTCTCGAATTCCAGGCGCTGGCTGGACAGCAGTTCTGCCCGACCATCGGAGATGGAACGGCCGGATTCGGAGCGTTCCGTCAGGCGTCGGAAGTTCTCGTTTTCGTTGCACGAGACATGCAGGATCACAAAGGCGGCACCATGGCGTCCGGCCTGTTCAGCGCAGAGCCGGCGATCTTCGGCGCGGGTGAAGCATGCGTCGATAATGACGCTCTTTCCTGCTGCCAGTTCCATTGACGCCAGTCGTCGCAGTTCGTTGTAGGTGGCCAGGCTGGACTGGCGGGAATAAAGCCCCTGCTGAAAGGGCTCACTTACCGGGGATTCAGGCTGGATGCCGGCCATCTGCTTGCGGATCGTGTCCGAGTTGAAGACGTTGATGCCCAGTTCGAAGGAGAGTTGCGCCGCAATCGTGCTCTTGCCGCTGCCCATCAGCCCGCAGGTTATGAACAGGGTCGGTTGCAGTCGGCGGCGTTCGATATAGCCGCGAGCCAGCCTGAAATAGCGGATGGCCTTTGTCCGGGCGTGATCCCGCTCTTGCTGGCCAAGACCTGTATCGTTCATTTGGAAACTTTCGACCTTGCCCCGCACGAAGGCGCGGTAAATCTTGTAGAAATCGATCACGTCCATCATGCCGCTATCCCCTGATGCTGTCAGGTAGGCCGAAATTGCCTCCTGGGCCAGGTCATGGCGGCCGTGAAAATCAAGATCCATCAACAGAAAAGCCACATCCGCTGCAGTATCGCAGCAGCGGAAGCGCTCGTTGAATTCGATGCAGTCGAAGATAAAGACCCTCCGATCCACAAGGCAGATGTTTTCCAGGTGTATGTCGCCGTCGCATTCACGGATGAAACCTTGCTCAATCCGCTGGTTGAACAGCTCGGCCTGCTCGTGCGCGAATCCTGAGACCCAGTTTCTGATCAGCTCCCGCTCGCTTGCGGGCAGGGTCGTGTCTTCGAAAGCGGTCGTCTGGTCGAAGTTTTCCTGGCAGTTGAACAGGATTCGGTCAAGCTTGCCGTAGGCCGCGATTGCGGTAGAGGTAGGAGCATTGCGATGAAATTCGGCAATTACGCGGGAGATTTCATGGATATCGGCAGGTGATACTTCGTTTCTGGTTACCAGCTGGTCCAGCATCCTGTCAGCCGGCAACCGTTTCATTTTTACGGCATAGTCGACCAGTGGTCCATTGCCGTGGAAGGCACCCCCCCCCGGAGTTTCACGCAGCTCAACCACCCCTTCGTAGATATCCGGGCAGAGGCGGCGATTGTATTTGACCTCTTCGTTGCAGTAGAAGCGCCTGCGGTCAATGGTGGAAAAATTGAGAAAACCGAAATCAACCGGTTTTTTGATCTTGTAGGCGTGGCTGTCGGTTAGGAAAATCCATGAAACGTGCGTTTGCACCATTTCGACCCTTGTGGTCGGTTCCGGGTAAGCCTCAGGTTTCAGTAGTGATTTTAGGATGGCTCGGATCATTGGCAGCGCCTCTCGCTTGCCTAAAAGAGTATCATTAATCCGCATCTTCCGCAAGTTGATGAAATCATGACAGACAGGCGGCTGGAGATTATGTGTCACCGGGAAATTGCATCTTCATTTCATTCGAATTCATGGTATTGTAGCCAAAATATTCACAGGGAGACGACCATGGCCATAAATCAAAGCAAAATTCTGCTGGAGAGTGATACCAACGAGCTTGAAATCGTCGAGTTCAGGATCGATGAAGTTGATCCCCAAGACAACGTGATCCCCTGTCATTATGGCGTCAATGTTGCCAAAGTGCGCGAGATCATCAGACTGCCGCAGATCTCCAGGGTGGTCAACGCCAAGCTCGGTGTCGAGGGGATGATCAGGCTGCGGGACAAGGTCATTACGGTCATCAACCTGGCCAAGGTGCTCGGCAAGGAAACCGGTGACATGGTGGCCGACCGGGTGGTGGTGCTGGAATTCAATAACCTGATGGTGGGTGTTCTGGTGCATTCAGTCTCTCGGATTTACCGGATATCCTGGAAAAACGTGGAACCTCCTTCCCGTGCGGTGCATAGTGACCAGGTTACCGGGCTGGTCAAGATGGATGACCGCATTATTCTGGTGCTCGATTTCGAGAAAATAGTTGGAGAGCTTTGCTCGGAGAGCGCACTGAAACCGCTGGACGAACACCTGATGCTCGACTCCGTGTCCAGAAACCGTGCACAGAAAACGGTGCTGGTGGCCGACGACTCGAGTTTTATCAGAAACACCATGTGCAGTGCCCTGCGCGGCGCCGGGTATGTAGTGGAGGAGGCTGAAGATGGATCAGTGGCCTGGGAGATCATCCAGAACAAGGCTGCTCGCTGTGCCCGGGAGGGGGGCGATATCAGGAGTATCCTGAGTTTACTGATCACTGATGTGGAGATGCCCCAGATGGACGGGTTGCATCTCACCTCACTGGTCCGCAAGTCCGAAGCGCTCAATAGTCTTCCGATTGTCATATTCTCTTCATTGGCCTCGGAAGACAACAAGCGCAAATGGGTCGGACTGGGAGCAAACCATATTCTGACCAAGCCGGACCTGCCCCACCTGGTCAGGGTGGCCGATGAGCTGGCGGTGTTTTAGATTTTCTCTTGACAAACTCTTTTAGGCTGTGATTTAGTGGCATCCATGCATAACAACCGCTTCTTTATCGCGTTTTCCTTTTATTTCTGGTTCGGCTTTTATTTTAAGTCGTCTGCCCGGGTAGAGGTGTACGTGTAGCGAAGCGACCACATTACACACCACAAAGCCGGGGCAGACGGAAGTCTCCCCGGCTTTGTTTTTTTTGCCGCGTCAGGTGCGCCGCAAAGGGCCGGGGGAAACCTTCCGGCCCTTTGCGTTTTGTGGGAAAGGGGCATTAAAAATGATCATCGTAATGAAAGCAGGAGCGGGCAAGAAGGAGCGGGATGAGGTGCTGAAGCGTATCAGGGAACTGGGCTACAAGCCCCATGTCATTCATGGCGCCATACGGGATGTGATCGGAGCCGTGGGCGACGAGCGCGGCAAGTCGGTGCTGCAGTCGCTGGAATCCATGCATGGGGTCGAAAACGTCGTGCCAATTCTGCAGCCTTACAAACTGGCTTCCAAGGAGGTCAAGAAGGAAGCCAGTCTGGTGAGAATCAGCGACCAGGTTTCCATCGGAGGCAAGCAGGTGGTCATGATGGCCGGTCCCTGTTCGGTAGAGAGTGAGCAGCAGATAATCGAGTCGGCCCTGGCTGTCAAAAAGGCCGGAGCCCATATCCTGCGGGGTGGCGCATTCAAGCCGCGCACCTCGCCCTACTCGTTCCAGGGGCTGGAAGAGGACGGTCTCAAACTGCTGGCCAAGGCCCGCGATCTGACCGGCCTGCCGATAGTTACCGAGGTGATTAACCCGGAAAGCGCCGACCTGGTGGCTGAGTACGCCGACATTCTGCAGATCGGTGCTCGCAATTCCCAGAACTTTGCCTTGCTGAAGAAGGTCGGACAGCTGAAGCGACCGGTACTGCTCAAGCGGGGCATGTCCATGACAATTCAGGAGTTTCTGATGAGTGCCGAGTATGTCATGAGCGAAGGCAATCAGGATGTGATTCTTTGCGAGCGTGGCATTCGCACCTTTGAAACGGCCACCCGCAACACGCTCGATCTTTCGGCCATCCCGGTACTCAAGGAGAAGACCCACCTGCCGGTGGTGATCGACCCCTCCCACGGCACCGGCAACCACCACTATGTGGCTCCCATGTGCTACGCCGCCGTGGCGGCCGGAGCCGACGGTCTGATCGTCGAAGTGCACCCGGATCCGGAACATGCCTCAAGTGATGGACCGCAGTCGCTCAAACCACTCAAGTTCGAAGCCATGATGGAAAAACTGAAACTGTTTGCCGAGGCGGCCGGCAGGACGTTGTAGTAACCGCAGTGAGGGGAGAGGGGGCCTGATGCCAGGTCATAGGTCCCCAATCCCCATTCCCGGGGCGCGCATATTTTCGTGTTGCGCAGTTTCTGTAATTGCACTACGATGCGCAATTATTTTTATCCCGCCGGAGGAATACATGCGCTCCCGTCTGATCATCTTTCCTCTTCTGTTGCTGTCCATACTGCCATGCCTGTCATTACCATCAGTTGCGGACACACCTTCCCAGGAACTCGAACAGGCCATGTCGGATACCCTGGACCTGTGGCGCGAGGGACGTTTTGAACAGGTGTATGAGCGTTTGGCCCACCGCGGCAAAATATCCAAAGAACAATTCGTAAGGAGGATGGCTGAAACATCCATTCGACCGGCCTGCTGCTGGCGGAAGATGGAGGGGTTCTCTGTTTTGAGCGAGAAGCGCACGGAAGCCGTGGTGTATGCCAAGGTGGGGCTGGAGGGTACACCCAGTCCGGTGGAGTCCAGTACCCGCGAGTTCAAGCTCTCCCACGTGGGCGGGGCGTGGAAAATGCAGCTGAGCGATATCACCGGACTGGCCGGTGCCGCAGCCAAAAAACATAAATACTCAACACGTAAAAAGAATAATATATCCACATCGCCCTACTAACAGTAGCGCTCCAGGAGACGTGCACCATGGAAGAAAAACTTCAAGTAACGCCGCTTAACGGGCGGCATCGGGACCTGAAGGCCTTGATGGCACCTTTTGGCGGTTGGGACATGCCGATCCAGTACGAGGGCATCATCGCCGAACACGCCTGGTGCCGCACTCAGGCTGCGCTCTTTGACATCTGTCATATGGGCGAGTTTGTTTTTCAGGGCGATTTCGAGGCCGACGGTCTGGAGGATGTCTTCACCTTTTCGGTGAAAACCATCCCGGTCGGCCGCTCGCGCTATGGTTTTCTGCTCAACGAACAGGGGGGCATCATCGACGACCTGATCGTCTTCCGCCTGGCCGAGAACAGGGTCATGATCGTGGTGAATGCCGCCACCGCACCGAAAGACTTTGTGGCCATCCAAAGCCGTTTGCGGGGCGGGCTGCTGAGCAATGTCACTGCGGATACCGGCAAGTTGGACATACAGGGGCCCATGTCCCGCTATGTCATGGTGGAGACTTTCGGTGCTGAGGTTGCAACGATCCCTTATTTCAAATTCATCACCATGGATATTCTCGGTTGTCAGGCGATCGTCAGCCGCACCGGCTATACCGGCGAACTGGGCTACGAGATCTTCCTCCCCGCTGAAAAAGTCGGCGAACTGTGGGATCTGCTGCTGCAGGATGAGCGGGTCAAACCGGCCGGTCTGGGGGCTCGGGATGTCTTGCGTCTGGAGGTAGGTTATTCCCTGTACGGCAGCGATATCGACGAGTCCACCACTCCACTGGAGGCGGGCTTGGAGGGGTTTGTCAACTTTGACAAAGAATTCGTCGGCAAGGATGCCTTGCTGCGTCAGAAGCAGCAGGGGGTTTCGCGCAGCAAGGTGGCCTTCAAGGTTGCCGGACGCCGCTCGCCGCGCCATCACTACGAAATCTGTTTTGAGGGGGACACTGTCGGCAGCGTGACCAGCGGCGTGTTTTCCCCCATGCTTGCGTGCGGAGTCGGCATCGGATTCGTAAAACCGGAACTGGCGGTGATCGGTACACCGCTTACCATCCGCCATGAACGAGTCAGCATGGAGGCAACGGTCTGCGAGCTGCCGTTCTTCCGCGACGGATCGCTCAGGTCATAGTTTATTGATAATTACAACTTCAGTTATTTCAGGGAGGAATCAGCGATGAGTATCTATTTCACCAAGGAACATGAATGGGTCAAGGTCAAGGAAGGCATTGCAGCGGTCGGCATCAGCGAACACGCTGCCCATGAGCTGGGTGATATCACCTTTGTGGAGTTGCCCAAAATCGGCAAGAGCGTCAAGCAGTTTGAAGTGCTGGGCGGCATCGAGTCGGTCAAGGCTGCCAGCGACATCTATGCACCGGTTTCGGGCAAGGTGGTCAAGGTTAATGAGGCCCTGGACGCGGCTCCCGAGATCGTTAACGAGAGTGCCGAGGATGCCGGCTGGATGGCCTGGCTCGAGATCAGCGACGAGTCGGAACTGAAGAACCTGATGACACAGGATCAGTATGATGAATATCTGAAAACCCTGTAGGGACGGACCGGAATTAGCTAGACCAGGGGCGATCACAAGGGTCGCCCCTGGTTTTATTTCAACCAGGAGAATGCAATGAACGACAGCCACTACTGTCCCCATACGCCTCAAGAGATCAGCGAGATGCTCTCGGCAATCGGCGTGTCCAGTGTCGAGGAACTCTTCGCACCGATCCCGGCCGAACTGCGCGCCAAGACCTTCAATATTCCACCCGGCATGTCCGAATTTGAAACATTCGACAGGATGCGGGCCATTGCAGGTGACAATACCCAGGCCATGACCAGTTTCATCGGCGGCGGGTTCTACGACCATATCATTCCGGCCGTGGTTGATCACCTCTCGGGGCGGGCCGAGTTCTACACCGCCTATACTCCCTATCAGCCGGAATGTTCCCAGGGGACTCTGCAGGCGCTGTTCGAATACCAGACCGCCATCTGCCGCCTGACCGGGCTGGATGTTTCCAACGCTTCGCTCTACGACGGCGGCACAGCCTGCGCCGAAGCGGCCATGATGGCCCTGCGCGTGACCGGCCGCAGCAAAATCATTGTGGACGGCTGCGTCAGTCCATTTTCCCGTCAGGTACTGAAAACGTATTTTTACAACCTGGATGTGGAGATCGTCGAGATCGCACCGCTGGACGGCCAGCTCAACAGGGACGAACTGGTTCGGATGCTGGATGACAGCGTGGCCGCCGTGCTGGTGCAGAATCCCAACTTCTTCGGCAGCATCGAAGACTTTACTGCCTTGGCAGATCAGGTCCATGGCGTCGGGGCGCTGCTGGTGGCCTCGGTCTATCCGATCGCACTCGGACTCCTGAAATCACCGGCCGAGATGGGCGTTGACATTGCCGTTGGTGATGGCCAGAGCCTGGGAAACCCGCTCTCTTTTGGTGGTCCCTCCTTCGGATTCATTGCCGCCCGCAAGAGTTTCATCCGCAACATGCCCGGCCGTATAATTGGTGAAACCGTCGACAGGAACGGCAAGCGCGGCTATGTGCTCACGCTACAGGCCCGTGAACAGCACATCAAACGCCACAGAGCCACCTCCAACATCTGCAGCAATCAGGGGCTGTGTGCCCTGCGCGGTTTGATCTTCCTGTCGGCTGTCGGCAAAGAGGGACTGGCTGACATGGCCCGCCTGAACCGCGACAAGGCCGAATACGCCAAGTCCCGCCTGGCTGAAATCCCCGGCGTGACCGTGCTGCAGTCGGCCCCCACCTTCAATGAGTTCACGGTGTTTCTGCCCAAGCCGGCGGCCGGCGTGGTGGCGGAGCTTCTTAAGCTGGGAATTGCCGCCGGTGTGCCACTGGGAGATTTTTATGAAAATTCTGATCAGGCCCTGATCGTGACCGTTACCGAAAAGCGCAGCAAGAAGGAAATTGATACCCTGGTCAAGGAGTTGGAGGTGGCATTATGCAACTGATCTATGAACAATCCACCCCCGGCCGGCGCGGCGTCAAGCTGCCCCAGTCCGATGTGCCGTCCGCCCCGGCTCTACCGCAGGAACTGCTGCGAAAAGAGAGCGCCGGGCTGGCCGAAATTTCCGAGCTGGACCTGGTGCGGCATTTCACCAATCTCTCCCGCCGCAACTTTTCGGTAGACACCAACTTCTATCCACTCGGTTCCTGCACGATGAAGTACAACGCCAAGGTGCTGGAGAACGCGGCCGCGTTGTTTGCCCCCTTTCATCCCATGACGGCACTCTTGCCGGGTGGCGCGGAGCACTGTCAGGGAACCCTGGGCATGCTCTACGATCTGGGGCAGATGCTGGCCGACATCACCGGCATGGACGAGGTTACCACCCAGCCGCTGGCCGGCGCCCACGGAGAGATGACCGGCATCCTGCTGATTGCCGCCTATCATGCTGCCAAGGGGAACAAGGCCAGGAAGAAATACGTGGTGGTGCCGGATTCGTCCCATGGCACCAATCCAGCCTCGGCGGCCATTGCCGGCTACGAGATCATTACCGTTCCGACTGCCCCTTACGGCGATATGGACCTGGAGTTGTTCAAGCAGGCCATGAACGATGAAGTGGCGGCGGTCATGATGACCTGCCCCAATACCCTGGGGCTGTTCAATCCGCACATCAAGGAGATCAGCGACATCGCCCACTCCCATGATGCTCTCATGTACTATGACGGCGCCAACCTGAATGCCATCATGGGCAAGGTCAAGCCGGGCGATGTCGGCTTCGACGTGGTGCATGTCAACCTGCACAAGACTTTCGGTACGCCCCACGGCGGCGGCGGCCCCGGCGCCGGTCCAGTGGGCGTCAAAAAGGAACTGATCCCATTCCTGCCGCAGCCGCGCATTGTCATGGACGATGACGGCAGACTGCTGCTGGAAACGGCCAACCCCGCCACCATCGGCCGCACGGCCAATTTCTTCGGCAATTTCGGGGTAATGGCCAAGGCCTATGCCTACATCATCATGCTGGGCCGCGAGGGATTGATCCAGGCTTCCGAGCAGGCCGTGCTCAACGCCAACTACATCAAGGAGAAACTGAAGGCGTACTACGATTTGCCCTACGATATGACCTGCATGCACGAGTGCGTCTTCTCCGCCTCCAAACAGCTCAAGCACGGCGTCCACGCCATCGATATCGCCAAATACCTGATCGACAAGGGGTACCACCCCCCCACGGTCTATTTTCCGATGATCGTCAAGGAGGCCATCATGATCGAGCCGACCGAGACGGAAAGCAAGGCCACCATGGATGCCTTCATCGAAGTGATGATCGAGGCCGCCCGGACAGCTGAAAGCAACCCCCAGGCCCTGCTGGACGCCCCCCTGACCATGCCGATTTCAAGGCTGGACGAGACCAAGGCAGCCCGGGAGCAGAATGTCTGCTGCGCCTGGTAACATTGTGTCTTAAGAGCTGATATGGTACCCACCGCAACAAAATGGCGCCTCATCGTGACATTGCCGCTTTCCGGAGCGGAAAACATGGCCATTGATGAGGCGCTTCTGCGTTCGTTCGACCCGGCCGCTTCATTGCCGGTGCTGCGTCTGTACGGCTGGGATCCGGCTGCGCTGTCCCTGGGACGCTTCCAGCAGGCAGCCGAGGTGCTGGACCTGGAGCGCTGCCGGGCCGCTGGTGTTTCGGTCGTGCGCCGGGTTACCGGCGGCGGAGTCATCTATCATGTTGATGAGCTGACCTATTCCATTGTCTGTACTCCCGAGCAGATTCCAGCGGCGGCTTCCGTCAAGGAGTCATTCCGGGTGCTGACCGGTTTCCTGCTGGCCTTCTACCGGCGACTCGGCCTGGATGCCGCCTATGCTGTCGATGGCATGCCGGACGGGACGCGTTTGGGGGAACGGACCGCCTTCTGCTTCGCCGGCAGAGAAACCTTTGATATCCTGGTCACTGGCCTCAAGATCGGCGGCAATGCCCAGCGCCGCACGAAAGGGGTCATCTTTCAGCATGGCTCGATCCCGCTGGTTAATCGGGCGATGACCGGGTTGACCTATATGCTCGAAAAGTCGCCCGTGCAGGCCGCAGGGGTACTAAGTCTGGCGGAGTGTGGTGTGTCAGCCGACCGGGATGCTTTGCTGAAGGAGTTGGCGGCAGCCTTCGGCGAGCATTTCGATGTGATGTTTCATAGAGATAAGCTTTCCGCTCAGGAAGAAGTCGGGCGGGAACAACTGCTTGCCTGCCGGTATTCAAGAGACAGCTGGAATCTGGAGGGGGTAGGGGAGTGAAGATCGAAAGAAAGCCGGAATGGCTGCGCAAGAAAGTTAACCCCGGCGACCAGTCCGACATGCGGCGGTTGTTGGGTGAACTGCGGCTGAACACGGTCTGCCAGCAGGCCATGTGCCCCAATATCTCCGAGTGTTTCTCCTGTGGCCAGGCTACCTTTCTGATCCTTGGCAGGAACTGTACCCGTCAGTGCAGCTTCTGCAATGTGGACAAGACCGTGCCCCTGCCGGTCGACAACGACGAGCCGCAGCGGGTGGCACAGGCGGTGGCCCGCCTGAGGCTGGCCCATGTGGTCATCACCAGCCCGACCCGCGACGACCTGACGGACGGCGGAGCCGGGGAGTACGCCGAAACGGTAGCTGCCATTCGCCGTGCCTCTCCTGCCACGCGCATCGAACTGCTGATTCCGGATTTCCAGGGCAGGCATGAAAGCCTGGAAACGGTTGTCGCCTCCCGCCCGGACATCATCGCCCACAACCTGGAGACCGTGCCGCGTCTGTATCACATCCGCAGCGGGGCGGATTACGCCCGTTCGCTGGAGGTGCTGCGCATCTGTGGCGAGCTGGCGGCTGATATCCGCACCAAGTCAGGCATCATGCTCGGCATGGGTGAGCGCGAGGACGAGGTGCTGATGGTTTTCAATGATCTGCGCCAGGCGGGCTGCGGCTATCTCAGTATCGGCCAGTATCTGGCTCCCAGTCGCAGGCATCAGCCGGTACTGGAGTATATCAGGCCGGAGGTTTTCGATTCATTGCGGGATAAAGCGATGGGGATGGGTTTTCTGCATGTCGAGAGCGGTCCCTATGTGCGCAGCTCCTATCATGCCGGCCAGTATGCGGAGTAATTTCATTTTCATATCAAAGCGCCCGCTTCGTTGGCCCTTCGACTTCGCTCAGGACAAGTTCGTCTTCGGTTTCTCAACATACTATTTGTATGCCTTCTTCACCTCAATCCTCACCGACTTGAGTGCATCTCCGATCTGAAATTGGAATAAAAAACCCGGAGCAAAATCAATATGCGCAGAAACGACAGACAAATCACAGACAGAAGCGTCATCGACGGCATCATCAAGCGCTGTAAGGTTTGCCGCTTGGGAATGAGTGACAACGGCCAGCCGTATATCGTCCCCTTGAGCTTCGGTTATGACGGCCGCTTGCTCTACTTTCACGCTGCAGCGGAAGGCAGAAAGATGGACATTCTTAAAAGGAACAGCCGGGTCTGTTTTGAATTCGACATTCTGGAGGATGTCGTCCCGTCCGAGGTGGCTTGCCAGTGGGGCATGAAATACGAAAGCGTTATCGGATCCGGTACGGCTGAAATAGTTGAGGATGCCAATAGCAAAAGGGCGGCGCTGGAACTTGTCATGCGTCAGTACAGCAGCGCTGACTGGACTTTCAACGAGCAGGCGCTTGACGCGACTTTGGTCATCTGCGTCAGTATCCAGGATATAAGCGGCAAGGCGCGGCGGTGAGTACGGGTATCCGCTGAAACTGTTGTTTGCCGGGTTTACAAGGCGGTTTCAGCTTGTCCAGTCAGTCGCTTGTTGGCTGATTCGCAGGAATTCACTCGAAATTTCTTCATACGCGCTGACAATTGCGGGGTCAAATTGTGTGCCGCTCCCTCCCAGTATCATTTCGTGGGTCTTTTCGTGGGACATGGCTGGACGGTAGCAGCGCTTGGAACGCAGCGCATCATAAACATCGGCCACTGCCATGATGCGGGCATAAAGCGAACACTCTTCGCCGATTGTCCTATCCGGATATCCGCTGCCGTCCCAGCGTTCGTGGTGTGACCTGGCGATGGTCACACCGGTGCGGATGAATACGTTTTGTGGATAAGTTTCAAGTGCCGAGGCAAGTGTTCTGGATCCGATCAAGGTATGGGTCTTCATGACCTCGAATTCGGCGCTAGTCAGGGTGCCCTGTTTCAGGAGTATGCTGTCGGCGATGGAGACCTTGCCGATGTCGTGGAGGGGGCTGGCCAGGTAAATGTTCTCAATGAAATCTGGGGTGATTTCCTGTTGATAGGGTGACTTTGCGGCAAGCCGTTCCGCAAGGAGCCGGCAGTAAATCTGAACACGCTCGATGTGTTTGCCCGTATCGTCATCACGGGATTCGGTCAATTTTGCCAGTGCAAAAATAGTTGCCATCTGGGATGAGATGATTTCCTGGGCATATTCTTTTACCTGCTTTTTGAGGCTCAGGTTATGGTTTTCCACCTCCTGTCGCAGTCGTCTGAAATTGAGGTGGGTCTCCAGCCGTGACTGGACTTCTTCCAGGTGGAACGGCTTTGAGATGAAGTCAACTCCACCGACCTCGAAAGCCTTGACCTTGTCGAGCGTTTCATTCAGTCCGCTGATGAAAATCACCGGTGTTTCGCATGTTCTGCTGTCTGCTTTCAGGATAGTACAAAAAACGTAGCCGTCCATTCCCGGCATGGTGATGTCGAGCAGAACCAGATCGGGCGGGTTTTTCATCGCTGCTTTAAGGGCAATGTCTGCCCGGGGGAACGACAGAACCCGATAGCTTTTCTCAACCAGCATCGTTTCCAGAAGTTGGAGATTGGCTGGTGTGTCATCCACAATCATGATGGTTGCCGGCTTCTCAGGCATGAGCATGGAGCGGTTCCTCCTTTGCAAACAGTTCAGAGAGTGTGTCGTAGGCGTAGGTGTCAACTAGCTGTCGCAGCGCCGATGCCAAGGCCGGTTCGGATTCGCCGACACGCACGATCAAGCTCCGCAGGATCGCCATGTCCCCTTCGGTAAGGGCATTGTGCATGTCAGCCAGCAGATCATCTTGCAGGGATGCCAGGTTCTTCACTAAGTGAACCGAGCAGCTCTTCGCCGTAGCTCTGGCCGAAAGAATATCCTCATACAAGTAGGCCACACTTGTTAGGCGCCGGATCTCTTCGAACAGATCCTCCATTTGAACCGGCTTCATCAAAAAACCGTCAAAGCCGTGATCAAGGGCTTTCTGACGTTCTTCCCTCATGACGCTGGCGGTAATGGCGACGACCGGCGTACTGCTCCCGGTAATGGTCGCTTTTATCTGGCTCATGGCTTCATATCCATCCATTTCCGGCATCAGGATATCCATCAGGACAATATCCGGGCGCTATGCCTGGAATGCCGCTACACCGCCGGCACCATCGACCGCTTCCTGAACCGTGAAGCCGGCCTGGGTGAGAACCTGTGACAGGAGATTGCGATTGGTTTCATGATCATCAACCACCAGAACGCGCCATTCTTTCTCATGGGGCGCTATGCGCCTGACGCATCGCTCGCAAGTGGCTGTTTGGGTGAACGGTAACGAGTCGAGCAGTTCTGCCTGGAAGGTGAAACGAAACACCGAGCCGGAGCCGCGCTGGCTGTGCAGCAGGATCAGATTGCCCCCCATCAGGCGGGCGAACTGGCGACTGATCGGCATGCCGAGACCGGTCCCGTCAATCTTGTAGCGACCACTTTCAGTCTGCTCGAAAGAGGCAAAGACTTTGTCGAATTTTTCTTCAGCAATTCCGCTCCCGGTGTCCCCGACATCTACGGTTATCATGGTAGTACCGCGACTGTCAGGATGGTCGTCAGAAGTCCTGATTGCAGAAACTGTAACGGATATGCTGCCCTCATCGGTGAATTTAAGGGAGTTGCTGATCAGGTTGATCAGCACCTGACGCACCTTACCCTCGTCCGCACTGATCAGTTTTGGCACCTCGCCATGCATGTTGATGGTGAACAGTAAACCTTTCTGAATGGTCCGGACGGTGAACATGGATTTGATGTCATTCAACGGTTCATAGAAACTGAAGGGGCTCTTTGTATGGTTGATCGTTCCGGACTCGATCTTGGACATTTCCAGGATATCGTTGATCAACTTCAACAGGTGTTCACCGCTTCTGTTGATGATATCGAGGTACTTTTCCTGCCGGGGTACCAGGTCCTGTTCGCGCCTGAGTAATTGTGAATAACCCAGGATAGCGTTCATGGGTGTACGTATCTCGTGGCTCATGCTTGCCAGAAAGATGCTTTTGGCTCGGTTGGCCGCTTCGGCGGCTTCCTTGGCGGTAAGCAGTTCAGTTTCCAGTGCCACCTGTTCTGTCTGGTCAATAAAACTTTCCAGCAGGTAGGGGCGGCCATTTACCGTTACCCCGACTACTGATTTGAGGATGGGGAGTCGCTCGCCGTTGTGACAACCAAGTGTTTGCTTGGAGATGCAGACACTCTTGCCCTCATCCAGGATCGGGCAGGCCATATCACTGTCCGAGTGAAACGGATTTAAGCAGGAACGCCCGATCAGTTCATTCTTTGCGCCACCGTTACATACAGAGTGCGGCCGGATTCACATCTTCAATGGTCCTCGTCTCACTGTTGATGAGTACGATCCCGGCGTTGATCGATTCGAACATGATCCGCATCCGTTCTTCGCTCTCACGCAACGCCTCTTCAAACTGGTCGATGTGTCTGATTAACAGCGTGATCAGGCCTACGGTGATCAGTAAACCCACCACCAGTACCGTTAAAACTATCTTCTTTCTGATCTGGGCGGAGTGTATGCTTGATTGAATTACCGCTCGACTGGCCTCGCTATTGCGGACATTCAGGGCCGTAAGTTCCGCATCTAAATCGTTAATTGTTTCCCGCAAGGGTAGTAAACCTTGAAAAGTCCGATCTTTGCGCATGTGTGAAAGCAGTGTGCCGGTCTTGGTTGCCAAGGCGCCGAATTCCGTCTTGTTTTCACCACGCTTGACCGATTTGAGCTCTTCGGTCGCAAGCTGAAGATGATGTATGGCGTCATCTGACACCCTGCCCGTATCAACTGCATCGACTACCCCATTGACAAACAACTTGAATTTCTGCCGGGCCGCTGAAGAGGCTGTCTGCAGCTGATAGGTGCTGGCTACCCTGTCGGAAACGGTTATGTCATTGACGGTCTGGAAAATGAGCAACGCCGTCAAGGGGAGAATGACGATAATTATTTCAGAGAAGATGCCGGCGCGGAGTGTCTTTACTTTTTTCATGACTAGGCCTGGATCAGTATTTTTTTATGACGGTAACGCCGCTTGGCTGGCTTTTTACGTAGCCGACAGCACCCGGTGTCTTCCTGATAAACTGCATGGTTTCTGTGTCATTTGCCTTTACCAGCGGAGGGCGGGTGCCGTCGCGAAACGATTTTTTTATCCACAGCGTGGAGTACTTTGCGCTGTTCATGTGCAGAACCTTGGCTAAAAACTCTTCCTGGGCAGCAACGTTGTCCACCGGAGCCAGTTTGATGTCGCCGCTGTACTGTTTGCCACCTGCAAAAACGTCAACAATGTCTTCGGCGTCAAGGTGCGTTGCGCTGTGGCATACGACAAAGAGTTCCGCATCGGCATATCCGGCGGAGCAGCCAATCAGCACGGTTGTAGCAATAGAGATTATGAGTCTAGCCAGCATGTTAGGCTCTTCTCTCAGAAACGGATCGCAAACTGGGAAATAAATTCGTAATAGTCGTCGCGGTAGCGGTTCAGGGTCCGCGTGTGATTTCCTTCCAGTTTCAAGGCCGTTTTTGGCGTCAGTTCGAAGCGAATACCGGCCAGAGCGCGGCGGTAGGAGTAGCCATCCTTGAGGCTGCTGACGTATTTGTCTCCCATGTCAAGTGAAGCAAATTCAAAGCGGGTATACGGCATGCAACGGTCGAAAAGGCGTCCCACCTGAATAAAACCCAAAGCGCTGGAGTGGGTGCCGCTATTGCCGGAGCGGTCCCGATTCAGAAGCTGATAGAATTCTCCGATGATCTCCCAGTCATCAGCGGCATAAACTCCGTACCCGCCCAAGAGATTCAGGTCAGTACGACTGAGGCGCATCTCCTGTTTGTCGTAGCTATCAACTTCGCCGTGGAGTCCGTGTACCCCGATCCGTAATCCCTCAAGCGCTCCGCTGAAATCGTAGCCGAGATTCAGGCCAACGGTCAGATCATGGTTGTCGTCCGAGAAAGTATTCGGATTGAGTCTGCCGTTATCGCCGCTATCTTCGATCTTTGGACCATTACCGATAAACAGGTCATAGTTCAGCTTGCCACCAGCAAGGCGCACAGCGCCGCTTCCCAAAAGACCGACCGTATGGGTGGGAATTACGCCATTATCTTCCTCGAAATCGAGAAATTTGGGGCGGAGGGCTGTGGTCTGGATCTGTTTGCCATGGTGAAAGGCCGTATTCCAGTACCCCAGCGGAGTGTGGTAGCGCCCGCCCCACACCGCAAGGTAGTCACCGAAGGCGTATCCTATCTGGAGCCTCTCCAGCTCAGCCATCGTTTCACCTTCGTCATTAACCTCGAAGATCAGTTCCACCAGGCTCTTTACATTGTTGCCCAGTTGGGGCGTGAGATAGAAGTCGAGAGCCCCGACGGCGAAGCCCTTCCGTTTTTTTCCATCACCCTGCCGTTTGCCACTGTACATGAGGCCGACATCGGAGAAGCCATGCAGCCAGGTGACATCATCCAGAAACGACAAATCAGTACCGCCGGTCGCTGGTGTTTTTGCTGCTGTCACCGCTTCAGGAGGAGAAGAACTTGCACTGGCAGGAGCAGGTTCCCGACGCTCTGGCAGGTTTCATTTTTCCAGTTCCTGGACCCGCTCGATCAGCTTCTCAATGAGCAGACTGTTTTCCTCCAGCCGTTTTTCAAGTTCAGTTATGCGGCCGGCATCTTCAGCCAAGGCATTTTCAGCGCCCCATGGTTGCAACAGAACGGCCATGCCAGCCAACAGCAAGGCAAAACGAATGCCTTTAAACAATTTGTCAATATTCATTCCGATCTCCAGTCGCTCGTCAATATGAGACAAAAAAACCCGCTTCGCGCATGTCATGCCATGCGAAAAAACGGGTTTTATTATGATGATATTCGTTCATAACTTCGGTAACCCCTCTATCCTGTCCCCAGGATGGTAGCTTTGCGTGACATGGTTACCCATGTTTTGCCTTTTCGGTTGAAACGCTTTTTTTTTATTGATACAACTTATTAAGAACTATGGCAATGACTTTGTTTTTTCTTGCCTCTCCCAAGGTGAAAACAGATGAAAGTCAGATCTGCTTATCAACGTTGTACAAATACTGCTGGCAAATTATTAAATTTGCCCAAAGCCTCAGTTTAATGTATCTTGACAACGAATTAATCTCATTCTGAAGTGTTGCACGGAGGGAGTGACAGCATAACGTTTCAAAGCCGCTGCAAGCCGGGTTATGGGCTTGGGTGGCTTTTTTGTATGTAGGGTGGGGAGATATGATCAGGACAGTTGTCTATTTATAGGACAACTTGAGAATTGCCAATCTGATCCCCGTGACGCTTACCATAGATGCATTAATGCAGGCCTGAAGCTGTGCCATAGGAGCTACGAGATGCACAACACCCGAGAAACTAAGAAATATCAAGTCTTGGCAGCCGGCGCTTTCTTGCTGGTTGCCCTGCTTGCCGGCTGTGCCGGCGCTCCTGGAATGACCGCTTACAGGCAGGGTGACTTTGCCGGTGCGCTCCGGGAGTTCCGGGTCGAGGGTGACCCTGCGGGAGAGTTTGCCGTCGGTGTCATGCAGTATAAAGGTGAGGGCGTGGCGCGCAACCCAGTCGAGGCAGCGCGCTGCTTTCGCCGGGCCGCCGAAAAAAGGCACGTCGGTGCCCAGTACAACTTGGGACTCCTCTACTTGAAGGGGGAGGGTGTTGAAAAGGACCCCCGAGAGGCGTTGCGCTGGTTTCGGCTTGCCTCCGAACAGGGATATGAGAAGGCCCGTTACAATCTGGGACTCATGTACGCCAACGGAATGGGGGTGGCAAAGGACCGCAGTGAGGCGGCCCGCTGGTTCCGGTATGCAGCTGAGCAGGGGTATGCCAAAGCACAGGTTGACCTCGCTTTCATGTACCTCAAGGGGGAAGGGGTTGCCAGGGACCGTGGTGAGGCCTTTCGCTGGTTGCACGAGGCGGCAAGCCAGGGGGACGGCAAGGCCGAGCTCTGCGTCGGGTTCATGTATGCACGGGGGGTCGGGGTGGCGAAGGATCGGGACGAGGCAACCACCTGGCTCAAAAAGGCGGCGGACCATGGCTATTCCCGGGCGAAGCACTATCTGAAGGAGTTGGGGTGAGTGCAAAGGTTGCGTTCTAAGGGGCTGAATCAGTCGGGAGTGGACACAGAGTCGGGCTTCCAAGAGGTTGCTAGTGTGGGCGTGAAGAGGCAACCCCTCGGCGTTGTGCCTCTGAAGTATTCTTATCCATTCTAACTCAGGCAGTTCCAGATAAAATCCGGTTGAGAGCTTTCTTTTGCCCGTTTGTGGGTGCTGAATTAAATTTCATCCTTTATTTTTAACACGTTATCACCTGTCGGAAGATGGAAAATCATGTCAGAAAAGAACCACGATTACTGGATGCGCCGAGCCATTGCCGAGGCGGGCAGGGCCCGGGACATGGACGAGGTGCCCATCGGTTGCGTCATTGTCCGTGATGGTAAAATCATTGCTCGCGGCCACAACCTGCGCGAGAACAGTCAGGATCCCTCTGCTCACGCCGAACTGATTGCCATCAGAAGAGCCGCCCGGAAGCTCGGTTCCTGGCGGCTCTTGAATACCGCCCTGTACGTGACCCTGGAGCCGTGTACCATGTGCATGGGCGCCATTATCCTTGCACGCATACCCATCGTCATTTTCGGCTGCTATGACCCCAAGGGGGGGGCGGCCGGCTCCCTGTACGATCTTTCCGCTGATCCCCGCCTCAATCATCGTGTTGAGCTTGTGCCGCACGTTCTTAAAGAGGAGTGCTCCGGCCTTCTGAGCGGTTTCTTCGCTGATCTGCGCCGGCGCAAGCGGGCTGAACGTCTGGCTTCCTCACAGTAACTTGTCGTATTCCTCAGGGGTATTGATGTTGCAGAATGATGCTTCGGCCCCGTCAATATCAGCAAAAGCTTCAGGCGTTACCAGTTTTGTGTCGATCCTGTCCAGCAGGTCCAAGATGCTTCTCTCGTCGTTCTCAATGGCCCGTCGAACCTCAGTGATGATGCTGGTGGCATACAGCGCATGGAGCGGTTCGCGCAGGCCTTGGCGGTTGACCGGCACCAGGGCGTCACCTTGCTTCGGCATGCTGCAGAGGCGTCGAATCAGATCGGCATTGAGGTAGGGCATATCACAGCCGGTCACAAATACCCTCTCGGTTGCGCTGGCAGCCAGACCGGCATGCAGTCCGGCCATGGCCCCGAATTTTGGATAGATGTCCTTGGCCGTGCGGCAGGGGAGAAAGGCGTATTCTTCGGGAGTATCGGTTATGATGACCACTTCGTGGAACAGGGTGGCCAAGGTACGGTAGACATTTTCGATCAGCGTTGTATCCCCGACTTTCAGCAGGGCCTTGTTGCTGCCCATTCTGCGGGAGGCTCCTCCGGCCAGAATGATGCCGGTTATCCCCTCGATCCTGGCGCTGTCCGGATAGGGCTCGATCATTTCAGCATGGCTGTATATGGTGAATTTGCCGCCGCGAACATAGCCCGCCAGGCAGATGCCGCTCTGGCGGCAGAGTGTGACCGCCATATCGGTGGGGGAGGTGCGTGAGGCGATCAGTCCCACACCCAGCAGAGCCGCCTTGGCAACCATCTCGGTGGATACCCGGCCGGAGGTGACCAGCATGGTTCCGGACAGCTCTATATTTTTGAAGAGTGCTTCGCCGGCGATACGGTCCAGGGTGTTGTGGCGCCCCAGATCCTCGGCATACAGCAATAGCTCTGCCCCGCGCCCCACGGCAGCCGAGTGGATGCCGCCATGGGTGCGGTAGTTGTCGGCACGTTTGGCCAGCTCATCCATCAGGGTAAATATGTGTGCGGCATGGTAACGCCTGCTGCTCAGGAGGGCAGAGTCGGCGATGCTGTCGGGCATGCTGAAGCTGATGCCGGTGCCGCAACCGGAGGTCAGTACCGGCTTGAGCCGCTCCGGCAACTCGCCGATGATCTGTATGTTAGCTGCCCCGAAATCTTCGCAGACGCTGAACAGCTTGAAGTCGGCCAGGGAGCGGACGAAGCCCTGCAGCCGCAGGAAACCGGCCACCAGGAAGCGCAGGTCATGGGGCGAGCCGATCAGCGTGGCAATCTCACGGCCGTTGACGATCAGCTGGAGGGGAAATTCCTGTACGACACTGCCTTGATAAGGCTCCAGCTCGCCGTCGCGCCAGTTGAAATAAAATTGTGTGCTCATCAGCTTTCTCCTTGCGGTCAAAAGTAGTACAAACAGCGTTGCTGACAATTACTGCGGATCTTTCTGCCGGTCATTTCATAGTGCTAATGATCTTGTTTATACCCCATTTCAGGCATGTTGCCCATGCAAAATGATCGTATAAATAACAAAGAAAGAACTGTTCCGGCTGACTGCTGGCCGATTCGGGAGTGGTCGGGGCCATGCGGGGATAATTATTTCAGGGCAGGGCATTGATTTTGCTTTAGTACACATCAGTAAAGCCATTAAAAGGAGAATACAATGCGTAAATCGTTACTGCTGCTTTTTGTCGTTGCGCTGGCAGCGCCTGCTTCTGCAATGGCAGAGGTCAATGTTAATGTCAACGTTGGTGTGCCGCTTCCCGGGGTTGTTGTCACCGGGCCGCCGGCGGTGCTATTCCAGGCTCCGCCGCTCTTTCTGGCTCCCCGCCAGCTCGGATTTTACGTCGGGGTCGATGTGCCCTACGACATAGTCTTTGCTTCCAATAAT
>DBMM01000028.1 GCA_002298925.1 Geobacter sp. UBA698 | reverse complement strand
AATTAATTGGTGCAAAAAATCATTTTTTTTGTAACTGGAAGCAAAATTTGGAAAATTCCAAGTTTCTGCTTCCACAAGCTGTGCTTTGATGTCCACCTGCTTCCCCACTGGGTTCGCTCCTGAGTATTTAGACCAGGCTTTGGTATGCATCGCTACAGACTTACAGGGCGGGAGGGTTGGTAAAAGTTGCCGTCTCGGACAAACACCGCCGCGCAGGTCATGCCCACACCGTCCGTAGGAAGAGTGAAGTAATTGGGGCTGTTTGTTAGGATTTGCCAAACAATTGAGGCCAAAGTTGCTAACTTTATGGGGCCGCGACAGCTGTAACATGCTGAAATTCTGTGATTGCCGTGTTAACTAATTGATAGGGATGTGTGACCATTCGCGGGCGTGCGCAGGAGAAAACATGGCACAGACTTGGTTTTGTTATTTTACAGAACGTAGAAAACTAAAGCAGGGCAAAGTCATAAGGGTAGTTAAAGAGTGGGCTGTTCATTGTGCTTATATTGTGCTTACAAAAAGACAAAGGGGTTATGGCAAATGCCATAACCCCTTGTTTTATTGGTGGAGCCGAAGAGGATCGAACTCTCGACCTATGCGTTGCGAACGCATCGCTCTCCCAGCTGAGCTACGGCCCCGTATTTTAGTGTTGCTACTCCACAAGCGGCAGGGTGACCTTGAAGACCGCCCCTTGCTCGTTGTTGCTCGCCTCGATGGTACCGTTGTGATTCAGCAGGATGCGATTGACGATTGCCAGACCAAGGCCGGTGCCGTGGTGCTTGGTGGTAACAAAGGGGGTGAATATTTTGGCCAGCATCCCGGGTGGGATGCCGCCGCCCGTGTCGCTAATGCTAACCATAACACTATTTTTGTCAAGCGATACTTTTTGCAGGACAACTTTGATCGAGCCGCCGTCGGGCATGGCTTCGCAGGCGTTCAGCAGCAGGTTCAGAAAAACCTGCTTGAGCTGGTGGGCATCTGCCAGCACCGGCCAGGGCTGGTTCAGGCCTGACACGGTCAGGATGACATCGCTGTCTTCCAGGGTGACGGCACAGCTGTCGAAACAGTCCTCGAGGATCGACCCGAGCTGGCAGTGGGTGTAGCAGATGGTCGGTTTGCTGGAGAACGCCAGGATATCGGCCAGCATCCTTTCCAGACGGCCTACCTCCCGGACGATGGTGTCGGCGTAATGATACTCGCGCCCTTCGGCCGGCAAGGCCTTGAGCAGTCGACCGGCAAAGCCGCCAATCGTGACCAGCGGGTTTTTGAGCTCATGTGCCAGGTTGGCGGCCATCTCACCGATCGCTGCCAGACGCTCGCCATGGATAAGCTGCTCGCGGGCGTCACGCAGACTGTAGTTGGCGTCCTCGATGCGGTTGTAGAGCATCGAGTTTTCAATGGCCATGCCGGCCTGACTGGCAAAGAGCTGCAAAAAGCTGAGTTCATCCGGGGTGATTCTGGCTCCTGATCTGGGATTGTCAACAATGATGATCCCCAGGTTCTTTTCGCGGGAGAGCAAGGGCACCGCAGCGAAGACGGACGCTCCCAGCTTGCGGAGCGAACCGCAGGCCGGACAGTCGTTGCTGTCGATCTGTTCGACATGGCAGAGTCGGTTCTGGACGATCACCTGGCGCATGACAGAGCAGTTTTCGTCAACCTCGATGCGCGTGGCCCGCACCAGGCCGCAGAATTCGGAGGCGCGCTGATGGGCAATCACTTCATCACTGATATCCAGACGGCTGCTGAGGGGGTTTTCCGTGCCCACCACGATGTCGAGACCCTCGACCGTTTCCGCGGTCACGCCAAGCATGCCCTGCAGGACGCCTGATTTTTCATTGAGCAGAAACAGCATGGCCCGCTCATAAAACGGGGCCGGTCCGGAAGTAAGTACGGCAAGAATGAGATGGGTCAGCTTGTTGAGGCGGATGGTGGACAAGAGGGTGTTGCTGAACTGGTACAACAGGGTCAGTTCATTCAGCTTTTTACTTGCTGCAGGTCTAGGGGTCGCTCGGGGTTTTTCCATGCAGGCACCTGTTGCCAGGGACAATCTGTAGCTGATTAGAGTCTTTTTTCTTTCTGCTCTTCTTCCATCTTGCAGTTGATGCAGAGCGTAGTGACCGGGCGCGCCTTGAGCCGGGCCTCGCTGATGTCGTCTCCGCATTTGTCGCAGATGCCGAAATCGCCTGCATCGATGCGATCAATGGCGTCCTTGATCTTGTTGATCAGTCGGCGTTCACGGTCGCGGATGCGCAATTCGAAATTGCGGTCAGATTCCTGGGTTGCCCGGTCGGTGGGATCGGGAAAATTGGACGAATCAGAGGTCATTTCCGTGACAGTCTTGTCTGCCTCGTTCAAGAGAGTCTTCATTTCCTCATTCAGGATATTCCTGAAGAATTCGAGTTTTTCCGCTTCCATGGCCAGCTCCTGTTTCAATATTAATTTACCAATATTAGAGATTACCGCCCTTCAAGTCCAGCAAAAAAATCAGGTCACTGCATGAGCAGCTGCATGGCTTCATCGACCGAGGCAACGCCCTGCAGTCTGATTTTCCCCTTTTTGAGTCGTTTCAGGTTGCCGGCCGGTAATATGCAGCTCTTGAAACCCAACTTTTCGGCCTCGGCTATGCGTTGTTCCGGCTGGGTGATGGCCCGTACTTCGCCGGCCAGCCCTACTTCGCCCAGGATGACGGTCTGGGGGGCAATGCCCTTGTCCAGATGGCTGGAGGCCACCGCCATGATCATGGCCAGGTCGACCGCCGGTTCGTTCAGGCGCACACCGCCGGCTGCATTGAGAAAAATGTCCTGCCCGGCCAGATGCATGCCGACTTTCTTCTCCAGCACAGCCACCAGCAGTGCCAGCCGATTGTGATCGACACCGATGGTGGTGCGGCGCGGCACCCCGAAGGAGCTCTGGGTAACCAGGGCCTGCAGTTCCACCAGCAGCGGCCTGCTCCCCTCCAGCGAAGCGGTCACCACCGAACCGGAGACTCCCAGCGGGCGCTCGGACAGAAACAGTTCCGAGGGATTGGCCACTCCGCACAGCCCCTCCTGCTTCATCTCGAATACGCCGATCTCGTTGGTGGAGCCGAAACGGTTCTTGACCGCCCGCAGGATACGGAACGGATGACTGCCGTCCCCTTCAAAATAGAGTACCGTATCGACGATATGCTCCAGTACCCGTGGGCCGGCAATGGCGCCATCCTTGGTGACGTGCCCCACGATAAAAACCGGTATGCCGCTCCCCTTGGCCAGCACCATCAGCTTGCCGGCCGATTCGCGCACCTGGCTGACGCTGCCCGGGGCCGATTCCAGGGACGAGGTCCAGACCGTCTGGATGGAATCCACTACCATGGCCAGGGGTTTCAGGGCGGTGGCGTGAGCGAGGATCGCCTCCAGGGAGTTTTCCGCCAGGATCAGCAGGTTTTTGTGGGATGCACCCAAACGCTCTCCCCGCAGGCGGGTCTGGGAGGCCGACTCCTCACCGGAGACGTACAGCACCTGTCCCGACTGCTCCGCCAGGTTATGCATGGCCTGCAGCAGCAGTGTCGATTTGCCGATCCCCGGATCTCCACCGATCAGCACCAGCGAGCCGGGCACGATGCCCCCACCCAGAACCCGGTCCAGTTCGCCGATGCCGGTTTCCACCCTGGTTTCCGACTGGGCCGGCACATCGCAGATCGGGATCGGCTGCGAGCGCTCCCCTGAAGTGGAGACCGAACCGGACTTGATGACCATTTCTTCGGCCATGCTGTTCCAGGCCCCGCAATCAGGGCATTTCCCCAGCCATTTCGGTGATTGGCAGCCGCATTTCTGACAGCTGAAAACGGTTTTTTGTTTCACGATTGCTCCTCGCGGGTTTCATCTGCCGATTGTAGGGCCTGGCAGGGGTGGTGTCAACCGCCATTGCCGTCGGCATATGAATTGACAAAGCTGATTTTCTGTATATTAATACTCTTTTGCAGCCCTGTTTGTATGAGGAATTACAATGAGTTTCTATCGTCCACCCCTGCATCAAGGGGCCCTGCATGCCCTCGGCTCTGTCTGCCGGGCAATCCGGGCATGGAAGTTCTATCCCAATGGGCACCCCACCCGCAAGAACAGCGTCAGGCAGGCCTTGGCGACCATGCAGCAGCTGCTGGACGGCCATAACCTCTTGCTGGTCTGCGGCCGTTCCGGCTTCAGTTATCCCGACGGTGACCAGCTCAAAGACGCCACAGGACTGACAGCGTTCCTCTCCTTCGAGCTTTTTATCCGGCGTGCACAAAAAATCACCTTTCTCGCCGATCTCACCCAGGAAGACCTGCTGGACCTCATCAGAATCCTCTGCCTGCCTCCCGAAGCGATCAGCAAAGCGGGCGGCATGGACCGGCTCATGGCGGAACACGGCATCCGCACCATCTGGGTCAACGAATTCGATCTGTCCGCCATCCAACGCAAGCGGCGGGCGGTGGAGGCCAGGGGGGTGACGCCGCCCGGGCTGGATGAACTGGAAAACTGTCCCGGGGAAGAGCCCGGCAGCAGTCCGGAAACGGCCAGGGAATCAAGTTCCGTCGCTCCGGCGGAGGAACTTGAGCAGCTGCTGGTCAGGCTGGCCGAATCCCGGGACCAGGACAGCTACCTGCGGCTGGTGCGGCAGGCCCTGGCTTGTGCCGACGCGCTGCTGGCGGAAAGCAGCTACCTGCCACTGCTGCCGCTGGTGGAGCTTTTGGCGGCCCATGCCAATGATCGCCAGCGGCCGGCAAACGTGGCCGCCTCCGCCCGTTTAGGGCTGGAACAGCTCGCCACGGCCGGCGACCTGCTCGCTTTTCTGGTCAACCGCATCGGCGGGCCGGAGGGGGCCTCGCAGGAGGCCCTGCTCGCCATCCTGGGCTGTGGCGGTCCCGCGGCCATTGCCATGATTGTTGAAAGAATGGATGCCGCCGACAGCCTGCCGGTGCGCAGAGAGCTCTGCAGGCTGTTGGCCGAGATGGGTGAGCAGGCGCTGCCGGCCATTCTGGAGCTGATGAATGACAGGCGCTGGTACATCCTCCGCAATCTGGCCGCTGTGCTGGGGGTCATCGCTAGCCCCCTGGCTCTGGCGGAACTGCAGCAATGTCGTCGGCACAGCGATGTGCGGGTAGCCAAGGAAGCCATCCGCAGCATGGCCAGGATCGGGGGTCTTGATGCCGAAAAAGCCATTATTGAGGTGCTGAGTGAGAAGCGGACAGAGCTGCTCTCCCAGGCGCTCTTCTCCCTGGGGGCCATGAAAAGCCGCGCGGCACTGCCCGAACTGTCGGCCATCCTCGTCAGGGACAACCTGCTCCTGCGGACACTGCCGCTGAAGCTGGATGTGCTTTCTGCGCTGGCCATGATCGCTGACCGTTCCGTGTTGCCGCTGCTGACAGAGCTGCTGCTCAGCCGGCACCTGGTGGCCCGCAGCCGCTGGGAGCGCTTCAAGACCGCCATCGCCGTCTGTCTCGGAAAACTGGGTGATCCCCGCGCCCTGCCGGCCCTGCGCGAACTGTCCGACTCCGCGGGTGAAGCGGGGCAGGCCTGTCGCGATGCAGTTACTGCCATTGAACGGAATAGGAGCAACAGCAGTGACAACCCCTGACAGCCAAACCGCCCAGAGGATGCTGACCCTTTTTTCGGGCGCGATCAAGGGTATGGCATTTTATCCCGCTTCCCACCCTGCCATCCGCCAGCCCTTGCTGGAACTGGACAGGATCGTGGCGGCCGCGCTTGATCGGCAAAATGGCCTCTCCTGGGGGATCCTGGATGGCGCCATGTTTTTCGAGGATCAGCTGTTTGTCTCCCCCACGACCGCCATTGCCGACCTGATCATTCTCATGCAGGAAAAAGAGATCGGCCGGATCAGCTTCTCCGCCGGTCTCTCCCTGGAAGAGCTGGAGAACTTCGTACGTCTGCTGTCCGTCAGGGGGGGCGGTTTCGATGAGCTTCAATCCGGCCTGCAGCAGGCGGGTGTCAGGCGGATCAGCCTCGTGCGCCAGGGGGAACAGAGCTTCGAGGCGCAGCCAGCTGACGCGGACGATGATCAGGAGCAAGGCCTCTATCTGACGACCTATGGCCAGGCCCTGGATGCCATCCGCAACGTCTGCCGCGATATCGAGCGGGGGCGCATCCCCGGCAGCGCTGCGATCATCCGGGTGGTGGACCGCATGGTCGGCATCACCATGCATGACCCCGCCACACTGCTGGGGTTGAGCATGATCAAGGACTATGACAACTACACCTACAATCATTGCGTCAACGTAGGGGTGCTGGCCATGGCCCTGGGCGCTTCCCTGGGGCTGGACGCCCAAAACGTCAGGGATCTGGGCATTGCCGGGCACCTGCACGACATCGGCAAGACCATGGTCCCCAAGCAGATTCTGAACAAACCGGGCCGGCTGACCGCGTTGGAGCAGGAGGAGATGAAGCGGCATCCCGAACTGGGCGCCAAGATCGTTCGCGAAATGGTCGGGCTCGCTCCCCAGGTTGCCCAGATGGTGCTGGGGCACCACCTGCATTTCAACCGCAGCGGCTACCCGGCCTGGGCCCGTAAAATCCCCTTCAACCGGATGATCGATATTGTCACCATTGCCGATACCTACGATGCCGTCACCACCTTGCGTGTCTATCAGCACCCGGTCAATCCCCGGGCCGCGCTCGATCAACTCCAGGAGCTGGCTGGCACCCTGCTGGATAAAGGGCTGGTGACCGCATTTTCAAAAATGATGGGGAAATATCCGGTGGGCACACTGGTGCGGCTGGACACCAATGAGGTGGCGGTGGTCTGTCGTCCCAATCTGCTGGACGAGGAGAGCCCCATGATCAGGGTTCTGTTCGGCGGGGAGGGGCAGCGTCTGGACATCCCCCGCGAGCAGGCACTGCTGCAGCAGGACGGCTCGCGCTATGCCGGCATCGTGGCAGTGGTTGACCCGCTGCAGAAAAATATCGATGTCAGCAGGTTTGTTGCCGGCGGAAACTACTGAAGCGGGAGCAGGCCAAGGGCCGTGGCGGCGGCCTGGCGGGTGGCGGCATGGGGAGAGGCCAGCAGTGCTTCCATCCGGCCGGCCGAGGCCAGGTCCCCGAGACGGGCCAGGGCCAGGGCGGCCTCGGCCTCCAGGGAGCCGTCATTTCTTTCCAGAAACGGGCGCAGGCGGTCCAGCAGCTCGGCACTGGCCGGGAATCGGGCCAGGGCGGCGATGGCCCTGGCCTGAACGGCATTGCTGGCGTCGGCCAGCCGTTCCACCAGCAGCGGCAGCGCGGCCGGTACAGCCAGGCTGCCCAGCACCTCGACCGCTGCCGCGCGAAGGTCCTCCTCGGGGCGATTGGCGCAGTAGAGTAGCGGCCCTACGACCTTTTCGCCGCCAATGGCTCCCAGGGCGTAAATGGCCCTGACCCTGGCGCCCGTGTCCCCTGTTTTCAGGGCGGTCAGAACCTCCTCCAGACTGAAGAGAGCTTCGAGTCGTTCGATGGAGTGTGCGGCCGCTGTGCGCACCCCTTCGCTGCTGTCCCTGAGAAGAGGCCGCAAGAGTGCAAGCCTTTGTCGCGCGCTTCTGTTCATGGCTGGATTTGTAGCAGAAAGCGGCCGTTGAAACAACAGCTGAATTGGTGCTTGTTTCAATGAAACCCCTTTGATATAGTCAGCTATTGTAGTTTTGAACTATCGGAACACCGATAGACACAAGATGCATTTCGAGGAGATACCGCCATGTCAGCAGTCATAGAAATCAAACCTGGGCTATTCTGGATCGGCTCGGAAGACCCGGAACTTCGTACCTTTGACGATCTGTTTCCCACCGAACACGGCACCACCTACAACGCGTATCTGCTCAAGGGGAACGACAAGACCGCCGTCATCGACACGGTCAAGGCAAAACTGACCGATGAGTACATGGACAAGGTCAAGTCGCTGACCGCCGTTGAAAAGATCGACTACATCATCGTCAACCACACCGAGCCTGACCATTCCGGCGCCCTGGGCTACCTGCTGGAACAGTGCCCCCAGGCCACGGTGGTCTCAACCATGGCGGCCAAGAATTTTCTGGCCAACCAGCTGCACAAGCCCTTCAATTCAATGGTTGTCAAGGACGGCGATACCCTCGACCTGGGGGGGCGCCAGCTGCGTTTCATCATCGCCCCCTTTCTGCATTGGCCGGACACCATGTTTACCCGCCTGGAAGGGGAGAACATCCTCTTTACCTGCGATGCCTTCGGCGCCCACTACTGTTCGCCCGGCAAGATCTTCAACGACGAGAATGAAGATTTCACCTCGGCCCGCAGCTTCTATTTCGACTGCATCTTCCGCCCCTTCAAGGACAAGGTCCTCTCGGCGGTGGAAAAGATCCGCCACGACGTGATCGACATGATCTGCCCCAGCCACGGTCCGATCATCAGGCAGGATCCCTGGAAGGTCATCCAGCAGTTTGAAAGCTGGAGCAAACCGACCTCCCAGAACAGAAAAATCGTCATCTTCTACCTTTCGCCCCATGGCAACACGGAACTCATGGCCCAGGCCGTGGCCGACGGCGCCTCCCTGGAGGGCATCGAAGTCAGCAGCTACCACATCAGCCATCTCAGTTCCAATGAACTCAGAACC
Organism: Geobacter sp. UBA698; assembly: GCA_002298925.1. GTDB lineage: Bacteria > Desulfobacterota > Desulfuromonadia > Geobacterales > Pseudopelobacteraceae > Pelotalea. The sequence continues at coordinate 75,731 of DBMM01000028.1, read as the reverse complement.
CTGATGGAGGAGGCCGATGCACTGATCTTCGGCATACCCACCATTGCCCGGGACATCCCCAAGCCGATGTGGGACGTGCTGGCTTACCTGAGCACGGTCAAGCCCAAGGCCAACCTGGCCGGCCTGTTCGGCAGCTACGGCTGGAGCGGAGAGGCCTGCAAGATGGCTGAGGAACGGCTCAAGAGCCTGGGTTTCAAGCTCCCCGAAGCGGCGGTGAGAACCGTTTTCAAGCCGACGGAGGATGTCCTGGTCCAGTGCCAGGCCCTCGGCAGGGCTCTGGCTCAAGAGGTTCTCAAAAAAGCCTGACCGTCCCTGGCGGTGCGCCAGCCACAGCGTCCCGCGCTACCAGTCTGACCGGAGCGGCACCATGTAAAATCCCCTGGAGCAGGTCATGTCCAGGGGATTTGTTCATACTACCGCACCTGCAAGGAAACCCTGTGTGAAGCGAATCATCCTGACACTACTGCTGATCTGCGCCGGATATGCCGCCTATGTGGGCATATCGCTGGCGCTGACGCCGCCCATGAGCGACCTGGTGGATCGCAAATTCAACCTGGCCATCCAGGTTAAGGATTGGCAGGGCGACTATCACCCTTTTGTGGTCGGTCCCAAAAATCGCCACTGGACCCCGTCCAACCGGATTCCGGCCGAGATGAAATGGGCCGTGATCCTGGCCGAGGATTCCAACTTCTACCGGCATGAAGGTTTCGATGTCAAGGCCATCAAGAATGCCATCAAGTACGATCTGGAAAAGAAGAGCCTGGCGCGGGGCGCCTCCACCATCACCCAGCAGACCGCCAAGAACCTGTTCCTCTCCCGGGAAAAGACCATCACCCGCAAGGTCAAGGAGATCTACCTGGCCTGGCGCATGGAGCAGGAGCTGACCAAGGGGCGCATCATCGAGCTGTACCTGAACGTGGTCGAGCTGGGACCGATGATCTACGGTATCGGCCATGGGGCCCAGTACTACTTCGGCAAGCCGGCATCAAGCCTTTCGCCGCGGGAATGCGCCTTTTTGGCGGCCATGCTGCCCGGCCCGCGCCTGGCCTACAACCCCTACAAGAACCTGCACAAGGTGCTCAAGCGCTCGGACATGATCCTGCGGCTGCTGCGCCAGAAGGGGGTTCTCAGTGAGGGCGAGTATCAGGCGGCCCTGGCGCAGCAGCCCAATATCGCCGGCATGCAGCGCAAGGTGGATCAGAACATCAGTGCGCCGCCCGTGTTCACGTCAACCTCTTCGGCCTCGCTCGAAGAGGGGGCGTCGGCAGAACCGGCCGTTGAGCAGCAGGATACAGCAGCTGAATCGGGCCGGGCAGCGGCTTCCGGACAGGCGCCCGGCGGTGATGCCGTTCAGCCGGTGCCATCGGCGGAAGCCCCACCGGAGAATAAGTAGGATGGAAAATGGATACTGAAATGACCAGCACAACAAAGACTGACCTGAAAAACCTGACGTTGCTGGCCCTGGAGAAGTTTCTGCAGGGGCAGGGCAAGGAACGTTTCCGCGCCACCCAGATCTTCAAATGGATCTACCAGCATGATGCCGGCTCCTTCGAGGAGATGACCAATATTTCCAAGGAGCTGCGGGCGGAACTTGAGGCAACGGCCTGTATCAGCAGCCTGGTGCCGGAGGCGGTGGAGGAGGGGAGCGACGGGACGCGCAAGTACCTTTTCAGCCTGGCAGACGGCAACTCGGTGGAAACGGTGCTGATCCCGATCGAGGGGCGCAATACGCTCTGCATCTCGTCCCAGGCCGGTTGCGCCATGGGGTGTGAATTCTGCCTGACCGGAACCTTCAAGCTGACCCGCAACCTGACCACGGCCGAGATCGTCAACCAGATCATGGCGGTGCGGCGCGACGTGCGGGCCAGCGGGGAGGAGATCCGCAACATCGTCATGATGGGCATGGGGGAGCCGCTGCACAACCTGGACAATGTCATCCCGGCCATCCAGATCATGATCGACGGCAACGGCCTGCAGCTATCCAACCGCCGGGTGACCGTCTCCACCTGCGGGCTGGTGCCTGAAATGGAGCGGCTGGGGCGCGAGATTCCCAACGTCAACCTGGCGGTGTCGCTCAACGCCACCACCGATGAGCTGCGTGACCGGATCATGCCGATCAACCGCCGCTATCCGATCAGGGAGCTGCTCAGGGCCTGCCGCGAGTTTCCACTCCCCGGCCGGCGCAAGGTGACCTTCGAGTATGTCATGCTGGGGGGCGTCAACGACACGCTGGAGGATGCCAAACGTCTGCTGCGCCTGATCAGCGACATCCCCAACAAGGTCAACCTGATCCCATTCAACGAGCATGAGGGGTGCGGCTTCAGGGCGCCCACCCAGGCGGCCATCGATGCCTTCCACAAATACCTGATCGACCGCCATGTGACCGTCATTACCCGCGACAGCCGCGGGGGTGATATCTCGGCGGCCTGCGGACAGCTGAAGGGACGTCTGGAAAAGCCAGGACCGGCGTAACAGTCTTGGATCATGACAAAAAAAGACCTCCGAGGGTTTCACGCCCAGGAGGTCTTTTTCATTTTATGCCCGTACTGCTGCTAATTGTTCTGTCCCGTGTGCCCTTCAGCCCGCCGGCTGCGGTACTCGACCACCGGCTGGTGGGTCGCGCCGCGCTGGGGGCGGCTTGCGCCGGGTGCTCCCGCTTTGCCCGCCTTGGGGGCGCTGTCCCAGGACTTGCCGCCTGTGGCGGATTTGGGCTTGCCGCCCGGCTTACCGAAACGGCTGCCGCCCGGACCACCGGGACGTCGGGCGCCATTGCCTCCGCCGGATACCCTTCTCAACACCGACAGCGGGGCCAGCCCTTCGATGTTCTGCTCGGGCAGACGCTTGCCGATGAAGCGCTCGATCCGCTCCAGGTAGTTCAGCTCCGAGGAGGACACGAAGGAGATGGCGATGCCGTTTGCGCCGGCCCGGCCGGTGCGGCCGATACGGTGCACGTAATCCTCGGCAAAGCGGGGCAGGTCGAAGTTGATGACATGGCTGATTCCGTTAACATCCAGACCGCGGGCGGCCACATCGGTGGCGACCAGCAGGCGGATGCCGCCCCGGCGCATGCGTTCGATGGTCTTGTTGCGGGCGATCTGGTTCATATCGCCATGCAGCGCCGCAGCGGGATGGCCGTCGCGGGAGAGTTCGCGGGCCAGATCGTCGGCATCGCGCTTGGTGGCGGAAAAAATTATGGCGCGGGTCAGCTTGCCGTCGCTGACCAGATGCCGCAGCAGTTCCTTTTTGTGGTGCAGGCTGTCGGCCACGTGCAGACGCTGCTCGATCAGTTCATGGGATGAGGTGCGAACGGCCAGTTCGATGCGCTGCGGATCGCGCAGCATGTTTTCGGCCAGCTTTAGCACGGATTTTTCCATGGTAGCGGTGAACATCAGGGTCTGGCGGCTGGAGGGAGCCCGTGAAACGATCTTTTCCATGTCTTCGCTGAACCCCATGTCCAGCATGCGGTCGGCCTCATCCAGGATCAGAATCTCCAGGCGGTCGAGGCGGACGCTGCCACGCTCCAGGTGGTCCAGCATGCGGCCGGGGGTGGCCACGATGATGTCCACCGGAGAGGAAAGCAGGCGCAGCTGTTCACGGTAGGGCATGCCCCCCAGGATCGAGCCGCAGCGCAGCTTCATGCCGCGCCCGTAGTTGCGGGCGGCATCCATGACTTGGCCGGCCAGTTCGCGGGTCGGGGTCAGGACCAGTACCCGCGGACCTTTGCCGGGCACGGCCGATGGTTTCGAAAGGCGTTCCAGGGCAGGCAGGATAAAGGCGGCCGTCTTGCCGGTGCCGGTCTGGGCCGTGGCGATCAGGTCGTTGCCGGCCATGACCAGCGGGATGGACTGTTCCTGGATCGGGGTGGGGGTGGTGTAGCCGCAGGCGGTTACCGCCTGGAGGATGGCCGGGTTGAGATTGAGTTCTGCAAATGTCATGCGTGTTCCTTTTTCTGGGGTGGTGTCAGGGTGGGGAGCGCACGCAGGCCGCGGGATCATACAACATGATCCACGGAAATGGAGGACGGCAGATCCGCGTGAGCAAGGCTGTTCAATACCACGGGCATTCAGATCTCACGTGAATGTTGCCGGGTATAAATCTTCGCCTGCCAAACGTTCTGCCAAGTTCAATAAAGGGGATTGAATCGGGGTCGGTAAGCGATGATCAAAAAGAAAACGACGGACACCTTGCCGTCGTTTGTGTGACAGTCTAATGAACAGCATAAAGATGTTTCGCTTGAAAGGCAAGCACTTATTTATCAAGCAGTTGAAAAACTGCCCGAAAAGCCGCTCCAAAGGAGCCTTCCGGCAAATAGCTATTGAACTTTGCGGCTGAAACTCGTAAAGTCTGCGGTGGTTTTGCGCAGTTTTCACGCCACTGAAAGGAATCATTTATGGCTGACACAACCACTATCGGCGTTATCGGCGGCAGCGGACTTTACGACATGGAAGGACTGGAGGATGTGAACAGGATCGCGCTGGACACCCCCTTTGGCGCTCCGTCCGACGAGTATGTGACCGGCGTGCTGAACGGCGTGCGGATGGTGTTTTTGCCGCGCCATGGCCGCGGCCACCGTTTTCTGCCGTCCGAGGTCAACTACCGCGCCAACATCCACGGCATGAAGCAGCTGGGTGTCCAGCAGATCATCTCCGTTTCTGCCGTCGGCAGCCTGAAAGAGGCCATCGTTCCGGGCCACATCGTCATTCCTGATCAATTCATCGACCGCACCAAGGGCATCCGCAAGGACACCTTCTTCGGTGACGGCATCGTGGCCCATGTCGGGCTGGCTGACCCGGTCTGTCCGGCACTTTCGGAGGCCCTCTTCAACGCGGCCCTGCAGGCCGGCGCCACTGTCCACAAGGGGGGCACCTATATCTGCATGGAGGGGCCGGCCTTCTCCACCCGGGCCGAATCCTTCATGTACCTGGGGCTGGGGGCAGCGGTGATCGGCATGACCAACCTGACCGAGGCCAAACTGGCCCGCGAAGCGGAGATCTGCTACGGTATCATCGCCCTGTCCACCGACTACGACTGCTGGCACGAACACCATGACGACGTGACGGTGGAAGCGGTCATCCAGATCATCCATCAGAATGTGGCCATGGCCAAGAACATCATCCGTCAGGCGGTCGCCCGCATTGGAGCAGAACGGAGCTGCGCCTGCGGCAGCAGCCTGCAGTACGCCATAATTTCCGACAAAACCGTTATTCCGGACGAGACCAAACAGAAGCTTGATCTGATAGTTGGAAAATACCTCTAGAACAGGAGAACTGCATATAATGAGTATCGTCGTAGTCGGCACCGTGGCCTTTGACACGGTCGAAACCCCCTTCGGACGGGGAGAAAATGTGCTGGGCGGTTCGGCCACCTATTTTTCCACCTCGGCCAGCTTCTTCAGTGATGTATCGCTGGTGGCGGTGGTGGGAGAGGACTTTCCCGAGGAGCACGTCCGGTTCCTGCAGTCACGCAATATCGACACGGCCGGGCTGCAGCGCATTCCCGGCAAGACGTTTCACTGGACCGGCAAGTACGGCTATGACCTGAACGAGGCCCAGACCCTGGACACCCAGCTCAACGTGCTGACCGAGTTCAAACCGGACCTGCCCGCCTCCTACCGTGACGCCGAATACCTCTTTCTGGCCAACATCGATCCCGACCTGCAGATGGAGGTACTGGAGCAGGTGCGCCAGCCGAAACTGGTGGCCTGCGATACCATGAACTTCTGGATATCCTCCAAACCGGAGGCGCTCAAGAAGGTGCTGCAGAAGGTTGATATTGTTGTGATCAACGAGGGCGAAGCGCGTCAGTTCACCGGCGAGGCCAACCTGGTCAAGGCGGCCCGCGCCATCATCGCCCTGGGGTGCAAACGGCTGGTGGTCAAGCGCGGCGAGTACGGCGTACTGATGTTCACCCCCGAATCGGTCTTTGCCGCCCCGGCTTACCCGCTGGAGGAGGTCTTCGACCCGACCGGTGCCGGGGATACCTTTGCCGGCGGCTTCATGGGGTATCTGGCCAACACCGGCGACTTGAGCGAGGAGGGCATCCGCCAGGCGATCGTGTTCGGCAGCGTCATGGCCTCCTTCAACGTGGAGGATTTCAGTCTGGAGCGGATGAAGCGTCTGGACTACCACGAGATCGAGGCCCGCTACAAGAGCTTCAAGTCGCTGACCACCTTCCGGGATCTACCGTCGATCTAACCGGCCGGAACCCCGCGTTTAATTGACAATAACCGCTGGATTTGCTAGCGTCCCAGCATTGCAGACACAACCCATCGGATGGTTTTAATGAAGCTGCGTCCGTCTCATATTTTCTTGCTGTTGCTGGCGCTGACCGCTGCCGGCTGTGCCGGCTCGCGCTCCCATCAGAACGGCATCACCAACCCGGCGGCGTATCATTACCAGATGGGGCTCTCCTATCTGGGGGAACGCAACTACACCGGTGCCCTGGTGGAACTGACCAAGGCCGAACAGCTTGATCCGGACAACCCGGAACTGCTCTACAACCTGGGCATGGCCTACTTGGGTAAGGGTCGTCCTGACCTGGCCGAGCAGCGGCTGCAGCGGGCGGTGATGCTCAAGCCGAATTACTCCTCGGCCCGTAACGACCTGGGTGTGGCCTATCTGGAACTCAAGCGCTGGGACAATGCCATCCAGCAGTTCAAGATCGTCAGGGACGACATCTTCTACGAAAATAACGAGAATGCTGCCATTAATCTGGGGCTGGCCTACCTGGGCAAGGGCGATAATTCCAAGGCTCTGGAGGAGTTGCGGGCCGTGGCAGCGGCCAACCCGCGTAACCCGGTGGTGCGGCTTTCCCTGGGGCGGGTCTGGTTTGCCATGGACAAGACCGAGCAGGCCATCGCGGAATACCACAAGGCTCTGGAGATCTACAAGGATTACGGCGCGGCCTACTACCACCTGGGCCTGGCCCAGCTCAAACTGAACAATCAGGATGCGGCCCGGGCCGCATTCCAGGAAGTGATCCGCATCTTCCCCGATTCCGATCTGGGGCGGCTGTCAATGGGATATCTGGATCTGCTCAAATAAGAGAGGACGGCTTGGCCACTACCGAATCGCACAACCCGGAGAATCCGGCCAACTCGCCGGGAGCCATTCTCAAACGATGCCGTGAATTCCACTGTATTACCCTCGAAGAAGCAGCCGAGGCGACCAAGATCGGCATCAGCTACCTGACGGCGCTGGAGAACGATCAGATCAATGAGTTCGCCAGCCTGGCCTACCTGAAAGGCTTTTTGCGCATTTACACGGCCCACCTGGGTTTGAATACCGACGATATGGTGCGTCTCTATGAAAGGCTGTACGCATCCGGCAAAAGCCCCAGCAAGGGCGGGCAAGACCGGGGTGAGGCGGGCGAGCCTGGCAAGCCTGGCAAGCGGCGTCGATTTCCCTGGCAGAAGCTGGCCTTGCCGGCCTTTCTGTTGCTGCTGATCATCATCTGTTCGTCCATCATCAACCGCTCGCCGGCACCACCCCGGCAGGAAGCGAACCCACCGGCCAAAACCGCCGTTGTGGCGGTGCCGCCGGTACAGCAGCAGCATTCCAGCGCCGTTTCAGCCCCGGCTGAGGCCAAAATGGAAGAAGCGGTACCGGCGGAAAAACCGAAAATGAAGGAAGCGCCGCCGGAAAATACCAAACCGCACCAGCAGCAGCCCGATCCTGGCAAGGGTTTCATCGTGCGGATGAAAGTCACCCAGAACGGCACCCTGACCGCGGTCATTGACGGCGGCGCTAGCCAGGATTACGATCTGACACCCGGCGATGTGATTGAATGGAAGGCTGAAAAAAGTGTTGACCTGGACCTCTCCAATGCCGGCGGGGTAGAGGTCGAGCAGAACGGCAAACCGCTCAAGCCTTTCGGCCCGGCCGGAAGATCGGCCTACATCGTGATCGAGGCCGACGGCGTCAAGCAGTAACAATTTCATCAACCTGCAGACAACATCCATGCGCAGCTTCCCTGAAGATGAGATCTACTTTGTGTCGATCATTGCCAACCTGATCCTTTCGGCCATAAAGCTGCGCCAGAGGGTGGCGTCAACCAAAAAAGCCGCCCTGTAGGATTCCACTCCTTGACAGCCGGGTACCTCGTGTTAGACTTCGAAGTATATTCAAGCGGGGAGCACCCTGTGTCCAAAAAAATGAAACGCATACTGGTGGTCGATGATGAGGAGAACGCCCGCCTTGCTCTTTCCAAGATCCTCGTCCGTGAAGGGTACGAGGTGACTTCGGCCGGAAACGGCTACGAAGCGCTCAACTATCTGCGCGGCAAGGAGGTGGAGCTGATCATTACCGACATCAATATGCCCGAAATGAATGGCATGGCTTTTCTGCGCGAACTGAACAAGATCCGACCGGCCAGCAATGTCATCATGATCACCGCATACGGCGAGGTCGAGACCTACATCGAAGCCATGAACCTGGGGGCGTTCGAGTATGTCAACAAGCCGGTCAAAATCGAGGAACTCAATAAAATCATCACCAAGATATTCAGGGAAGCCTGATTTCCGACCATGAGGAGAGCCTGTCATGAAATCGTTTGACAAGATATTGACCGCCATCGATTTTTCAGAAAATTCGGACTTCGCCTTCGATTACGCCCTGACGCTGGCCCGTCAGTTCAACTCCGAACTGACCATCATGCATGTAATCAATGAACCGGTTGATCTGCGCGGCTTTTATGTCCCCCATATTTCGTTCGAGCAGCTGGAGCGCGAGATCGAGGCCGGTGCCGTCACCATGATGGAAAAATTCTGCCGGGAAAAAATGGGGGGCTTCAGCAACTACAAGACCGCCATCGTCACCGGCATCCCCTATGAGGAAATCACCCGCAAAGCCCAGGAGATCGGAGCATCTCTGATCATATTGGGCACCCATGGCCGCACCGGTCTTGATCACATCATCTTCGGCAGCACCGCCGAGCGCGTCGTGCGGGCTGCCGCCTGCCCGGTTCTGACCATCCGCCTGCCGGCCGATCAGTAGATGCAACAGTAACCGCGCCCATCCCGGCGGCCTATCCACTATGTCCCCCAGCAATCTCCCCAAGATAAAGGCGTCGGTTGTAATCATTGACGACGACCCGCAGATCCTTGAACTGGCCGCGCTGATCCTTTCGCGCCGCGGGTATCAGGTTTATACGTCGACCACCGCCCGCGAGGGGCTGGAGATCATTGCCGTCAGATCTCCCGAGCTGGTGCTTATGGACTACATGATGCCCGAGCTTGACGGCCTTTCCGCCCTGCGCGAGATCAAGACCCGATTCCCGCATACCTATGTGGTGATGTTCACCGGCAAGGGTAACGAAGAGATTGCCGTCGAGCTGATGAAGGCGGGCGCCTCCGAATACATCCTCAAGCCCTTCAACAACCACGATCTGGTGAAGCGCCTGGATAATGTCCTGCATATGCGCGAGATCGAGCTGCACAACAAGGCTCTGCAGCAGGAACATGAGCGCCTGCTACAGGAAATCGACAAGTGGAATCAGGAGCTGCAGCAGCGGGTTCGGGAAAAAAGCGAGGCGCTCCAGAAGGCCCACGCCGAAACGGCCCAGTCGGAAAAGCTGGCCACTCTCGGCTACCTGTCGGCCGGCATGGCCCATGAGATCCGCAACCCGCTCAACTCCATATCCCTGTTCGTCCAGCTCATGCGCCAGAACTCGAAGGATCCTGAAAAGCTGGACTACATGGCTAAGATCCTCAAGGAGATCGACCGGATTGACTCCATCATCCGCATGCTGCTGGATGCTTCCCGGCGGACCCGAAACATCACCAGCGACGTGCGGATCGACCGGGTCGTCGAGAACGCACTGGAGGCGTTCTCGCCTCAGATTGAAGCCGGCAAGATTCAGGTGGTACGGAACTATCAGGTCACGCCGCCACCCATCAAGGCCGATCCGGCGGAATTGGAGCAGATCTTTACCAACCTGTTTTTAAACGCCCTGGAAGAGATGACCAACGGCGGCCGACTGGAGATCGGCATCTGCCTTGAAGATGACCGGGTTGTCGTCAGGGTAGGGGACAGCGGCCAGGGCATCCCGGCCGAGGCGCTTCCCAATATCTTCGAACCGTTCTTCACGACCAAAAGCCGTGGCACCGGCATGGGACTGCCGGTTATCCAGCGCATTGCGCGCATGTACGAAGGGAGCATTTCCGTCGAGAAATCAACCAGTGAAGGGACGGTTTTTCGCGTAGAGTTCCCCGCCTTTCATTAAGCGGCATCCTCATTCCCCTTTTCTTTTTCAACGAAACTGGTGTAGTATCGGGACATTCCTGCATATGAGACCATGAATGAACGAATCCCGCGGTAATATCCTGCTCATCGACGACGACCCCTTTTTTCTGAAGGTTCTCTCCAATGCCTTCCGCGAAAGCGGTTTCACCGTCCTCACCGCCAATGACGGTATCGAGGGGGTCAGGGCTTTTCTGGAGACCGGGTCGGATGCGGTCATCTCCGATCTGGTCATGCCCCGCAAGGGAGGCGTTTCCACCTGCGTAGAGATCAGGCGCCTGGCCGGGGCTGCCCCGCCGCTGATAGTTCTTTTAACCTCCATGATCCATGAAGAGCCCCACGAGCACGAACCGCCGGACATGGGTGCTCAGGTGCATATCCCCAAATCCACCCCGCCACTGGATATCGTCATCATCGTCGAACAGTTTCTGAATCGTCGAAAGCTGGAACAGGCCTGAACCCATGCCTTTTATCTATCGTAATCTGACCCTTTTGCCCGAGGAGAGCGAGGACTCTCTCCGCACCCTGGCGGCGACCGAACTTGGCCTGCCGCCCCAGGCGCTGCGGGATTTGCGCATCCTGCGCAAAGGGGTTGACGCCCGTCGCAAAGGGCGGGTCAAGCTGGTCTATACCGTGGCATTTTCCGTTGCCGACGAAGCCGCTCTGCGGCGTCAGACCGCCGGCAATCCATCCCTGGAATGGCAGCCGGAGCAGCCGGCACCCCGCTTCATCCCGATTCGCTCCCGGCAGCAGATTGTGATTGCCGGCAGCGGTCCGGCCGGGCTGTTCACGGCGTTGCGCCTGGCCGAATACGGGCTGACCGCCACGCTGATCGAACGGGGCCAGCCGGTGGAGCAGCGCGCCCTGGACGTGCAGCAGTTCTGGAGAAACGGTCAGCTGAATCCGGAGAGCAACGTCCAGTTCGGCGAGGGGGGGGCCGGGACCTTTTCCGACGGCAAACTGACCAGCCGCTCAAAAGACCCGCTGGTGCCCTGGGTGCTGGAACAGCTGGCCGCATTCGGCGCACCGCCCGAAGTGCGCTATCTGGCCAAGCCGCACATCGGCACCGATCGTCTGCGGCGGGTCGTGATCGCCATCCGTGAGCATCTGCTGGCAAAAGGTTTCCAGATCCGCTTTGCCAGCCGCCTGACCGACATCATTGCCAGAGAGGGGCGCCTGGTTGCTGTCACGGTCAACGACAGCCAGGAGCTGCCTTGCGACCTGCTGATCCTGGCCACCGGTCACAGCGCCCGGGACACCTATGAGCTGATGGAGCGGCGCGGCGTGGCGCTGGAGCGCAAGGCTTTCGCCATGGGGCTGCGGGTGGAGCATCCCCAGGAACTGATCGACCGCATCCAGTACGGCGGAGCGCGTCATCCCAACCTCCCGGCCGCGGACTATGCCGTCGCCTGGAACAACTCCGCCACCGGCCGCAGCGCCTATTCCTTCTGCATGTGTCCGGGGGGCGTGGTCATAGCCGGGGCTTCCGAAGCGGGCGGCGTTGTCACCAACGGCATGAGCGGCCAGAAGCGCAATTCCCCCTTTGCCAACAGCGCTCTGGTGGTCAATGTGGGGGTGGATGACTTTGGCGGCAACGGTCCCCTGGCCGGGGTTCACTTCCAGCGCCGGTGGGAGCGCCAGGCCTTCCAGCAGGGGGGGGGCGGCTACCGGGCCCCGGCCCAGAACCTGCTGGCGTTCCTGAAGCTGCCGGGCAAAGGGGGGGCCAGCACCACCTACCGCCCCGGCGTAGTCGAGAGCGAGCTGGACGGGGTGCTGCCCGCCTACATCATCACGACCCTGCGGGAAGGGATCGCCGACTTCGGCCGTCGTCTGCGGGGGTTTGTCACGGCCGAGGCCACCTTGATCGGCATCGAGTCGCGCACCTCGGCCCCGGTGCGGATCCTGCGCAATGGGCACTTTGAGTCACCCTCCCTGGCCGGGCTCTATCCGGCCGGAGAAGGGGCCGGCTATGCCGGCGGCATCATGAGTTCAGCCGTGGATGGGGTCAAGATCGCCGACTCGATCGCCGCCCGTTTGTCACACCCAGCATAAGATCAGATCTATAAAAGGAGCAGAACGTGGCAAAACAGTTCGTAGCTGATATCAAGGACCGCGATACGGTCAACAGTGTTTTTCTGGTCAAGGACAAGATCATGGCCATGGCAAAGAACGGCAAACCCTACATGAATCTGCGTTTCATGGACAAAAGCGGCGAGGTGGATGCCAAGATCTGGGACAATACCGATGTGCTGGACAAGATGTTCGATAAGGACGACTTCGTACAGGTGCGCGGCAAGGCCTCGGTCTACATGAACAAGATGCAGGTAGTGGTGGCCGAGATCGCCAAAATTCCGGAGGAGCAGGTCAACCTGGCCGACTTCCTGCCTGAATCGCCACGCCCGATCGCCGAAATGCGCCAGGAGCTGGAGCAGGTGGTGGCTGGCCTTGGCAACCCATTTCTGCGTGGGCTGATGGATCTGTTTCTGGGTGATCAGGCCTTCATGGAGCTTTACTGCATGGCCCCGGCCGCCAAGGGGATGCACCATGTCTATCTGGGGGGACTGCTGGAACACTCCCTGGCCCTGGTCAAGCTGGTCAGGGCGATCGTGCCGCTCTACGGGGCCGGCATCAATGAAGAACTGCTGGTGGTCGGGGCACTGCTGCATGATGTGGGCAAGATCCATGAAATGAGCTTTGAACGCGCCTTCGACTACACCGATGCCGGCAAGCTGCTTGGGCACATCTCCATCGGCGTGGAACTGGTGGAGGAGCGCATCCGCCAGGTCGCAGGCTTTCCTCGGGAGCTGGGCATACTGCTGAAGCATATGCTGCTCTCCCATCACGGCCAGTACGAATACGGCTCCCCCAAGCGCCCCAAGACCATCGAGGCCACCATCCTCAACTACCTGGACGACATGGACTCCAAGATCAACGGGATCCGCGCCCACATTGCCAAGGAGAGCGCCAGCAGCTCCCGTTGGAGCATGTACCACCGTCTGTATGACCGTTATTTCTTCAAGTCCAACGGCATGGAGGAGCAGCTGGAGGTGCAGACCCTGCCCGAGGAGCTTCCGCCCCAGAAACAGTCCGTAGAAGCGCGCCCGGAATCTCGACCGGCGCAGCGCCAGGAAAAAGCGCACTTCTGCAATCAGCCGCTCAAGGCCCTGGAAAATCTGGATCTGTTTTAAAATAACCGTCAACAGGAAGGAGTCTGGATATGCGCATAGGACACGGTTATGACGTGCACCGGCTGGTGGAGGGGAGAAAACTGATCATGGGGGGGGTGGATATCCCCTGGGAGCAGGGACTGCTGGGGCACTCGGACGCCGACGTTCTGCTGCATGCCGTTGCCGATGCCATTCTGGGAGCCATTGGCGAAGGTGATATCGGCAAGCATTTCCCGGATAGCGATCCGGCCTTCAAGGGGGCCGACAGCATGCATCTGCTGGCCCACGTCATGGGGGTGGCCGACAGCCGCGGCTACTGTCTGGGCAACCTGGATGCGACCATCATCGCCCAAAAACCGAAGATGGCGCCCCATATCCAAACAATGCGCGCGAACATCGCCCGGGTGTTGAATGCGGTGGTGGAACAGGTAAATGTCAAGGCCACCACCGAGGAGGGGCTTGGATTCAGCGGCCGGGGCGAAGGGATCGCGGCCCACGCCGTGGTGCTGCTGGTCAAGAAATAATAAAAAAAATTAGTGACGTTCCATCGCGTTAGCTCCCCTCCCCGGCGGGAGGGGAGCGGTTCTGATTCAGATCCCCTTTTTCGCCAACTCTTCCACCAGTTTCTTTTGCTCCCCGTTCAGGGATTCCGGAACATGCACGTTGATCTTCACGTAGAGATCGCCCTTGGCATTTGATCCCGGCGGTTTCACCCCGTACCCTTTCAGCCTGATCTTCGTGCCGGGCTGGATGCCGGCCGGAACCTTGATGCGCTTGTCCCCCTCCAGCGTCGGCACATCCAGGGAGGTGCCCAGACAGGCGGCTGAAAACGGGATCGGGCGTTCCACGAACAGGTCGCCGCCGTCGCGGCTGAAGACCGGGTCAGGCAGAACCCGGATGATCAGGAACAGGTCGCCGGCCGGTCCGCCCCCCTCCCCTTGGCCCCCCTTGCCGCTGATGCGCACCTTGCTGCCGTTGTCCACGCCGGCCGGAATCCTGACCTTGAGCTCCTCGCGCTGGCCGTTGCGGCGGAAGGCCACCACCTTTTCGGCCCCCAGCACCGCGTCGCGGAAACTGATATCGGTTTCCATCTCCAGGTCGCTTCCCTTCTGGGGACCGGCCCGGAAACCGCCCCGTCCGGCGCCCCGTCCGAATCCCCCACCGAAGCCTCCGCCGAACAGGCGCGAAAAGATGTCCTCGGCCCCACCCCCTCCAAAGCCGCCCCCCATATCCTTGTAGGCGTTGCCGAAGTCAAAATTCCGGAAGATGTCTTCCTGGCTGTACTGTTTATGAAAGCCGCTGGAGCCGAAGGTGTCGTACTGCTCTTTCTTCTGGGGATCGGACAGCACGGCGTAGGCCTCGTTGATCTCCTTGAACTTGTCCTCTGCGGATTTGTCGTTCGGATTCCGGTCGGGGTGGTACTTGACCGCCAGCTTGCGGAAGGCTTTCTTGATATCTTCGGCTGTGGCTTTCTTGTCCACGCCGAGGATCTTGTAATAATCACTCTGGGCCATGATGTTCACCTTTCAGTAACGGATTAACGGTTTGGTTGTAATGTAATTCCGATTCCAAAGCAAGGATGTTATCAAGGTCGTGGACGGCGTATGCCTTGACAGCCGCATGTGGCGAACGTAGTATCGACCCGATAACAGAATGGATACCAGAGAGGATATCGCATGAAAAAGGTGGTCGTTGTCGGTGGCGGCATTTCGGGACTGTCCACGGCCTGGCTGTTGCGGGATAAGGCCCGTCAGGCCGGTGTCGAGCTGGAGTTGGTTCTGCTGGAAAAGGAACAGCGGCTGGGGGGCAAGATCTGGAGCATTAAAGCGGATGGCTATACCTGCGAATGGGGGCCCAACGGCTTTCTGGACAGCAAGCCCCAGACCCTCGACCTGTGCCGCGCCATCGGAGTCGAGCAGAACCTGCACCGCAGCAATGACAACGCCCGCAAGCGCTTTATCTATTCCGGTGGCGAACTGCACCGACTGCCGGAAGGCGCTCCGTCTTTCCTCAAGAGCCGCCTGATCTCCTGGCCCGGCAAGCTGCGCCTGGCCCTGGAGCCGACACCCTTTATCGCCTCTGCGCCGGCTGGAATTGACGAGACCCTGGCCGATTTCGGCCGCCGCCGCCTGGGCCAGGAGGCGCTGGACAAGTTGATCGCGCCGATGGTTTCCGGCATCTTTGCCGGCGATCCCGAAACCATGTCGCTGGTCTCCTGCTTTCCGCGTATCGCCGAACTGGAAAGCGAGTACGGCGGGCTGGTCAGGGCCATGATCATGCTGGCCAAGCAGAAGAAAAGGGATATGGCCGCGGGCAAGGTGGTTTCCAGCGCCGCCGGACCGGGTGGCGTGCTGACCTCGTTCCGCGAGGGGATCCAGTATCTTGCGGATGCTCTGGCCGATTCGCTGGGGGGCATCGTCAAGCCGGGGATTGCGGTTACGGCGGTTGAAAAGCCTGGCAGTGGCGGCTACCGCGTAAAATGCTCCGACGGCTCCCAGCAGGAGGCCGATCTGGTGATTGTAGCCTCGCCGGCCTTTGCGGCAGCGGAGATGCTGGCCGGGCTGGATGGCGGAATTTCCGGCGTTCTGCGGCAGATCCCCTACGCCAGCATGACGGTGATCTGTTTCGGTTACGAGCGCGACCGTATCACCCACCCGCTGGATGGCTTCGGCTACCTGATTCCGAAGAAGGAGGGGTGCAGTACCCTCGGGACCCTGTGGGATTCCAGCATGTTCGAGAACCGGGCCCCGACCGGCAAGGTGCTGTTGCGCAGCATGATGGGGGGCGCCTGTTTTCCGGAGTATGTCAAACTGAGTGATGATGAGGTTACTGCGCGGGTCAAAAAGGATCTGAAAGCGACTATGCATATAACTGCCGAGCCGTCCTTTGTCAGGATCTTCCGGCACCCGCAGGCCATCCCGCAGTACACCGTCGGCCACGGCAAACGGCTGGAGGCGCTGGCTGAGCTGCTGAAGTCTCACCCCGGCCTGATCCTGACCGGCAACTCCTACCGCGGCATCGGCCTGAACGACTGTGTGGCTGCGGCACAAAAAGCCGCGGACGAGGCGCTGGTGGTACTTGGCTGACCCTACAGCAAACCCCGCTCCACGAAACTGAGATAGGCGTCCTCCCCATCCCCGATGATGATGTGATCCAGCACCTTGATCCCCATGATCTCGCCGGCTTCCTTCAGGCGGCGGGTGATGGCGATGTCCTCCGGGCTGGGGGCCGGGTCGCCGGTGGGATGGTTGTGGACCAGGATCATGGCGGCGGCCGATTCCTTGACCGCCGGGATGAATACTTCTCTGGGGTGGACGATGCTCTGGTTGAGGGAGCCTTCCGAGACCTGTACCCGGCGGATGATGCGGTTCTTGCCGTCCAAGAGCAGTACCAGAAAATATTCCTTGCGGCTGTCGCGGAATTCGTGGTGGAAGTAGTCGAAGACCTGGCGGGGTGAGGTGAAGCGGTCCAGCAGCTCCAGTTTGCGGGCCTGGAAACGCGCTGACAGGGTGAAGGCCGCCTTGATGCCGGTTGCCTTGGCCGGCCCGATACCCTTGATGGCTGTGATCTCGGATATATCGGCGCTGCCCAGCTCACGCAGGTTTTCGCCGAAATGGCTGATGAGGTCCCGGCCCAGGTCAATGGCGCTCTTCCCGGTGGCGGTGTCGCCGGTGCGGATGATCAGCGCCAGCAGCTCGGCGTTGGTCAGGTTGGCCGCGCCCTGCCTGTGCATCTTTTCCCGCGGTCTCTCATCCTCCGGCCACTCCCTGATGCCGCCCGTCATAGATCCCCCCTGAACAACCTGCTGGTATGCCTGAATCTTACCCCTTGAAGCCCGACAAGATGGCCGAAATCACGACTCCCCCCGCGATGACCCGATACCAGACAAAGGGGGAGAGGCTCCGCTTCTGCACAAATTTCAGCAGGAAGGCCACGCTGATATAGCCGGTCACGGCCGAGGTGACGATGCCGACCAGCATCGGCACCCCTTCGCCGGCCGGGATGCCGTGCTTCAGCAGGTGCAGCATCTTGAGCAGGGCTGCCCCGGCCACGATCGGCAGCGACATCAGAAACGAGAAGCGGGCCCCGCTCTCGCGGGTGAAGCCCAACATCAGGCCGGCGGTGATGGTGATGCCCGAGCGGGATACGCCCGGAATCAGGGCCAGGCACTGCATCAGGCCGATGGTCATGGCGCTTGCCGGCTGAATTTCGTCCAGGCCCTTTCGTTTGCGGCCGGCGATATCGACGACCCCCAGCAGGATGCCGAACACGATCAGGAAAACGGCGATCAGCAGCGGGTTGGATCGGAAGATGTCTTCAACCTGGTGCTCGAACAGCTTGCCCACTATGGCCGCCGGTACGGTGGCGGCAATGATCAGGAACGGCAGCCGTTTGGCAGGGGTGTTCAGAGAACGGCTGGCAAGGGCCTCGAAGAATGAGGAGAACATTTCAATGATGTCTTGTCGGAAATAGGCTGCCAGGGCGAGGAAGGTGCCCAGGTGCAGGGCCACGTCAAAGGTCAGCCCGGATTCGGGCCATTTCAGCAGCCAGGGGATCAGGATCAGGTGGGCGGAACTGCTGATGGGGAGGACTTCGGTGAAGCCCTGAACGGCGCCGAGCACCAGGGCGTGAAGCAGATTCATGGGTACTTCCTCTTTCAATTGGGATGGCTGAAGATACTGCAAGAAAGCGGCAAAGGCAATACGGCATAAAACCTTACGGCAGAAAACGTTGCCCTCAGTCAGGTGGCAGAAAGGTCACATTTCTGTGACAGGCTTTGAAAAGTATGTTATTAATGTGCAGTTTATTCCAATATCATAAATTGCATCACTCGGAGGACCGCATGTTTGGACTTATGCCCAAAGAAGAAAAATTCTTTCTGCTGTTCAAGGATATGACCAGCAACATTATTGAAGGGGCCAAGCTGCTCAAGGCAATGCTTGACGACTTTGCTGATCCGGCTGAAAGCCAGCGCAAGATCAAGGATGTGGAGCACAAGGGGGATTCCATTACCCACGAAATCATCCAGAAACTTAACAAGACTTTTGTCACGCCGCTGGACCGGGAAGACATCTATGCCCTGGCCTCCAAGCTGGACGATATCCTTGATCTGATCGACGCCTGTGCCGCACGGGTCATCATGTACAACGTGGAGTCCATTCCGCCCGAAGCCAAGTCACTGGGCTTCATCATTCTGCAGTCCTGCTATGCGGTCGATAAGGCGGTGGCCATGCTGGGCAAAAAGACCAACGACCAGATCTTCGCGGCCTGCGTCGAGATCAATGCCCTGGAAAACGAAGCGGACCGCGTGTCCCGCGAGGCCATCAGCCGTCTTTTTGATGAGGAAAAGGATCCGATCCAGCTGATCAAGTGGAAAGAGATCTATGAGACGCTGGAAAGGGCCACCGACAAGTGCGAAGACGCGGCCAATATTCTTGAAAGCGTGGTGGTGAAAAATGCTTGATCCGGCCCTTGTGATGCTCTGCCTGGTCATCCTGGCGGCGCTTCTCTTCGACTATATCAACGGTTTCCACGACACGGCCAACGCCATCGCCACCTGCGTTTCAACCCGGGCAATCTCCGTCAGGGGCGCCATCATCATGGCGGCCGGGCTCAATTTTGCCGGCGCCATGATATCGACCAAAGTGGCCGGCACAATCGGCAAGGGGATCGTGGACAGCTCCAATATCACCCAGATGGTGGTATTGGCCGGCGTCAGCGGCGCAATTATCTGGGACCTGGTGACCTGGTATTACGGCCTGCCGTCTTCCTCCTCCCACGCCATCATCGGCGGCATCATGGGGTCGGTCTTTGCCCATGCCGGTCTGAGTGCCCTGAAGTGGGCCGGACTCAAAAAAATCATTCTGGCCCTGCTGATCTCTCCGTTGCTGGGAACACTGATCGGCTTCATCTTCATGATGATCATCTACCGGGTTTTCGGCAATAAGTCACCGGGCCCCCTTAACA
Source organism: Geobacter sp. UBA698 (assembly GCA_002298925.1). Lineage (GTDB taxonomy): Bacteria > Desulfobacterota > Desulfuromonadia > Geobacterales > Pseudopelobacteraceae > Pelotalea. The sequence goes on along the minus strand of DBMM01000028.1, from coordinate 56,359 downwards.
AGAATTTCCGGCGACTGCAGGTTGTTTCGGCGGCTTTCATGGCTTTTTCCCACGGAACCGCCGATGCCCAGAAATCCATGGGTGTCATCACCCTGGCCCTGGTCAGTTACGGATTCCTGAAAACATTTGTCGTGCCCTGGGAGGTAATGGTGGCCTGCGCCACGGCCATGGCGCTGGGTACTGCCGCCGGGGGCTGGCGGATCATCAAGACTGTCGGCAGTGATTTTGTCAAGCTGCAGCCGGTACACGGTTTTTGCGTGGAAACCGCCTCGGCCGGCGTCATTCTGGGGGCTTCGGCCATGGGCATGCCCACCAGCACCACCCATGTCATCACCTCCGCCATCCTGGGAGTCGGCCTTTCCAAGCGTTTGAACGCCGTCAACTGGAACGTGGCCAAGCGTATCCTGGTGGCCTGGATTCTGACCATCCCCGCATCGGCCCTGATGGCCTATCTGACCTATCAGGTCTTGAGCCCGCTTCTGGGTAAATAACACAAAAAGAAGGGCGGGTTGCGCAACCCGCCCTTCTTTTTGTGTATCCTGTCTTGTTTTAATCCAGCTCTTCCCCGACCTCTTCCATCTCCCGCGTGATCTCCTTCAAGGCAACATCCTTGCGCCTGAAGGCCACCACCAGCCAGTAGCAGATGAAATAGGCAGCCACGGCAGCCACGAATCCGACAATCGAGCTCCCCAGCAGAAGTGATTTGGCATAGGGCTGGAGAGAATGCCAATCCAGATTCTTTAATACCAGATCCCTGGTCGGTTTACCTCGCAAAAAACGGCCGATATTGTAGCTGGCCACCAGGGCTGGAACCACCGTAAAAGGGGTGTTGATCCAGGCTCCGGTGATGCAGGTGACCTTGTTGAGTCGGAAGATGAATGCCGCGGCAATTGCCAGGGGGGTATGCAGGCCGAAAAAGGGGGTGAAACTGATGAAGGTGCCCACGGCAAAGCCGGCCGCGATATGCCCCGGATGGCTGTCCAGGGACATGATGGTTTTGAATTTTTGTTTTAGTTTCTCTTTACTGATCATAGGAGTTTAAGAGTTTACGGTCTATCCCCTCAGTTTGTCAACGGATTAGGCTTCACCGCAGTTGCTTATTCTGTTAGGATAGCGTCACCCATGGACTACATTGCCGATCTGCATATCCACTCGCCCTATTCCCGTGCCACCAGCCGGGAAAGTACCCTGGCCGGCCTGGTCGCCTGGGCGCGGGTCAAGGGCATTCAGGTGCTGGCCAGCGGTGATTTTACCCACCCGCTCTGGTTGCGACAGCTGCGGGAGCAGCTGCTGCCGGCTGAAGCTGGGCTGTTCCGTCTCAAAGACGAGGCTGGCATACCAGCGGTGCTGCCGGGCGTGACAGCGGCTCCCGGCCCGGTCCGTTTCATGCTCTCGGCCGAGATCAGCTGCATCTACAAGCGCCACGGCGCCCTGCGCAAGGTCCACAATCTGCTCTATGTTCCGGACTTCGCCAGTGCCGAGCGGATCAATACCAGGCTGGCCGGTATCGGCAATATCGTTTCCGACGGCCGTCCCATCCTGGGGCTGGACAGCCGGGATCTGCTGGAGCTGGTGCTGGAGTTGGCGCCGGGCGGTTACCTGGTGCCGGCCCACATCTGGACCCCCTGGTTTTCGCTGTTCGGCTCCCGTTCCGGCTTCAATCATATCGAGGAGTGTTTCGGCGACCTGACCGACCAGGTTTTCGCCTTGGAGACCGGCCTCTCGTCGGACCCGGACATGAACCGCCTGATTTCGGCCCTGGACCGCTTCAGCCTGATCTCCAATTCCGACTGCCATTCACCTTCCAAGCTGGGGCGGGAAGCCAATCTGTTCTCCGCCGAACTGGATTTTTTTTCGCTGCGGGATGCCATTCGCGGCAATCACCTGGAGACCTTCCGCGGAACGGTGGAATTTTTCCCGGAGGAGGGCAAATACCACTTGGACGGACACCGCGCCTGCCAGCTCTGTCTCGACCCCGAGGAAACGAGGCGCCTGGGGGCGCTCTGTCCGCTGTGCGGCAAGGCGCTGACCGTGGGTGTGCAGCACCGCGTCATGGAATTGGCCGATCGCCGGCAACCGTTGTACGGGCCGCAGGCGCCGCAGGTTTTCAGCCTGCTGCCGCTGCCGGAAGTGATCAGTGATATTGCCGGTGTCGGGCCTTCCTCAAAGGAGGTTCTGGGCCAGTACGCTCGGGTCATCGGGCGTTTCGGTTCGGAATTCAACCTGCTGTTGCACGTTCCCCTGGAAGAGATCGTCAGCTGGTCGCCTGTGCTGGGTGAGGCCGTGGCACGCATGCGTGCCGGTCGAGTCTTGCGACAGTCAGGCTATGATGGCCAGTTCGGTGTGATTCGGCTCTTTGGGGAAGGAGAACTTGACCAGTTGGGGTTGCCGCGCACGGTTTTCGGAGAATCCCCGTTGCGGCAGGGGCGAAAAGCGGTCAAGCAGGCCGGATTCAGCCGGTAGTTGCCGACCAGGCCCGGGGCCAGAAAGCACTTGAAATGGGTGTGTCGTTATGATAGTTTTTTAAAGATTTTGGCAATTTAACCAAGCATCACAAAAGGAGATTTCGTGAAAGTCACATCAAATGCAAAATGTATCGCCGTGGTCTTGTGCGCGGCTGCACTCTTTGGCTGTCAGGGCGGCACACCTTCCTCCGGTTCCAAGACGGAATCAAAGGGAGGGGGGCAGGTGCTGGCCGAGGTCAACAGTGGTTCCATCACAACCGGCGATTTCAATCGCGAACTTAAAAACCTGCCGGAGTACCTCAAGTCCATGGCCGACACCCCCCAGGGGCGTAAGGAAATGCTGGACACCATGGTGATCCGTGAGCTGATCCTGCAGCAGGCATCCAAAGACGGCGTGGACAAGGGGCCGGAAATCGAGGAGAAACTTCAGGATCTGAAAAAGCGTCTGATCGTGGAGTCCTTTCTCAAGAAAAAGGTTGAGAGCGAGTCACAGGTTTCCGATGCCGATCTGAAGAAATTCTACGACCAGAATATCGACAAATTTAAGGCCGGTGAGCAGGTCAAGGCCAGCCACATCCTGGTGAAGACCGAGAAGGAGGCCAAGGATATTCTGGCCCAGATCAAGGGGGGCGGCAATTTTGAGGAACTGGCCAAGAAACACTCGGTCGACTCCTCCTCCGCCAAGGGGGGCGACCTGGGCTGGTTCGGCAAGGGAAGCATGGTGCCGGCTTTTGAAAAAGCAGCTCTGGCTCTGAAAGAGGGCCAGGTCTCCGATGTGGTCAAGTCCGACTTCGGCTTTCACATCATCAAGCTGACCGGCAAGCGTCCGGCCGGTACGCGTCCTTTCGAAGAGGTCAAGGAGCAGATCAAGGCCGCCATCATGCCGACCAAGCAACAGGAGGTCTTCCAGAAGATCAAGGAAGAGCTTAAAAAGACCGCCAAGATCACCGTCAAGGAAGATGTCCTGAATGCCATGGGCACCAAGAAAGAAGAAGGCAAACCTGCTGAAACGGCCAAGCCGGCTGCCGAGAAGAAATAACTGTGGGGGGAGTCGCCCCGCATAACGGATATGCTTGACTGCCCGAAAGGGTGGGCTTTAAGCCCACCCTTTGCGTATTTTAACCCAGGAAGAAACGAGTAAGACTATGAACCTACGGATTGCAGCCCTGCTGCCGGTCTGCCTGCTTCTGGCCGGCGGCTGCGCGAAGAATCAAGTGATAGCCAAGAGTGAGCCGGCCGTTGCAACGGTCAAGGCCGATCAGCCCAAAGAGGCTCTGGCCAGGATAGTTGCCACGGGCGCGGTCATCAATACCGTGGCTGCCGTGGTAAACGACGAGATCATCACGCTGTTCGAAGTAAACCGCGAGGCCCAGCCCGTTATCCGTGAGAACGAGAAAAAAGGTGCTCTGGATGATGCTGCCCGCAGCAAGATCCGCCGCCTGGCGCTGGATAGTCTGGTGGAAAAAAAGCTGGTGGAACAGAAGATCAAGGAACTGAACATCAAGGTCAGTGAAGAAGAGATCCGCCAGTCCATCGACGATGTAAAAAAGCAGAATAATCTGACCCAGGAGGCCTTGGTGGCGGCCCTTGCCAATCAGGGGCTCTCATTTGATCAGTACCGCAGCCAACTGCAGGAACAGCTTGAAAAGCTGAAGCTGGTCAGCATGGAGGTCCGTTCGAAGATCCAGGTCGGCGAAAGCGAGATGCGCGAGTATTTCGAGGCCAACCGGCTGAAATATACCGAGGATGAAACGTTCCGCGCCCGGCACATATTTTTCAAGACCAGCGAGAAGACTCCCTCCGACGATATCAAGCGCAGCATGACCACGGCGCTGATGGTGCTGGCCGAGGCCAAGAGCGGCAAGGATTTTGCCGAACTGGCCAAGACCTATTCCGAGGATCCCGCGGCCCGCAAGGATGGCGGCGATCTGGGACGCTTCAAGAAGGGGGACATGCTGCCCGAACTGGAGCAGGCCATCATGTCCCTCAAGCCGGGAGAGGTCAGCGAACTGGTTTACACCCCCTCCGGGTTCCACATCATCAAGCTGGAAGAGCGGGTCAGTGGCAAGATGAAATCGTTCGAGAGCGTCAAGGGCGAAATCGAGGAGACTCTCTACCGCAAGAAGTCGGAGGAGCGCTTCAGCCAGTGGGCCAAGGAGTTGCGCGGCAAGGCCAGTATCGAAATGAAGGATCTGACCGGACTGTTGTAGCTCCGATTCCAAATCAAGGCGCCATCTGCGTTGGCTCATCTTAGGCTCCTCAACGTACTACCCTGTACGCCTCCATCGCCGAAATCTTCGCCGCCTTGATTTCATCCTCCTTGATTTCATCCTTGATTTGAAATCGGCATAACTGATCAACCAAAACTGAAAACGGCCGTTCCCTTGATTGGTCAAGGTGAACGGCCGTTTCCGTTTGTAGTTGTTGTCTGACTATTCCCTGCGCCGCAGATAACTGAGGAACTCGGTACAGGAGAGCTGTTTCTTGCTGACCAGGTGGGCCACCTCCCTGCTCATGGCCGCCTTTTCTCCCTCTTTCATATCCTCTTTCAAAAGCACGAACATCGGGATGTTCCGGCTGTAGGGGTAGAGCCGCATCTTTTCCAGCAGCTCCAAGGCGGACATGTCCGGCAGCATCAGGCTGGAAAAAGCCATGTAGGCCGGATGGATGGAGGTCAGCGCCAGGGCCTCCTTGCCGGTATAGGCCTTGATAATCTCGAATCCGACCGATTCGGTTGCTTTGGCCAGCCGTTCCTCGCCGCTGCGTGAGACGATCATGGCCTGCAGATCCCAGGTTTCAGCCTCTTCGGTCAGACCGTAGACCGCCAGGCGCTCCAGCAGATAGTGGTCGTCCACCGGCAGGGTGAAGAAGCCGCCCACCGGAAAAACGCCGCCCACTTTGCCGGTGGCGCTCAAAAAGACCGGCAGTACCGGGATATTGCGGGTGGCGGGATCGGCCTTGATCTTCAGCAGCTGGCCCCAGCCGTCATCGGCAAACGGAGAGATATCCAGCACGATACCCAGGGGGCGGCCGGCTGAAAGCTGTTCAAACTGTTCGACCCGGCTCGAATAGCCGCCGGCACTCAGGTAGGAACGGATCAATTCATCCCGACCGCTGTCCGCCTTGACACCCAATATCCACAATTCCCTGTCGTTGATTTCCCTCGTCATGACCGCTCCAGTTCAAGAAATGTAACTGCTGTAGCAGATTTTACGATGAAAAACCACCAAAATTAGCGGGCAACGGCATCAGCTGTAGCGCTCCAGGATGCGCTCGATGATATTGGTGGTGGATTTGCCGTCCACAAATGAGACCACCTCCACCCGGCCGCCGTAGGATTCGACCAGATCCTTGCCGACAATGCCGTCCGGCGTATAGTCGCCCCCCTTGACCAGGATATGCGGTTTCATGGCTGTGATCAGTTCCAGCGGGGTATCCTCGTCGAAAATCACCACGTAGTCGACGCAGTCCAGTGCTGCCATGATGTGGGCCCGTTCGTCCTCGTTGATCAGGGGCCGGTTTTCGCCTTTCAGGCGCCGCACGGAAGCGTCGCTGTTCAGCCCAAGGATCAGCAGGTCCCCCATGCTGCGGGCTTTCTGCAGGTATTTGACATGTCCGGCATGTAAAAGGTCGAAGCAGCCGTTGGTGAAGACCACCCGCTTGCCACGGGCTCTTTCAGATGCGATCACGGCCGACAGCACATCACGGTTCTTGATCTTGGAATCGCTGTCACTGTGGGTCATGGCCACGGCGTTGATGATCTCGGAGGGGCTGACGGTGGAGGTGCCCAGTTTGGCCACGGCGATGCCGGCGGCGATGTTGGCCAGAACGGCGGCCTCGGCCATGCCCAGTCCGCTGGCCAGGCCGATGGCCAGCGATGCCAGCACCGTGTCCCCGGCACCGGAAACGTCGAACACTTCCCGGGCCACGGTCGGGATGTGAATGGCAGGGGCCGAGCTTGAAAAGAGCGACATGCCTTCCTCGCTGCGGGTGATCAGCAGGTGCTGCAGGCCGGCTGCCGCCATGATCGCTCCGGCCGCGCGCTCGAGGGATGCGTTGTCGCGGATGGCGATGCCGGCGGCAGTTTCGGCTTCCTTGCGGTTGGGGGTCAGCAGGGTGGCGCCCTGGTAGCGGCCGTAGTCGCTCCCCTTGGGGTCAACCAGTACCGGGATGCCGGCGGAGGCCGCCGCTGCGATCACCGTGGCGATCACGGTGGGCGTCAAGACCCCCTTGAGGTAGTCAGACAGCAGGATCACGTCGAAACGGCCGGCATGGCTGCTGACCCAGGCGCAGACCGACTGTTCGATTTCGGGATAGAGCGGATCCCGTGATTCGCGGTCGATCCTGACGATCTGCTGATGGGCGGCCACCACCCGCGTCTTGCGGCTGGTCTGGCGGGCCGGGTCGCGGAAGATGGCATCGGTGGCCACATTCTGGCGGTTGAAGATCTTGAGCAGTGACCAGCCGTTGTCGTCCTCCCCCACCACCGAGCAGACCGAGACCTGGGCCCCCAGCGCCACCAGGTTGTTGACCACGTTTCCGGCGCCCCCCAGGCGCAATTCCTCCCGCAGTACATCCACCACCTGCACCGGCGCCTCGGGCGAGATGCGTTCGGCCTTGCCCCACAGGTATTCGTCCAGCATCAGGTCGCCGATTACCAGACAGCGGATCTCGCCGATGCGGTTGAAGAGGGATTCAGCGCTTTTTCTATCCATGCTAGGCTCCGATCTTGTCCAGAATCCCGGCTGCCAGCAGCGGGATCATGATTTCATGGTGTCCGGTGATGGTCAGGCCGCGGCTGTCGCCGGCCGTAGGGCGTTTGACCACATTCTGCAGGGGACGGTAATGCTGGGTCATGTCGAAATTGGCGGTGGTGAAGCCGTCCACATGGAAACCCATGTTCTGGGCGATGGACAGGGCCTTGAGGAAGACTTCCGGCATGATCACGGCGCTGCCGATGTTGATGAAGACGCCGCCGTTGCCCAGGGTGGCGACCACCGCGGTGAACAGGCGGAAATCCGTGAACGTGGCCTGGCCTAGCACGGCGCCGTCGCATTCGGGGTGCTGGTGGATGATGTCGGTGCCGACAGCCACGTGGACCGTGGCCGGGATGCCTTTGTCGAAACAGACTGCCAAGAGACTGGAGGCGGCCTGGGGATTGTTGTTTTGAATGATGAATCTGCCCAGAGCTTCTCCGTAACCGATCCCCTCGGTTGCGCCGCTCTTCAGAGCCCGGTTGATGTCACGCCCGGTCTCCTCGGCCATGCCGAAGGTGCCGCAATGCAGCACGGCACCCACATCCTCACTGGTCGCGCCGATCAGGGAGATCTCGTAGTCGTGGATACTGGCGGAACCGTTCATGGCCACCGCCGTGACGATATCGGCCTCAATCAGTTTCTTCAGCACCGGCTGCAGACCGCATTTGATGACATGGCCGCCAATGGCGAGCACCACCGGCTTGCCCTTTTCGCGGGCCTTGACCACGGCACTGATGACGGCATTCAGGCTTTCGCCCCCCAGCTGGTTGGGCAGGGCTGCCAGCAGGGCGGAAACGGTCATGCCCGGTGTGATCTCACCGGCAAAATCACGTTCCAGGGAGACCTTGTTTTTGCGCTCGGCAATCGGAAAGGTGTGGACGCCGGCCAGATCGATGGGCTGTATTTTCATTGGAATAACCCTTTTTCAACCAGGTCGCAGACGATATGGATGATGGTGATATGCCCCTCCTGCACGCGGGGCGTGTCGTTGGTGGGGACGACCAGAGCCAGGTCGCAGACCGGCTTGATGCTGCCGCCGTCCTTGCCCAGCAGCCCGACCGTATGGCAGCCGCGCTGCCGGGCCAGTTCCAGGGCTTTTTTTACGTTGGGGGAATTGCCGCTGGTGGAGATGCCGACCACCACATCCCCGGCCGTAGCCAGTGCCTCGACCTGGCGGCTGAAGATGGAATCGAAGCCGTAATCGTTGCCGATGGCGGTCAGGATGGAGGTGTCGGTGGAGAGCGCCACCGCCGGTAGGGCCGGGCGTTCCAGCTTGAATCGCCCCACGATTTCGGCCACGAAATGCTGCGAATCGGCGGCGGAACCGCCGTTACCCATCACCAGCAGTTTTTTGCCGTTTCTGAAGGCTTCCGTCAGCAGCGCTGTCATCTCGGCGATCTGCACCGATAGTTCCCGTTCGATCAGTGTCATGACCTGCTGGTGGGCCTGGAGTTGTCTCTGGATTTCATTGAGCATAGTGGTCTCCGTTTTGGTTGGATGTAGGGCTGGTCCGTCCCAGGACGGCGGCCACCTCGCTGAAGAGGGGGGCCGGAACGGATCCGGGCAACTCGATCCCTTCGGCCCCGCGCACCATGACCATGTCCGGGAAAGCGGTTTGCAGCGCCGCCAGCTTTCTGTGCAGATCGCGGCGGGGAGCCAGCAGCGACAGCGACTGCAGTTCAATGCCGGTGTGCAGGCCGCTCCACCCCAGGCGGCGAAAATCTGCGATCTGGCGTCGATGCAGCAGCAGGGTGAACCTGTGTCCCTGGCGGGCGCCTTCCAGGATGGTTTCGATGGCTTCGGCCAGGCTGGCGGCTTCGGTGCTGCGACCGAAATAGATGCCGTAATGCCGGAAGCTACCCCAGCGCTGGCGGTAGATAGCCTGGCTGGCCCGGGCAATTTCCGACAGCCGTTCTTTTGAGCCGAAGACCTGTACGGGCTGGCATTCCAGGGTGGTGCGGGCGCTGATGCTGGTGCGGTAACCTTTGCTCCAGGCGCGGCGCAGATAATCCTTCAGGCACCATTCAGCGTTGTCCAGCCGCTCGTCCAGGCCGCCCAAAAGCATGTGCATCTCTCCCTTGAGTGCCAGTGCGAAAAAAGATGCGCTGAAGGTTTCCATCTGGCTGCAGCCGCGGGTCATGGCGGGCAGCTGCGGGGCGCCATTGCCGCTAAGAAGCGGCGTGCCAATTCCGTCCTGGGCCGCTTCCAGCAGTCCGGCCAGCCAGCCGGCCGGAACCTGGACCTGGGGCCGCAGGATGACGGCGTAGTCGCTGTCGGAGCGGGACAGCCCCATGTTGATGGATGGCACCAGGCCCACATTGCGGTCGGAGATGATGAACAGGCCCCGTTCGCCCAGGGGCTCGGAAAACTCCTCCAGCATCAGCTCGGTTTCGCGGCTGCTGCCGCTGGCGACAATGATCAGCCGTGCTTCGGGCGAATGGGTCAGAATCGAGGCCAGACAGGCGCGGGTTACAAAGGGATTGTTCCAGACCGGAACGATTATGTCGACAGAGGGAGTTTGCATATCAGCGGCAGGGTGAAGTTACTGTCACTGAGGCAGGGAGGCACAGAGCAACTGCAGGCAGACGAAAATGCATGACGTCCGGCTAGATTGCTTGTCGCTGAACGTCGATGGGATGCAGACGTCTGTCATTGCCTCTGTGCCTCGCTGTCTCGGTATGTTACGACGAGATCGACACGCGGCGCAACAGGTCAAGCTCATCCAGTACCTTGCCTGAGCCGAGCACAACACAGTCCAGCGGGTTTTCGGCGATCAGCACCGGTACCTTGGTTACCTCGCGCAGCAGCAGGTCCAGGTTGCGCAGCAGGGCGCCGCCGCCAGCCAGGAAGATGCCCTTGTCGACGATGTCGGCCGCCAGTTCGGGGGGGGTCTTTTCCAGGCAGATGCGCACCGTATCGACGATGGCGTTGACAGCCTCCTTGAGCGCCTCGCGGATTTCGTCCGAGTTGACTTCGATGGTCTTGGGGATGCCAGAGACCAGATCCCGTCCCTTGACGACCTTGATCAGTACTTCCGGACCGGGATAGGCTTCGCCGATGTCGATTTTGATCGATTCAGCCATGCGTTCGCCGATCTGCAGGTTGTATTTCTTGCGGATGTACTGCACGATGGCTTCATCCATCTTGTCTCCCCCCATGCGGGTGGACTGGGCATAGACTATGCCGGCCAGGGAGATGACCGCCACCTCGGTGGTACCGCCGCCGATATCGACGATCATGTTGCCGGAGGCCTCGGTAATCGGCAGTCCGGCTCCGATGGAGGCAGCCATCGGCTCCTCGATCAGGTAGACCTCGCGGGCGCCGGCCGATTCGGCCGATTCCTTGACAGCGCGCTTTTCCACCTGGGTGATGCCGGAGGGGACGCAGATAACGATGCGTGGACGCACCAGGGTCTTGCGGTTGTGGACCTTGTGGATGAAATAGCGCAGCATCTCTTCGGTGATGTCGAAATCGGCGATGACGCCGTCCTTCATGGGGCGGATGGCGGTGATGGAGCCGGGTGTGCGGCCGAGCATCTGCTTGGCCTCCATGCCGACCTTGAGTACCATCTGGCGGCCGTTGGGCATCTTCTGGACTGCTACGACCGATGGTTCGCGCACCACAATGCCCTTGCCCTTCAGGTACACCAGGGTGTTGGCGGTGCCCAGGTCAATGGCCAGGTCGTTGGAAAACAGGCCGAACAGGTAATCGAATATTTTCAACATTATGTTATGGTCCTTTCGATGGTTCTATCGGAAAAATGAAGACTGAAAAGCCTACCAGAGTCATCTGGCAATTGCAAGGAAGAAAGCGCCTTTTGTCAGTGGGTTAAATCTGTCAATACGGCATTGCCGGGTGGGCTTTGCCGGTATATGATGCGTCCATCGCCATTCCGGCTTACAAGGAGGCTTTTAATGAATCTGCCGGCCATCATCCGTAAAACCGCCCGAAAAGAGCAGGAACGCGCCGAAGCAAACGCGGCCTGGCTCCAGCAGCACATGAGCCCTTACTTTTTCCAGGCCATGGAGGACGAACAGGAGGCCCTGGCCTGGCTGGCCCGGGACATGTCGCGGCTGCGCATCAATCAGCGGGTGATCCTGGTGGACCGTGAAAAGCTGCTGGTGCTGGCCTGCGTCAACCGGGCCGGCTCGCTCTACGAGACCCTGCGGAGGGTCGGAGAGCGGGAGATATCCTATGCCATGTTTTCCCATTCCAATGTTGCCATGCCGGGCATGGAGGAGGAACTGGAGGTGCAGCGTTTCGAGTTTGACCGTCGCCCCAACAGCGCCATCGACCTGAAACGCGCTGTGGACATTCCGGCCGCGCTGGTACACAGGATCCGGGCCGAACTGCGCAGCTCCTTCCCTGATTTCAATCTTAAAAAACTCGACTCTCTGCTGAAGATCCTCTGGCTCAACAACGAAAATTTCATCCGCATGTCACAGCCGTCGCGCATGGCCTGGCTGGTCTGGCTGTTTGAGCGAGGCAATGCCGCCGGGGGGCTGTTTCTGGATGTCAGCGAGGTAAATCACAGCGGCAGCCCTGAGACGCGGGTGCTGTTTGCCGTGGGCAATCCGCACCAGCAGGATTTTCTGCTGCAGGTTCTGGAGGTTTTCAACCGGCTGGGCGTGGGGATCCGCCGGGCCTACTGTCTGACCATCTCCAATGGCATCCATCCCTATTTTCTCGGTTCGTTTTTCGTCGTGAACCGCAAAGGGGGCGCTGTAGCGCCGGACAGCGAACTGGCCGCTCAGCTGATGGGCGAACTCTGTACAACCCAGCTGATATCCACCACCTCGGCCATTTACCGCGATTTCGTTACCGAGGGGGTCATGTCCGGCGAGGATGCGGCCCTGATCAACGCCTTTATCGCTTTCTGCCACACCAGTCTGGCCCATAACCAGCCTGACCGTTTCGGTCTGGAGGATGTCCAGCGGGCCTTCTATGATCACCCGGAGATGGCCCAGATGATGCTGCGCTTGTTCCGGACACGTTTCGATCCTGCCCTGGATGACCGGCAGACGCTCTATGGCACCATGTTGGCTGAGACCAGTGAGGCGGCTGAAGGCTATACCACCGGCCACCGCTGGCTGGATGACATCCGCCGGGCCGTCTATCGCTGCTGTCTGCTGCTGATAACCCACACCTTAAAGACCAACTTCTTCGTGGTTGAAAAGCAGGCCCTGGCTTTCCGCCTTGATCCGGCCTATCTGCAGGCTCTGGATCGTGAATTCACCTCCGACCTGCCCGAGACGCGCCCCTTCCGGGTCACCTTCTTCTTCAGCCGCTTCGGTTGCGGCTACCATATCGGTTTTTCCGATATCGCCCGGGGAGGGTGGCGCACTGTCATCGCCCGCAGCGCCGATGATTTTATCACCGCCGCCAACACCATCTTCCGCGAGGTGTATGTGCTGGCCAATACCCAGCACTTCAAGAACAAGGATATTTACGAGGGTGGTTCCAAGATGGCCCTGGTGCTGGATGCCTCGGACCTGGATCAGCCTGGCGGGGAAGAGGAGAACAGCCGTCTCTACAAGCTCCAGTACGGCATTGCCAATGCCTTTCTGGATATTTTCGTAACGGAAAACGGCCGGGTCAGAGACCGGCGGGTGGTCGACTACTATGGTGACGACGAGCCGATCGAGATCGGACCGGATGAGAACATGCACGATGGGATGATCGAGGCCATTGCCAGCCTGTCCAAAAAACGGGGATATCTGCTGGGCATCGGCATCATGTCCAGCAAGCGGGTCGGCATCAACCACAAGGAGTACGGAGTTACCTCCACCGGTGTGGTCGCCTTTGCCCGCATCACCATGGCCGAGTCGGCCGGCATCGACATTTCCCGCGACACCTTCACGCTGAAAATGACTGGAGGACCAAACGGCGACGTGGCCGGCAACTCACTGCGGCTCATGCTGGCAGAGTGCCCCGGCATGCGGGTGCGACTGATCCTGGACGGTACCGCGGCCCTCTGTGATCCGAACGGCATCCAGCGTGCGGAGCTGGGACGTCTGGTGCTGGCTCACGATCTGAATACCTTTGATCCCGAATGTCTGGGGGTGGGAGCTTTCATCATCTACCGTACCGGCCGGCGTTTGGAGGGGCTCAAGGAAACCCATCGCAAGGTCAGCCGCACGGCCGATGGTCTGGTGGAAGAGTGGCTGGACATGGACGATTTCTACCGCGAATACAACAACCTGGTGTTCACGGTAGCGGCGGACCTGTTCATCCCGGCCGGCGGCCGGCCGGAGACCATTGACGCCCAGAACTGGTCCCAGTTCCTGGATGCAGACGGGCGCCCCTCGTCAGGGGTCATCGTGGAAGGGGCCAATTCCTTCATCACTCCCGAGGCCAGGGTCCAGCTGCAGAAAAAGGGGGTTGTCATCATGCGTGACGCTTCGGCCAACAAGTGCGGCGTGATCTCCTCCTCCTACGAGATCATCGCCAATCTGCTGTTGTCCGAGCGGGAGTTTCTGGAGCACAAGGAGGCCTATGTGCGGGACGTGCTGGTCATCCTGGAGAAACGGGCCGTTGATGAGGCCCGGCTGATTCTGCGGCGGCAGCGCGAATCAGGGGGCAGCCTGCTGTTTACCGAGATTTCCGATACCATCAGCCAGAATATCAACAGTTACTATACCCGTCTGTTCGAGTTTTTTTCGGCCAGGCCGGAGCTCTGTCTGCAGCACCCCTTCCGCCTGGCGCTGCTGAGGCATCTGCCGTTACTGCTCACCGGAACGCCGGCTTTCAGAAAACGGATCCGCCGGCTGCCGGTGAAATATCTGTGCGCCATAGCGGCGGCGGAGATCGGCTCATCCCTGGTCTACAGCGGCAGTCGTGATGCGGATTTCGAGGATATGGTCAGGAGGCATCTGGCACGAATTTTTTGAGCGCGGGTTTGATGAAAAAACTGCTTTTATTTCAGCTGCCGGCTGTGCTAGAAGTAGTTTTGGTATATGCATGTGTAAAGAATACTACGCAGATAAAGGAGTTCGTCATGTCTTCCAGCAATGATAACGCCGCAGCAGCAGTCATCGCCTTCGTCTCCGGTGCCGTGATCGGTGCGGCCGCAGCGCTTCTTCTCGCACCCGCGCCAGGCCGCGAAGTTCGTGAAAAGTTGAGTGATATCAAGGAAAACGCCGCAGATAAGATGAAGCGGTTGGCCCGTGAGGCCAAATTCAGGGCGCGCTGCAAGAGCAAAGGCGATGAATTCCAGTACGACGGCGGAGATGCCTGGATATAGTCACCGTCTCAAGGCCTTGTTCCTTAGCGGCCTCAAAGAACTCCGGAGGTAAATCCGGTTTAAACAGGGATGCACAGAATCGACAGGATGTCTGCTAGATTACATCCAGTTATTCCTGTTGCATCCCTGTTTATTTGTGTTTTCTTGCATGTTCGATCTTGTGTCGCACCATAAAGGCGGGTACACATCGTGGATCTCAAGTACGGATCAACCTCATTTTCCCTCTCCCTTCCCCCGGAGCGCCTGGCCGGTATAATCGAATCGGCCAACCCCACTTCGCTGCAGTCCCCGCACGAGATCGTTGCCGGAGTGCTCGATGACTGCCAGTCAACCATTTCGGACTTTGCCGCGGGGGACAAGGTGGTCATAGTCACCTCCGACATCACCCGCTACACAGCCAGCGAGATCTATCTTCCATTGCTGGTGGAGCGACTCAACCGGCAGGGCATTCCGGACAGTGCGATTGAGATCCTGATCGCACTTGGTATCCACCGCAAGCAGAGCGATCATGAACACCAGAAGATAGTCGGGCCCCTCCACAAGCGGGTGCGCGTCTTTGATCACGACTGCGATCACCAGCCCGGGCTGGCCTACATCGGCAAAACCTCCAACGGGATCGAGGTCAATATCAATCGGCATGCAGTGGAAGCTGACCGTCTGATCCTGACCGGAGTGATTGGTTTCCATTACTTTGCCGGTTTCGGCGGTGGCCGCAAATCCGTTCTGCCGGGCATAGCCAGCCGCCAGTCCTGCATGGCCAGCCATTTTGCCGTACTCAATCCCCGACCGGGCAGCGGTAAAAACCCCCTGGCAACCACCGGCAATCTGGAAGGTAATCCGGTGCATCAGGCCATGCTGGAAGCGTGTGCCATGGCTGAGCCGGATTTCATCCTCAATACCGTGCTCGCCGCGGACAAGAGCATCATGGCCGCCTTTGGCGGCCATTGGCGCACAGCCCACGAGGAGGGCTGTCGCTATTACCGGGAGCGCTTTTCCTTTCCGATCTCAGCTAAGGCTGATCTGGTAATTGTTTCCTGCGGCGGCTATCCCAAGGACATCAATCTGATCCAGGCCCACAAGTCGATGGAATATGCCTCCCAGGCCCTCAGGGAGGGCGGGGTGATGATTTTTTTGGCGGAGTGTCGCGATGGTTTCGGCAATGACACCTTTTTCAGCTGGTTTCGCCATAAGCGCTTGGAGGAATTTGAAGCGGCGCTGCGCGACCAGTATGAGATCAACGGACAGACAGCCTATTCCATCCTGCACAAGGCGCTCCGTTTCCGGATCATACTGGTGTCCCGTTTCAGTGCCCAGCAGGTGGAGGCCATGGGGATGATCCCGGCCGAATCACTTGATGCCGCGCTTGGAATCGCGGAGAGGTTGTTGCCCGCGGAGTGGCGGGCTTTGGTCATGCCGGAGGGGGGCAGCCTGCTGCCGGTAAGCGCCGGCTGAATTGGAACAATAGGTATCCATACTACGACAAAGGCCCTTCCGGAATCCGGAAGGGCCTTTGTCGTTCATACCGTTGTCAGCTGCTTCGTGTTAATCGCAGGTGAAGTTGGTTTCGATGCGGCGGTTCTTGGCTCTGCCTTCCTTGGTTTTGTTGCTGGCAACCGGCTTCAGTTCGCCATAACCTTTGGTGGTGATACGCTGGGTATCAATGCCGTACTTGTCGACGAGATATTTCTTGACGCTGGCGGCACGGCGCTCGGACAGCTTCTGGTTGTATTTCTGGGTGCCAACGCTGTCGGTGTGGCCGGAAATCTCGCCTTTAGCCTTGGTGAATTCCTTGAGGAAATCGCCGAGCTTATTGAGGTCGCTGTCATATTTGGTCTTGATGACGGCCTTGTCGGTGTCGAATTCAACAAAAACAACAGCCGGCTTGCTGCAGTACTTTTCAATGGCAGCCGCCATGGCAGGAGGGGGACAGCCGTCTTTGTCTACCTTCACGCCGGCCGGGGTATTGGGGCACTTGTCGAGGTAGTCGGGTACGCCGTCGCCGTCGGAGTCAAGCGGGCAGCCGTCCTTGTCGACTTTCACGCCGGTCGGGGTGTCGGGGCACTTGTCGAGGTAGTCGGGTACGCCGTCGCCGTCGGAGTCAAGCGGGCAGCCGTCTTTGTCGACCTTCACGCCGGCAGGAGTGTTGGGGCATTTGTCAAGTGCGTCTGGTACGCCGTCGCCATCGCTGTCGGCCGGAGTCTCGACGATTTTGGCTGGCGGTGCCGGTTCCGGCTCAACCGGTTTGGCTACCGGCACGGGTGCCGGAGCAACACCGCCGAACGGAAGGTAGAGGCCTGCGGTATATTCAACGGCGTGCAAGAGATCTTCAACTTTGTCGTATTTATTTGCGTACATCAAGCCGCGAACGTCGCCGCGCAGGGCGAAATTTTCTGCCAGGAAATATTTAAATCCCAAGCCGTAATCAAATACGCCTCTGATTTTGTTGCTGTTGGGAAGAGGGTTGGCAGCTCCCTTGAAGTTGGCGCCGGCAAAGCCTGCAGCAATGTAGGGTACAAAATTGTTGTCGGGCATGAAATGGTAGAGCAGATCACCGCCGTAACGGAAGAAGTCAAATTTTTTGCTGCCGTCAAGAGTGGATTTGGTGTGGGCGTAATCAAAGACCGCCTCGATGCCCAGTGCCTTGGTGAAGTTGTAGCCGGCCCGCAAGCCGTACACCGGATGGGTTTCCAGGTGCTGTGAGCCGTCGAAGGTGATGCCGCCGGCCACTGGTGTCAGTGAGAATGTCTCTGCCTTGTTGGCCGCTGACGCGGCAGTTGCCATGGCCAACAGCGAACAAGCTACAAGTGCGGTGATTCTCTTTTTCATGCGCGTGTTCTCCTTTGTGATTTTGTCATTAAAAAATAGCCAAGATTAGACTTCTTTTACCACCATCTTTGGTCTAACGCAACAAAAAAGACAGTTCTAGTCTTCTTATTCTCTATCAATTAGTAAAGAAACTCTACCACCATGTATATCGAATGCAACCACGCTCAGCGAAATTTATAGCGTTTTGCATGCAATTTGTCCCATGGTCCTTGCATTTTTACCCGTGCTTGCATTACAATTTTTCGGTGATTTCAAGTTTGGCATGAGGAGGCACTATGTTTTTCCCGCAATTCAGGGCGCGCAGGATCCGTGGAAACGAAGTCTTCCGACGGATGGTCCGCGAGACCAGCCTGTCGGTCAATGATCTGGTTTATCCAATGTTTTCGGCCTTCGGCAGCGGCATCAAGAAGGAAGTCTCCTCCATGCCGGGCATCTATCAGCAGTCAATCGAGTTCATCGTTGCAGAGGCCAAAGAGGTCCACGCCCTGGGCATTCCGGCTGTGCTGCTGTTCGGTATCCCCGAGACCAAGGACGCTGTCGGCAGTGACGCCTATTCGGACACCGGCATCATCCAGGAGACGATCCGTGCCATCAAGCGCGAGGTTCCCGGCCTGGCGGTCATAACCGATGTCTGCCTGTGCGAATATACCGATCACGGTCACTGCGGCCTGATCATCGATGGTGATGTGGATAATGATTCGACGTTGGATCTGCTGGCGAAGGAGGCGCTCTCCCATGTCAAGGCCGGGGCTGACATGGTTGCACCATCGGATATGATGGATGGTCGGGTGGCGGCCATTCGCGAGGAACTGGACGATAACGGTTACGATGCCGTTCCGATCATGAGTTATGCGGTCAAATATGCTTCGGGTTATTATGGCCCCTTCCGCGAGGCGGCCGAGTCAACCCCCCAGTTCGGCGACCGGCGCAGCTACCAGATGGATCCGGCCAACCGGCTGGAGGCGCTGCGCGAAGCAGCCGCGGATATCGAAGAAGGCGCCGACATCATTATGGTCAAGCCGGGCCTGCCTTATCTGGATATCCTGCGCGACCTGCGCAACGAGCACAATCTGCCGCTGGCGGTCTACAACGTGTCGGGTGAATACAGTATGATCAAGGCCGCTGCCGCCAACGGCTGGATCGATGAGCAGCGGGTTGTGCTGGAAACCATGCTGGCCTTCAAACGGGCCGGCGCCGATATCATCATCACCTATCATGCCAAAGATGTTGCCCGCTGGCTTGCCTAGCTAACTGCGTCTGGCGGCTTACAGATCGGTAGGCTGCCAGAAGCATGATTCCTTGCTTTACTCCCCTAGTTTTTCCGCCATTTCCTTTTTATGCTTTCTGATGCTGACTTCGTCCTTGTCCGCCAGTGATGGGGGGCTTTTCTGCGGCAGAGATGGCAGGCTGGGCAGCGACACGGAAAGCTTCCTGTCCCCCGGTTTCTGCTGATCGTCGGCATCAGCCGAAGCAGATGTTGTTGTTCGGGAAATAACGGCCGTAGCGGGCTTTTTGACTCTCGGCCGTTGGCGCTTCGGAAAGGTGCGCTTCATGTCGATTTCATTCGGGTTGAAGTCAGTCAGGGTATCCCGATTAATCAGTACATGCACCCTGCCTTGGGAATGCCAGACCGATCTGGCCCGGATGATGCCGCCATCCTTGAGGTATACCTGTCTGGCGGCGCTGGCCGGGGCTGACAGGGCACATGCCAGTGCGCCCGCAATCAGTATCCGTTTCATGATTACCTCCTGTTTATGGTGTTACCGTTTTGCCTGTTCGGCCTGAGGCCTGCTTCGGGGCAGGTAACGGGGCAGACTGCCGCGCACCTCGACCACCGGACCATCCTCCAGTTCCTCCAGTTCTCCGTAATCATCGCCGTAATCGTCTTCGCCGGCGGCCCATTCGTAAAGTTTATGCGAGTCCAGCAACTCCGGCATCGGCGGTGTACCGAAGACCCGGTTCTGCATCTCCTCGTCGTACAGGCCGATGCAGCCATGGGACGCGGGGCGGCCGGGAAGGTCACGGGCATGCAGCCAGTAGGAAACGTTGTCCGGGCCGATGTGAAAACGAAGTGCGTTGTCCATCGGATACTGCTCCTCGTCGTTGGCGGTCTTGTAGAGTGACGAGCTATGGGTCAGATGACGTGCATCGATGCGGAATATGCCGGTGGGGGTCTCGGTCCCGGCCTTGCCGGTGGCGGCCGGTGCCGAAAATACAAGCCGGCCTTGCTCGTAAGCGCCCAGCCACTGCTCGCTGATATCCACCAGGATATATTTTTCGTGCTGCCGGGCCGGTTCATAGGTAAGCGGCAGCGGTGAATAGCCGCGGATATCGGCCATGGAGTCGGGCACCTTGATGGTCATGCCCGGATAGACATGGCGCCGGTCGATGCGGTTCAGGCGCGCCACCCAGACCCAGTCCGGGCCAAACAGGGATTCCAATGTTTCGTGCGGCTCCACGAAATGGGCATGCCAGCGAACGCTGGCCAGGCTGGGATACTCCACGCGGGAAAGATCCTCTCTGGCCTTGTCAAGCGGCGATGCGCCCGGTTCGGAGGTCTCGGACGGCACCCTCAGGACGGTGAACGCCAACAGCAGACAGGTGATCAGCAGGGCCAGCATGATTTTGTGAGAAAGTCTCACCCGACTATCGATCATCGGAAATATCCCTTTTCAAAAACATTGAAGAAACGGTATATACTAGGCATTAATTGCACTTTGTTCAAGCACTAGTCGCTATAATTGTCAACCGGAGACGCTTGAGGGGCCAGCCCTGCTGCGCCGGACTTCGTACTGAAATCGATCAACGGCAGTATGGTGTGACTAAATTTGTGGAGGAGATCATGAGCAGCATCACGACAATTCCGGCTGTGCCGGATTTCAATCAATTTGCCAGCGACAACTATGCCGGTATCTGTCCGGAAGCCTGGCAGGCCATGCAGGATGCCAACCGCGGCTTTGTTCCCTCTTACGGGGATGATGCCTGGACCGAGCAGGCCTGTCAGAGCATCCGCGAATTCTTTGCCACCGATTGCCAGGTTTTTTTCGTATTCAACGGTACCGCCGCCAATTCTCTGGCTTTGGCAGCGCTCTGCCACTCCTACCATAGCGTAATCTGTCACGAGGTGGCCCATATCGAGACCGATGAGTGCGGGGCGCCGGAGTTTTTTTCCAACGGCACCAAAATCCTGCTGGTACATGGCGAACATGGCAAGCTGGATCTGGGGGCGGTGGAGCAGGCCATCATTCGCCGTTCCGATATTCACTATCCGAAACCGCGCGTACTCAGCCTGACCCAGGCCACGGAACTGGGTACGGTCTACACTCCCCAAGAGATCGCTGCTGCCAGCAGGCTGGCCCGTCAACATGGTCTCAGGGTGCATATGGATGGAGCACGTTTTTTCAATGCGGTGGCGGCACTGGATATCCATCCTTCCGAAATCAGTTGGAAGGCCGGCGTTGATGTGCTCTGTCTGGGGGGGGCCAAGAACGGTATGGCTCTGGGGGAGGCGGTGGTTTTTTTCGACCAGAAACTGGCCGACGAGTTCGAATTCCGCTGCAAGCAGGCCGGACAACTGGCCTCCAAGATGCGTTTCATGTCCGCCCCCTGGATCGGCATGCTGGAGAGCGGTGCCTGGCTGAGCAATGCCCGGCAAGCCAACAGCTGCGCCCGGCTGCTGGCGCAGGAACTGTCCAGCATCGACGGGGTGCGCATCATGCATACCTGCCAGGCCAATTCGGTGTTTGTGGAGATGCCGGAATTGGCTGTAAATGCGCTGCGCGCAGAGGGCTGGCGTTTTTACTCCTTCATCGGCGCCGGCGGTGCCCGCTTCATGTGCTCATGGCAGACAACGGAGGAGGATGTGCGGCATTTGGTGGAGGCGGTGCGTAAGGCTTTCAGAGAATAAGGCAGAATCCGGCGGAGTGCCGGGGAAAGGAGATCGGATCATGGTAAAGACGGCAACCTTTGAAGCGCTTCTGGAAGATGCTGTCCCGGACGGCGAAGGGGGCTACATCTTCAAGCTGGAGGGCAAAACCTACCATATCAAGGATACGCTCGAGATCTCGAAGATCGCCCAGGAGCATGACTACATCGTCATCTATTGACGGTGCTTCCGAACTGAAGAAAAGACGCGAATAAAAAAGGGGCTGACCGTGAAGGTCAACCCCTAATTTTTCTTTTTGGTGCCGAGAACTGGAATCGAACCAGCACACCCTTGCGAGTACCAGAACCTGAATCTGGCGCGTCTACCAATTCCGCCACCTCGGCAACAGGACAAAATTTATATCATCACTGACATCGATATGCAAGAAAAAAATTGGGTATTTCCCTTGCCATATTCAGGCCTGATTTGTTAGAGTCATAAGCTTCCATTTAATATTGATAAGGACTGTCGACCCTTGAATCTTCTTGCCGTTGAAAAACCAGCCCGCTACATGGGAGGCGAAATGGGCTCCATCCGCAAGGATGTTGCCGAACTGCGCGTTGCCCTGGCCTTCCCCGATGTCTATGAGGTGGGCATGAGCCACCTCGGTCTGCGCATACTTTATCAGATCCTCAACCAGGTTGACGGAATCGCTGCCGAACGTGTTTTTGCGCC
The DNA here is from genome assembly GCA_002298925.1 of Geobacter sp. UBA698. GTDB lineage: Bacteria > Desulfobacterota > Desulfuromonadia > Geobacterales > Pseudopelobacteraceae > Pelotalea. The sequence continues at coordinate 34,468 of DBMM01000028.1, read as the reverse complement.
CTGGCCCGACATGGAGCAGCAGCTTAAGGCTGACGACGTCCGGCTGGCGACCCTGGAAACCTCCACGCCGCTGGCTGATTGCGACCTGATCGGCTTTACCCTGCAGTACGAGCTTTCCTACACCAACATCCTCAACATGCTGCGCCTGGCTGGCATCCCGCTGATGGCGGCTGAACGGGACGAGAACTTCCCGCTAGTGATTGCAGGCGGCCCGTGCGCTTATAACCCCGAACCGCTGGCCCCTTTTTTCGATGCTGTTCTGCTGGGGGATGGCGAGGAGGCGATTGTGGAGATCGCCGAAGCGCTGCGGGAGGCCAAACGGCTGGGCGAGGGGCGCCCGGCCCAGTTGGAGCGCCTATCCGCCATTGAAGGCGTCTATATTCCCGCTTTTTTCGGGCCGAGCTACAATCCGGACGGTTCGATTGCCGCAATCGCGCCGCTCAAGGGTGGCCGCAGCCGTGTGCGGCGGCGCTTTCTCGGCAATCTGGATACGGCTGTCTATGCCGACGAACCGGTGGTGCCTTTCATGAAGACCGTGCATGACCGGGTTGCGGTGGAGATTGCCCGGGGGTGTACCCGGGGCTGCCGTTTCTGTCAGGCCGGCTATATCTACCGGCCGCTGCGGGAGCGGTCACCGGCCACGGTTCTGGATCTGGTCCGGAAGTCCCTGCAAGCCACCGGCTATGACGAGATCTCACTGTTGTCCCTTTCCACCGGCGACTACTCCTGCGTCGCGCCGTTGATCTCGGAGTTGATGACCCGCTACGCCCATGACCGGATTGCCGTGTCACTGCCGTCGCTGCGGGTCGGCACCCTGACCGAGGGGCTGATCGACGACATCAAAAAAGTGCGCAAGACCGGTTTTACCCTGGCCCCGGAGGCGGGCAGCGAGCGGATGCGCCGGGTGATCAACAAGGGCATTACCGAGGAAGACCTGCTGGAAACGGCCTTCAATGTCTATCGAGCCGGCTGGCGAACGATCAAGCTTTATTTCATGATCGGACTGCCGGGCGAAACGGCCGAGGATGTGACCCAGATCTCCGTTCTCTCTCGTCAGGTTAAGGATCAGGGCAAGCGTTCCGGCAATCCGGGCGAGGTCAATGTGGCGGTCGGCAGTTTTGTGCCCAAGGCCCATACCCCCTTTCAGTGGGAGCCGCAGATTTCAACTGAGGAGATTCTGGAGCGTCAGTACCAGCTGCATACCGAGCTGAAAAAGCGCAAACTGAAATTCAAGTGGCAGGATGCGCCGCTGACCTTCATGGAAGGGGTCTTTGCCCGTGGTGACCGCCGGCTGGCGCCGGTTCTGGTGCGGGCTGTCGAGCTGGGATGCCGCTTCGACGGTTGGCGCGAGCACTTCTCCCTGGAGCGCTGGCAGCAGGCCTTCCGGGAATGCGGAATCCAGCCGGAATGGTATCTGCGTCGCCGGGAGCTGGATGAGGTGCTGCCCTGGGAGCACCTGGATTGCGGTGTGACACGGGATTTTCTGCTTGAGGAGCGGGAGCGCGCCATGGTGGAAGCGGCCACTCCCGACTGCCGCCATGGCCACTGCAGCGCCTGCGGTGTCTGCGACTTCAAGGATGTCACCAATCGGCTGGCGACTGAAGCTGCCATTCCGCCCCGGAGCGAGGTTGCCCATGCTGACGATGCGGCGGCCCGCGTTCGCCTGAGGTTCGCCAAGCAAGGCGCCATGCGCTTCCTGAGTCACCTGGAGCTGCTGACCGTATTCACCCGTGCCGTCAGTCGCGGCGGGGTGCCGATCCTGTTCTCCCAGGGGTTCCATCCCCATCCCCGTTTTTCTTTTGCAACCGCGACCTCGGTCGGTGTGGAATCGCAGGCCGAGTATATGGACATGGTGGTGGCTGCCGGTGTTCCGGCGGTCGAAATCCAAAGACGTCTTAACGCGGCATTGCCCGCGGGGCTGCGGATCCTGGAGGCGGAGCTGGTGGATATGAAGGCGCCCTCACTTTCAACCCTGATCGAGAGCACGCATTATCGCATGACCCTCGCTGAAAGCTGGGCTGGCAGCCTGGTTGAACGGTGTGTGCAATTTTTGGCACATAGCGATTTCGTCATTCAGCGTACAAAGAAAAAAGGGGAGACCCAGGCCATCGATCTGCGGCGCGAGGTGGTCTCTCTTTCCGCTTCCGGCGCAACCCTGGACTTGGTGGCTGGCCGTGGCAAGCCGCTGGAGTTCGCTCGTGCCATCACCGGCCGGGATGACCTGCAGGCCGATGACGTTCGCATCGAAAAATGTGACGTGATTTTCATCACGTAACAATAATTTTCAATTTTCCAGATTTACTTCAGATACAGGGGTTTATAGCATGGGCACAGAACTGGTTATCAACGCCACTTCTCATGAAACGCGCATCGCGTTGATCGAGAACGGCACAATCGCCGAGTTGTATATCGAGCGGACCCGGGAAAAGGGCATTGTCGGCAACATTTACAAGGGGCGCGTCATTCGGGTGTTGCCCGGCATGCAGGCCGCCTTCGTGGACATCGGCCTTGAGAAGGCCGCTTTTCTGTATGTGGCCGACGTGTTCGACGCCCTGGAAGAGTACGAGTCGCTGCTGTACGACGGCAAGAAGGAGCACGAGCCCAACGGCGAGCAGCAGCCGGCCAGCCATCCCGATTTCAAGCCGCTGCACCCCATTGAGGAGCTGCTCCAGGAGGGGCAGGAGCTGCTGGTGCAGATCTCCAAGGAGCCGATCGGCACCAAGGGCGCCCGGATCACCTCCCATATCTCCCTGCCGGGTCGCCATCTGGTGTATATGCCGACCGTGGATCACGTCGGCATCTCCCGCCGTATCGAGGACGAAGCGGAGCGCGAACGTCTGCGGGAAGCGGTTGAACGCCTCAAGCAGCCCGGCTCCGGCTACATCGTCCGTACCGTTTCCGAAGGGAAAAGCGAAGAAGACCTGCTTTCGGACATGCAGTACCTTTCCACTCTGTGGGGTGAAATCGCCAAGCGCAAGGAAAAGGCCTCAGTGCCTTCCCTGATCCACTCCGACCTGGATGTGATCCAGAAGGTGGTACGGGATATCGTCACCGAGCAGGTTGACAAGATCATCGTGGATTCCAAGCCGGACCATGACCGTATCGTGCAGTTCATCACCACTTTCATGCCCAAGATGAAGTACTCCATCGAACTGTACGACGAGGAGGAGCCGATCTTTGATCATTTCGGCCTGGAGGTGGAGATCAGCCGCGCCCTGGGACGCAAGGTGTGGCTCAAGTCCGGCGGTTATATCATCATCGAGCAGACCGAGGCGCTGACCGCCATCGATGTCAATACCGGCCGTTTCGTGGGCAAGCACAACCTGGAGGATACCATCCTCAAAACCAACCTGGAAGCGGTCAAGGAGATCGCCTATCAGCTGCGTCTGCGCAATATCGGCGGCATCATCATCATCGACTTCATCGACATGGAAAAAGAGGTCAACCGCGAAAAGGTCTTCGGCGCCCTGGACGAAGCTCTCAAGAGTGATAAATCCAAGACCAATATACTGAAGATATCGGAGCTGGGTCTGGTTGAGATGACCCGCAAGCGGGTGCGGGAGAGCATCGGCCGCATGATGTGCGAACCCTGTCCCTATTGCGAGGGGCGCGGCTACATCAAGTCCAAGACCACGGTCTGTCACGAAATTTTTCGGGAACTGCGCCGGGAGATGCTGGACATCCGCGGCACCAAGGCCATGGTGTCAGTGCATCCGCAGGTTGCGGACCTGCTATACGACGAGGAGCGCCGCGGGCTGGAGGAGCTGGAAAAGAAGTTCAAGAAACGCATTACTGTCCGGGCCAAGCCCGGTTTTCATCAGGAACAGTTCGAGATTCTGATCAACTGAAGGCTGGCCGGCTGTAACCAGTTGCTACTGTCGGAAAAATGAAAGGCGAGGGGAATTATCCCCCCGCCTTTTTTGCTGCGTGATGTATCAAAAAGGCGTCGATCAGGCCGCCTTGCTGTGCTGTTCAATCTGTTCGTAGTTGGCTGCAAAGTACTCCATGGCCTCGCGCATGATATCGGAGATGCTCAGCTGCGTTCTTTCCATGATGTTTTCGAGGTGCTCGCGCTCCTCGTCGCTGATCCTCATCGAAATGACATTGTACCTCGGATTCTCTCTCATTTTACCCATGATTTCTTCCTCCCGTAATGGTTTTGTATTTTGTCAGACGGTTCGTGTGTGAACGTTGATGACGTATACAAAGCCATTTCCGTGCCAAGTTCGTAAAAAAATAAATTATCGTGCTATTCCGGTATGTTGCAAAATGAGATCATGTTAATCTTGTTGGGGGTGCGGAAAATGTGTGCTCAAATTGGCACACTGTTGGCCAAAAGTATACACAATCCGTCACTTGAATAAAACCGTGAAATTTTGAGGTGTTAGGTGTTGTGGTGAGTCGGATATGTCGGGATTGGCGCTGCCGCTGTCATGGAGCGACTCAGGCGGCTTGCTGCGGCAGTTTTCCGGCAACCCGCTAGCGCGCCACCTCGATGCCGTACTTGCCGAGCAGCCGGTAAAAGCTGCGGCGGGGGATATTGGCCAGGCGGGCTGCCTTGGCCACGTTGCCGCCGGTTTCCTCAAGATAGCGTGCGATGATGTTCTTTTCTGTCCGGCTGACATGCAGCTCCCGCTCGGCCTTGAATGAAACCCGGCGACGACCCACTTCATTGTCTACGCAGCGTTCGTAGGTGCTGGCAAAGATCGTCGGCAGGTTTTCGAGTCTGATGATACCGTCTTTGGCCAGTACCGATGACCTCTCGATGATGTTCTGCATCTCGCGGATATTGCCGGGCCAGCCGTACTGCTGCATGGCCTTGACCGCCCGTTCCTCGATGCCGACGATGTTCTTGTTCAGCTTTTTGCGGGCCTTTTCCAGGAAGTGCTGGGCCAGGAGCGGGATGGAGTCCAGCCGTTCCCTGAGTGGCGGCAGGACGATATTGAAAACATTCAGACGGTAATAAAGGTCCTCGCGAAACCATCCCTCGCGGATGCCCAGTTCCAGGTCCCGGTTGGTGGCCGCAATCAGGCGCACATCCACCTTTTTAGCCTTGGTGCCACCCACCGGACGTACCTCGCCCAGGTCCAGCAGACGCAGGAGCTCGGCCTGCAGTTTCGGGGTGATATCACCGATCTCGTCCATGAAAATCGTGCCGCCGTCGGCCGCCTCGAAGAGCCCTTTCTTGTCGGCTACCGCCCCGGTGAAAGACCCCTTTTTATGGCCGAACAGCTCACTTTCCAGCAGTGAATCGGTTATGGTGGTGCAGTTGACCGTCACCAGCGGTTTGTCGTTGCGCAGGCTGAGGCGCTGGATGGCACGCGCCGTGAGCTCTTTGCCGGTTCCGGTTTCTCCTCTGATCAGGACCGTGGTCGGCGTTGGTCCAACCTGGCGGATCAATTCGAGCACTTCCTGGATGCCGGGATCATCCCCGACAATGGGGTCATCGCCCATCTGTCGGTCCAGTTCGCGCCGGACGAGCTCGTAGCGCTGCATCAGGCGTCCGCGGTCCTCCTCGATCTGCTGCATGTTGTGGGGCAGGCACATCTCGATATCGGCCAGTCCCTGGCTGACGGCCACGGCATGTTCCCGGCAGGTGTTGTAGCCGCAGGCGCGACAGTTGAGCTCGTCACCTTGGGTGAATTTATTGGTTGAGTGCAGGATGCGCTTGACGTCATCCTTGCCCGGGCTGGGCAGCTTGAGCGACCGGTCGGCATAGGCTCGCTCCAGATCGGGCAGCAGCGCTGTGGAACGGTAGTGGCGCGCCGGTTCGCAGGAGTCGGTTTTCTTGTTGTGGCCGACGATCAGCTTGCGCTTGAAGAAGTGGTTCAGCTGGCGGTCGCGGGCCGGGCCGTCGACACAGCCGCCGTCACAGAAGCGCAGATCGACGTAGGCCGGCGCTATGGTGCCCGCGGCGAGATCGCGGATGATGTCGATGGTGTGGGACTCCCCCTCGGCGGAGATGACATCCGTATCCAGAAAGTCGGCTTCGATTCCGAAGACCTTCATGGCGCCACCGGTCAGCGAAAAGAGTCGACCCACGCCGGGGCTGATGCCGTCGAAGTTTGCCTCGCTCTGCGCGGCCGGATTAATGCCGCGGCTTTTGAAGAGTTTTTCGATCTCCTGGTAGGTCAGCACAACGTCGATGGCCCCGGCTGATTCAGCGGACTGTACCTCGAACTTGGCGGCGATGCAGCTGCTGACATAGACCACCTTGGTTTCCTGGCCCAGCACTCCTTTGATAAAACGCCCCATGGCGATCATCGGCGAAACCACGCCGACCAGGTTGGGCAGCAGTTTGGGAAAGTGTCGTTCGATCAGATCGACCACGGTCGGGCAATGGGACGAGATCAGTGCTTGTCTGGATTTAGTCAGCGCCTCCTGGTAGCCACCGGAGATTATGCGGGCTCCGTAGGCGCCTTCATGGACTTCGAGGAAGCCGAGGCTCTTCAGGCCGGACACCAGCTGGCCGGGGGTGATGCTGTGGAAGTAGGCCGGGAAAGAGCAGCCCAGCACCGCCACCACCGGGGCGCCCGAAGCCAGCAGCTCCTGGGTCCTGACCATCCTGTCCACCACGACCTTGGCGTTCTGGGGGCAGGCCAGGCACTTGCCGCAGCCGATGCAGCGGTCGTAGATGATCTGGGCAAAGCCCTGGTCGACCTTGATGGCCTTGACCGGGCAGGTGCGGACACAGGAATAACAGCGGCGACAGCGTTCTTTGTAGGTGGTGATCGGTTCCATTTTGCCCCTGCAGCAGAATACCTGCTGATATAGGTAGTTCACTTATTTCGTGTTGGTGTATTGTGCCACGGATGGCACATGTCGGTAAACACAAAAAAACGGGGCCCGAGGGCCCCGTGGATTCGCATAACATTGCAAATGTGCTGGCCTCAGAAACCTAGAAGCCAAGAACTGAGGGTCTTTGGAGTTGTTTTGGCGCCCTGCTTGACGCCACCGATATATTTCACTTCGGAAGCAGACGGAACTGCACCCAGCCCGGGGTCGACGGCCTCGCTGACTGATGGCAGGGTCAGCGCTGTAGCAGGCAGAGTGGCCGTACAACCGTTCGAGACCGGCTTCATGCGCTGCTCTGATTCGAGCGCCTTGACATAATAGGTAGCGCTGCCCTCGCTTACCGTGCTGCCGCTGGGGATGGTGAACTCCGGAACCCAACGCTTGTTACCGCTGCAATCTAACGTCTCGGTACCGGTAATGGGATCAAAGCACTTGCCGGGGATGCCGTTCAACTGACCGAAGCCGTTGTAATCCATGAAGAAGGAGACATTGTTGTACTTGTAATCGGGTGCGGTGGGGTCGCTCTGTTTGTGTACATAGGTGACCCGGGCAGGAGGATCGAATTTGACGACCGCCGTACCGTTTTTTACCACTGTCAGCTGGTTCCAGTTGTTGGGGCCGGTTTCCCAGGTGTAGAACTCCGGCACGGACCAGGCTTTCCAGCCGCATACTTGGCCGGAGTTGTTGCCGCAGTCGAGTTGTGCTCCGTAGGAAGCCATATCAACCAATGGACCGCTGTTGAAGCCCCAGGATTGGTTGGTCGGTGCAGTCGTCAGCAGGACAGGGTTGCCGGCGTTGCCGCTGTCCTTGAGAACCGAGCTGGCAAACGTGTAGGTATGACCGGCAAAACCGGGACTGTAATTATCGGCATAGGTCATGGTGGTGGGGGAGGTGGGGTCCATGCCGGCAGTGGTAGGCGCCTGGGGACAATTATTGAAGCAGGTCAGGGTGGCCGGCACAGAATCTCCGGGATAGACAGCGTCCTCAGTGTAGAAAATCACGTTGCTACTGCCGGTCGGTGCAGAGCAACTGGCCCCACCCTGTGCAAAGCTGCAATTCTGGAGCGGTATCCGGACTTGTCCGCCCAGTGCTTGAGACCAGAAATTCAGGTCGCCGCCAAACTGCATGTTGCCGTATGAGAGCTCAACCGCCGGGTTAAGTTGTGTCCAGACCGGCGGTCCGCCCATGCTCTGGAGGGCCGAAGCCGTTTTCGCCAGTTTGGTGCCATCCCAGATAACGCGGTACTGCATCGATCCTTCCATGTACCCCTCGAGCGGTATGTTCTGGATAGCCCCCAGGGTAGTGGTGTGCTGGCTATGTTTCTTCAGTTTGCCTTTGAAGAGGTTGAGGGTGTAGGTCACGCTGCTGTTGGTGGCCGGGTCCTTGCTGTAGAGCGACATGCCGTCCGTGATCTTGCTGTTGTCAGGCGCCCAGACGCCGTAGTATCCGGCCCAGCCATACATGCCGCTGCCGTCTGCCGCGGTGTTGAAGGGAATTCCGGAATTCTTCACATAACGGCTGCCTTCGGCATCACTGTAAAGGCCATAACGCCAGGTGGAGGTTTCGAATTTTGCGCGGTCGAAGCAGAGGTCCTTGGTCGTGCCGTTGTCATCGGTTCTGCGGCGGAAGAAGTTGGCGTCAAAGCCGAAATCGGCTGTGAAGGTTCTGGCGCTGCCGCCATTGAACGAGTCACTTTCCGATACCTTTCCGTAGCCGGTGGTGTCGCTGGTCTTGATCACCGTGGCTGCCTCGCTGAACTTGCCGCTGATTTCGGCATCGGCGAATCGTATCTCAGGCTTGCCGGTACTTGCATTGATCTTGCTCTCCAGCAGGCCGGCGAAAACCGGCTTGTTCGTATCGGGCTGTCCGGCTGCAGTGGCCTGATAGCCCTTGAAGTCGATCCTGAAGACACCGTTGGGTGGCACCTCATCCTTGGTGCTGGTAACCACAAGCTTGGCGGTGATGATCTTATCGAAGGCGTCCGGCCCCTGGGACTGGGGGTCGCTACTCTTTTTCTCGAAGATCCAGATGTGGGCTTCCAGCTGTTTCGAGGCATTCAGGAATGATTTGACCGTCCAGGTGGTATAGTCCGGAGCTGAGGAGGCCGAAGTATCGCCTTGCTGGCTCTGGCTGGCGTTGCTGGTGCTGTCGTTCCCCTTGCAGAGGTTCTTGTTGACCAGCGCTTTGTAGGGAACGGCAGCCGCTTCGCTTGAGGCGGCCATGGCGACATAACCGGTCTGGGACATCATGCAGAGAATTTCGTTGACATTGTTGAAGGCGCCGGTCGCACGGTCATTGATGTAAGTGGAAGACTTGTCCTTGTTCCAGTCGGCTGTGGAAGCAAACTGGGATGCGGCCATTGCCACTGCCTTGCCGGCACTATTGCTGCTGGTATCGATAATGCTGACCTTGTCGGCGACAACCGAGCTGGATCCCGCCGTAACCGCTGCCGCCACACCGGTCGATCCGGCTGTTTCGGCTGTTCCGGCGGTCCCACCGCCTCCTCCGCTGCTGCACCCGGCCAAGGTGGCCGCTGCGAGTGATGCGAGACACAAATTACGCAGATTCATGCTGTTCCTCCCTTTTCACGCAGTATGTTTATGTTCTGGTGCTATACTTACTCCATCTCCCTGTAAGTTATGCCTTGTGTCTGCCGCCCCCCCCTCTCTTGGATTTTTTCTTATTATTGATGCGGGCCCTGCGATTGCTGCTGCCGCTGCATCTGATAACCGCGTTGCTGTGACTGCTGCATCTGCTGATACTGGCGATGACGCATCTCTAATTCATGTTGTTTATAGTCAGCTTCGGCACGCTGTGTTGAAATCGTATTTTTTGTCTGAATATTTTTTGCGTTTACAGCCTTGCTGCGACGTTGCAGCGATTTGTGTTTGATTGCGACTGCCCGGGCATCCATCACGGGGGTGAGCCCAAGCACTAACGCTCCAATCAAGATCCTTGCAAAGACCACCAATCTGCACCTCCTTTGCGCAGCCAGCCTGAGCGAGGCTTTTTGCGGTTTTATAAATAGTTCGCCAGCTTCACACTTAAAACAGCAAAGACAGACATTTGAACGGCAACGGAATGACAAAATTTGTCAATAAACTCTGGATAGTGATAAAGCATGTTACGTTTTTTGGCACATAGTAGGTGATGGTAAATAACCGTAAAACCCAATTAGAGACGGTATCCGTATTGAAACCGTGCTTGGGCTAAAACTAGTCATATGGCTATGCACACGGTATGTTTTAGCTTCATTAAACACAAAGCAAAAATCCCGCCATTTTTTGCTGTTAAATTTAAGCTTGACTTGCGGCGATCATTTCTCTATATTCCAAAACTCTTTTAAAAATGATGCATATGGAGATGGCTATGTACGCAGTTATCAAGACAGGTGGCAAACAATACAAGGTAAGCGAAGGCGAGTTCCTCAAGGTCGAAAAACTCGATGGGGAAATCGGCGACAAGATCGAATTCGCTGAAGTTCTGATGGTTGGCGGCGAAAAAACCGTTGTGGGTGCACCCCACGTGGCCGGCGCAACCGTAACAGCCAAAATCGCAGTTCAGGGCAAGGACAAGAAAATTCTCGTTTTCAAGTCAAAGCGCCGCAAGGGTACCCGGAAGCTGCGCGGTCACCGTCAGCACAAGACAGTTCTCAAGATCGAAAAAATCAGCGCATAATAAAATTCTTTCCGAGGAGCAAAGGAAATGGCACATAAGAAAGCGGGCGGAAGCTCACGCAACGGCAGGGATTCGGACGGTCAGCGACTTGGCTGCAAAAAATTCGGCGGTGAGTCGGTCAAGGCCGGCAACATCATCTATCGTCAGCGCGGTACCCAGATCCACCCCGGCAATAATGTCGGCTGCGGCAAGGACCACACGCTGTTCGCACTGATCGAGGGTATCGTCACCTTCGAGCGTATGGGACGCGATCGCAAGAAAGTATCCGTATATCCCAACTGATTTTTTTTCAAACATAATCACTAAAAAGCCCGGGCGATCAGATCTCCCGGGCTTTTTTCGTTTTGCCCATGAATGTAATGCTGTGCTCATTAATGGTTGCGATTTGCATTCATTAGAGCTAAGATTTTGTTAACTGATTTGATTTAAACCTATTTCCATAAGCGACAGCCAGGGGGGCATCCGGGCAGGTTCTCTGGTGTCGATCGGATAACTTGTCAGCCGGCCAGCGTAGCTGGCGGGCATCGATCGCGTGCAACATGGGTTTAAAATGAATCTACTGTAAAACAGTTTGATTATATGGTATTAGTCGATAGTCCGATACGTTGAGAAACGGGGAAAAATGACATGAAGCATTTGGGTGACATACTGGTCGAGGCTGAAATCATCAGCAGAAAAACCCTGGAGCGTGCTCTCGAGCGCCAGAAGGTTGATAAAAAACGATTGGGCGCCATTCTTGAAGAGATGGGAGTGATCACTGAAGATGAACTGGCCGAAGCACTGGCCAAGCAGTTCAACTTCAAAACCGTTAAAAACTTCATCAACCACGACTTCTCTAAGGAGCTGCTGAATCTGATCCCCTCCGATCTTGCCATGAATAAGCTGGTCTTTCCTCTCAAGCAGAAGGACAGCATGCTGGCAGTCGCCATCACCGACCCCTTTGATATGGAAACCATGGAGCAGCTGGCCCGCATCACCGGCTTTCAGGTCATTCCGGTCATTTCCACCCGCCGGGAAATCCAGGAAGCCATTTCCAGATATTATCTCAAGGGAAGCGCTACTGCATCCGGAACGACAACCATCCTGGTTATCGAGGACTCTACCGCCATTGCCACAGTCATCCAGGTGGCCCTCTCCAAGGAAGGCTTCAATGTGCTGCTGGCCCATGACGGGCTGGAAGGGCTGCAGATTGCCATTTCGGAACGCCCCCAGCTGATCATTACGGATTCGGTCATGCCGCGCATGGACGGCTTCGGGCTCTTGCGCGCCATCAAGGCCAATCCCATGACTTCCTCCATCCCTATGATCATGCTTACTTCCAAGGCCTCCACCGAAGATGAACAGAAGGCGCTTGAACTCGGTTTTATCGATTTCATACCAAAACCGGTTCAGCCGCTGCGGGTTGTTTCCCGGGTCAAACATGCGCTTGAGCTTGCCAACAGGTACAAGCGCTGATGTGATTCCATTTTAGAATCAAGGCGCTATCTGCGCCGACTCGTTTTCGCCCCAATCCTCGCCATCTTGATTCCATCATTGATTTGAAAAAGAAATAATTCCCAAGAAAAGAGAATATGATATGTCTCGCTGGCTTCTGATTTCAGCGTTGGGGAGCCCGCACCCGGATCGGCGGCCATAGCGGTCACCTGGCGGACGTACTTCGCACTTTATTACATGAAGGCATAAGAGATCATCTGATTTTATCAATAATTCGTAAAAGACCGTCGAGTATGGTCCCGGGGTGTGGCGGACAGCCGGGGATGTAGAGATCTACCGGAATGAGACCATCTGCGCCGTTGCAAACTTGGGGCGAATCAATGTACGGTCCGCCGTTGATGGCACAGGCGCCACAGGCAACAACGATCTTCGGTTCAGGAATCGCATCATATGTAGTGAGCAGAGCCTTGGTCATGTTATTGGTGACTGGACCGGTTACCCAGAGCCCATCAGCGTGGCGTGGCGACGCCACAAATTGAATGCCAAACCGTCCCAGATCCCAGCCTATGGTTGACAGCACGTTGGTATCTGCCTCACAAGCATTACAACCGCCTGCACTGACCTCACGGAATTTGAGCGAGCGACCCAATATGCGTAGCAGATCGTTAGAAAGCGCCTGTGCAAACTGCCGTGGAGCTCCCGGCGTTACCAGAAGATGTTCTCTTTTTGTGGCTGCAAGTCGATGATCCGTGGTGAATTCTATGTTTCCTGCCGGACACTCGGCGCAGAAGAGGCATTTCCCCATATCAAGGCATCCACCTTCCGCAGCGGAAAAGGCGCCATAGGGACATTCAGGTGATCGATCGGCCGAATCTGCAAGCGATGCTGCAACAGGGTAGCCTCGAAACCGTTCCGGCATCTGCAATGGTGCTGCGGGATAGGGCATGGTACGATGCCCCTGTTTGATGCGGGAAACGATTGCTCTGATCATGATGCAACTCCTTCGGCACACCCTTGTACTGTCTGAAAACCTGATCGGTGTGACACTATAAATCAAACCCGCAATAGGATAGGTTGAAGCTCTTGTTGCAGAGCGGAAAATCGGATATTTGCTGCCCCCGGAGCGCCATGGCGAGTCCCGGCCAGTTATGAAACGAGGGATCGACAATCTTGTAGCGGGAAAATTGCCCCGCCTCATCGGTAACCGCCACGTGACATATCTCGCCGCGCCACCCCTCTGTCAGGGCTACGGCCAGGCGCAGACCTTTGCCGGGTAATGCAGTGACACGATGTCCTCCAGCGGGGATCTGCCGTAGCTGTTCCTCGATGAAATCCATGGATTTCTGGGCTTCCTGCCATCTGATCATGGTTCGTGCGCAGACGTCTCCGTGGAATGCAGTGGCAACCGGCAAATGGGTCATGCGATAGATTCCGAACGGATAATCATTGCGCACATCCCGCTTGATTCCGCAGGCACGGGCAGCTGGACCTACCAATCCGAGTGCAAGCCCCTGCTCATGTGTCAGCGCACCCGTTTCCTCCAGACGTCCCATGACCGAAGGTGAGCTCCAGAGAAGTTCAACGGCATCAGTCAGATCACTTCGCGCCTCTGCCAGGTGTTTGAGCAGGTCTTCACACTGGGCGGTCGTGAGATCGAAGATCGTACCGCCGGGGGTGAGGAGTCCGCGACCAAAGCGGCTGCCGCAGAGGACAGCGGTCATATTGAGGAAATCCCCCCTGATGCGGCCACAGAAGGACGCAGTGGGAAGATAACCGACATCGCCTGCAATTGCCCCCAGGTCGCCGGTATGATTTGCCAGCCGTTCCAGCTCAAGGGCAATGCCGCGTAGGACCTCTGCCCGCGGCGGCACCTTGATCCCGGCCAAAGTTTCCATGACCATGCAGTAGGCCTGACTATGACCAATGGTGGTATCTCCGGCGGCGGTTTCCATCACCTGCAGCGTGCGAGGGTGAGGCCCGCCGAATAGTGCTGCTTCGATCCCCCGGTGCTGATACCCGAGTGAAATTTCCAGATGAAAGACCTCTTCACCGTGACACTGGAAACGGAAATGTCCCGGTTCGATAATCCCGGCGTGTACCGGACCGACGGCAACTTCATGCACCTCATCGCCGGCCACCTGAAAGTAGTTCATGACCCCGGCGCGGATAGGCTCGTCCGAAGACCGGTTCCAAGCATCGCGTCCGGGGACGAATGGATGGTGGAAACGCACCGGCTTGAACCAGGGATGGTCATCAAAGATCAGGCCGCACTGTTCGGCAATCTCGCGCTCAAAAAGTTGTGCCTGAGGGCAGAGGGAAGAGATCGAGGGGATGTGGTCAGCCGTTACATCCGCACGGGTCACGGCAAGTTGTCCCTCGCCTTTATCGGCAAGCAGGCAGACCAGCGAAACGCCTGCGGGGCCTGGAATCCCGAAGTAAGAAACAATGCGCCAGCCCTGGTCAACGGTGTCGAGAATGTTCTGTAAAAACTGGCTGGAACCGACTGCTGGTATGTCCGCCATAGGAACGGAGGAACCGTTGTATACGGTGCGCAGGGAGCCATTCACGGTTGCACCCCCAGCATGGCGGCGCCGTCCTTGAGTAACGCAACCAGGAATTCCGGCGGCCAAACTCCCAGCACCAGGATTACCATCATCATGAAGAGCGGCGGCCCCACCGTCAACAGACGGTCCTCGTAGTCGCTCGCTTCAACTTCCGCCGGCGGGGCGCCCATGACCATCGGCAGTACCGTAAGGGCCATGCCGATGAAGACAACCACCAGAAAGAGCAGAAACAAACTCCCCACCAGAAAACGCCCGTCGATAAAGGCGCTGCTGACGATGGTATACTCGCTGATGAACGGCGAGAATGGAGGTGATCCGGTGATGGCTATGAAGCCGGCCAGAAACAGCCCTCCCGACCAGGGGAGACGCGTCAGGGCCCCCTTGACCACGACGGTCGTCTTATTTGAATATGAGCGGTGAATGTTGCCGGATGAAAGGAAGAGTACCCCCTTGGTCAGTCCGTTATTGAGCAGGTGAAAGAGCGCCCCGTACAGCGCTCCTTTGCCGAGTCCAAGACCGATAGCGAGAATCCCCACATGTTCAACGCTCGAATATGCCAGCATCCTTTTGAAGTCGGCCTGGCGGGCCATGAAAACGGCAGCAAAGGCCATGGAAACCAGACCCATACCGAGCAGGGCCTGTTGAAAAAAACGGATCTCGGTACCGGATGCCAGACAGATCTGGTACACCCGCAGGATCGCCAGAAAGGCGCAGTTGACCAATCCACCGGCAAGCAACGCGCCTACCAGTCCCGGCGCTTCGCCGTAGGCATCAGGTTTCCAGGCATGCAATGGAGCCAGTCCCATCTTGGTTCCGTAGCCAACCAGGAGGAAAATCGCAGCC
The DNA here is from genome assembly GCA_002298925.1 of Geobacter sp. UBA698. GTDB lineage: Bacteria > Desulfobacterota > Desulfuromonadia > Geobacterales > Pseudopelobacteraceae > Pelotalea. The sequence continues at coordinate 19,154 of DBMM01000028.1, read as the reverse complement.
GCATGCAGCCACGCCGGATTCAGTTCACGGGCTATGGACATGAGCGGCCCGAGCAGCAGGGTGGCATCATGATGCGCTACGTAGGTTGAATAGGCCAGAAACAGCAACCCGAGCAAAGCCAGGCCGATCCCAACGGAGCAGAGCAGGAGGTACTTCCAGGTCGCTTCGATGGAACGGGCGTTGTGATTGAAGTAGATGAGCGGTGCCATCGAGACGGTGGTCGTTTCCAGAGCGACCCAGAGAAGTCCCAGATGCTGGGTCATGGTCACCATCCCCATGGCCGACAGGCAGACCAGCAGACCCATGCAGAGAACCCGGTTGGAACGTTCCTGACGGTAGGACAGATAGCCGACCGCATAGAAGGCGCAGACTGCGAACAGAAGACTGATGCACAGAAGCACGACCTTCCCCAGCGGGTCGAGCCAGATCCAGCCTCCGGGGGATGGCGGCGGCGCATTTCCCACCAGGAAGGCCGCCAGACAGATATGGATTGTTGCGATCAGCGGCAGAACAAGGGGACGCAAGCGGTTGTCCGGTACGATCCAGGCGCATAACGCTCCGAGCAGGGGCAGCAGTACAAGGGCATATAACATGCAGCTACTCCTCCTTGAGGGTTTGCAGGCGGGATGTATCGATGGATGAAAATTCCCGGCTGATATGGTTGATGACAATTCCCATGACAAATATCCCCACCAGAAGATCGAGCAGTGCACCAGCCTCCACCATGACCGGCATGGCCTCGGTCAACAACAGGCCGAACACGAAAATCCCGTTTTCCATCACCAGATAACCAATAACCTGGGAAATAGCCTTGCGCCGTGTTGTGAGGAGCAAAAAGCCGGTCAACAGGGTAGCGATGGAGGCCGGAACGAACAGAAGGTCCTTGTGTTCGGGCGCGAGCGGCAGTTTTTCGGCAAAAGCGAATGAAAGTGCTGTGAATACGGCGCCGAGAAGCAGGGTCGGCACATAGCCGATGAATGGCTCCACTTCGCGTCTGATCTGGGCCTTGCGGACGGCATTACTGATAAAATACGGGATGACAATCCCTTTGGCCAGGATGATACCGGCAGTTATGCCGGCCAGATGAAAGGAAAAAGGGTGAATCAATCCGGGCAAAATACCGAGTATGACCCCTTGGACTGCGACGGCACGGATGGAAAAGATCAGTCGGCTCGTCCCGAGCATGACCAGATTGATCAGCATCACCAGTACCAGCAGTTGATCAGCTAATAGACTCATAGGGTTACCTCAAAACCAGCATCATGGCAAAGGCTGACAGGATGGTGGCCCCGACCAGGAGTTGCGGGATACGCACCAATCTCAATCTGGCCATGACCGACTCAACAATGCCGATTGTCACCGCCAGGGCAAGTATGGCGACAATGAAGATTGCCCAGTCCGCCAGAGCGTTTCCAGTGGCGATGGGCAGGGCGACATTGACGAAAACCGCCCCGAGAACAAAGAGTTTCAAGGCTGCACCATAGAGAATGATCCCAAAGGCGGGTCCGCTGTGATCCAGAACCATTACCTCGTGGATCATGGTCAATTCCAGGTGTGTGTTGGGGTCATCAAAGGGGATGCGGCAGTTTTCCGCCAAGAGGATGATGAAGAGTGCCCCTACCAGCAGCAACATGCTGGCTCCGGCAGCAAACCAGGTCGCGGGTGTGGGATGGGTAAGAATGGTCGAAAGGGTGATGGACTTACTCATCCGCGCCAGCGTGATCAGGGTAAAAAATAGAGTCGGTTCAGCAAGGCACGAAAAAGTCACCTCGCGGGCCGCGCCCATACCTTCAAAGCTTGAGCCGGTATCAAGGGCGGCGATGGTAGTGAAGAAGCGTGACAACCCGAACAGGTACGCAAACAGAATCAGATCACCGCTGAAAGAAATGGGCGCTGCATGGCGCCCCAGCGGTATCAGCAGGCAGGCGATAAGCGTTGCCGACAGCGTCACCACGGGACCGGCTCGAAAGACCCAGGTGGTGGTCTCGCTGAAGACCGACCCTTTGCGGAAGAGTTTGATCAGGTCGTAATAGGGTTGGAAATATGGCGCCCCGACCCGTCCGGCAAATGCCGCCTTGGTCTTGCCGATTACCCCCAGCAGAAGGGGTGGGAAGAGCAGCGCCACTGCACAATGGATGATGATGTCAGTCATAAAAGGTCATCCTCACAGATGATGAAAACGATCATAACAATACTTCAATGCGTCCAGGCCATCAGAACGCACAGCGTGGCAAAGATATACAGCACATAGATATGAAGCTGGCCATGCTGCACCCTTCTGAGATAGGAAAAGGCCAGGCCGACCCCTTGAAAGAGCGGTGTCAGAATCCGGTCAAGCACTGTTTCAGTCACCGTGTAGTGAAAACGTGCGTCAGCAGGAGGAATGGCTGTAACAAGTATGGGCTTCCGGCGGTTGGGGGCAACGATTGCCCCTAACAGATTCACCACCATCTCACTGAACGATGTGCCGGTATATTGCATTCTGGCTGTTGGTTCAGGATAGCCGCATCCCCAGGTGGCCCCCAGGGAGCGGGGCAACCTGCGCAGCCGCAACAGGTATGCAGCTCCGATCACCAGAACAAGAATGATGAGCAGGCAATTGGCAAACGTGAGTGGCACAAGAGGTACCTGATCGGTAACCAGGGCAATTTCAGGTGCGGCCAGGTTACCATAAAAAGCGACCGCCGGTGTAACCAATCGCACCAGCAGCACAGGCGCCAGGCCTGCAACCAGACAGCCGAGCGCCAGCAGAACCATCGGAGCGGTCATCGCCCTGGTTGCTTCATGGCCGTGAGCGGCTGCAACAGAGCGTGGAGCGCCAAGAAAGATGATCCCATAGATTTTGACGAAGGTAATGACAGCCAATCCGCCGACCAACGCCAACACTGGTGCCACTAGGGCCGCCAGCGGCAAAGGTGCGATGATGCCATCGGTAATGGCCCCGACGTAGAGAAACAGTTCGCCCACAAAACCATTGAGCGGCGGCAGCCCGCAGATGGCAAGGGAGCCGATCAGGAAGAGCGGCGACGTGATCGGCATGCGCCGGGCCAGGCCGCCCATGCGGTCTATTTCACGGGTTCCGGCAGCATGGATCAGCACCCCGCTCCCCAGAAAGAGGAGCGATTTGAACAGACCATGATTGATGATATGGATAAAGGCTCCAAAGAGACCACATACGATGAGGTAGGGAGCGTGCAGCTGCAGGCCGACAACGGCCAGCCCGATGCCGATAAAGATAATACCGACATTCTCGATACTGCTGCAGGCCAGGAGTCGTTTCAGGTCACGCTGGCCGGCTGCCAGGGCAATGCCGTTTATCGCCGACCAGGTGCCCAAAAGGAGGATAAGCCACCCCAGCCAGACAGGCAGAGCGTCAAAAAACGACATGGTCCGCAGAATGCCATAGACCCCCATCTTCAGCATCAAACCGGACATCATGGCTGAAACATGGCTGGGGGCGTTGGCATGGGCCCCGGGGAGCCAGAAGTGCAAAGGCATAAGACCGGCCTTGCCGCCAAAGCCGATCAGGGCAGTTATGATAATGACCGAGGCAACCGGCACCGCCTGGGATAGAGAATGTGATGCGGGAAACTGGAACGTGCCGATTGCACCGCGCAGTAGCGAAAACATTGCAAACAGCGCCATGGTGCCGGTGTGGGTGGCAATGAGATAGATCGTCCCGACTCGCTGCACCTCGGAACTCTGCTGCTCCGCCGTCAGCAGGAAATAGGCCGACAGGGCCATGACCTCCCAGGCTATGAGAAACAATACGCCGTGGCGGGCCAAGACCACCATGACCATCGCTGCGGCAAAGAACCCGAGAAACAGCGTAAGTTTTCCGGCGCTGGTCTGTTCCCTGGCCGGCCAGTAGGCGATTGAATATACCGAGACACATCCGCAAACCAGGAAGAGAGGCAGGAGGAAGATCGTTGAGAGGAGATCGACGGACATAAGAGCCTGCCCGAACGGCAGTGGCCAGTCAATCTGGAAGGTAGCTCCCCGGGAGCCGCCAAGGAGAGAAATGACGGCGAACTCACCGACAATGGATGCCGCAACAACGAAAACAGCGGCAATCCGCTGCCCCCAGACAGGACGGTTCATCACAAGACCTGGTACTCCTGAGAACGCCATGAGTGTTGCTGCGGCCAGAAGGCATATTGTCGGATCAACGGAAAAAAACACGAATGCCTCACACCTACCCTTTCGCTCATATCGAGGTAAGATATGATTGCAGGTCGGCATAAAATCTCTATACGTTGTAAAAAATTATAACACTTACAATAAAAATATGGTATAAATACTCATACGTCAATAAAATTATGAAGACATCCAACCCTGCTACGCAGGAAAAGTGCATTAACGAATTTTTTTTTGCCAAATGTCGCAGAAAACAATTCTTACTTACTAATATTTCGCGACACATGCATATGCAAGGGAGAGTGCCGTCATGCCGAACACGCGATTGAATATCACATTGCCAACCCCGATCGTGGACGATATCAAGGCACTGTATGGGCAGCGGGGATTGAGCCAGTTCCTTGAGGAAGCTGCCAGGGAAAAACTTGAAGAAGTGAAAAAGAAGGCGTACAAAGGGCTGATTGAAGGGTATACCTCGACTGCGGAGGAAACGAAAGAGGTGCTCAAAAAATTCGAATCAACGGTAACGGAGAAACGGGATGTTTAAGCGCGGTGGTATCTATGCGGTCAATCTGCCCCATGCAGATGTGCAGGAACCGGAGGTTTGCCCCTGCCTGGTGGTGAGCAATAATATCAGCAACGAGTATTCTCCGGTCGTGACCATTATTCCCCTGAGTTTTACCCGTCTGGAAAAGATCTATGATTTCGAGACATTCTTGCCGGCATCGGATGATGGCTTGGGAAGAGATGCCAAGATCAGTTCCCATATCCTCATTACCATCGACAAGACCAACGTGATTGGTGAGCGACTCGGCTTTATCAACAAATCACTCATGAGTCAGGTGGATAAGACCCTCTGTCTGCAACTCGGCATCGAAGAAACACCGGGATACCCTAAGCCCTGACAAACTGGATAAGGTAGTAACATCAATTTTGCACATACCCGATAAAAGGGATAAGGATAAATCATGCTGCTTGAACCGTCCGAGGCCGCACTGGCTCTGAATGTTGATGAAAAAACCGTTGTGCGCTGGATTAAAAAAGACAATCTGCCAGCAGAGTCTATCCACGGAGACTACCGGATCAACCCGGTGGACCTGTTGGAATGGGCAACGGAGCGCGGAATAAAGGTTAATCCGGCCCTGTACAAGATGCCTGATGCGGATAATTGTCCCTTGCCGACCTTGAGCCAGGCGTTGCATGCCGGAGGCATCCATTGTGGTTTTCCTGGTGACGACAAGGAAACGGTACTGCGAAATACCGTGGCGATCCTGGACCTGCCGCCGGAGATCGATCCCGAATTCATCCTGCAGGTGCTCCTGGCACGTGAAGCCATGGGAACAACTGCAGTCGGCGATGGTATCGCCATTCCACATGTGCGCAATCCGATCCTGGTGCAGTTGCCCGTTCCGAAGATCGCCCTCTGCTTCCTCTCGGAGCCGGTTGACTTCGGGGCGCTAGACGGCAAGCCGGTACAGATACTGTTCACTATCATCTCGCCGACCATCAGGATGCATCTGCATCTGCTCTCAAAACTGGCTTACTGTCTGCGTGATCAACGCTTGCGTGACATTCTCGGCAAGCAATGCAACTCCGAGGCGATCATGACTGCCATTCTGGAAATTGAAAATGATATCGGCAAAGGCGTCTCATGACCGTTGACCTGACGGCAAACCTGCCTGCCATGCTCCTCATAGGAGCGGCACTATTGTCTGCTCTTTCAGGTGCCCCACTCCTGGTGCGCTTTCTGAACCCGACCCTTGGCCAGCGCATCGCGACACTGACAATGCTTGTCGCGGCTGCGGGAGGGCTTGTCGGTGCCGTCATGACGCTGCTCCATCGTCGAAACGTAACCTATCAGCTGGCCTGGCCGTTCCCTTTCGGCCCGGTTGAATGCGGATTAGACCCGCTCACCGCCTTCTTTGCCCTGCCGATACTGATCGTGTCTGCCTGTTGCAGCATCTATGCCCTGGATTACTGGCCTGCCCCGAACAATCCCCGCACAGTCCGAAAATTGACTTTTTTTTTCGGACTGCTGGTGTCATCCATGCTCTTCGTCATCATGTCGCGCTCGGCCGGCCTGTTTCTGCTGGCCTGGGAGATAATGGCGCTTGCCGCCTATTTCGTTCTCACCACAGAAGACCACATGCCCGACGTTCGTGACGCCGGTACTCTCTACATGATCTGCACCCATACGGGAACTCTGGCCCTGTTTGCCCTGTTCGCATTGTTGAAGAACATCTCCGGCAGCTTCATATTCCCTGATGCCGGCGCGCTGACCGCAACGATGCCGCTCGCCACCGTTATATTTCTGGTTGCCCTGTTCGGGTTCGGCTTCAAGGCCGGGCTCATGCCGCTTCACATCTGGCTTCCGTCTGCTCACGCCAATGCCCCCAGTCACGTATCCGCCATCATGTCCGGTGTCATCCTCAAGATCGGCATCTACGGTCTGGTGCGCACCTTATCGTTTTTTACGGGGATACCGCTCTGGTGGGGCATAGTCATGATGGTCCTCGGCATGGTGTCGGGGATCGTCGGAGTGCTCTTTGCCCTGGGTCAGCATGACCTCAAGCGGCTGTTGGCCTATCACAGTATAGAGAACATCGGTATTATCACCATGGGGATCGGCACGGCATTGATTGGTGCGGCTACCGGCTCATCAATCCTTATTCTGCTGGGATTGGCCGGCGCGCTCCTGCACGTGCTGAACCATGCCACCTTCAAGGCGCTTCTTTTTCTTGGCGCCGGTTCTGCCATCCATTCGGCAGCAACCCGGGAGATCGATCGCATGGGAGGACTGCTTCGTCCCATGCCCTGGACCACCGTATCGTTCATTATCGGCGCCGTGGCGATTTGCGGACTGCCGCCACTCAACGGTTTTGTCAGTGAATTCCTGATCTACTTGGGATTCTTCAACGGAACTATTTCCGGCAGTGGTGCAGGAGCCATCGGAACCGCCCTCGCCGCTCCGGCCCTGGCCCTGATCGGCGGTCTGGCGGTCGCTTGTTTCGTCAAGGTTGTCGGTATTGTCTTTCTCGGAGTCCCTCGCTCGCCTCTCCCGACATCCATCCATGAGGCAAAGTGGACAATGCTGCTGCCCATGATGATTCTGTCACTCGTCTGCCTTGTTATCGGCTGTTTCCCTGTAGCAGTTGCACCGTTACTCGAATCGGCAGTTACCAGCTGGTTGCCCCCATCGGCTGACGTACCGACATTAGGTACTGTAGCGCCTCTAGGGTGGATAACAATCCTGGCAGTTACTCTTCTCATGCTCTCTCTGCTGAGTTGGTTGTTGTATCGCCGTCGTCTTCACCGCTCGGCCGTCACAACATCCGCCACCTGGGGATGCGGCTATCTTGCTCCGACCAGCAAGATGCAATACAGTGCATCATCCTTTGCCGCCATGCTGGTAAAACTCTTTGCGGGTGTTCTGCGACCCGAGCGTCACGCACCGCACATCATCGGTTCATTCCCTGCCACACCCCATTTTGAAAGCCATGTGCCCGAAGCCGTCCTTGAAAGGATCTATCTCCCCCTCCTCGCCCGCATCTATGAGAAATTCCTGCCCATACGAAGACTACAGCACGGTCAACTTCACCTCTACATCCTGTACACCTTACTCACCTTGATTCTTCTGATAATCGTCGGTTCAAAGTAATAAACCGCTACCAATTCCCGCTGATGCTGCTATCAAGGCTGATGCCCGTCAATCAGTCGGAGGATGCCATTCAGCAGGTCGAACGGTGTCGGCGGACAGCCGGGAATGCTGGCATCAACCGGTATGACGTTACTTACACTCCCGAGTGAGGCATAGCTTTCGCCGAAGATCCCGCCATGGCAGCCACAATCACCAACCGCTACGACCAGTTTGGGGGTGGGAGTGGCGTCGTAGGTGCGTTTGAGGGCAATCTCCATATTGATCGATACCGGCCCGGTGACGAGCAGCAAGTCGGCAAAGCGGGGCGACGCCGTAAACTGGATGCCATAACGTTCACAGTTGTAGATCGGGTTGTTCATGGCGATGATCTCCAGCTCGCAGCCGTTGCACGAGCCGGCATCCACCTCGCGGATCACGAGGCTGCGGTGGAAGCGCCGCCTGATAGCCTCTTCGAGCCGGCCGCCCACGTGGGCCAGCTCCGCTTCCACCTGTTCCGGCAACGGCTCGGTCACCACCCCGGTTCGAAATATCTGGTGCAGTATTCTCAGCATAGGTCAGATTCCCTCCTAACATATCCATGGGGAATAAAGAGGGAATAAAGCGGGACACTCCCCTGTTTTCCCATCATCAAGCCTCACTCCCCCGCCTTCTCCAACCCCTTCGCGTCGTTTTCCTCAAGCTCCAGCAGCGGGGAGGGGGTGTGACTTTTATCCGCTTTTCCACCTTGTCGCAGTAATCCTTTTTCCGTCACATACCGTCCATCGCTTCCTCGCTGACTCTCCCCGTCAACCACCATGTAAAAACCGGGTCAATAACATGCCAGACGTTATCAGAGTCTTTTTCAATGTAGTCCAGCAGTTCCAGCTGTTTGAGCGAATTCCGTACGGCGTTGACCGATCCGAGATTGTGCGTGCGCATGAATTTTGTCGCCATGATCTGTTTTGCCGGTTCCCTGGCAATGGCACGAAGCAATAGACGCTGCTGTGGCGCCAAACCTTGAATGGCGTATTCGAACGCTGTCCCTTCGGAAAAGATCAGACTTCTCATCGCCATTTTTATTTCAGCCCAGGTAACTTCGGAACCGGCCAGGTCATAGACATGATGGGCAAATTTCTGGGCATAGTAGGGATAGCAATCGACGAGTTCCGCCAGATGGATTGCCATCTCTTTTGAGCAGATAATGCCGCTATCGGTAAACTGCTTTGACAGGAATTCCGCCAACTCTTCCCGAGGCAGCGACTTAAGTGGATAATCGAATGCGCTTTGGAAAAACGGCCTCTGACGCTCGTTAAACATCCCGAGCAAAAGCCTGCGGCGACTACCGACAAAAAAATGCGATGCCTTATATTGTTGAATATGAGTCCGCAAAGCGGCTTCAATTTTCACTGCATCCGGCAGAACCACTATTTCCTGGAATTCATCCAGCGCGATATGAACCAATGCGCCTGTGTTGTCGATAAATTGCCGCAGTGACTCCATGGTTTCATTGAGGAGCGGCAAGCCGGTCCTGCCCGCAGATGAGGACTCAACGGTCAATTCTACTCCACCATCAGCATCAGGACGGAGCACCGGACGAAATGTCGTCAGAAATTTGAGCGCGCTTTTCCACAGAGGCTCTTTCTTATGGGTCACACGAAAGACCGCTTCCGCCATTCGGGCCGCAACATCATCTATTGAACCAACTCCGAAAAAGTCGGCATAAATTGTGAGCGCTCCCCGATCTGCCAGTTCCTTCTGCACTCTGCGGACTAGAGAGGTTTTACCGAAACGCCTGGGTGAATGAATGACAACATCATTCTTTGATTCAGCCAATCGGCACAGTTCAGCAATCTCTTTCTGTCGGTTGCAAAAGGGAGCGTCAAGCGGTAACTGCTTTATGTAAAAGGGGTTTGCCATGCCCAATCTTTGTTACCATACTATGATTACTACATGATGGTAACCATTGTATGACATATAATTATATTGTCAACCATCTTGAGAGATAGGCACACGGATAAGAAGGTAGGCGCTGTCAGAAGTTGATAACAGCCTCTCTGACGCTTGTGGACGCTGCTTTTGATCATCTGCCCGTATGCCGTATTCGCAATCACCCCTACAAATCATGTCCCGAATAGGACTGGTTAAAACTCTTGTTGCAGAGCGGAAAATCGGGAACGATGTTGCCGTGGATCGCCTGTTCGAGCGCCAGCCAGTTGACGCTGGACGGATCACGGATCGCGCAGCGGTTGATCTCCCCTTCTGGACCGGAGTGCAGCCAATAGACGATCTCCCCACGCCACCCCTCCACGACGGCAAACGCGCTTTGGTCCGGCGGGACATCCTTCAGTGGTGCCGACGTTTCTCCGGTCGGCAGTGTCGCCAGAAGTTCGCGGATCAGGCGGATTGAGTCGCGGATCTCTTCGATCCGCACCCAGGCGCGGGCGTGGACGTCGCACGAGTTGAGCACGGTCATCCGGGGAGGAAACCGGTCATAGGGGCTAAAGGGCGCTTGCAGGCGGCAGTCCAGCGGCTGGCCGCTGGCCCGGGCAACGAAGCCGACCGTGCCGAGTTCGCGGGCCGTTTCCGCCGGCAGGATCCCGGTACCGCGCAGACGATCATCCAGTGACGCGTTCAGGTCGTAGATCTTTACAATCCGTTCGAACTCCGCCAGCAGGCTGATTATTTCCTCCTCGATCAAGGAGGGACCATCAGCCGATAGATCAACGGCAACCCCGCCCGGCACGATCCGGTCCATCAGGTAACGGTGACCGAACAGCCGCTTGTTGCCGCGTAAAACATGCTCTTTCAGCAGCATGAACTGGTAAAAAAAGAAGGCAAAGGCGGCATCGTTGGCAATGGCACCGATATCTCCAAGATGGTTGGCAATCCGTTCCCGCTCCAGCATGATCGCCCGCAGCCAGGCCGCCCTGGGAGGCACATTCCCCTCGACCAGCGCCTCAACCGCCCGGCAGTAGGTCAGGGCGTGAGCAACGGTCGAGTCGCCCGACACCCTTCCGGCCAGCCGTGCCCCGTCTTTCCAGGACAACTGTTCAAAGCGCTTCTCGATCCCTTTATGGGTGTAGCCCAAGCGTTCCTCCAGATTGAGAATATCCTCGCCCATGGCCTGAAAACGGAAATGCCCCGGCTCAATGATCCCGGCATGCACCGGTCCGACCGGAATCTCATAGACCCCCTCCCCTTCAGCCCGGACCCACTTGTACTCTCCCTCCACGCGGGACATCTGTTGACCGGCGGCAAAGGACTTTCTGAGCGGCCAGGCATCAGGCGGCCAATCCTCGTGCTTGATCCAGGGGCGCAGGTCGGAATGAACATGACCGGTCGGAGTCAACCCCAGCAGGCTTAAAATCTGGCGCTCGAAGCGAAAGGCCGGGGGGTGTTTTTTTGACAGGCTGGGAAAGGCCGGGTCATCAAGCGGGACATCGCACCGCACCAGCAGGTACTCGGCATCCTGCGCAAAGCAGGCCAGCACTGCATACTGCCTACCCAGCAGGGTTTCATCGACACCCCATTCGGCCGCCAGCCGTGCGCTGGCCTTCTTCATCACCCAGCCGACATCCTCAAACTGCTCGCGCGGAACCAGTATCTGCGGGACGCTGGAGGGACAGGTGCCCAGACAGAGAGAGGCAGTCGTGCCGAAGTGAGTCATGATTGTATTGCGGAGCGAGTTCACAGTGGCCATCCTTTACGTTCACTTCAATATCTCCACCGCCAGATGAAACCAGTTCGCCAGGAATCCGGGGAGGTAAATGCCGAGAATCAGCACCAGCGCCAGATGCAGGAACACCGGGATATTGGCGGCTGAGAGCTGTTTTTGTCCTGACGGGATCAACCCCGCCACCATCGGCTGTACCTTGCGGAACAGGGCGGCAAAAGCCACCGTCAGCCCCAGCAGCAGCAACGGGGCGAGGTACGGCGCATCCTTCATGGTGGCGGTCAGGATCAGGAATTCGCTGGTAAAGATCCCGAAGGGGGGCATGCCGGCCAGCGCCATTACCCCCAGAAACATTCCCCACCCGACCGCCGGATTCCCCCGAATCAGGCCCCGGATATGGGCCATTTCCTGGGTCCCGTGCATCTGGGCGGCATGGCCGACGCTGAAAAAGGTGGCAGATTTGGCCAGACTATGGACGATCATATGGAGCACCCCTCCAAAGGTGGCGATCGGCCCGCCCAGACCAAAGGCAAAGGTGGCGATTCCCATATGTTCGATGGAGGAGTAGGCAAAGAGGCGCTTGATATCCTTCTGGCGCAGCATGGAAAAGGCCGCCGTCAGCAGGGAAAAGAGGCCGAACCCCATCATGATGTTGCCGGCAAACCCGCTCCCGAGGGAACCATCCACCAGCGCCTTGCAGCGAATCAGGGCGTACAGGGCGATATTCAGCAGCAGACCGGAGAGCACGGCCGAAACCGGGGTCGGCCCCTCGCTGTGCGCATCCGGAAGCCAGTTGTGCAGCGGCACCAGACCGGCCTTGGTGCCGTAGCCGACCATCAGAAAGACAAAGGCCAGCCGCATGACGGTCGGATCCAGCTGGGCGCAGACCCGGCTCAGGTTTGTCCAGAGCAGGGCATTGCCGCCGGCCCCCAGTACCCTCTCGGCGGCAAAGTAGAGCAGTACCGTGCCGAAGAGCGCCTGGGCAATCCCGACACCGCAGAGGATGAAATATTTCCAGGCCGCCTCGATTGCGGTCGGGGTCCGGTAGAGTGACACCAACAGGACGGTCGCCAGCGTCGCCAGCTCCATCGAGATCCAGAGCACGCCGAAATTATTGGTCACCAGGGCGATCAGCATGGCAAAGATGAAGAGCTGAAACATGGCGTGATAAAAACGCATCCGCCAGTGGCCGACCCGGCCATGTTCTCGTTCGACCCGCATGTAGCGGCGGCTGAAGACGGCGGTCGTGGTGGATACCAGGGTGGTCAGTACGACCAGGGAGATATTCAGGTAATCGACAAAGAAGTAGGTAGAGCCGGAAATGCTCCCCCCCTCGTGGTAGACCTGCAGCGCCAGGACCAGCGACACGATAAAGGTCAGCAGGGAACCGCCTATATTTACCTCCGGTGCAAAACGCCAGTCGCCGATAAAGGCCATGATCAGCGCCACCAGGATCGATATGCCGAGGAGAGAGAGAAGAATCATGGCCTAATCCGTTTCCTTGAGCTTTGCCATCTGATCCACATCCAGGCTGTCAAAGGTGGTGTTGATATGGAAAAAGAAGATGCCGAAGATAAAGGCCGCAATCAACAGGTCGAGCGCCACCCCCAACTCCACCACCATCGGCATGCCGTAGGTGGCGCTGGTGGCGGCAAAGAACAGGCCGTTCTCCATGGCCAGAAACCCCAGAATCTGCGTCACGGCATGGCGGCGGGTGACCATCATCAACAGCCCCAGCATGACTGTGGCCAGCGCTACCGCCAGGGTAGAGCGGGTCATCAGGTTGGAGAGTTCCCGGATCGGTGCGGTCAAATGGTAGCTGAAGACCACCAGCACTATCCCGAGCAGCATGGTGGTGGGAATATTGACGACCGCCTCGATATCGCGGTGTATCTTCAGCTTGTGTACCAGGCTGTAGAGGATGTAGGGGAGCAGAAAAACCTTCATGCCGAGCGTCAGGAGCGAGGAGATGTAGAGGTGGTGTTCACCGCTGGCGAAACCGATCACGGCGGTACTGAGCGCCAGAAAGAAACCCTGCCAGGCAAAAATATGGACCAACCCCATGATCTTGCGCTGGGCCAGCAAGGCAAAGGCGGACAGCAGAATCAGGGCTGCCAGCAAGCTGTTTATCTGGGCTGCAAGGGTGTGGGCCATGACGTTACTCCAGGATAAAGAAGGCGATCATACCGAGTGTCGCCAACAGGAAGGCGCTCCCCAGATATTCGGGGAGGCGAAAAATACGCATCTTGGCCAGACCGGTCTCGATCAAGACCATGATCAGCGCTCCGACCATGAGCTTGACTGCCAGTATACCGAGCGCCAGCGCCAACGAGCCGATATCACCACCAGCCGAAATTCCCCAGGGACAGAAGGAGGCGATTCCGAGGGCGAATAAGAGGGTCAGTTTCATCATTCCGGCCCATTCGATCAGGGCCAGGTGGCGCCCGGAATATTCCAGGATCATGGCCTCATGGATCATGGTCAGCTCCAGGTGGGTAGCCGGGTTGTCAACCGGGACACGGCCGGTCTCGGCTAGGGCGATCATGATAAAGGCCGCCAGGGCAAAGGCTAGTGACGGGCGGATCACAAACTCGGCGTGCGCCATGACCGTCACCATCTGAGTCAGCGAAGTGGAGTTGCTGGCCAGCGATACCGTAAAGATCGCCATCAGCATGGCCGGTTCAGCCAGTGAGGCGATTGTCATCTCGCGGCTGGAGCCCATGCCGCCAAAGGCGGTGCCGATATCCATCCCTGCCAGTGCGGTAAAAAAACGGACGATCCCGAACAGCATCACCAACGCAATCACGTCGGCGGTGGCCGACAGCGGGAGATCAACTGAGATCAGTGGGATAATCCCGGCCACAATGGTTGTCACTCCGAAGGTCAGATAGGGGGTGAAACGGAAGAGCCACGAGGCGTTTTCGGCTAGCACGACATCCTTGCCGAACAGTCGCCGGATATCGCGGTATGGTTGCATGATTCCAGCTGCACTACGGCCCTGCATGCGGCATTTGAGCACCTTGACCCAGCCGGCAAAGGCCGGTGCCAGGGCAAGCAGCAGGACGAATTGGAGCAGCTCTATGGCCAGTGGGTGGAGGTTCATCCTAGAAACACCAGCAGCACGATCAGGGTTATGAATGAGTAGAGCAGGTAGACCTGGATATGCCCATGCTGCAGCTTGCCGGCCTGACGCGCCAACCAGTAGGCTGCATCCCCCTGCGGGGCGTAGAGCCAGTTCCAGAAGCGGTCCCGGACCCGCAAACGGTACTGGAGGCTCCCCGGCATGGCTGGGTGATTGGTGTGCGGCACGATCTCAACCTGTTCGCGCACCGCAAACAGGAAACCGAGTACCCGCCGGATCGGCATGGAGAAGGAACTGGCCGTGTACTGCATGCGGGGGGTCAGCTTCGCAAAGCCGCAATCCCAGAGCGGCACTCTGCTGACACGGGTTGCGCGCACGTGCAGCAGCAGCCAGGTCACGGCAACCACCGTCAGTATCCCGATAAATACAACCGGACCGGAATAGGAGGCGCGCTGGTGGGCGATCGGCGTCAGCCACATCCAGCCGTACCTGCCGGCGGATTCGGCAATACGGCCGCCGCACAGCTGCTCGGGGATCGTGTCCAGCCAACTGATGACCCAGGTCGGAAAAATCCCCAGCAGCAGGCAGGTGATCGCTGCCAACAGCATCCCGCTTCGCATGGACCAAACGACTTCATGGATGTGGTCCGGCTTCTGGTGGCCGCGCCACTGTCCCAGAAAAACCACCCCGAATACCTTGACGAAACAGGCAGCGGCCAGCGCCCCGGTCAGTGCCAGCAGCGCAGCCCCGAGCGGGATCAGCAGCTTCAGGATCGGATGAGGCAGTGCCGGCGAGAGTAGAAAGGCCTGAAATGTCAGCCACTCCGAAACAAAGCCATTGAAAGGTGGCAAGGCCGAGATGGAGACACATCCGACCAGAAAGAGGGGTGCCGTCCAGGGGAGACGATGGATCAACCCCCCCATTTCCTCCATGTTGCGTTCATGGGTGGCGTGCAGCACCGCCCCGGCCCCCATGAAGAGTAGTCCCTTGAACATGGCATGGTTGAGGGTGTGATACAGGGCGGCAACCAGCGCCAGGGCGGCCAGAGTCGGCAGCTGGAAGGAGGCAAAGATCATCGACAAACCGAGCCCGATCAGGATGATTCCGATATTCTCGACTGAGTGATAGGCCAGCAACCGCTTCAGATCATGCTGCATCAGGGCATACAGCACCCCCATCACCGCCGAGATCAGCCCCAGCGCCAGCACGACGCCGCCCCACCACCAAGGGAAGACCTTGATGAAGTCGAAGACGAAACGACAGATGCCATAGATGGAGGTCTTGAGCATGACCCCGCTCATCAGGGCCGAAATATTGGAGGGGGCCACCGGGTGCGCCTCCGGCAGCCAGACATGTAGCGGGATAACACCGGCCTTGGCGGCAAAACCGAAAAAAGCCAGGAAAAAGGCGGCCGTTGCCCAGCCGGAGGAGAGATGCGCCGTTCGCATGGCATCAAAGGTGTACCCGTCGAAGCCCCCCTGACCGCTCTGCCCCGCCATGACACCAAAGGCCAGCAGAATGGCAATCGCCCCGGCATGGGCGATCAGCAGATACAGAAAGGCGGCCCGCCGGTTTTCAGCACGTTCATCCTCATACATGACCAGAAAGTAGGAGGCCGCCGCCATCAACTCCCACGCCACCAGAAAGAAATAGGCATCATCCGCCAGCACCACCAGCAGCATACCGGCCAGAAAGAGTGTATAAAAGCAGATCATATGCGTGATCGAGCGCTGGCCGCCATAACCCTTGACGTACCCGATGGAATAGATGGAAACGAAAAGTCCCATCAGGCCGATCACGACCAGAAAGAAACCGGCCAGCGGATCAAGACGCAGATGGAAGGGGAGACCGGGAATGCCGAGACTCATGGTCGCGGAGGCAACCGAACCATCTGCCACCGTCATGACCCCGGCTACGACAGCAGCCAGCGAGGCTACCGCACTAAGAGAAAACGCGAGTGGTATCTGGAGTGTGCGAACCGACCGCAGCAGGGGCGCTGCAGCGGCCAGCGCCAGGAGCAGCAGCACCGCGAATCCGGTAATATCAAGTGGTGTCATCGCTCATGGTTCCTTGTCAGTAGTCATGATGCTGTGCAAAGATGTATACCTTGATGAACAATTTTTTAATGATACCACGGCATTGCCAAAAATAAAGTAGTTATGCAGATTGGCCCCGTAATAGTCTTGCAATTGGTTTAACCGAAAATCTGATTGCCTCCATAGATAATGGAGTCTTATGCTGCACACTCGATATTGAATTCATTATTTCAAAGCTGCCACTTTTGCACGGCTGAGAAGGCTCCAGCTGTACGGTGCACTGGTTATGCAGATTTTTTCCGGGGTGAAAATGAAGTCTTTTTATGCGTGGGAGTGTGATACACTGGTGCTCAATATTCTTGGCACACCCAACGCAAAACGTGATGCCATCGGCAAGGTGAAAGGTCACCAGTTATGCGTTAGCGTGACGGAGATTCCCCGTGCCGGGAGAGCAACCGACCATATGGTGCGTTTTCTTGCCGAAGAGTTCGGTGTAGCGGTGAGCGATATTACGGTGGTCTTTGGCCGTATGAATGTGAACAAGCAGCTGCACATAAGATCGCCCAATCGTCTGCCGGCTGTCATTGGTCAGCTTCATTTGCTCAGCCAATTATGATGTGATGCGATAGCCGTTACGGCACCTCGGACAACAATGAAAGGTCCGGCAGAATCGGGCAAACTTTGCTGGATACAATTTGGATGCTCTATTTTCTCGATTTCCTGGTACTGTTGCCTTTACTGCATCCGGAGCACCGAGCGTCACGCGCCGCACATCATCGGCCCATTCCCTGCCAGTTGTGAAAAGATGGGTCCTTGATCTTGTAGTGCAGAAAACGCCCTTCAGCGTCGGTTATGGCCGCATGGCAGACCTCGCCGCGCCACCCTTCCACCAGGGCCACCGCCAGCAGCTCCATCCTGGCCTGTCCGCATGCAGCAGGTAGACGAACGGAATCATGTCGCCGTTAAACCTTTAACCTATAAAAAGCAGTTGAGCCTTTGATTTTGCTCCATCCTACTGATATTGTGTTGCAATCACAGATCAGGAGGTTCACCAAATGGGTGAGTGTAAAAAACGTGCCGTTGTTCCTTCTTCCCGTGTTGCTGTAGACACGTTTGCTGGCCGTATCCAGGTAGAGTGGGATCCTGATGCGGCTGTCACTCCCCTTGGTCAGCTTCCGTTCTTTATCGAATTTTTNNAAGGTCAGTGGGTTGTATGAGGCCCTTGTTGCCGACTGCCCCTTGCAGTACAGCAGTCCGAACGCACCGGAAGTTCGTGATGTGCTGGGTACCCTGCTTTTGTCAGTCCTTGCCGGCCATAAAAGGTATGCCCATATCACCACGATTCGCACTGACCGGGTAAACCCTGAACTGCTTGGCATGACAGGTGTTGCCAGTGAAGATTCTGTCAGGCGCGCTCTTTCCCAATTCGACGAAGCAGAAGCAGTAACCTGGCTTGACCGCCATCTTGCAGCTTGCAGCCGCCCTGTGCTTGGCCTTGCCCCATGGGTTCTTGATACCGACAACACGGTAAAACCGTTGTACGGCAAGCAGGAAGGGGCAGAGATAAGCTACAATCCCAAGAAACCAGGGAGACCGTCTCATTCCTACCACAGCTACTTCATGGGCAATACTCGTCTTGCGTTGGGCGTAGAAGTCGCACCTGGAAATCAGCATACCGGCAAGCACGTGTCCATTGGTCTCTGGAAATTGCTGGATGGCCTGCCACGGGAGCTGTGGCCTGAGTTCATCCGTGGTGATGTTTCCTTTGGTACCGAGCCGATCATGCATGAAGCAGAGGAACGGAACCAACACTACCTGACCAAACTTAAACTGACCTCAAACGTTAAGAAGGCCATCAACCGTCTGATTGACCGAGGGGAGTGGGTTGATGCTGGCCATGGTTTCAAGGGTGCAGAGAGCAGAATCCAACTCACCGGATGGACAAAGAACCGTCGCATCATTGTACTCAAGCGGCGCATCCAGGGGGAAGTGCTGGTAACTGACAAGCAGCTCAACCTTGCCTTCATCGAAACAAAAGACGGCATCAGCAAATACGAGTACCAGGTATTGGTCACCTCCATGCAGGATGAGATACTGACCATTGCCCAACATTACCGGGATCGAGGCGACAGCGAGAACTGCTTTGACGAGTTAAAGAACCAGTGGGGCTGGGGTGGATTCACCACCAAAGATCTGCAGCGCTGTCGAATTATCAGCCGGCTGGTGGCGCTGGTCTACAACTGGTGGTCGCTTTATACACGGTTGCTCAACCCGGACAAACGGCATGAGGCCATAACCAGCAGGCCACTCATGCTGGAATCAGTTGGCAGAAAGACCAGTCATGCCGGACAGACTACCGTAACCATTACGAGCAGCCACGCAAAAGCCACAGTCATACAGGCTGCAATGCGAGAACTGACGGCGTTTTTCAAGGAGCTGACCCGTACTGCGGAGCAGTTTCCAATTGCAGATAGAATTGCACTGATTGCCAAGAGAGCTTACAGAAAAATGTTACCCATTTTGAACCCGGCAGCTGGTCTCAAATTACTACCGTCGACAGGATAACGGAAGCCAACTGCCGGATTTAGG
>DBMM01000050.1 GCA_002298925.1 Geobacter sp. UBA698 | reverse complement strand
AGGATGGCAGGTCTTTTAGCTTTATAGCTCTGCTTGGCAACTGACAACCATAATGTCTAGTTTCTACAATTCATCGAGGAGCTAAAATATTTCATAGAACCCATGGGTGCCCAGAGTGTGAACCTTCATAAGATTGGTCGATCCGCGGGTCTCGATCGGAACCCCCATTGTAATTACGATCAAATCACCTTTACGGAAGCCTTTCGATAACAGAATTTTTTCCACCTCGAATATCTGCTGGTCAGTATTCTCCATAATGCCCACTTCAGTGCAGTACACCCCCCAGAACAGAGATAATCGTTTGCGAATTTCGACAGAATTCGTAAATGCGATGATCGGCGTGGATGGCCTGAAATATGATATAAGGCCTGCCGTGCTGCCTGACTGGGTGAAAACGACAATCGCCTTGGCATTGAGTGCAGCAGCGGCCCGGCAGGCTGACTCCGCCACAGCTTGGGAAATACCGCGGGAATGATCGTTTGTGTGTTCATGACGGCGCATGAAGCCTGTGGCTTCAACTTCGTATGCCACTTTTGCCATGGTCTCAACCGACTCAAGGGGATAATCACCGCTGGCCGTCTCTGCGGAAAGCATGACAGCATCGGTGCCGTCGATAATGGCATTGGCGACATCGGAGGTTTCCGCCCTGGTGGGGCGCGGGTTCTTTACCATCGAATCCAGCATCTGGGTTGCGGTTATGACCGGCTTACCAGCCCGGTTGCAGGCCTCGATAATTTTCTTCTGGTAAACGGGCACTTTTTCGGCCTGCACTTCCACCCCCAAGTCTCCCCGTGCCACCATGATAGCGTCAGCCACCTTGAGTATCTTGTCGAAGTTGCGCAAGGCCTCCGGTTTCTCTATCTTTGCCACGATCGGCACCTGACGGCCACTGGCAGAAATGATGCGTTTCAACTCCTCCACATCCTCGGCAGTCCTCACGAAAGAGAGTGCGATGAAGTCAACACTCTCACCGAGGCAGAAGAAGAGGTCGCTGCGATCCTTTTCGGTGAGCGAAGGAGCAGAAACCTTCACGCCCGGCAGATTGATGCCCTTGTTGTTTTTCAAGATACCGCCGGTAATGACCTGACATTGCACTTCTTCACCCCGTACCGACAAGACTTTCAATTCCAGCAGGCCGTCATCCAGCAGGATGCGACTGCCAGAATGCACATCCCTCGGCAACTCCCTGTATATAGTTGGGATCAAGCCATTCTCTCCCAGAATATCGGCGGTGGTGATGGTCACTTCATCGCCTTTGACCAGCGGCATGGCATCGTCCTTCATCTTGCCGGTACGGATCTTGGGCCCTTGCAGGTCTGCCAGAATACCCACATCCCTCCCCATGCGCGACGACACCTCACGGATATTTGCAATCAGCTTGTGCTTTTCACTGTTATCCCCATGGGAAAAATTCAGACGAAATATGTCCACTCCCGCCTGCATCAGCTTATGCAGCATTTTGGATGAAGAACTGACCGGACCGAGTGTGGCGACTATTTTGGTTTTGCGAACTGTTTTATTCATTCATGCTCCCTTGGATTGGGTTCCATGCTGTTTCACATAATTAAGAGTTCCGCCGGCCAGCAATTCCTGACGCTGGCGCTCGGAAACATCCAGAAGAGTGATAACCTCCACTCCACTGACAAGCACCGGAATTTCCACGTCGGCGCCAGCCACCAGACGGCGAATGCCAGGGAAAAAAACCTGGCATCCCTGTTCAAAACGGTCATAGTCCTCCGGATTTTTGAAGACCAGCGGCAGAATTCCGAAATTCACCAAATTCGCCTTATGAATGCGGGCGAAACTCTTGGCAATTTTTGCTCGGATACCCAGATAGCGCGGGGCAATGGCGGCATGTTCCCGGGAAGAACCCTGGCCATAATTGTCGCCGGCAACGATTATGCCATTTCCGGCGGCACGGGCACGGGCCGGGAATTCCGGATCAACCTGCTCAAACACATGCTCACTGATGGCGGGTATATTGCTGCGCAGCGGCAGCACCTTGTTTCCGGCCGGCATGATGTGATCGGTAGTGATATTGTCGCCCAGCCTGATGACGACATCGGCCCGCAGGGTATCAGGCAGAGGGTCAAAATCCGGAAAAGGCACAATATTGGGGCCGGTCTTGATTTCCACACCGCTAGTATCCTCCAACGGGAATATGATGCTGGAATCATCCAGCAGATATTTGGCCGGGTTCCGGACCGCCGGATAAGACTTGATTTCAGCCAGCCTGCGCGGGTCGGTAATCACCCCGTAAATACCGGCCGCGACGGCAGTTTCCGGTGAACAGAGGTAGACCTTGTCGTCCTTGGTGCCGCTTCGCCCGGGGAAATTGCGGGGAAACGTTCGCAGCGAAACCTGATTGGTTCCCGGCGCCTGGCCCATGCCGATACAGCCCAGGCATCCGGACTGGTGAATGATCGCCCCGGCCATGAGTAATGTTACGATCCCACCCTGATCGGCCACGTTTTCCAAGGCCTGGCGGCTGCCGGGGTTGATGTGAAAAGAAAGTGTAGACGCGATGCGCTGTCCTTCCAGAATCCGGCAGACGGTCATCAGATCCCGGAACGATGAATTGACCGAACTGCCGACCAGCACCTGATCGACCTTAATCCCTTCCACCTGACGGACCGGCACCACGTTGTCAGGAGATGACGGGCAGGCTATCAATGGCTCCAGTGTGGATAGGTCAATCTCGTCATACTCATCGTAGCTTGCACCTTCATCAGCGGACAACGGCATCCAGCCCCCTTCCCTGCCCTGGGACAAAAGAAACTCGCGGGTGCGCTCATCCGATGGAAAAATGGATGAAGTGGCTCCCAATTCGGCACCCATGTTGCCGATAGTGGCACGGTCGGTAACCGACAATGTGGCCACGCCAGGACCATAGTATTCGATAACCTTGCCCACCCCGCCCGTGACCTTATGACGGCGCAGCATCTCCAGAATGACATCCTTTCCGGATACCCAGTCGGGGAGCCGCCCGATCAGCTTGACACCCATCACTTTCGGACAGGGGAGTGAAAAAGGGTGGCCAGCCATGGCCAGGGCCACATCCAGACCGCCGGCTCCGATGGCCAGCACCGAAAGACCGGCCGCGGTGGGAGAATGGGAATCCGCACCCAGCAGGGTAATGCCCGGCACCCCGAAACGTTCCAGATGCACCTGGTGGGACACGCCGTTGCCCGGTTTGGAGAGATGCACGCCGAACTTCATGGCGGCACTGGTCAGAAAGGCATGATCATCGGCGTTCTTGTAATCGGTCTGCAGCAGGTTATGGTCGATATACTGGGCCGCCAGACCCACCTTGACCCGGGGCAGACCCATGGCAATAAACTCCAGCATGGCCATGGTTCCGGTGGCATCCTGCAACAGGGTGTGATCGATACGGATGGAAATCTCCTGGGCGGGAACCAGCTTCCCATCCACAAGATGTGCTTCAAGTATCTTTGTCGTGACGTTCCTTGACATGACTGCCTCCTGAACTACTAAGGTTTCAGGCGTGGATCGCCTCTTTATGCACATCCAGCGCTGCTTCCTTGATCGCTTCCGCAAGGGTGGGATGCGCATAACAGGTAAGGGCCATATCCCTGGCAGTGCCGCCGAAACTCATGACAGAGACCGCAGCGGCAATCAGCTCAGAGGCGCGCGGACCAACAATATGAACCCCAAGGACGCGATCGGTCTCGACATGGGCCAGAATTTTGACAAAACCTTCGCTTTCATCCATGCAGCGCGCGCGACCGTTTCCGGCAAAATTAAATCTGCCCGCATTGAAAGGCACACCAGACTCCTTGAGCTGTTCTTCCGTTTTGCCAACGCTGGCGCCTTCCGGCCAGGTGTACACAACTCCGGGAATATACTCATACTCCACCACCGAATGCAGTCCTGCCATACGCTCCACGCAGACCAATCCCTCTTCAGATGCCTTGTGGGCCAGCATCGGCCCAGGGAGCAGATCACCAACCGCATAAAGGCCCGGCAGCGACGTCTGGTAATCGGCATCCACTACCACCCTCCCCTTTTCATCAAGCTGCACCCCAAGCTCTTCCAGACCCTGGCCGGCCGTAAGCGGGCGCCGTCCCACCGCCACCAGCACGCAATCGCAATCGATCTCCTCGCCGCCGGTACCGGCATTAAACTGAACAATTGCCTTGGAACCGATTCTGCGCACTGCGTTGATGCGTGTGCCCAGCTTGAACTCGATCCCCTGCTTGCGCAGCGAACGATACAGACTATCAGCAGCTTGGCGGTCCATGCCAGGCAGGATCCGGGGCAACATCTCCATCACCGTCACCCTGGAGCCCAGACGCCGCCAGACCGACCCCAATTCCAGCCCGATGTAGCCGCCGCCTGCGATGACCAGATGATCGGGTATCCGCTCAAAGCAGAGCGCGTCCCGGGCAGTGACTACCACCTGACCGTCAAAGGGAATGCCGGGCAATGCCGCCGCTTCGCTACCGGTTGCCAGCAGAACCCGCCGAGCCTGCAAGTTCAACACATCGGCCGTATTTTCCACCGACGACTGCTGTCCTGCTTCCGGTGAAGCAGCTGCAACTGCAGACACTTCGACAAGATGCAGGCCGTCGCTGTTGCGTCCTGCCAGGCGGGCCATGCCATGAACAAGCGTGATTTTATTTTTTTTGAGGAGATAGGAGATGCCGTCAGTCAGCTTCCTGACCACCCCCTCCTTGCGGCGCATCATGGCATCCAGATCGATGGCAGCAGGCCCAATCGTGATGCCGTGCAGGGCAAACTTGTCCTGCGACTGGGCATAAAGCTCGCTGGAATCCAGCAGAGCCTTGCTGGGTATGCACCCTTCGTTCAGGCAGACACCGCCCGGTGTGGCCCGCTTCTCCACCACCGCCACCTTCATGCCCAGCTGCGCGGCGCGAATGGCAGCCACATACCCGCCAGGACCGGCGCCTATCACGACTAAATCAAGATGCTCATCAGGCATATCAGTCACTCCTTCGGTCCCTCTCAGTAGTATTGATTGTATACCAACAGCGCCGGTTTTCCAGTCGGCAGTCGAAGTTAGCAAAATTCTTCGCCACCACCTGAAATTAGCAGTTCAGTAGACCTGCTCCGCCTTGGGAACATACCATTTGATCTGGTTATGCCCGATGCCGGCCGGCGCCGGTTCGACACCTCGGATGCGCGAGCTGACCACCGGCAAAGCATCCGGGACATACAGAAAGGTATAAGGCTGCTCATCCGCCAGAATCTCCTGAATACGAAAATAGGCCTTTTTACGTTTTTCAATGTCAAAGGTGCTGCGCCCCTCCACCAGCAGGCGATCAACTTCATCGTTTTTGAAGCCGATGAAGTTAAGCTCGCCGGCGTTGGTCTTGCTGGAGTGCCAGACATCATACATATCAGGATCCTGGGAGATGCTCCATCCCAGCATCACCACCTCGAACTTGCCCTTGTCCACGAATTCCTTCAAAAACGTCGCCCACTCCACAATTCGGATCTTGACATCGATCCCCACAAACCTGAGCCGCTGCTGGATGATCTGGGCCGTCAGAAGACGCTGCTGGTTGCCCTGGTTGGTCAGGATGGTGAATGAGAATGACTTGCCGTCCTTTACCAGAACACCGGCACTGTTCTTATCCTTCCAGCCGGCCTGGGCCAGAAGTTGTGCAGCGTGCTGCGGATCATAGGCAATGTCCTTGACGTTGGGGTTGTATGCCCAGCGCCCGGGCACAATCGGGCCATGGGCCTTCTGGCCCATACCGAACAGCACCCCCTGAATCAGCTCATCCTTGTTTATGGCGGCGGTCAGGGCCTGACGGATACGCTTGTCCCCAAACAGCGGATGACGCAGATTATAGCCCATGTAAACGTAACTTGAAGAGGGATAGCGGTATTTGTTGAAGCTGGAGGTAAAACGGGGCGACGTGGTCTGGCGGGCATACTGGACCGGAGTCAGCCCCATCATATCAATGGCGCCGGCCTTCAATTCCATATACATGGTGGAGGTATCGGGAATGATGCGATAGATGTAGCGGTCAATATAGGGCCGTCCCTCGAAGTAGTCCCGATTTGATTCCAGCACTATCTTCTGGCCGGCCACCCACTCCCTGAAACGGTAGGGACCGGTGCCAACCGGCTGGCGCGCCAGCCCACTCTTGGTGATATCCTTTCCCTCCAGCAGGTGAGCCGGAAGAATGTTCATACCCCACGAGGCCAGGGCCGGTGCAAAGGGACTGGCATATGTGACCCGAACCGTATAATCGTCAGGGGCGGCGATGGTCTTAACCTGTTTGAAATCCTCGGCATAGGCGGTGGGAGTTTTGGGGTCTATTACAACGCGGTAGGTATAAAGTACGTCACGGGAGGTAAACGGGGCACCATCGTGCCACCTGACCCCCTTGCGCAGGTGAAAGGTGATGATCAATCCGTCTCTGGAAATATCGAAGGATTCGGCCAGATCAGCGACTATGGCAAGGTTCTTGTCATACTTGACCAGACCATTGTAGATCTGTCCGGCCACGGCATGGGACGAAGCGTCCGTGGCCAGAATAGGAATTAATGTGGAAGCCTCGCCGATGGTGCCTTCCACAAGGGCATCCCCAAAGGCCGGAACCGCTTCCTTGCCGCCGGCCGTTCTGGCAGGTTCATCCGGACGAGAGCAGGCAAAGAGCGCAAAAGACACAATGACCAGCAGCAGCTTGAGCCAGCAACGGCGACAGCTCATCGTTCAACCGGCTCCCCTCTGACCTTGCGGATCTTGTCCGACAGTTCCTTGCGGGCCGGATCGATCTGCAGCGCTTTGCGATACATCTTAAGCGCTTTCCTCTGTTCATGGCGCGCCAGATGAGCATCACCAAGATGTTCGAGGATGGTCGAATCGTCATCCACAAGATGAACGGCCTCTTCCAGATAGCGGACCGCATCGTCGTATTTCTTCATCTTGAAATAAACCCAGCCCAGACTATCCAGAATAAATCCATCATTGGGACGAAGTTCGACCGCCTGTTTGACGTAGGCCAGCGCCTCTTCCAGATTTTCACCGGCTTCGGCGTAGGAATATCCCAAAAAGTTGAGAGCCTGGGCATCCTTGGGATTTAGGCTGATGACCTTCTTCATGCGGTCAATCGAATCCTGTTTTTTGCCCAGCTTGTCCAGCAGCACCCCGAGGCGAAAGTGAAAGCGGGGCTCAGCGGCAAAGCGCTGTTCGACACCCAGCAACAGGTCAAGAGCGGCTTGCGGCTTGTCGTCCGTCTCATACAGCGACGAAAGATTGAGGTACAGCTCGACCGGAGCCGGATTGACGGCAATGGCATCCTTGAGGATCGCTACGGCCGCTTCGTTTTCCCCTTTTTCCTGGAGAACGAAGGCCATATGACCGATCGCTTCGACATATGGCGGAGAGCCGTGGGGAATCTTGGCAAATTCGGCATAGGCCTGGTCCAGTTCCTCCTTCTCCTCGTAGGCGATTCCCAGATAGAGCCTGATCTGATGGGCCGCCGGATCTTTGGCGAGAATATCGCTGAAGACCTTGATGGCATCGTCGTACTGTTCCAACTCCAGATGAATCAGGCCGATCTTGCGCATGGTCTCCTGCCCACCCAGCCCTGATTCCACCGCCAGATAAAGACTCTGCAAGGCCTCTTCGAACCTGCGCTGCTGGATCAGCAGCTGAATCAATCGCTGAAGCACCAGGGTGCGATTTTCATTTTCGCCGAGAATGCCGCGGTAAATCTCGATGGCCTGCGAATAGTCGCCCAGCGCTTCGTAGGATGCGGCCATATCGATGGCGGCCTGGCTGAATTCGGGACGCAGTTCCAAAGCTTTCTTGAAATAGCCGGCCGCATCACGGTAGAGCTTCATCTGACTGTAGGTGCGGCCGAGATAGTAATAGCCAAGGACAGAATCACTATTGATCTTCACCAAAGTCTTGAGTGTATTGACCGCTTCCTCGTATTCAAACAGACGGGTCAGCGAAACGGCAAGATGCAGGTAGGCATCTTCCTTGGAAGGATCGAGCTTGATGGCCTTGCGCAGGTAATCGGCCGCCTCCCAATCCTTGCCGGCCGAAGCCATCAGAACGCCAGCCATTACATATGGATCGCGGGAGGCTGGATCCAGGGCGATGGCCTTGTTGATATACTCCATCGCCTCATTCACCTGGCCGATCTTCAGCTTCAGGTCGGCGGCAGCCGTGTGCAGGAAAGCCGATGAAGGATCGAGCTCAATGGCATCCCGCAGGATACTGAGCGCGGCAGGATAGTCTCCGTCATTGCTGGCCAAGCGGGCGCGGGAATAGAGGTAGAGAGCCCGGGAGTGGCCATCATGAACCAGAGGCGACGATTGATCATCGGAACGGTTCGGGACGCCGGTAGTGGCACAGGAAGGGAGCAGTGTGAAGCACAACAAAACGATCAGTAAAAATGGCATCGCAGATTCAATCCGTTCCTAAGAAAAATGTTTTAAAATTTAGCATGAATTCATCAATTGCGTCAAACGATTATCATGGACGAATCGCCTTGTAACAGCGCCGTAACAAGCAGCGGATCAGGCCTGGCCGATCTTGACACCCACGCATGCCTGTGCTAGCTTTCTCTATTCGTAATTTCAGCCCCTTGGAGCCCCCATGGCCTGTCCCGACTACAGCACATTTCTCGACCTCTCCCGCCAAGGCAACCTGATTCCGGTATACCGCGAAATCATGGCTGACATGGATACGCCGGTAACCGCTTTCAAAAAGCTGGATGACGGCCGCTTCTCATTCCTGCTCGAAAGTATCGAGGGGGGTGAAAAATGGGCCCGCTACAGCTTTCTCGGCTCCAGCCCGTCACTGATCGTCCGCTCCAGGGGCAACACCGTGGAGATCATCGAAAACGGCGTGACCACCAGCAAGACCGCTGACGATCCGCTGGCCTGCATCCGCGACATCCTGGCCCGTTTCACACCGGTCGAGGTGGACGGCCTGCCCCGTTTTTTCGGTGGGGCGGTCGGTTACCTGGGCTACGATATGGTACGCCACTTCGAGCGCCTGCCGACTGAAAAGCCGGCCGTGATCGCAGCCTACGACGCCTACTTCTTAATCACTGACACCATCGTCATCTTTGACAATGTCAGCCAGAAGATCAAGGTCGTTTCCAATGCCCACCTGGACGGCAACAAAGCACCGGAACAGGCCTACCGGGAAGCGACAGACAACATCGACAGCATTATCAGGCGCCTGCGCGCACCGCTTCCTGACGGGACAACGCCTCCCTCCTCCAGACAGGTGGACTTCCGCTCCAATGTGAGCCGTGCCGATTTCGAGGCCGCAGTGGAGAAAGCCAAGGAGTACGTCCGTTCCGGCGACATCATCCAGATCGTGCTGTCCCAGCGCTTCAGCGGCGAGCTGTCCGCCGACCCCTTCGACATCTACCGCGTGCTACGCACCCTAAACCCCTCCCCCTACATGTTCTTTCTGCGCTTGGACGATACGGTCATCGCAGGGGCATCACCGGAAGTCATGGTCCGCAAAGAAGGGGACCGGGTGGAACTGCGGCCAATCGCCGGCACCCGCCCCCGCGGTGCCACGGCCGAAGATGACCGCCGCCTGGCGGAGGAACTGATGGCCGACCCCAAGGAGCGGGCCGAACATGTCATGCTGGTGGATCTGGGCAGAAACGACCTGGGACGGGTCTGTGCCACCGGAACGGTCAAGGTTTCCGAACTGATGGTGGTGGAACGCTACTCCCACGTCATGCATATCGTCTCCAATGTTCAGGGCACCCTGCTGAAAGAGCGGGATGCCTTTGATCTGGTCAGGGCAACCTTTCCGGCCGGCACTCTCTCGGGAGCCCCCAAGGTACGCGCCATGCAGATCATCGACGAACTGGAGCCGGTGCGGCGCGAGGTTTATGGCGGTGCAGCCGGCTATTTTTCCTTTTCCGGCAATATGGACCTGGCCATCGCCATTCGCACCCTGGTGATCAAGGACGGCAAGGTGCATCTCCAGGCCGGCGCCGGCATCGTGGCCGATTCCGACCCGGCCTCCGAATGGCAGGAAACTGTCAACAAGGGCATGGCGGTCATGAAGGCCATCGAACTGGCTGAAAAGGGGCTTGAATAATGCTGCTGATGATCGACAATTACGACTCATTCACCTACAACATCGTCCAGTATTTCGGCCAGCTGGGCCAGGATGTACAGGTGTACCGCAACGACCGGATCACCCTGGAGGAGATCGAGGCGCTCAAACCGGAGCGGCTGGTGATCTCACCCGGTCCCTGCTCGCCAGAGGAAGCCGGCATCTCGGTGGCGGCCATCAAACGTTTTGCCGGAAAAATCCCGATCCTGGGAGTCTGCCTGGGCCACCAGGCCATCGGCGCCGCCTTCGGCGGCAAGGTGGTACGCAGCGTTTCCCTGATGCACGGCAAAACCTCGCCCATCCACCATAACGGCAAGGAACTCTTCAGCGGCCTGCCCAATCCTTTTCAAGGCACACGCTACCATTCCCTGATAGTGGAACGCTCCAGCCTGCCCGACTGCCTGGAAGTCACCGCCTGGGTGGAAAACGGCGAGATCATGGGCATGCGCCATAAGACGCTGCCGATCTGGGGAGTTCAGTTTCACCCGGAATCGATTCTGACTGAGGGGGGCATGAACCTCCTGGACAACTTCCTGCGCATCAGTTCCTGACCTCTGCTTTCCCACAGAAATAACAAAGGCCGCTCCGGATTACCGGGGCGGCCTTTGCTGTCTTGCAGGTTTACAAAAATTACAGGACCGGGCGGGGTGTCGTGTCGGTGCTAGGCGGAAGAAGCGGATACGCAACCGTGGGCTGCTTTCCGGTCAGGGTACCCAGGAAGGCGGTGATGGCATCAGTCTCATCGTTACTGAGCTGTATGCCGAACTGGGACGACCCCATGATGGATACCGCTTCTTTCAGGCTCCAGACAACACCTGAGTGAAAATAGGGGGCGGTAATGGCAACATTGCGCAGTGACGGTGATCTGAAGACATATTCGTCGCCGGATGTATTGGTGACAGCAAAACGTCCCTTGTCCCCCCGCGGCATGATTTTTTCAGCCGGCTTGGCCACTACGCCGAAGGGATAATAGCCGGCTCCACCGACATTGACGCCACCGTGACAGGCAACACACCCCTTGTCGATGAACAGCTTGAGACCGCTGGCTTCCTTGCTGTTAAGGGCCTTGCGGTCCCCCTTGAGAAAGCGGTCAAAGGGGGCATCCGGTGTGATCAGAGTGGCTTCATAGACCTCGATGGCCTTGGCCATGTTATCAAAACTGACAGGGTCCTTCTGTCCCGGATAAGCGTTCTTGAACGCCTGCACATATTCCGGAATACTGTTCAGGGTTTTCAGCACCAATTCAGGCGTGGCATTCATCTCCACCGAAGCCTGCACCGGCCCTTTTGCCTGTTCAGCCAGATCTTTGGCCCGACCATCCCAGAACTGGGCAATATTGTAGACCGAATTCAGCACCGTCGGGGCGTTGCGCGGCCCCTTCTGCCAGCCATGCCCGGTGGAGGTTTCCTGGAGATCGGCCCCTCCCAACCCCACGTTGTGACAGGTATTGCAGCTGATCAGTTGGGATTTGGAAAGCCGCGGATCAAAGTAGAGTTTGGCACCCAACTCAATCTTGACGGGCGAGGCAGGATTCCCCTTAAGTTCGGGCGGTTTGACCGGGACCGGCTTGAAGAGCGCCTTGGCGCCAGCCAGCAGATCTTCCGCTGCAAAGACCTGACCTGTAGTGCCGGCAACCAGAGCCAGCGTACAAACCAGTGACGTCAGCAAACGTTTATCCATGTTTTTCCTCCTGGGGTGTAAGATGGTGCTTCACCAGCATGACTGGCAATTGCGAAATAAATTAATAACAACTAACAATCACAACTAAATATAGACTCGCGCCAGGCTATGTCAAGCGATAGATTGACAAAATATTATTAAAAATCCATACAGCAAAGGCTCCGTCGCTGATTGACGAACTTATTTTTTGCAGGGGGAGGTTGCATATTCCCTGTGTTTTTTTTATAGTGTCGAATCCATATCAGATGGCGGCATCCGCAATCGAACAGAAAAGGTAAACAGCAACCATGACCAGAGAACTCGCCAAAGGCTACGAGCCCCATGACGTTGAAAAAAGATGGTACGCCGCATGGGAGGAAAACGGGTATTTCCATGCCGCCGCCACATCCGACAAAAAACCCTACAGCATCGTCATCCCGCCCCCCAATGTCACCGGCGCCCTGCACATGGGCCATGCCCTCAACAACACGCTGCAGGACATTCTCTGCCGCTGGAAGCGCATGCAGGGCTACAACGTGCTCTGGATGCCGGGCACTGACCACGCCGGAATTGCGACTCAAAATGTCGTCGAACGCCAACTGGCAGGTGAGAAGAAGGATCGTCACGAACTGGGGCGCGAAGCCTTCATCGAGCGGGTCTGGAAGTGGAAGGCCGAATCCGGCGGCCAGATCATCGGCCAGCTTAAACGCCTGGGCGCTTCCTGCGACTGGCAGCGGGAGCGTTTCACTATGGACGAAGGTCTGTCCAAGGCGGTGCGCACCGTCTTTGTCAAACTCCATGAAGACGGGCTGATCTACCGCGACAACCGCCTGATCAACTGGTGTCCACGCTGCCACACGGCCCTCTCCGATATCGAAGTGGAACATGAAGACAAAAAAGGGCACCTCTGGCATATCCGTTACCCGGTTGTCGGCGAGCCGGGCAGATACGTGGTGGTGGCAACAACGAGACCGGAAACCATGCTCGGCGATACCGCCGTGGCGGTACATCCCGAGGATGAGCGTTATCAGAGCCTGATCGGCAAGCAGGTCATGCTGCCGCTGGTAAACCGCGAGATCCCGGTGGTGGCCGACGAGTACGTTGATCGCGAGTTCGGCACCGGTGTGGTCAAGATCACACCGGCCCACGACTTCAATGACTTTGAGGTCGGCCTGCGCCACGGACTGGACAAGATCAACGTCCTGGACGAATCCGGCATCATCAATGCCGCCGGCCATCAGTACGAAGGGCTGGACCGTTTTGCCGCCCGCACCAGGATCGTAACCGAACTGGAGCAGGCCGGCCTGCTGGACAAGATCGACGATCACGCCATGTCGGTGGGGGGCTGTTACCGCTGCAAGACCGTGGTGGAGCCCTATCTGTCCCTGCAGTGGTACGTCAAGGTCGCCCCCCTGGCCGAACGGGCCTTGGCAGCGGTCAAGGAAGGCAAGACCCGCATCCTGCCCAAGCAATGGGAGAACACTTACTACGACTGGATGGAGAACATCCGCGACTGGTGCATCTCGCGCCAGATCTGGTGGGGGCACCGCATTCCGGCCTGGTTCTGCGACCACTGCGGCGAGATCACGGTGGCCATGGAAGACCCGACAAAATGCTCAAAATGCGGCAGTGACGAACTGCGCCAGGAAACCGATGTACTGGACACCTGGTTCTCCTCGGCCCTGTGGCCCTTCTCAACCATGGGGTGGCCGGACCAGACCGCCGAACTGAAGACCTTCTACCCGACGGCCTGTCTGGTGACCGGCTTCGACATCCTCTTCTTCTGGGTGGCCCGCATGATGATGATGGGGCTGCATTTCATGGACGATGTACCCTTCAAGGACGTCTACATCCACGCCCTGGTACGCGACGCCCAGGGACAGAAGATGTCCAAGTCCAAGGGCAACGTCATCGACCCACTGACCGTGATCGACCAGTACGGCACCGATGCCTTCCGCTTCACCCTGGCCGCCTTCGCCGCCCAGGGACGCGACATCAAGCTGGCCGAGGAGCGCATTGCCGGCTACCGCAACTTCTGCAACAAGGTCTGGAACGCGGCCCGCTTCACCCTGATGAATCTGGAAGGGTTTGATCCGGACAGTGTCAGCAGCGACACTCTGGAATTCTCCCAGGGAGACAAATGGATCCTGCACCGCCTGAACGAAACCGCCCGACTGGTGGATGAAACCCTGAACGGCTACCGTTACAACGAAAGCGCCATGACGCTCTA
Source organism: Geobacter sp. UBA698 (assembly GCA_002298925.1). Taxonomy (GTDB): domain Bacteria; phylum Desulfobacterota; class Desulfuromonadia; order Geobacterales; family Pseudopelobacteraceae; genus Pelotalea. Next base: position 15,186 of record DBMM01000050.1, on the reverse strand, counting down.
CCAGTTCACCTGGAGCGAGTTCTGCGACTGGTACCTGGAGTTATCCAAACAGGACCTCTACAACGGCACCCCTGAGCGCAAGCAGACCGCCCAGTATGTGCTCTGGTATACGCTGGAAAACCTGCTGCGACTGCTGCACCCCTTCATGCCGTTCATCACCGAAGAGATCTGGCAGGCACTACCCAAACAGAAGAAACCTGGGACTGGGGACCAGGGACCAGCAAGTATCATGCTGGCAGCCTATCCGTCATACTGCGAGAGCCGTTCCTTCCCGCTGGAAGCCGCTGACATGGAACGGGTCATGGCGGTCATCAGCGGCATCCGCAATATCCGCGGTGAGATGGAGGTACCCCCCTCGAAGCAGATTGCCGTAATCCTTTCCTGCGGATCCGAGGAAAGCCGCCTCCTGATGAAGCATAACGAAGGTGCCCTCATCAGCCTGGCCCGCATCTCCGATCTGGCCATCGGCGCAGGTCTCGAGAAACCGGAGGACGCCTCCATCCAGGTGGCCGGGGACGTTCAGATCTTCGTACCGCTCAAAGGCCTGGTGGATGTTGAAGCGGAAGAGCAGCGCCTGCTGAAGGAAATCGGCAAGATCGATAAAGAGATCGAGATGTTCTCCAAAAAACTGGGCAGCCCGGCCTTCGTGGACCGCGCTCCGGCCGACGTAGTCGAAAAAGAGCGCCAGAAACTGGCTGACGTAACCGGCAAGAAACAGGTACTGGAAGAGAGCCTGGATAAGATCAGAAAGTTGAAATAGGTTCAACCATGACCCTGCACAACGTCGCCATATTTGCCAAGATGCACAATCCGCGCTGCCAGGTGGTCGCCAATGATCTGGTCTGCTGGCTGGAACAAAGGGGCTGCCTGCCCCTGGTGGATGCCCACCTGGCCCGTCATATCGGTTACGCCAAGGGACTCTCCCATGAGGAGATCCGCGAGCAGGCCGAACTGGTGGTTGTGCTGGGGGGCGACGGCACCCTGATCTCGGCGGCGCGCCTGTTCAGCGGCAAGAACATCCCGATTCTGGGGGTCAACCTGGGCAGCCTCGGCTTCCTGACCGAAATCACACTGGAAGAGCTCTATCCCCGCCTTGAAAAATGCCTGCAGGGGGATCCGCGCGTCTCCGAACGAATGATGCTGGAAGTAACGGTCTGCCGGGAAGGCAAGGAACTGGACCGCTGCCATGTCCTGAACGACATGGTCATCAACAAGGGCGCCCTGGCACGGATCGTGGATCTGGAAACCAAGGTCAACCGCCATTTCCTGACGACCTACAAGGCCGACGGCCTGATCGTCTCCACCCCCACCGGATCCACCGGCTACTCCATGTCAGCCGGCGGCCCGATCATCCATCCTCTGGTAAGCTGCATCGCCATTACCCCGATCTGCCCCCATACCCTGACCAACCGCCCGATCGTAGTTCCGGACGATTCGATCATCTCGATCACCGTCATCTCCACCTTTGACGAAATGGTATATCTGACCCTGGACGGACAGGTCGGTTTCGAACTACAGGAGGGGGACTCGGTCGAAGTGCGCCGGGCCCTGAAAACTACCGCCCTGGTCATGTCCCGCAGCCGGGACTATTTCGAAATTTTGCGGACAAAACTGAAGTGGGGGGAGCGCTGATGCTTTCTGCAGTACGGAAACCATGCTGACCGACCTGTCCATCTCCAATCTGGCCATCATTGAATCGCTGCAGCTCTCCTTCAGTCCGGGCCTGACCGTGCTGACCGGAGAGACCGGCGCGGGCAAATCAATCATCATCGACGCCGTCGGCCTGATCATGGGTGGCCGCGCCTCGGCCGACCTGATCCGCTCCGGCGAAGAGGAAGCGGTTGTCGAGGCGCTGTTCGATATCTCTGAACGGCCGGAACTTCGACAGTTGCTGGATGAATCCGGCTTCGCCTGCGAAAACGATCTGCTGGTCAAGCGCTCCATTTCCCGCGCCGGTAAGAACCGCATCTTCATCAACGGCGGCATGGCCACCCTGACCCTGCTGACAGATATCTCCCGCTGCCTGATCAACATCTATGGCCAGCATGAATCCCAGACCCTGCTCAGACCCGAAAACCAGCTGCTGCTGCTGGATGCCTTTGCCGGCTGCGCGCCCCTGCGCGAGGAGTTTAGCGCCCGCTACGGCCGACTGCAGTCCCTGAAACAGCGCCTGGAACATCTGGACAAAGAGGAGCGCGAGACGGCCCGCCGGCTGGACCTGCTCTCATTCCAATCCAGCGAGATTGCAGCGGCTGAACTGAAGACCGGGGAAGATGAGGTTCTGGAAGAAGAACGCCGTCTGCTGGCCAACGCCGAAAAACTGGGCGGCACCAGCGCCGAGGCCTTTGAACGGCTTTATGGCGGCGATGGCGCCATCCTGGGGCAGCTGCGGCGAATATCATCATCCATCGCCGAAATCGCGGCCATCGACCATACCCTGGGCGAAACCGCCGCATCAATTGAGAGCGCCTACCTGCAGCTGGAGGATGCCGCCATCTGCCTGCGCGACTACTCTTCCCGTATCGAGGCCGATCCGGCCGCCCTGCAGCTGGCCGATGACCGCCTCGACCAGATCGGGCGTCTCAAGAAGAAGTACGGCACCACCATCGAGGAGATCCTCAATTTCAAGTGCCGGATCGACGCGGAACTGGAAACCCTGGCCGGACAACAGCAGGACCGGCAGCAGCTGGAACTCGAGTGCCGCCACCTGGCAGAGGAACTACAGCTCCGTGGAACCGAACTGAGCGCACGCCGCAGCGCTGCCGCCGCAGCACTGAAAAAGGCCCTTGAGGCTGAGGCGCACCAGCTGGCCATGAAAAACGCCGTCATCGAAGCCAGCCTGACACCCCTGACAGAACCCCGCTCCAACGGTTACGAGCGGGTCGAGTTCCTCTTTTCACCTAACCCGGGCGAAACGCCACGCCCCCTGGCCAAGATCGCCTCGGGCGGCGAGTTGTCGCGCCTGATGCTGGCGATCAAGCAGGTACTGCCCGAAGGAGATGTGCCCACCCTGGTGTTCGACGAGGTGGATACCGGCATCGGAGGGGCCACCTCAGAACTGGTGGGCGCCAAGCTGAAAAATGTCGCCGGACGCCAGCAAGTACTCTGCATCACCCACCTGCCCCAGGTGGCGGCCTTCGCCGATCACCATCTGCGGGTCGAAAAACAGGTAAACAACGGCCGCACAGCCACCACCGTCACCCCCCTTGATGAAGAAGCACGCACCGGCGAGATCGCCCGCATGCTGGGCGGCACAACCATCACCGAAACCACCCGCCGGCACGCCCGCGAGATGATTGCGGCGGCACATGCCATGGCATGCTCCCAGCCATAACCATTACTGCAAGCACATGCGGCCAGACCTGCCTCAAGCACCAGACCCATCTTTCATTACACTCTTCCGAAGCGATGCTGGGCTACCAGGCCTGAACGCCCAATGAGCCTGGTCCCGTTTATCATCGACGGCCTGCTCCCGACAGGGGTGGCAGAGCATGCCTAAAGAGCTGACCCACTGGATACTGGCCGGTCAAACTCTGTCCGCACTGGGCAACGACAGCGCCCTGGGGACAGTCATCCGCAACTATCATGACTTATTCCTGGCCGGGGCGGTGCTGCCCGACACCCTGCTGCATCTCTTCAGCGGCCCCTTTGCACCCCAGGCGCTGGCAGCTGGCCGGCGGTTCCACGATGCGCCCGACAACAGCTACGCGCCGCTGATCCGGGCCGAAGAGCGTCTTTCCGGCGCCATTCCGCCCGACCTGCTGTCCTGCCTGCTGGGAGTGCTCTGCCACATGCAGGCCGACATCGTCTTTCACCCCTTTGTCTACGCTGCTGCCGGCCTGACTGATACCGGAGATCACTACCGGATTGAAACCGCCATCGACGTACACTTCCTGAACAAGGAGGCTGATCCGCCCGCATTCAAAATGGCTCAACTGGTGTCCCCCCGCACGAAAGACACCCTGCTCAGGGCCTGTTCCCTGCTGTTCGATCCGGACGCGACCTTGCCCGAACAGGCACTGACAGAGGCCCTCGACCGGCACTGCCGCTTTCAGGCCATGTACGGCAGCACCTTCTGGAAGCTGGCGGCAAAAATCCTGTCCGTCCTGGGCGTGCCCAGAATTAGGCAGCAGCAGCACCTGTTTTACCCGCTGCTGCGTAGCAACCGTGATGATTTGTCCGGACATGAAAGCAATTGGTGTCATCCGGCTACCGGAATGCCTGGCAATAAACTGCTGGATGATCTGGGGGCTGAAGTTCTGCGGCGTATGCTGGCCCTGTTGAGGCGCATTGAAGAAGAGGGGTCGCTGAAATCGGCTCTGACTGAACCGCCCGGCGAAAACCTGCTGAGCGGTCTTTTCGGCATCATGCATGCTGAAATGGAAAAGCAGGACTGACATTACAACTATCCCCGCACCATCATCTATTGCACGCCATACTATTGCTTGCCGCTAGCAGCTAGACTGACGGTTCAGTCAGGCGCGCAATGATCTGAAGAAAGTTGCGTGTCAGCAAAGGGTGCAGATCGTTGCCCATCATTATCTGCAGCATCTCGGAAATTTCGTGCAGTTCGAGCGGTTCACGATAGGAACGACGGGTGCGCAGGGCATCGAAGAAATCCGAAATCGTGGTCATCTGACTGCAGATGTTCTGCCGCCAGTCGGACGACACCTGTGGATAGCCACTGAAATTGTATTTCATATGGTGCTCGAAGGCGGTCGAGATTGCCAGTCGGGGAACACCGGGAGTTTCCAGAAGATAGCGGGCTCCCTTGGCCGGGTGCTGCTTCATCAGGTCGAATTCTTCACTGGTAAGTTTATCTTTTTTGGTAAGGATTTCCTCGGGAATGAACAGTTTGCCGATATCGTGCAGCATGGCCGCCACTCCGATGTCATTCAGCAGCTGGCCCTGTATCCCCAACGACATGGCCTGGGCCAGATTAAGGATGCAGACGTTGGTCGAGTGGGTAAAGGTGTACTCGTCAGTATCGCGCAGGGCGGCCATGACCAATAGCGGCCTGCCCTCCTGACGAAAGACTTCGACAAAGCCGGAGACCACCTCGAGCAGACCGTTGACTTTCAGCTTGTGGTGATGCTTGACCGTTTCATAGATTTCCATGAATCGGTCCCGTTCCTCGGCCGGCATCTCCGGAATCGGGACATGATGTCGCCCCCAGCCCTCCCCGCCAGCGCTCAGTTCAACCCGGCCAAGGCGCAGATGCTCGCTGGAGGCGATCACCCCCGGAGTTTCGCTCTGCCTCGCAAGACCTGCGATCAGCTCCTTCAACTCCTGCCGGGAAACCCCTTCCAGAACCTTGATATGGCCGATGCCACGCGACTTGAGAATCTGTGCAAAACGATCAAGGACCAGGCTTGGATCCTGGGGAAGGCCATTGATGATCAGTTCGTCGTCCACCACCAGCATGGAAAATTCCCGGCAGGTTTCCAAAGCAGTCAGAATACCGGCATAGGCCTGACTGGAGAGATGTTCCACCTGGGGGTGGTTCATGCCGTAGAGGGCAACGTTGGCAGTGGCCGACAGCAGGTGACGAATGAAATCCAGAATATGAACGGGTACGTTCGCGCTCATGATGGCCTGACTTCAATCCTGCGAAGAGTTTCTGCTGCCTGGCGAGCCACATCGTCGCCACCGGCGGCAAGCCGGCCCAGAACCTGCCGTGCGATCTGGGGAGGATAATGCTCCAGCGAACTGACAATCGCCAGCTTCAGTCTGGCCAACTGCCTTGAATGCAACAGCGATTTGGTGCCGAGCACCCTGGCCAGTTCCGGCAGGGCCTCGGCTCTGCCGATATCAGCCAGGGATTTGACTATTGCGCACTTGAATTCAATCTCGCTGTCGGAAAAGCCTGAAGCAGTGACCAGAGACAGCAGTTTTTTAAAAACCTCCGGCGAACGACTGTTTTCGGCCATTCGTAAGGCCGCCAACTGCACTTCCCGGCTGCTGCTATCCATCGCCAGCAGCAGTTGCCCTTCGGCAGTCTGATCATTAAAATGCAGGAGGGTCCTGAGCACCTCCTGCCGGACACGGGGATTCTCGTTGCCGGCCAGCGCCCTGACCCCTTCCAGGACAGCGGCATCATTGATTGAGCGCAGCATGATCAGCAGGTTGCGCAAATAATACCATCTGCTGTCGGAAAGACGACTCACAATGGCATCACGGGCCGTGGGACCGGCCTCCATCAGGCGGTCCATCATGAATCGGCGCAGCGACAGACTGGTCTCTTCTGCCAAGCGATCGAGCAGCACATCGGTGAAGGGTTCACCGACAGCGGCAATCAGCTCCCGGATCACGTCGAATTTGGACTTGCCCCAAGTGTGCAGGCCGTTCAGCACCTCCTCCATGAACTCCCGGCTCCTGAAGAGCCCCAGAAGTCCGCATCGAAACCCTTCCGGCAGCCTGGCATCACCGGACAGCTTCATAATACGCAGCAGCTGCCCATACTGTCCGGTCTCCAGAAATAAGGCGCACATGGCATTCAGGTCATCCAGCAGAGGGTCAGAACCGTCTCCGGCCGGTTCGAGAATGACCAGCTGCATGATGATGTCACTTATTCCGGCCTCGACCAGCTGGGTATCCAGAGACTCCAGAATAGAGCTGAAATCCTCGTCCAGCATGGTTGGCAGCTGATCGGCCGCCATGATTCGGTTAAGTTTTTTCTGATACTCGTCCGGAACGAATTCCTCGGAAGCGTGTTCACGAAAGATGGCACGCACTTTCCGGTCGAGATCCTCATCGCTGTCGGCAGCATCTCTATCATCTGCCCTTGCGTCCGTTCCGGTGTGGTGGACCAGCTTTTGCAACAGGCCGAAAATGACCGGCGGCAAATTGATGCGGTTTGCATTGACATCTTCCAGGGTGTCGATGACCACATCCGCCGACATGTGGGGAATCATTTTATAAGCCGCCAGTTCACCGGACGCACATCTGACGTCAAAGGTGCTGCGCAGAAACTGACGACGCAGCTCAGGGTTAAGCCGGCTTACAAATGATGCCAGTTTTTGATAGGGCAATGTTTCGTCGACCTCCAGGGCCTGCAGAGCGTCGGCATGCTGGATGAAATCGGCCATGACCCTTTCATAATCCGCCTTTTCATCACCATTGTGGAACTGGCTGTTGAGAATGGCCGCCAGCAGTTCGGGATCGATTCCTTCCACCTCACCTTCACCAGCCCCCCCCATGATGACCCCCCTGGCGAAACGCTCCCAGAGGCTTTCAGCAGTCGTTGCCTGCGGAGCAGAGCGGATGGTCTCCTCATCCGTTGCAGTAAGCAGATCATAGCGGATCGGTCTAACGGTTATCGAAGTCAGGCGCGCCTTGATCCAGATGTTTTCAATACCGCCATGCCGCTGTATATCGTCGCGCTTGAGGCCAAGGATAGTATAGAAGTTCCTTAACTCCTCCGCAGTAAGACCCGGAGCTAACACCAGTGCGGCGATCCCTCTTTCAAACAGGGCCCGGGCTAAATCCCGGAAGATCCGGTTGGATTTATCCAGAAACTCCCCCCCCACCATCAGGGCATCGCGGCTCACACCAATAACCAGCTCTTTGCGTGACTGCATCAGGCCGGCATAGACCTTCACAACCTTATCCAGAGACGCAGCAATAACCGGATGTTCCTTGGGGTAGGAACGGAAGTTGCGATGAGAAATATTAAGCTCCACCAGCAGGGTGCCAATTTTGCCGATAGCTGCGTCGCCGGACGTTATGTCAATTTGCTGAGTATCCATGGGGCTTTCGATACGGGCTAAAATAATGAAATTATCGATGACAACTATACATTAAAATTAGTCGCTGTCCAAGACAACCCTCATCCGGCGTCCTGTTTGCGTCACAGGCAGAAAATTTCAGACTCCATGCAAATAATATCCATGTTGATGTTGACAACGGCCGGAAAGTTTGCTAAATATCTGCGCCTAATTGTGGCGCGAGGAAAAGAGAATACAACTGGGGTTGTAGCTCAGTCGGTTAGAGTGCCAGCCTGTCACGCTGGAAGTCGCGGGTTCGAGCCCCGTCAACCCCGCCATCATACAAAAGGGTATCTGCCAAACGGCAGGTACCCTTTTTATTTTTCACCTTCCATACAACCGCCAGCCAGCACAATAAAGCCCGCTGTCAGCGGGACCAGGACACCCGAACCAAGTCCTCGGCCTGACTCCAGTTGAAATGCAGTTCGCCGCCGTGGGACTTGTACACCTCCCGTCCGATCTTCTGGGCCAGCCTTCCATCGGTGGTGGTAATAGTAACGCCGCCCTGCTCCCGGCTGGTTTCCATGACTCGACCGAGCGGATTCTTGGCAACAGCCGCCTGTTCTGTATTTTTAATCAGATTGCCGATCTCGGCTTCGTGAGCGACATAGAAATCCCCCCTGAGTGCAACGATGCCAGCCGGCACCCGGTCCGCGATCCGGCGGCAGGCCGGGCAGACCAGACTTTGTCCCCCCGGAGACTTATCCTCACTTTCCCCGCTTTGCCAGCGTTTGTTGCGAAAGACGATACCACATTCGCAATAGGCCGTCCCTTTTACGCCTCCCTTTTCCTGATAAATATCCATGCTGCGGGGCGTGCGCTGCCCCTTTTCTTTGGTTTTCCTGAGGGTGGTGACCATGGTTGCTGTACCTCCTTTGGGATCGGGTTTGTTACTTTCAGCATCTAGCTGTTCGTTACGTTTCTACACATCCAGCACAACTGTTGCTTTCCAGCAGCTACCATCAAACAGCACCTGCAGACGATGCAGCGTAACCGCCTTTACGTCCACCAGCAGACGGTGCCGCCCCTCATCAATCTGCTCTCCTCTGGCAAGGGCCTCCAGATGAAATACGCCCCGCCGTTCATCTACCCGGGCCAAATCCACATGCAGCAACAGCCGGCGGGCATCCTTACAGAAGATCAGTTCCTGCAAAAACAATAACAGGAGCAGATCCAGTTCCTCATGTTCCAGGCGAATCGGCTGTTCCTGACAACGCGTCACCTCCCGCGGATCGGCAACCATGGTACTCAGCAGCGCTTCGGCGCCGGCCACAAACAGTTCCTCTCGATTATCGCCCCAGGCCTCGAAAGCCACATCAGCAGTAGCGATATCTTCCAGAAAACGGAACGGCATCAGACTCCCCTGCAGATGACCCGAAAATCGGCTGCCGACAGCCAACAAACAGCAGCCATAAATTGTCCGGATCCCTACCCTTTGATGTTTCCGATCGGTACCAGTTTCGACACCCGGCGGCTCAAACCGGCCTCTTCCGTGGTGCGGGCCACTTCATCGATATCCTTGTAGGCAAAACCGGCCTCTTCGGCCAGGCCACCGTAGGAAGACGTGCGCACATAGATGCCGCGCTGCTCCATTTCACCCAGCAGTTTCTGACCCTTGACCATCTTTTTAGCCTGGTGGCGACTCATGGTGCGGCCGCTGCCGTGGGCCGTGGTGAAGAAGGTCCGGGCTGCCCCTCCCTGTCCGGCCAGCAGATAGGATCCGGTTTCCATGCTGCCGCCGATGATCACCGGCTGGCCGGTCTCCCGGTAACAGTCGGGAATCCCGGCCGCACCCGGCCCGAAGGAGCGGGTGGCACCCTTCCTGTGAACCAGTACCTGCCGTGGTATGCCATCAACCAGATGGGTCTCCAGCTTGGCGGTGTTATGGGCGACGTCATAGACCATGCGCATCCCCAAATCTTCGGCCGATCGTCCAAAAAGACGGGAAAAGACCTCACGGATGCGATGCAGGATCACCTGGCGATTGGCAAAGCCCATGTTGACGGCACACTTCATGGCGCTGAAATAGGCCTGCCCTTCCGGTGAACGGAACGGCGCACAGGCCAGCTCCCTGTCAGGCATCTTGATGTCGTACTTGGTCGTCATGACCCTCAGGAACTTCTGCAGGTAGTCGGTGGCCACCTGGTGGCCGAAGCCCCGGCTGCCGCAGTGAAACATGATCACCACCTGATTGGGCAGGGTGATGCCGAAGGCCCGGGCAGTCGTCTCATCAAAGATATTCTCCGGCCGGGCCACCTGGATTTCGCAATAGTGATTGCCTGAACCAAGCGTGCCGATCTGATCGAAGCCCCTTTCGATTGCCTTGTCGCTGCAGGCATCGGCATCGGCCCCGCCAAAACAGCCCCCCTCCTCCGTCATTTCCAGATCATCCGGCCAGCCGTAACCGTTGCACAGGCACCAGCGCGCCCCCTGCTCGATGACCTTGCGAAACTCGCTGCGGCTGCAGCGCACAAACCCGGTGCAGCCGACACCGGTGGGGATCTGGGTAAAGAGCAGGTTGACCAGTTCATGAAGCCGCGGCCTGACCTGTTCCTCGGTCAGGTTGGTCAGCACCAGACGCATGCCGCAGTTGATATCGAATCCGATTCCGCCCGGAGATATCACCCCGGTCTCAGGATCCATGGCAGCCACTCCCCCGATGGGGAAACCGTAGCCCCAGTGTCCGTCCGGCATGCACCAAGAGTAGCCGATAATGCCAGGCAGGCAGGCAACGTTGCTCGCCTGCTGAAAAACACCGTCATCCATCTGGTTCAGCAGCGCCTCGGATGCCACGATACGGACCGGAACCAGCATCCCGTTCTTGTAGGAGACCGGCAGTTCCCAGAGTGTGGCAGTGATCTTTCGCAGTTGTACAGGCAGTGACATGGCGGCTTCCTCGCGTCGGCTGTGACTATATAAAATTATACCACACTAACAACTTCTTGCCCGCCCTCCTTTTTCCCTGTGCCTGTCAACTCCCATTCAATATCTCAAATTTCAGCTATTCATGCTGTCGCTGGTTTGTCATGAAATTGACCAGACGGATATAGGTGATATCCCCGACTCAAGTTCGACACTCAACGAAAGATTTTTTGTAACTTCCCTCAAAGATCCGCCGTCTAATAATTATAGATAAAAACCCTTTACAAAACGGGAGGGTAACCATGAAAAAGTCAGTTTGTATTTCCCTGGTGAGCATAGCTTTAATCTTGCTGAGTTGCTTCTCCGTATTAGCAAATCCTGCCGGTTATGCTCGACGCGGTGGAAATTACATCGGTCATGGCAGCTATTACGGCGTACGGGGCGGATACTATGGCGGTCACGGCTGGCATTACGGAGGAGGGATTTGGCTTGGTCCCGGATGGTGGGGTCTATACTATCCGTACTATCCATATTACCCGTATTATCGGTATTATGTTGAACCTCCCGTTGTCGCCCCGCAGCAGCAGCTTGAAGAATACGTTCAGCCGCCAGCACAAGAAAATGAACCGAGTTATTGGTATTACTGCAAAGATCCACAGGGATACTATCCGTACGTGAAACAGTGTCCGCAGGGGTGGATGAGGGTCGTGCCGCCTCCGCCGCAACCTCCGGCTGAGAACAAGTGAGGACATAATGAAATCGTTACTGAGACTTTCACCTTTTCTGCTACTCATGTCGTTATTGGGATGTGCTACCCTGCCCGCAGGTCCCGGCGTAAGCATGGTTCCCCCCTCCGGGAAACCCTTTGATTTATTCCGAATTGAAGACGCAGACTGCAGACAGTGGGCAGAACAGCAGATAGGCATGTCCCCACAGGAGCTGGCAAACGAGAATACCGTCAGCGGAGCTGCCGTTGGTACGGCAATTGGAGCGGGCATCGGGGGACTGCTGGGAGCAGCCTCCGGAAATGTGGGTGCTGGTGCGGCTTTCGGCGCCGGCACGGGACTACTGTTCGGATCAGCGGTAGGTTCCGATAACGGCCGGGTCTATGGGCAGGAGGCACAACGGCGCTACGACAATGCCTATGTTCAGTGCATGTATTCCTATGGCAACCAGATTCTGCAACCGGGATTGGTATATAGACGCCGCGCAGTAGTATACCCTTCAAGGGGAAGCTACTACTATGCGCCTTCCTATTCTCCAGACTACCAACCGCCACCTCCAAACCAGCCGCCGCCGCAAATGTATCCACCTGAAACGACACCGTATCCGCCGCCCGGAACACCTCCACCCGATCTTACGCCCCGCTCAAAGCCGGCTGATGACTAATAGTTAAGACATTCATAAGAGTTACCTTTTGGATTATTTTCAAAATTGTCCAACCAATAATTTTACAACCATATTCCATCAAGAGGATACAGTTAGGCGGCCGGAGTTAATGAAAGCGGCAATAAACAAAATAAACATGCCGACGAATAAAACATGGCATTTTTTTAACCACTGTTAAGTGTTTTTGTGACATTATCTAGCAAAGGTTACGACGAGTTGCGGCTTAGATCCTTGTCACAGCCAGCCTGGCAGGATCTGCCAACCAGGTGGTGATTGATGTAACCTTTTCCAGGCAGCTTACGTCTTGTGGATACTATTCATATTTTTTAACCTGAAAAGGAGGACCAACACCATGGGGAAAATGATAGGAAGCTCAATAAAAATAGTCATGAGCCAGTACCAAATTCTCTTTAATAAGTTTGTTTCAACTCAGGATGATCGGGAGAAGGCTGTTTTATGCCGCAGACTGGTCAATCTTCTGGGTGTAATGCAGTTTTTGATTTCTGTTCAGGAGATAAATTCCAATATCGGACCGTTAACATAACAAAAATAATTCATAAACATCAATTTTCTGAAGTGGTTATGGGTTCACCTTTGAATGCCGAAGACTCATCGTCTTATACTTATATTTAATGAATTTTCCCAGCACGAGTTCGTCTGAAACTGGAGAGCCGCTGCGGACTTGATTTTTTCTTGGAGGAAGCCCATGCTCAGGCTGATTGGTTTAGGGGTTGCCATCGTGCTGATAGTATCGGGATGCGGTTCGAATGGAGCCCCGACCCGGCACAACGATTTTACTCCCCTGACTTCGATTGAGATCTCCGCTGACTCCCCAGCCATTGCTGCGCACAGTTCCACCATGCTTAAGGTAACAGGCAATTTTTCGGGCCAGTTCAGCCGTGACATCACCGATCAGGCGGTCTGGTCAAGCGATTCGCCAAATGTAGCCGAGTTCATCACTACGGGGAAGCCGAACCGTGTGACCAGCCATGTCCCGGGAACCACCATCTTGACTGCGACCGTGGGGAACGTGTCAAATACCTTCAAGCTGACGGTTACTTCGGCCACGGTCAGTGCCCTGACGATCACCCCGGTCGCTCCAGCAGTCCCCAAGGGGCTGAACACCCAATTTACGGTAAGCGGCACCTTTTCGGACGGTACAACCCAGGACCTGACCTTTGATTCTGCCTGGTCTTCGGACACTCCTGCCGTAGCAACCGTCAGCAACGACATCAACAGCAAGGGGGTCGCACAAGCGCTCGCGGTCGGCACTTCAACGATTAGAGCAACCTTTGACGGCGTAAACAGCACTTCACTGCTGACCGTAACGGAAGTGGTGTTGCAATCGGTCGCGGTAATACCAACCAATCCTTTACTGCCGGCCAATCCCTCGATTCTCAGCCTCTCCGCCACAAGCTTCAAGGCTACCGGAACTTATTCAGATGGATCAACCGCCGACATCACCAGTCAGGCTGCCTGGAGCTCTTCCCGACCCGAGTTCGCAACGATCGCCACCGGCGGAGCGGCCACAACCCTTACGCCGGGCACAACCATAATCAGCGCCAGCCTGGCCGGCATCAGCGGCACATCGAACCTCAAGGTGACGGGGGGTGCGCTGTCCGGCATATCTCTTTCCCCGGCCAACCCGAAGCTCACCACCACTACCCTCCTCCGCATGACCGCCACCGGGACCTTCAACAATGGCAGCTCACGGGACATCACCGGCGTGGCTGACTGGTCGGTACTCGATCCATCCATCGCAACGGTGACTACACCTGGTGGGAACCTGGCATGGCTGAATGCCCTCGCGTCGACACCGACGCTGAACCCAACCACGGTTTCAGCCGCATTTAAATTCGGCATTGTGACCATGACCGGCGCAACCAATCTGACGGTTACCGCCCCACAGCTACAATCCATTTCAATTAACCCGACCAACCTTGACCTGACTGTCGGCACCAGCAGCCGCTTTTCCGTGACTGCCACCTTTAATGATGCTACAACCCAGGACGTGACCCTCAACAGCAGCTGGACATCCAACTCTGATGCGACAGCTTCGGCAGGTAATATCGGACTTGCCAAGGGGCGAGTCAGCGGAGTCGCCGCCGGTCCCGTCACCATCAGTGCCACCTATGGCGACATAACCGTGGCAGTCCCTATTACGGTCACAAGGCGCACCATCCAGAGCCTGGTCATCTCGGGTACCCCTACGGTGGTCTCCGGCAATCAGGTCAAATTCACTACCACTGCGAATTACAGCGACGGCAGCAGCGTGGATGTAACCGAAGATACGACCTGGTCGCTAGACCAGCCTAACATTGCTATCCTGGCCGACAGCCAGAATCAGCCGGGGCAGGTTGTCGCAGTTGATACCGGTTCAGCCACTCTTACGGCCAGTTTCGGCGGCCAGACCCAAACCATGAAACTTACGGTTCCCTAGGAAAGGATCACATGAAACCAATTTGCCGGATAATGATCACCCTGTGCCTGCCGCTGCTGTTCTGCGACCCGGTTTGGGCCCAGCACACAGGCCCCTATGTGGGAGCTTTCCTCGGAGGCAACGCACTGGCTGACGCCAAGAGTTCCGACGATCAGGGGAGCTTCAACCTCAAATTTAAACCGGCTCTGCAGGGGAGCTTCGTTTTAGGATGGGATCTTGCAGCAAACAACCCTGTGGGAGAGGGACGACTCGAGCTTGAATATAGCCGGCGCAGCAATCCACTCGACCAGGTCAGGTTTGCGGAAGGGACGTTCAAGGGAAATGGTGACATGACGGTGGACAGTCTGCTGCTCAACTGTATCGGTGTCTTCCGCAACAGGAGCCCATGGGCGCCATATGTGGTCATCGGTCTCGGTGCTGCCCGTATGGAGGCTTCCGGTCTGCAAGTGACCGGTCACCCCCTGAGCAATGATAAAGCAACCGTATTTGCCTACCAGTTGGGGACTGGAGTTGATTACACCCTGACCGACTATCTAAGTTTCGATCTAGGTTATCGGTTTTTCAGCAGCACCCAACCCCGGTTCACCGAGGCCAACGGACGCAAATTCGAAACTGATTATTTCAGCCACAGCGTCATCCTTGGCCTGCGCCTGGGATTTTAGAGAAACAACGCCACTTCACGACAAAGGGGCAGCTTATTGAGCTGCCCCTTTGTCGTAATAACTTGTA
>DBMM01000049.1 GCA_002298925.1 Geobacter sp. UBA698 | reverse complement strand
TTCAATCTGCTTGACCTGGTCAATCAACTGGAACAGGAAAAACTGTGCGGACGTGGCGGCAAGCTGGCTGAAAGCCTAGCCCGGCTTGATTTGGTGGTGCTGGATGAAGTGGGCTATCTGCCGTTCTCGAAAGCTGGCGGCCAGCTGCTGTTCCACCTGATCTCAAAGCTCTACGAACGGACACCTCTTATCATCACGACAAATCTTCCATTCAGCGAATGGCCACAGGTGTTCGGTGATGGCAAGATGACCACAGCCCTTCTGGAAAGGGTTACGCATCACTGTGAAATTGTCGAAACAGGGAATGACAACTGGAGAATAAAGACAAGAAACTCAGGCAAAAACTAACCGCTGGGGTGGGTCAATTTTGGACGCCGATGGTGGGTCAATTTTCAATGCCGATTGACATCGGATGGGCCGCTTAATTGACAGGTATATCCCGCAACCGCGAATCTGCCACCCTTATCCTTCGGAGCGCTTGTGCGTCACTACCTGAAGCAGGAGCCGTATGAGGTAATTACTCACGTACGGATCTGTGCGGGGGGGGGGAGGGCAACCGACATTCCTACCACGATCCTGCAACATTCGATTTTCACTGTTGTCTCGTGTTAATGGGTGTCCCCTCCGGTTTTGTGTACACCAAAGGAATAATGGATGATCTTCATTTGCGGTGCCAAAATAAAAAAAGCCGCCTCGAAACTGAGCGGCTTAGCGATCGCAAAGCGTCCCCATTACGTTATTTTTTACTTTTTCTTGAAGTTTTTTTATCTGGCTTTGTTTGTAGTAAAAACTCGCTAGGAACAAATGCCGGAACACTTATGTTTTTGAAACCCAACTTTGAAACTAAATCAGTCGTGAATTGAGCTACTAAAGGAAATAATTGTCTGGCAGATGTAGTCCATAGATTTACGTTGTTTTCTGTAGAGATGCCATTGTCATCACAATTAATAAGGCGATAAAACCCTTCCATTTCACATAAAACATTGAAAGCAATGTCTTTGCTGTCTTTTACTTTGCCTACAACGCCTATCTGTAAACTGATAGCAAATGAGTCATTCTTATTTAGTATCCCAGGAGATTTTGGGGTATTGAGGTTAATCAAAATTTCAACGTTACCCCCCATGTCAGGCGAAGGTTTAATATTTGCTTCAGCGTTGCATCTAAGCAATTGATGTTGAATTAATGCTACTTCGACATTATCGTTGGATTGATAGTCCATTTGTCTTCTCCGATATTTCCCGAAAATGCTAGCGTCTGACTAAATTCAGTTGAACGATGCTCATAGTGGTGGTGATGTTCAATATTTACAGGGTTTACGGGCGCATTTACATACGCATCAATAGCCTTCGAAGTTAATTCATTAAGCGAAATTCTTTCTTTGGTTGCCTCTATAGCGGCCTTTCTATGTAATTCGGGGCTGATACGAACATTGAATGAACCTTTAAAAGGTCTTTGAGGGTCTTTCCCGGTTTCCTTGCATGTAAGAAGGTAATCATCAACTGCCGCAATAAATTCAGCCTCTAAATCGGATACAGTTTCGGCTTCATATGTTACAAGATCAGATATGAAAAGAATCTTTCCAAATAAACATCGGTCCTCAATGCTTGCCTCTATAGAGCCTGTGTATCCATTATATTCAAACACGTTGCTCACTCAGAAAACCCCCTTCCTTTAGTGTTTTAATAATCTCGTCTATTGCGTATGATTTCATGATTTTTTGTGGGTGGGGTTCATGCAAAATAATAATTGCATTAGTTTCTTTGTGTTTAAATTTACGCCTTGAACCGCTACCGCGAAGAACCTCAAACCCCATAGATTCTAAAATTGAAACGGCCTCAGACCATTCAAAATCCTTTGGCTTGCTCAATAATCGCTTTATAAGTTTTTCATGCTTTGACATAGGCGCCCTGTGCAGATGATTCTATTATACACTTTAAAAACATTTTGCAACTAAAAAACAGTTGCAAGATTGGTTTCTGTCTCATTTTAAATCAGCTGGGATTACTACTTTTCCAATTCGTTATTCACCAGTTCACGCACGCGTACGCGTTAACCGCTCAACCACCTAAATGGAACATTTATACTGTGAACATGAAAAAGCAGAAACAGTTCAGCGGTTGATTGTCAACGAGACCCTTTCCGTAATCCATCAGACCCTCACCAGTTCATATTTCCTGCTCCCCAGCCCGATCTTCTCGCCATGCTCCAACTGCACCTCCCACGGTATCTGCGGTGCTACTCCGCGGAACTTGTCGCCGCCCGGTTCATGGCCGCTCTGCAGCGCCGAGCCTTCGTTGCCGCGGGCAGCGTTGACCAGGTCGGCACAGGCCTGATCGATGGCCACCGGGTCGGTGGAGGCGCAGATGCCGATGTCGTTGACGATCGGCGCGTCGGAGTGGCCGTAGCAGTCGCAGGATGGGGAAACCTGGGTGATGAAGTTCAGGTAGATGGCTTTGCCGCTTTTGCCGATCAAGGCACCCTTGGCATATTCGGCCATCTTGCGCATGACCAGGTCGGCGGCATCGTCCCACTGGATGTTGATGGCCTTGACCGGGCAGATCGTGATGCAGCGCGAACAGCCGGTGCATTTTTTCGGGTTGATATACGCCTTGCCTCCCTTGATCACGATCGCATCATGGGCGCAGGAGCGGGGGCAGATACCGCAGCCGGTGCAGTTATTGGAATCTACTACCGGCGCCACGGTGGAGTGTTGTACCATTTTCCCTTTGCGGCTGGCGCAGCCCATCCCCAGATTTTTGATAGCGCCGCCGAAACCGGTCAGATCGTGACATTTGAAATGGGTCATGGCCACCAGTGAATCGGCCTCGATAATCTCGGTGCCGATATAGGTCTTCTTCAGCAGTTCACCTTCAATGGCCACCTCGGTTTCGGTCACTCCGCGCAGGCCGTCGCTGATGATCAGCGGTGCTCCGACACAGGCGTAGCCAAAGCCGTTTTCAATGGCGCAGGTCAGGGCCGAGACCGCCTCCTTGCGCTGACCGGGATAAAGTGTCGACGAATCGGTCAGAAACGGCATCGCCCCCAGTTTCTTTATCTCTTCCACTACTTTCCTGGCAAAGACCGGACGGAGGTAGGTGTGGTTGCCCTTCTCGCCGAAATGGATCTTGACGGCGGTCAGGTCTCCCTCTGAAACCTGTTGAGCCAAACCGGCTAAGGCCAGCAGCTTCGCTATCTTGTCGAACAGATTTTCGTTTTGATTGGCACGCATGTCGCTGAAATATACTTTACTCATGTCAACCCCCTAACAGTAAAAGTTGCAACAGGATACCCGCATGGCAGACGGCTTGCAAGCACTGTTGATCCGGGCAACATTAATGCATGGCAATAAGCTGTGACGACAGTTTTGATAAAAAAACCTCAATAATATATCGAAAATTGCCGATAAGAGCATTTTGCCTGACGTAAAATATTCTCTTGTCACTTTATAGCTTACTGCCATCCCCAAAGGAGGTCGTCTCTTGGTCGCAGCATTGGCAAGCCCACACCCCGGCGGAAATCGGCCGGGCGGTCAATCTGGAGATTAAAACCACCACATCCGCCAATCCCCCCAGCCGGGAAGTTTCCAGACTGGAGTCGGTGGTCACCACAGTTGATTATGTTATATCGGTTCGCTGGAGCGCTCCTCCAAATCCCACTATTCCTGCACCATGGCCCCCCGATGATCGGCAGCAGGCCGACCTTCCACATCCAAAAGTGGATTGAAGATGAAAATGAAGATTTTGAAGCGAGGAGAAGGTAATGGAACAGTTTCTTCACTGGTATTTAAATTTTACTATAAGGGCACGCATTGCCATTCTGTGCCTTTGTTACAGTGCCTGCATCATGGCGGTGGTGGCTATAGGGGTGAATTTTCCCCTCTGGGTTACCGGTCTTTCAGCGCTGGCTTTTGTTCTTTCCGGTGTCTTGTTCGGCTACGTTAATATGTGGTCCATCACGAATTCTGTCCAGCGTACTGCGGAGTACCTCAACCTGATGTCAAACGGTGATCTTCGGTCAACGATAACCGTCAAACGCAACAACGAGATCAGTGCATTACTGCGATCCATTCAAAGTGTGCAGGAATCCACCCGTAACATGGTGTCAGAAATCCAGGCATTGTCATCTCATGTGGCAAGCATCTCCGGGCAGCTGCATTGTGAGTCGCTTGCAATTGCCGACGGTACATCGAGGGCCTCCGTTCAGGCGGTTTCCATCGAATTAAACACCCATGACCTTGCAACGGCTAGCACCGATATATCCAGTCATTGTGCCGAGATCAGCCGCTTGGCTGGCGATATTTCAAGTGACGGCGAGAGGGTTATCCTTTCCATGTCTGGCACCATGGAAAAGGTGGAAAAGGTCATCACCAGCTCAGCCATTGCGGTAAAGTTGCTTGACAACAACTCTACAAAAATTGGTGAGATCGTCGGAACCATCGAAGATATCGCCGATCAGACCAATTTGTTGGCGCTGAATGCAGCCATCGAGGCTGCCCGTGCAGGAGAACAGGGCCGAGGTTTTGCAGTAGTAGCCGACGAGGTGAGGGCTTTGGCTGAACGCACTACCCACGCCACCAAGGAGATTCAGCTGATAACAAAGACACTGCACAACGACGTTGTAAAGGTGGTCGCGTCAATGGAACTTAGCGCGGACAATGTCCATACTGCCGATAAGGGTATCCAGGAATCATGTGCTGTCATAGAGTCAATTCGCATGCGGATAATTGAGCTTGGCCAGCATGTTGAGAATGTTGCGTCCGATGCTTCAACGCAATCATCCACAGCCTCGGGCATGGTTGATAAAATCAGGCTGATCTCAGGGGTAGTGACGGAGTCTGCTTCCGGAGCCGAGAACACGGTCAGATCCGCACAAAACCTTAAAGAATCCGCAGACAGCCTGAGGGGGCTGGTGGCATATTTCAAGCTTTGAGGCATCTGCGGGGGCAGCAGCTGCGGGGTCAGGCAATGAAAAGTGTTTTCTTATGTTTCGAGACCTGATAAACTCCCGAGATTCGCGAGATTCGTTCCGAACAGCAGGTCGGGAAACTGACCAAAATGGTGAACCGTTTCAGCTTCTGAGACAGTGAGTACAAGGATAACCGGCTCAGAGCAGACCTACCATAAATAAAGATCCCTACCATGGCGATGCCGCTGGCCGGTTTGTCCGCCACAGCGATTGTCATTCCTGCAGCAGCGCCGAACCCAGCGCGACCGGCCTGATCCGGGCTGCGCTGCAGCGAAAGCTCCCAGCAGAACCCCGCCACCCCCAGGAACCTGCCGATTATTCCAGCCAGCACCGCCCCGAGCATGGCCCGATTCGACCAGCCCTGTTTTTTATTACCTTTTTTTCAGCAAATAATTTTTTTTGACTACCGTCAAGTATTGTCGGAGAAATTAGGTATAGTGTTTCTATTACATTGACTGAAAAATCTACCAAACGAGTTTACTCGAACAACCAAAGAAACGGGAGGAAACAAAGATGAGCATGTTTTGTAACCAGTGCGAGCAGGCAGCAAATGGAACCGGGTGCAACATTTCCGGCGTGTGCGGCAAGAAACCTGATGTGGCGGCCCTGCAGGACCACCTGCTGTACGGCCTGAAAAGCCTGGCGCTGTATGCCGACAAGATCGGCCGCAACGCCGAGATCGACCGCTTCACCATCGAAGGGCTCTTCACCACCGTCACCAACGTGGATTTCGATCCGGCCAATATCGGCGGGGTCATCAAGCGCTGCTACGAGTTGAAAGAGAAGGCCAAAGCAAGCTACGGTTCCTCCATCCCTGGTCCGGTGGCCGACTGGAAACCGGCCGACGATCTGGCCGGCATGGTCGCCCAAGGCGAACAGCACGGCATCAACACCCTGCATGACAACGAAGACATCCGTTCCGTGATCGAGATTCTCATGTACGGCCTGAAAGGGATGGCAGCCTACATGGACCACGCCATGATCCTGGGTCGCAGTGATGACGAGGTGATGGCCTTCTTTCAGAAGGCGCTGGCCGCCACCACCGACGCCAACCTGGGGCTGATGGACTTCGTCGGCCTGGCCATGGAGTGTGGCAAGCAGAACCTGACCGTGATGGGCCTGCTGAACGCCGCCCATACCGACACCTACGGCCATCCGGTCCCCACGCCGGTTCAGCTCGGCACCAAGGCCGGCAAGGCTATCCTGGTTTCCGGCCATGACCTGAAGATGCTGGAAGAGATTCTCAAGCAGACCGAAGGCAAGGGCATCAACATCTACACCCATGGCGAGATGCTGCCGGCCCACGGCTATCCCGGCCTGAAGAAGTACAGCCACCTGGTGGGCAACTTCGGCGGCGCCTGGCAGGATCAGGCCCAGGAGTTCCCGAGCTTCCCCGGCGCGATCGTCTTCAACACCAACTGCATCCAGCGCCCGGCCGAGTCCTACACCGACCGGCTCTTCACCTGGGGCCTGGTGCAGTGGCCCGGCGTCAAGCACATCGGCGGCTGGGACTTCAGCGAGGTCATCAAAAAAGCCCTGGAGTGCCCCTCACTGCCCGAGAACCCGGGCCAGGAGATCCTGACCGGCTTCGGTCACAACGCCGTGCTGGGTGTGGCCGACAAGGTCATCGCCGCGGTCAAGTCCGGCGCCATCAAGCACTTCTTCCTGGTTGGCGGCTGCGACGGCGCCAAATCCGGCCGCAACTACTACACCGAATTCGCCGAGAAGGCCCCCAAGGATACGGTCATCCTGACCCTGGCCTGCGGCAAGTACCGCTTCAACAAGCTCGAGTTCGGCGATATCGGCGGCATCCCGCGCCTCTTGGACATCGGTCAGTGCAACGACGCCTACTCGGCCATCCAGATCGCCGTGGCCCTGGCCGGCGCCTTTGAATGCGGCGTCAACGACCTGCCGCTCTCGATGATCCTTTCCTGGTACGAGCAGAAGGCGGTGGTGATCCTGCTGACCCTGCTGCACCTGGGCATCAAGAACATCAAGCTCGGACCCACGTTGCCGGCCTTCATCACCCCCAACGTGCTCAACTTCCTGGTGGAGAACTTCAACATCGGGCCGATCACAACGGCGGAAGCCGATCTGAAGGCGATATTGGGCTAAGGCTCGCCCCACACCACAATGGTTCATCAGCGGACCTGCCAGGCAACCCCATGCCTGGCAGGTCTTTTTTTGGGTTGAACCCCCAGCCGCTTTGCCGTAAAATCCGAGCCATGCAAACATTCGAAAACATATCAACTAAAGTCCACGATGGCCGTCGCATCTCCGCCGAGGAGGCACTGTTCCTGTTCGGCTCCAATGACCTGCTGGCCATCGGGGAACTGGCCGCGCTGGTCAATGAGCGCAAGAACGGCCGCAACGTTTTCTTCAACGTCAATCGCCACATCAACCCCACCAATATCTGCGTCAATCGTTGCGCTTTCTGCGCCTTCTCCCGCACTGCCGGCGAGGATGGTGCCTATACCCTGGCGCTGAACGAGATTTGCCGGCGGGCAGAGGAAGCTCAGACGGAAGGGGCCACCGAGGTGCATATTGTCGGCGGCCTGCACCCTGACCTGGCCTTCGAGTTTTACGAGGAAGCGCTGGACGCTATCCGGCGTATCGCTCCGGCTCTGCACATCAAGGCCTTCACCGCGGTGGAGATCGAATATTTTTCCCGCATTTCCGGTTTGAGCATAGAAGCTGTCTTCACGCGGCTGATTGCGGCCGGCCTTGGTTCAATGCCGGGGGGCGGGGCCGAGATTCTGGTGGAGGATGTGCGGCAGAAAATCTGCCCGGAGAAGATCTCCGGGGCGCGCTGGCTGGAGATCATCCGGCTGGCCCATCTGGCCGGCCTGAAAACCAACGCCACCATGCTCTATGGACATCTGGAAGAGGCCCGGGACCGGGTGGCACACATGGAGCTGCTGCGCGATCTGCAGGACGAGACCAGCGGCTTCCAGGCTTTCATCCCGCTGGCCTTCCAGCCGGAAAATTCCGATCTCAAGCTGGATATTAAGGGTACCTCCGGTCTGGATGACTTGAAGACCCTGGCCATCAGCCGCATCTTTCTGGACAACTTCGACCATATCAAGGCCTACTGGGTCATGCTGGGTGAAAAGATCGCCCAGGTTTCGCTGGCCTTCGGGGTTAATGACCTGGACGGCACCGTGGTGGAGGAAAAGATCGGCCATGAGGCCGGAGCAGCCACTCCCCAGTCCCTGACCAAAGAGGGCATCATCCGCCTGATCGCCAAAGCCGACAAGCTGCCGGTGGAGCGGGATACCCTCTACCGGCCGCTGCGCAGTTTCTGATGTTCAGCTTCAAGGCGTCCCTCGCTGCGGGGGACGCCGACCGCCGCCTCGCCAAACTGCTGGCGCCCGGCTCCAATTATTCCACCTCCTTTCAGTCATCCCTGCGGCGACTGCGGCGCCTGTCCGCTGCCGTCGCTGCCTGTCCGCCCCCCTGGCCCGCTCCCGCGCTGGTTGTTACCCCCGAGATCCACTATCAGAGCGAACTCTGGCTGCCGCTGGCCGACATCCGGCCGGTATTCGAGCGTTTCTATTGTTGGGCCCTGAGCTACCCGCCGATTCTTGCCAGCACCCCCTTCGCCGATGCCACCAGCTGGGCCGGGGTCGTTTCCGGCCTGCCGGCTTTTGTGGGCGCTGCCAGCCATCCGGCCACCCTGCTGGAACGCTTGCTGGAAGATGGCGACCTGCGTACAAAATTTCTCTGCTGGTCATTCATGCCGCGGCGCTTCTATGGTGATGGCTCGGACCGTTATCCCGGCCAGGCGGCCTGGATCGGCGCCTGGTTCGACCGATGTCGACAGGAGCGGCGGCTGCTGCGTTGCCTGGATGCGGCCTGCGGCGTCGGGGCCTCAACCTATGGGGTGGCGCGGCTGCTGATGGAACGGGGCTGGGCGCAGGAGCGCTTCCTGGTTGACGGCTGGACACTGGATCCGCTGGAAGCCTGGGCCGCCGCCCATGCCACTTTTCCCCATGACAGCCATTGGTCGGCCGCCTTCCGGCGTGAGGTGGCACCGCTCTTTGCAAGCGGGGTAGCAGCCAGCATTACATTTCGCAGCACGGATCTGCTGGCAGATCAGATTCCAGCGCTAGGACCGTTTGAGCTGATCATCTGCAACGGTCTGCTGGGCGGGCCGATCATTCATGTCTGGCGAGATCTGGAGTTGATCGCGGGCAGGCTGGCAGGGTTGTTGGCGCCGGGGGGGATGTTGCTGGCAGCGGACCATTTCCATGGCGGCTGGAAAAAACAATGCCCGCAGGATCGCCTGCAGGCATTGTTTCAACAGTTTGGCTTGAATGTCTTTGAAGCCGGAGAAGGAGTGGGGGGATTAAAACCTGATCAGTAAGCCGCCCCAGGTCAATCCGCCCCCGAAACCCATCGCCAGCACCAGGTTGCCCGGCTTGATCGTGCCGTTGCGCAGATTCTCGTCCAGAACCAGCGCCACCGAGGCGGCCGAGGTGTTACCGCAGCGGTCGAGATTGAGCAGGAAGCGCTCTTTCGGGAAACTGCTCTTTTTGGAGATGAAATCGATCATGCGTATGTTGGCCTGGTGGGGGATGATGTAATCCAGGTCGGCCGGAGTGATGCCGGCTTTGTCACAGAGTTTGTTGATGATGTCGGGGATGACTTCGGTGGCGAAGACATAAACCTGCTTGCCCGCCATCTGGAAGAAGATTTCACGGGCATCGATTGATTCGGGGGTGACCGGCTTGCGGGAGCCGGAAGAGGGTACCTGGATCAGTGGCCAGCCCTTACCGTCACTGCGCATGTAGGTGTGCTGGATGCCGATCTTTTCGTTGCCGCCTCTGGTCAGGATGGCTGCGCCGGCCCCGTCGCCGAAGAGCGGACAGCTGTTCTTGTCATTGAAATCGAGAATCTTGGAGTAGGTGTCGGCGCCGATCGCCATGACGGTCTTGTATTTGCCGCATTTTATGAAATTGTCGGCAATTTCCAGGGCATACACAAAGCTTGAGCAGACGGCGTTGATGTCGAAGGCGAAGGCGTTCTTGGCGGTGATGTTTTCCTGCACAATGCAGGCGGTGGAGGGCAGACTCATGTCAGGAGTGGATGTGCCTACAACGATGCAGTCCAGTTCCGAGGCGTCTATCCCGGCCGCTTCCAGAGCGTTTCTGGCAGCGATCGTGGCCAGGTCGGATGTGGCCTGATCAGCATGGGCAAAGCGCCGTTCGCGGATACCGGTACGAGAGAAGATCCACTCGTCGGCATTTTCCACCAGATAATCAAAATGACTGTTAGGTATGACCCGGTCCGGCATGTATGAGCCGCTGCCGATGATCTTCGAAATTATCATTTCTTCCCCGATTCCGCCCGTAGATGACGGCCGGATTTCAATTTTTTATTTAGACTATAAATTATCTCATGGAACAACACTGTTTGTCAATTCGAATGCCATTGTGGTGTTGCAAATAAGACACACTGATGCCAAGGGGCCGAGACGATCAGGCCTCATCCCGGCTTTTTAATATGTCAAAAATTGCGAATACCCACACCGCCACCACCGCCGCCAGCAGAGCCTTGCCGAAACCGGCTACGCTGTCCAGCGCGGTTACGATCTCTTCCGTACTGATGCCGCCCGAGCTTACCTTGGCCGCGATAAGCGGTGATGCCCCCCTTAAAAGCATAAACAGTGCCAGCAGCAGGAGCAGGTTGATAATCATGATCAAAACGATTCCGACCACCTTGCGACCCAGATAAAGCTGCCCCAGTCCGGGCAGAACCAGCATGTTCAGTAATAGCGCCCTGGTTTTGCGGTTCATTCCATCTCCTTCGCTGCCACGGCAGCCAGCATGCCGGTCATTTCGTGGTGGATCAGGCCGTTGCTGGCCACGATGCGGTTCTGGCTGATGTCAAAGGCAGAGCCATCGAAGGAGCTGACCGTGCCGCCCGCTTCCTGAACCAGCAAGATGCCGGCCGCCACATCCCACGGTTTCAGTTTCAACTCCCAGAAGCCGTCCAGCCGGCCGGCCGCCACACTGGCCAGATCCAGGGCCGCTGCCCCTGCCCGGCGAATACCGCGGGCCGCTTTTTGAAAGGCGATGAAGTTGGCGAAATTGTTGGCCGGGTCGCTGGCGCAGTCATAGGGAAAGCCGGTTCCCAGCAGCGTGTCCCGCAGGGGGGCATGGCCGGAGACCTGCAGGCGGCGGCCGTTAAGGTAGGCGCCGCCACCTTTGATTGCTGTGAACAATTCGTCGTGGATCGGGTTGTAGATCACCCCTGCCACCAGCTGGTCGTCGGCCTCCAGGGCGATGGAACTGCAGAACCAGGGGAAGCCGTGGGCATAGTTGGTGGTGCCGTCCACCGGATCGATGACCCAGCGGAGCGGGGAGCCGGTCCGGCGATAGTCGCCTTCCTCGGCCAGGATGTTGTGGTCCGGAAAGCGGGCCAGCAGGTGTCCCGTGATCAGCCGTTCCGAGTCACGATCGACCTCGGTTACCAGGTCCTTGTCCCCTTTCATGTCCACGTCCAGCTGTGAACTGAAGCGGTGGCGCTGGTAACTTCCGGCCAGGCGGGCCGCCTCTACGGCGGCATCGAGATATGTTTGCCATGCTTGCATAAGGTCCTCTCGTAAGGCAAGGCGGTCGAGCGCCGCCCTGCCTTTAATGTATAGCAGAGTGGCCGGGGGAAGGCAAGCCTGCCTCGTCATTCTGCTTTGACATTACAGGTACTTTAAGGCATAGTTATCCGGTTATCGTCATATTGAAGATGGAGCGTCAAACTGTGATTCTATTCGGGAATATATTCCTGGCCCTGGCCAAGATCGTTGAACTGGCTGACGGGCTGCTGACGATCTACAAATATGTTCTGCTGGCCAGTGTGATCATCTCCTGGGTCAATGCCGATCCCTACAATCCGATTGTCAATTTCATTTACCGGGCAACCGAGCCGCTATTGCGCAGGATCAGGCGCCACATGCCTGATACCGGCATGCTCGACCTTTCGCCGCTTGTGGCGTTTGCCCTGATTTATGTGGTTCAGATCGTTGTGTTCAGCACTGCCTATCATTATCTGACTGCTACCGGCATGGCGCTTAAACTGAGAGGTTGACCAGCAATGAAGATCACCCCGATTGATATTCAGCAGCAGCAGTTCAAGGGCAAGATGCTGGGCGGACTCGACCCCAATGACGTGGATGCTTTCCTGCAGACCGTGGCCGGAGAGATGGAGAGCCTGATCCGCGATAACAACGAACTCAAGGAACAGCTGGCTCGCCAGAATCGTGAAATATCAGACATGGCCGAGAAGGAGCGGGATCTCCGTGAGATCATGCTGGCTGCCCAGCGCATCATCGAGGAGATGAAGGCCAACGCCCAGAAAGAGGCCGCCCTGATCGTTTCCGAGGCCGAACTCAAGGCCGAGCGCATTGTGGCTGATTCCGAACGCCAGCTGGGTGACCTGAAAGCCTCCATCGAAGACATACGCCGCCAGAAAATCCAGTTCGAGTGCAGTCTCAAGTCACTGCTTGACTGCCATGCCCGCATGCTTGCCGGCGATGAGCCGGCCTGAACATGCCCTTTATAGCGTCACCGCACAGGGTCTGGTCCTGACCCTGCATATTCAGCCGCGGGCTTCCAAAAACGAAGTTTGCGGTGTGCAGGACAACGCCCTCAAGATCCGATTGACTTCGCCTCCGGTGGATGGCGCCGCCAACAAGCTCTGCCGTGAATTCCTGTCCGATCTGTTTGATGTTCCCAAGTCGGCGGTGGAAATCATCTCGGGCGAGACGTCGCGCCACAAACGGGTGCGGATTGCAGGCGCCGACCCGGAGTGCCTCCGTCGGATCATCGACAGCTCCATAGCGCAGAAATGACACAACCCCTTTATCGGCCCTACCGAAAACAACCCAACAAGGCTGAAATACACCACGAGAGGAAAGTACAATGGCACAGGCAAAAAACGGCGATAAGGTTCGGGTTCACTATACCGGCACGCTGGATGACGGCAGCATATTCGATACATCGGAAGAAAAAGAGGGTTCATGTGCGGATGACAGCTGCGGTTGCGGCGGTAACGCTTCCGGTCCGATGGAGTTCGTTATCGGGCAGGGCAGTCTGATTCCCAAGTTCGAAGCAGCTGTGATCGGGCTGGAGCCGGGTCAGAGCATCACGGTCAAGATTCCTTCCGACGAGGCCTATGGCGCCCGGGTTGATGAGATGGTGGCGGTGATCGAACGCAGCGAAATTCCGGCCGATATCAATCCCAAGCCCGGAGACCAGATGGAGGTCGTCCTGGAGGACGGAACCCCCATGCCGGTGCTGGTGACCGAGGTGACCGACAGTTCCGTGACACTTGACGCCAACCATCCGCTGGCTGGCCTGGATCTGACCTTCAACATCCGTCTGGTGGAGATCCTCTAGTTCCGGTTTAACATCAAAGCGCAGGAATAAAAAAGGGCCACGGATACTATCCGCGGCCCTTTTTGGGTTTCAGTGTTGTGCTACTTCTGCTTTCCGGTGGACACGGTTGACCCGGCTGGTTCAACGCCGTAGTCTTTAGCCTCCGCCTCCGGTTTGGCCAGAACGATCACGAAGGGAATCGCCTTGCCGGGAGCGACCTCCAGATTGGAGAGCGAGTCGCCGAACTGGTTGGCCATGGCCGCCTCGACCTTCTCCATAGGCATAGTGGCCAGCTGCTCTTTGGAGAGCTGATTGCCGGCAAAGGCATTCTTGCTTGCCAGCACCTGGCCGCTGGCCCCGTATATCATACCCTTGACCTGCAGGGCTGCCCGCGGTGCCTTGAAGTCGTTGACCGCCTCTCCCGTAATTACCAGCAGGTCGCCACTTTCCTTGTTCTTGACAAAGTAAGCGTCCACGGCGCGAACGGTGATCTTTTCATCCGTTGCCGACGTTTTCGTTTTTTGTTCCGACAACTGGGAGTAGCCGAAGAAACCGAGCAACGCGATGAGAGCTGCCCCGGCAGCGCCCATCAGAACCTTGAGCAGCGGACCCTGCTTGCGGCGAGAGGGGATTGACAACGGTGGCAACTCGTCCTGGGGCTCTGCCGGCACAGCTGTCTGGGGGAGCGTTTCCGCCTCCGCCGGCTGTTCTGTTATGGCGGTCGGTTCGATCAGGGGGGGTAAGAACAGATCTTGGGCGGGTTTGAGTTCATCGGGGTGGATCTGCTGCACGGCAACCGCGCTCAGTTCGTCGCCAAAATCGATCTCGCCCAGGCTGAAAGGCTCCTCAGCAGTCGGTTCGGTCGTCGTTCCCTTGTCGCTGGCAGGGGTCTGAATTCCCATCGAATCGGCAAATTCTTCCATCTCCGGATCAAACTTGATAGCTTTGGTTAGTTCCTCCGCTGCAGGTGGCGCAACCACATCGCCGAAAAGGCTCTCGTCTCCAAAGTCAAAGCCGAAGTCCGGCTCAGTGTCGCTATCCATCGCTGGCGGCTCAGGTGCGGCTGTTACATCCTTAACCGTCTTTGCTGCAGTCAGCGGCTCGCCTGAAACGGTCTCCGCAACAGTGTCGCCGAAATCAAAACTGGTGAAGTCCACCTGGCCGGCTTCAGCCACGGTTATATCCTGGCTTGGCGAAAAGTCCTCTTCGTTTCCCGTGGTCGGGAAACTGAAGTCGTCAGCATCAGTGCTCTGAGTTGGTACTTCTGCGGCCGGTGCGAAGGGGGTATATTCCTTCTGTTTGTTTTCGCTGTGAAAGGCTGTATGTTCCGAGCCGAATGAGAATGAGTCGGCGGTACCGGCTGGAAAGTCCTGAAACGGTTTGTTCGGCTCCGGCACGACGGGGAGGGACGGTGGTGCGACGGTCGCAGCTGCGGCAGCGACGGCGGCAGTGCCGGCACTCTGGTCGAGCATGCTGCCAAAGTCGGAACTCGCTACGGCCCCCTGCTGCTCCTTGAAGACGGTGAACACATGCTTGCACTTGGCGCAGCGGACCTTGACCCCGCTATCCTTGACCTTGGAATCGTCGAGCCTGAACTTGGTGTTACACTGTTCACACTGGATTATCATCTGCGACTCTCCCCGCATATTGTGGTGGCATATCAGCAGGACGTTTTGCAACGCCCGGTCGAATCATGTAACTGCTTGAAACAACGTAGTCTATAGCAGAAAGGCCAGGTAGTGTCAAATTATTAACAGGGTTTGCGGCCAAGGAGGGTGCCGGTTACGTACAGTTCCGCGGGCAGATTCCGGCGATGCCGCAGGTGAGGCAGGCGGTCCGGTCGCTGCCGGTGCAGCGTTCCGAGATGCCCAGATGGGCCAGGGAAAAGTCGTACTTGACAGGGTCAGCCGGATCAAAGCGCCGCAGTGCCGCGGTTATCTCGCGGGCCATGCGCCAGTCGGCGTTCTTGCGGTTGGTAAAGCCCAGATAGCCGCAGATGCGCTGGATGTGGGTGTCCACCGGAATAACCAGCTGGGCCGGCGCGATCTGCGACCAGAGTCCCAGATCGATGCCGTCGGCCGGACGCACCACCCAGCGCAGGAACATGCAGAGCCGCTTGCAGGCGCTGCCCGAGGCGGGGGCGGGAAACATGAAGGGAAAGTACGAGTCTGCGGGGATGTCCGCCCGGCCGAAGACCGGACGGAAGTCAAGGGCCAGCACGGCCTGGCTGTAGCAGTTAAGGGCACTGGTCATGTCTTCGGAAGTATCATCGCAGCCGCGCTGAAAGAATGCGCCGACACTGCCGGCCTGCTCGATCATCATGCGGATGGCCCACAAAAGAGCAGACAGGTCGCGGCCGTCATTGAAGCGGTGTTTGAAGCCACTGAAGCTCTTCAATCCCTGCTGCGGTTCGAAGCGCTCCACAAAACGGCGCGGCGAAGGGCCGAGCCGGGCGAAAATCGACTCCAGCGTACGCAGGATGATCTTGATGCCGCCGTAGGCAAAAGTCGAAGCGATGACTGCCGCTACCTCGCGGTCGGCCGGATCGCCATAACGGTGGCAGAAGGAGAGCGGGTCATTGTCCAGATGCTTCCGGGAGCGGTTGGCGTAGAGCTGGTCCAGGATGGACTTCAGGTCAGGGGTGGCCATAGCTCGGAATGATTGTTTGTGAATTGTTCGCCGGGCATCTATTGCGGTTTGCGGTAATCGATGAGTTCGTAACTCCACCCTTCAATCCCGATATGGTTGGATTCGTCCTCACCCGTCATCCTGACGATATTTTTCACTTCCGGAGCGTACCATACGGTAACCAGGGTACCGAATCCGTTATCGAGCCGCCTGTCGATGCCGCTGATGCGGAAAGCGTTGTAGCTGCCGGCCTTCGTGGTGACCTGTTCATATGCCTCCACCTTGAAGCGCTGACTACGTTTGTTGTTCCTCCTCAGATAGCTCTGTCCCCACTCCTTGCCCACGTAAAGAGGGAATGAAAGCAGACCCGCATCAGGTGTGTGGGTGTTGACGCTGGCTCCGTCCTTTACGTTCTTAACCAGATTAAGCTGTTTTGTGCGGTACCGTTCGCCGGAAAAACGGTCGCCTTCAACACGGAAAACCCAAAAACCTTCCCGTTCCCCCAGACAGGTTTCGCTCCTGTCAGACCAGGTCC
Source organism: Geobacter sp. UBA698 (assembly GCA_002298925.1). Classification (GTDB taxonomy): domain Bacteria; phylum Desulfobacterota; class Desulfuromonadia; order Geobacterales; family Pseudopelobacteraceae; genus Pelotalea. The sequence continues at coordinate 45,003 of DBMM01000049.1, read as the reverse complement.
AGCTCTCTCCCCGTGCAAGTTCGGGCGCTTCCACCGCGATTGTCCCGGCCGGCGGCTTGTCGCCGGCATACAGCGTCAATGCCGAACCCATGACAACAATTAACATCATCCAGACAGCCAGGTATTTCATATCGCTCTCTTTCAATGTGGTGATTTGCTTATTCCAATTCCAAAACAAAGCGCTATCTTCGTTTGCTCGTCTTCGGCTCCTCAACACACTGAACTGTATGCCTTCGTCGCCTTAATCCTCGCTGCCTGATTTCATCTTTGATTTGAAATCGGTATTAGACCGCCCTGGCAGGAAGGCCTACACGTCCGCCTCGCGCAGGAACTGGGCTGCATCCTCGGGGGAGGTCGGATTGATGTAAAAGCCGGTGCCCCATTCGAAGCCCGCTACCTGGGTCAGACGCGGAACCAGTTCAATGTGCCAGTGGTAGTCCTGTTCCAGGGAGTTCCAGTGGTTGGGTTTGCCGGGGCGGCGGTGCATGGGGGGGGCCGTGTGCAGGATGAAGTTGTAGGGTGCGTCCCGCAGTACAGTCTTGATCCGCAGCAGCATGTCCTTCATGGCCACTGCCAGTTCGGCCAGCTGGGCGTCGTTCATCAGGGCGAAATCATGGCTGTGGCGCTTGGGGAAGAGCCGCAGCTCAAAAGGGGAGCTGGAAGCGTACGGTGCCAGGATCACGAAATTGGAGAACTCCCGTACCACCCGTTCCCCCATCTGCAGTTCAAAATCGATCAGATCGCAGAAGATGCAGCGCTCTTTTTCGGAAAAATATGTGCGGGCCACCTTGAGCTGGGTAGTGGCCACCGGCGGCAGAAGCGGCACGGCGATCAGCTGGCTGTGGGAGTGGTGCAGCGTGGCGCCGGCCCGGATGCCGTGGTTCTTGAAGAGCACCATGTAGCGGAAACGGAAGTCCCGGCGCAGGTCCAGATAGCGGGTGCGGTAGGCGATCAGTACGTCGCAGATCTCGTGCGAAGTCAGATCGGCCAGGGTCCGGTCGTGGTCGGGGGTTTCGATGATGACCTCATGGGCGCCGATGCCGTTCATCACATCGTACAGGCCGTAGCCGCGGTTGTTGAGTTCGCCTTCCACCCGCAGGGCCGGGTATTTGTTGGGGATTACCCGCACACGCCAGTTGGCCGAGTTGGGCATGCCGCTGGGGCGGATAGCGAAGATCTCGGACGGAGTCTTGTCTTCGTTGCCGTAGCAGAAAGGGCAGGCCAGCATGGCGGAGCTTTCCGGTGCCACCTGGAAGTCCCGTGGCCGGCGGCCCCGTTCCGTGGCTATGATTACCCAGTGCAGTTTGATCGGGTCCCAGCGTAATTCTGACATTCAATCTCCTTTATGCAATCAATTGATTCGAGTCTAAGTAAGCCTGTCAGACAATGTCAGATTTGAGATGATGACAAGGCGGTGAGGAAAAAGCGACGGAGGCATAGCAGCGCTATGTTGACGAGCTTTCGACGAACCAACGCCGTCAGCGCTCAAATATGGCATTGTGTCTATATCAACCAGTTGTCCAGTTCTATTTCCGGTCCGGCATAGTACAGCATCAAGGGCGCATCCGACGGCCAGCGGCCGATCTCTTCGTTGTCCCGCACCAGGCTGATGGAGGCAAACATCTTGCTCTTGGGCGTCAGGTTGAGGCTTTCCAGCGGGATGCTGACCTCGCAGGTTTTGGCGATCTTCCAGCGGCAGTGGCCGCGGGTCGGCACCCAGACGTTGTTCTCCCTGACCTGCAGCAGGCACTCGTCGCCGCGCAGCTGCATGGGGATGCGGTATTCGCGGTCATGGATCAGGTACAGGTTGAGCACGTCGATATCCTGCAGCAGTCGGGATAACTCCTGGATCCCGTCGATGCGGAAAAAGAACGATATCCGGTTGTAGCCGTAGTAGAAACTTTGCAGCATGCGGTCGGAGGAATGCATGGCCGAGCCCTGACGGGTCAGATCATACAGGCCGGCCGCCAGCCATTCGAAGTAGCTGCTGATCCTGCCGTTGATGTCCGGGTCGATGAAGGCGGCCGGCTCACGGATCAGCCCGGCCGGGCTCTTCTTCTTGATCGGTTCCAGCAGTTCGCGGGGTGTATCCTGTCCAAGCAGATGGTAGACGTTGATCAGGTGCAGGCGGAACAGGCGATCGAAACGATCACTGTGGGGCGAGAAGTGATCGTCACCGTACCACCAGAACCAGTCGCTCCCCTCGGCGGCGTAGAGCGAGCTGCAGATCTGTTCGGCCACATCGTCCGGGCCTGTTTCGGGCTGTACGCCCGCCAGGATGGCGGCCACGGTGGGATGGCGGCTGACGGCTGCCTGGCGGGCCCTGGCCACCAGGTCCCAGGCCAGGTTCTCCTCGGGGTGGCCGATCCAGATGCCGTAATTGGCGTTGATCCAGGAACCGTGATGGATGCTCTGCAGGTGATGTTCCGCCCCGTTGCGGGCCAGCACTTCGGAGCAGGTGGTCAGGTTCAGGTCATGGGAAGCGGCGATGGTGGCATACATCTGCTGGAGGAAGTCGTAAGCGTTGTTGGAGTAGTATTCCCAGGCATTCTCGCCGTCCAGAATGAGTGGGACCACCCTCCTTGTGCCGCCCAGGCGTGATTTTATGGCGTGCAGGCGGGTGCTCAGGTCTGTGGCGGCGCGGCTCGCATCCCACTGGGAATAGGTGAAACCGACCAGGTCGGACAGCTGGTGGTCGCGGAAAAAGAGGTTGACCCCGCCATGGTGGCAGTTGAAGCGCCAGGTGCGGTAGAGGCGTTCCTTATGATCACCCAGGCCCCCTTCGATGCTTTTGGCCAGTACCTCCTCGTCGGTGGCGACCCAGCTGATGCCGCAGTCGGAAATGATTTCGAGCGCCTCGTTGCTGACCGAGCCCTCTGACGGCCACATGCCGTGGGGGGTAAAACCGAAGATCTCCTCGAAATAGGCAATGCCCCTCTGAATCTGGGCACGGGCATCCTCCGGGTGGCGAAACTGTTCCGTGGGGAGCGTGACGCGCGGCATGGCGTTGCGGGCGGACCTTATGTCGCACAATAGCGGCAGGATCGGGTGATAATAGGGGGAGACGGACAGCTCGATACGGCCCTCTTCGTGGAGTCTTTTGTAAAGCGGGATGGTGGCCTGCAGCAGCTCGCGCTGGGTGGCAAACAGCAACTGCTTGTCGTCGGCGGTGAATTTTTCCCCCTTGGCCAGCAGCTCACCGAAGGCCGGATAGCGGCGTCGGGCGGCCTCTCCGGTCCAGGCCAGGAAGAACCAGACCTGCAGATCCAAAAGATCCTGATCGCTGAAATGCCGCACCCGGTCCCGGGCGCTGCCCGGTTTTCCCTCGCCGGCCATGTAGAGCAGCTCCAGGTAGCGCCGGGAGGGCTCGATCATGCGCTGACGGTTGGCTGAGAAAAAATTTTCCAGCAGAAAGATGCGCTCGTCCTGATTCAGGTCGGCGGGATTGGCCATGCCTATCTGCAGAAAAGGATCGCTGGCGCTTCCACTGGCATAGTCCAGAAGCTGTTCGATCAGCGACGGCACCAGATTGAAGACCGCCCTGGCGCCGGGCGTGTCCTCCACAATGGCCGGCATGTCGAAATAATCCTTGATCCCGTGCAGATAGGTCCAGGGCAGCGCGTATTCTTTTTTAAGCGGGTCCTTGTAGTATGGCTGATGCATGTGCCATATGATGACCACGTCGAGGGGTGCAGACATGCGGTGAGGCTCCTTGTTAGTTCGACACTTCCAGCTCTTTCTTCCAGGCCTCGAGCTTCTTCTGATAATCGCTTAACAGCTTCTGTGCCGTTTTCTGGTCCTTGGCCTCGGCCACGATGTGTACCTGGGGGGTGTACTGGTCAGGCAGCACCAGCGCCCATTCATCGCCGGTATGTACTTTGATGCCGTCGATGAAGGTGGCCTCCTTGTCCAGGCTGTCTTCGCTCATCTTGCGCATGATGCCCCCCTTCATTTCCCAGGGGCAGGGGATGCTGGTCTGCAAAAAGACCCGTGTCGGCGCTTCGGCCATGACCTTGGAGAGCGGCATGCCGCAGGCAGCGCTCAGTTCGATGATCCGGGCGATGGTAAACATGCCGTCAAAGGCGGCCTGGAAGCGGGGCACGGCGAAGCGGCCGTCAATCGTGCCGGTCAGAATCACTTCGGTGGAACTGGCCGCCTCCAGCATGGCCCGTTCGCTGCTCTTGGTGCGGATGACCTGGCAGCGTTTCTGCTCGGCCATCTTCTCGATGGTGGAGGGGGCCTGCACCGGTACGGCAATCACTCCCTTCTGGCCGTTTTTAAGGGTCAGCCAGGTCATCAGGGTCAGCAGTTCGATGCCGTTCAGGATGCGGCCGTTTTCATCCAGCAGGGTAATGGCTTCGGCTGAAGGATCCAGCCAGAAACCGGCCTGGGCTCCCAACGAATTGACGATCTTGGAAAGCTGATCCAGAGCGGGCTGCTTTTCCATGGTGCTCTTGCTGCCGCGCCCCTCATCCACATAGGCGTTCAGGGCGATCACATTGCACCCCAGTTCATTGAGGATCAGCGGCAGAATCTGGCTGGCAGGGGAATAGTTGAAGTCCACCACGATGGTCCAGGCCGCTTTTTTGAGAATATCCTTATCTATAGAGCGCAGGAACCCCTCGCGGTAGAAGTCGGCCACATTATTGATGTCGGTGATGGCACCCGGTTCACTGTGGTGGGCGCGACGGAAGTTTTCCTTGTAGAAGATGCGCTCCACGTTCTTGGCCATGCCGCTGGAGAAATCCAGGCCGTCGCCGTCCAGAAAGATGATCTCCATCGAGGTGGGATCGTTCTGGGCCTGGCGGAAGTGGAAGCCGCCCACCTCGCCGAAGGTCTTCAGCTTGTAGCGCACCAGCGGCAGGGAGGTCATCTTCATGTCGCGCACGTTGACCCCGGCCGAAAGGATGCCCCCCACGAAGCTGCGTTTGAGCATGCGCGAGGAGTGGTTGGAGTCGCGGCCAGCCAGTACGAAGCTCCCTTTGGGCAGGGTGGTGCCGTAGGCGCAGCCCAGCTTGGCGCAGAATTCCGGCGTCAGCTCGACATTGGAAAGTCCCTTGATGATGGCCCCTTCGAAGAGCGATTTTTTCCATTTGTCGCCCCAGATCAGGTTGGAGGTGACGGTGGAGCCGGCCTCGATCTCCTTGCGCGGCCAGATCTTGACATCGCTTTTGATGATCACCTCGTCGCCGATGGAGGTGTCGTCGGCCACGATGACCCCTTCCTCCAGGGTCGAGTTATGGCCGACCCGCACGTTGCTGCAGATCACGCTGTCGGTGATTTTGGTCCCTTTTTTGATATAGGCATTGTCCCAGATCACGCAGCGGTTCAGCTTGACGCCCCGCTCGATGGTGCAGTTGCGGCCGATGACCGAGTCCTTGATGCGTACCTCGCCCAGAATCTGGGTGTTGTCGCCCACCACCACGGTCCCTTCCAGGCCGGCGGCATTTTCCAGGGTGACGTCGGCCCCCAGGCGCAGGTCCTTGCCGACATAGTCCTGCTTGGGCTCGTCGATCTTCAGATTGATCTTGCCCTTGAAGATGTCGTGATGGGCTTCGCGATAGGAGTCGGTATTGCCGATATCGCGCCAGTAGCCCTTGGCCGGGAAGCCGAACAGGGGATCATGGTTGGCCAGCATGGTCGGAAAGAGGTCCTGGGAGAAGTCGAAGTTTTCACCGGCCGGGATGTACTTGAAAATCTCCGGCTCCAGCACATAGATGCCGGTGTTGATGGTGTCGGAGATGACTTCGCCCCAGCCCGGCTTTTCCAGGAACTGGGTGATGCGCTTCTCCTTGTCGGTGATCACCACGCCGAACTGGAGCGGATCCTTGACCGAGGTCAGGGTGATGGTGGCCATGGCCTTGTTGTCGTTGTGGAAATCCATGACCTTCTTCAGGTTGAAGTCGGTCAGCAGGTCGCCGCTGATCACCAGAAAGCGTTCATCCAGGTACTTTTCAGCCGCCTTGACCGCCCCGGCCGTACCCATGTCCTGCAGGGGGGTGACATAGGTGATCTTCACGCCGAAATCGGCGCCGTCCCGGAAGAAATTCTTGATGATGAAGGGCTGGTGGTAGAGCAGCATCACCAGATCGGTTATGTCATGTTTTTTGAGCAGCTCCACTATGTGCAACATGATCGGCCGGTTGAAGAGCGGGATCATCGGTTTGGGAAGGCTGCTGGTGAGGGGCTGGATGCGGGTTCCGAACCCGCCGGCCATGATGACGGCTTTCATAGTGGACTCCTTGGATTCAGTGATCGGGGACCAGGGATAGGGGACCGGGGACTCGGGGACCGGGAAAATCATTTGCCGGTCCCCCGTTCCAAGTCCCGGTTTTTACAGCCCCACTTTTGCCCTTTGCGCCTTTTTGGCCAGCACCCGGGCAATTTCCTGCTTCAGTTCGGTCAGATCGCCGGATTTGACGATGTAGCCGTCCGCCAGCCAGGCCGAGAAATCATCCTTGTAGCAGGAAAAAGCCGAGCAGAGGATCACCGGCATGTCGTGGCGTTCCTTGACCAGCTTCTGCAGCAGGTCGATGCCGCTTTCGTTCTTGAGTTTGATGTCAAGCACGACCAGATCGAATTCCGACATGTGCAGCTTTTCCACCGCCTCGGCGGTAGAGGCGGCCGTGACCACCTGGTAGCCTTCCTCGGCCAGTTCCTCCGCATAGAGCAGGCGGATGTTGGCTTCATCGTCCACAACCAGTAGTTTGCTCATGGTTATTCTTCCTTTCGGGTTGGAAATGAGATCGTATAATCGATGCCAGTGTCGGGCAGCAGCCGGATGTTGAAAGCGATCCCCTGCTTGTCCAGAATGGTCTTGCAGAGTGCCAGCCCCAGCCCGCTGCCCAGCTCCAGGGTGGTGGAAAACGGCACCAGCAACCGGTCGAGATCTTCCTGGGACAGCCGCACGCTGGTGTCGCTCACATGCATGATGACCTGGTCGCCGTCGCCATAGGTCCTGATGTCGATCCGGCCCCCCTTGTGGCCGTCGATAGCACTCATGATCATGGTTTTCAGGCAGTAGGCCACCTGCTTGTAGTCGATAAAGATGGCCGGCAGGGACTCGCCCGGTACGAAGGATATCTCGCAGCCCAGGGCCTGCAGCCTGTCGCTGGTCTCGCTGATGGTGGCCGTTACCATCTGGTTCACGTTCCAGAAATCCTTGGCAGGGTAGAGGGCGTCCGAGTAGCTGAGGATCTCGTCCAGCACTCCCTCCATCTGGCGGGCTTCTCCCACGATGGACTCGATGAAGTCCCGCTTGGGGTCGGTTTCGGGGGTGTTTTTCAGCACCGAGCGGGCAAAGCCACCGATTATCATCAGTGGATTGCGGATGGAGTGGGCGATACTGGACGTGATGCGTCCCACCAGAGCCATCTTTTCCATTTTGACGATCTGTTCCTGCTGTTCCTTCAGTTTTTTGCCGGCCTCGGTGACCCGGTTCAGTTCCACCTGCAGCCGGTCGTAGAGTGAGGCGCGCTCGATGGCGAAGGCCACCGGGAAGGTGAAGGTTTCCAGGGAACGCATGTCCTCTTCGCTGATGCGGCGGTGGGTGATGCAGTTGTCGGCGATGATCAGCCCCACCCGCCGGTTGCGCGAGATGAGCGGCATCAGCAGAAAGGTGTCGACACCCAGCAGACGGGCAAGTTCCGGATCCACATCGGGGTGGTGAAAGGCATCCTCGATCAGTGCCGGCTGGTTGCTGTCCATGGTTTTGGCAAATATATGGTCGCTGTTGTCCAGCGTGAAGGTCATCTGTTTCAGTATGTCCTGAAATTTGGCCCGTTCGGTGGTCAGCTTTTTATGACGAAAGTTCTGGGCCAGCGTCTGCAGGTCCATATCGGTAGTGCTGATCTCGTTCCAGGCCTGCCAGGCTTCGTCGTAATTGCGCGGCCCAATGGCCAGATGGCCGTAGAGGAGGTTACGATTGCGGTCGAACAGCAACAGGAAAGCCCGGTTCATGCCGAAACCCTTGCCGGCGGTGATGGCGGTCAGAGCCACGGAAAGCACTTCATCCAGATCGACGGAGCTCTGCAGCACCGACCCCAATTCATGCAGGAAGCGGACTTCCAGGGTTTTATTGTCAAGGAAACTTACCAGGGACTGGATCTGGTTTTTTTGATGGCGGTATTCAGTGTTAATGAGTGCCAAAACCGGCGCCAGCGGGTTGCCGCTGTCGCGGAAACGGGCCAAGTCGTGCTTGAACCGGTCGCAGTCGCAACACTTCTCCAGGATGCGCCGTTGCTGTGACTGCAGCAGATCCTCTTCGCCCTCGCCGATGTTGGGACAGTCGCTCGTGGTCACCGTACTTTTGTCCCAGCAGCATTCCCAGTCCATGCATTCCTCGCCAGTCACGGAGTTTTTAAAAGTATACCACCAGCATGGTCATACTCAAGGCGCTTCAGTCGCGACGGTCTGCCCGGTCATTTCACCTTCCAGCTGGTACCCTGGGGTGAATCCAGCAGCTGGATGCCCTTGGCCAGCAGCATGTCCCTGATTTCGTCGCCCCGCTTGAAATCCCTGGCCTTGCGCGCCTCGCTCCGTTCCACGATCAGGCGCTCGATCTCATCGGCTGAGATGTCGATCTGGCCGGCCTTGGCGGCCTGGATGCCGGCCAGCCAATCGGCCGGGCGCCGGGCGAACAGGCCGAGCACATTGCCGGTTTCGGTGAACAGCCGCCGGATCTGGGCGATCAGCGACAGCGCCACCGGGCTGTATTCGCCGGTCTCGGCCAGAAAACGGTTGCTGGCCCGCACGGTCTCAAACAGCACTCCCAGGGCCTGGGCCGTGTTGAAATCGTCGTCCATGGCTTCCACGAAGCGCGGGATCAGCAGCCGGATCTTCTCGCTCAGTTCCTCGCCAGAGGGGGGCAGCGACTCCACCGTCGGCAGCTCGGCCGAGGTCGGGCGGCCATCCAGGATTTCATCCATGGCGGCCAGGCAGGCATAGATCCGTTCCAGGCCGGCCTGGGCTTCATCCAGATTCTGGTCGGAGAAATCGATCGGCGAACGGTAGTGGGCCGAGAGGATGAAAAAGCGCAGTGTCTCCGGGTCGAACTTGTCCAGCACCTGGCGGATGGTGAAGAAGTTGCCCAGGGACTTGCTCATCTTTTCCGAATTGATATTGACAAAGCCGTTGTGCAGCCAGTAGCGCACGAACTGGCAGCCGTTGGCCGCCTCGCTTTGTGCGATCTCGTTTTCGTGGTGGGGGAAGATCAGGTCCTTGCCGCCGCCGTGGAAATCGAAGGTCTTGCCCAGAAACTCCATGCTCATAGCCGAACATTCGATGTGCCAGCCCGGCCGTCCCTGGCCCCAGGGGGATTGCCACCAGGGCTCGCCCGGCTTGGACCCCTTCCAGAGGGCGAAATCCATCGGGTTGCGCTTCTTCTCGCCCACCTCCACCCGGGCACCGGCCTGCATCTCTTCCAGGTTGCGGCCGGAGAGCTTGAGGTATGCGGGGAAGGTTTCCACGGCAAAATAGACATCACCCTCGGAGGCATAGGCATGTCCCTTGGCGATCAGTGTCTCGATGATGGCGATGATGTCGCCGATATGGTCGGTGGCCTTGGGTTCCACCGTCGGCTTGGCCAGCCCCAGGCGGGCCATGTCCTCGTCAAAGGCCTGGATATAGCGGTCGGCGATGGTGCGGTAATCGACCCCTTCCTGGTTGGCGCGGTTGATGATCTTGTCGTCGATGTCGGTGTAGTTGCGGACGTAGGTCACGTCATAACCGGCATAGGTCAGGTAGCGGAAGATGATGTCGAACACCACGTTGGCACGGGCATGGCCGATGTGGCAGTAATCGTAGACCGTAACCCCGCAGACATACATGCCGGCCTTGCCGGGCACCAGCGGGACGAAATGTTCCTTCTCACCCGTAAGGGTATTGTAAACACGCAATGCCATGATCTTGCTCCTGGGGAAAATTGTGTCATTGTGCCTGTTTTTGGCTGGGAAGGCAAGCAGCTAACGCGTTGGCTGTTCCCTGAATCAGACCTGCTCGCTTTCCGTGGCGGTATAGGGCGGCAGCAGCTCTTGCGGAGTCTCCTCGGGCGTGTGCCGTGTGCGCATGAACTGGGCGAAAACCAGCGAGACCGCCCCCAGGGCGGCCCCGGCCAGAAACGGAATGCGGTAGTTGATCATCCAGAGATAGCCACCCAGGGCCGGCAGGAACACGGCGGCGATGTGGTTGATGGTGAAGCCGACCGCCATGGAAGAGGCCACATCCTCCGCTTCGCCGATTTTCTGGAAATAGGTGCGGATGGCCACGGCAAAGTTGAAGAGAATGTTGTCGACGATGTACATCAGGGCCGCCAGCAGCCGGGAGTCGGTGTAGGCGTAGACCATGAAGATCATGATCACGCCGCAGTACTCGATGGTCGAGATGCGTCGCTCGCCGTAGCGGACGATGGCTCTGCCGATCAGCGGATTCAGCATCCAGGCGATGGTGTTGTTGATGATGAAGAGCAGCGTCATCTCCCGCACCGAGTAATTGAATATTTTCACCAGCAGAAAGATCGAAAAGACCATGAAGATCTGCCGCCGGGCGCCGGACAGAAAGGTCAGGACGTAGTACAGCCAATACTTGCGCTTGAGGAACATGCGCTGGCGCTGGGGCGGAATATTGTCGTGGGTCGGTTCCTGCAGCATGCCCCAGATTCCGGCCAGAAAGACCAGCGTTCCCACCACCAGAAACGTGCCGCGGTAATCCAGAAACAGCCCCAGCAGCCAGATCATGACGCCGGAGACTATGCTGGAGGCGGCTGCCAGGCTGCGCAGCCGGCCGAAGACGAGCGGGGAAACTCCGCTGGAGAAATACTGCAGGGTCAGGGACTGGTTGCTGGTTTCGTAGTAGTGAAAGCCGAAGCTCATCACCAGGGTGGTGAAAGCCAGCCCTGCAAAGGAGGGGAACAGGCCGGTGATGCCGGTGCCGATGCCCAATAGGGCGATGGACAGGGCCGCCAGGCGGTGCTCCTTGATGAACAGCATCACGAACACGGCCAAAAGCGCCAGAAAGCCGGGCACCTCCCGCACCGACTGGATCATGCCGACGCCGTTGCCGTCTAGGCCGATCACCTCGACCGCGTAGTTGTTGAACAGGATCGTATAGCCCTGCAGCCCGATCATGGAGGCGGCCGTCATTACGGCCAGAAAGCGGAACATCGGTTTGCTGTCGGCTGGTATCATGGTCATGCCTTTCCTCTGTCTGAATAATTGAAGCTGGTCCAGCCCTGGCTGCTGGTCGTGCGGTCAGGCATGGCTGGCTCCATCCTGTGGCAGCGGGAGTGCTCCCTGGCGCAACGGCAGAACCACCGTGAATACCGCCCCGCTTCCCTCTTCACCGCTGATGCGGATCTCGCCGCCGTGGTCCTTGACGATGCCGTAGGAAACCGCCAGTCCCAGGCCGGTCCCGTTGCGTTTGGTGGAGAAGAAGGGGGTGAAGATCTGCTCCCGCAGCTCCGGGGTGATGCCGGGGCCGTTGTCGGCCACGGTCACGCTGACCTGACTGCTGTCGGCGCTGGCGGCAGCGTCGACCGTCAGGATGCCGCCTCCCGCCATGGCCTGCAAGCCGTTCACGATCAGATTGGTAAATACCTGCTGCAGCTGTCCTTCGTCACCCTCTAGGGTGATGTCCCGCCCCTGGTATTTCCTGGAAATTGTGTAAGCATCCAAAGCTATCTGGTGGCCGATCTGGTCGAGAATGTCGTCCAGCAGCGCAGCCAGCGGGAACAGCGTCAACCGTTTGGTGCCGCTGCGGGAGAAGGTCAGCAGATTCCTGACGATCCCCTCGATGCGGACCGCCTGCTCGATGATGGTCGTAAGCTCCTCGCTGCGGGGCGCATCCGGTCCGGCAAACATCTCCAGCAGTTCGGCATTGCCGCGGATGATGGCCAGTGGGTTGTTGATCTCGTGGGCCACACCGGAAGCCAGCAGACCGATGCCCGCCAGTCGTTCGGCTTCGGCCAGTTCCTTCTGGGTGGTCAGCAGCAGCTGGTTCTTCTCCTCCAGCTGGGCGGTCCGCTCCACCACCCGCTGCTCCAGGGTGCGGTTGAGGACGCGGTTCTCCTCCTCGCGGGCGGCCAGACGGTGTTTCATGGTGTTGAATTCGTCCGCCAGTTCGGCGATCTCATCGTGGCTGTCCACGCTTATGTCGGGCAGGTTCCCGCCGGCGGCGATCCTGCGCACACCGACCACCAGTGCCCGCAGCGGCCGGGACATGCTGCTGCCGAGCCAGGCGCTGAGTGCCATCCCGATCAGGGTGACAAACAGCAGCACCGCCGAGAAAATGATGTTGACCTGGGAGCGCAATTGCAGCAGCGGCTGCTCGGGCATGCCCACGAACAGCGCTCCGACCGGGGCTCCCTGCAGATCGAGCAGCGGTTCGTAGTTCGTAAAATACTTGTCCCTGAGCACAAAGGCGCTCCCCTTCCATCTGCCTCCCCGGGAAACCGTGGCAAAGACCTCTTCCGACATGAGGGTGCCGATGGCCGCTTTGCCCTGCTCGTCCAGCACGCTGGTGGCAATCCTGACATCATCAAGGAAAATCGTGGCGCTGCCCCGGGAGCCGTTGCCCCGGTCTCCGGCCGGGAAGATCACCCGCGTGATGCGGTCCACCAGGCGGTTGTCGTTGTTGAGCAGCACCCCGCCATAGACCGCGCCGAGCAGGGCGCCGTCGGCCGAGAGGACCGGCGCCGAGGCGACCAGAAACAGGCCGCGATCTTCAATCTTTTTGGGGAAGGGTTGCCCGTGGGGGGTGGCCTTGATCGGGATGGTCATCAGCTGCGGCAGCTGCGGGTTCTCCATGGCGGCCTGTCTGGCCGAAAGCAGGGAAACGCCGCTGGATACGGCCCCTTTGAGGGCAGCGGCGACCAGTTTGTCCCCTTTGCGGTTATCGCCGCCCAATCCCCCGGTGGCGGCCCGATAGCGCACGAAGCCATGGCGGTCCACCAGGGTCAGGAAGCTGAGACGTTCGTTGCCGAGCAGCACCTGCAGCGGCGGGACCGCTGACGCCGGTCCGGCTGCCAGCAGTGTCGCGGAAAGTTCCGGCATCTGGCCGGTCAGGCGGATGATGTCGGACAGGCGCGCCTGCTCCCCCAGCAGCAGCTCGCGGGCGGAGTTGAGGTCTGCCTCCACGGTCTGCTGGGCCTGGCTGGAGAAACGGGTAACGATGATCGAGGAACCCACCAGCCAGCAGACGGCAATGGCCGTAACCAGAGGCACCAGGGTGGCGACGGTCAGCTTGAGCCGGATGGATGTCCGCAGGCGCCTCATGGGGTGCGGTTGCCCCCCAGCTTGAATTCGCTGATCTTGCGGTCAAGTGTCTTGCGTGAAATCCCCAGGATCTCCGCTGAGCGGCTCTTGTTGAAATCGGTTTCCTTCAGCACCGACACGATGTGGCGGCGCTCCACCTCATCCAGGGCTATCAGCGTGCCGGAGCCTGCTGCCGCGGCCGGTTCCCTTCTCGTACCCAGGGGGAGCAGCGCGGCGGTGAGCGTGGTGCCCCGGGCCAGGATCACGGCCCGTTCGATGACGTTTTCCAGCTCGCGGACATTGCCGGGCCAATCGTACTGCAGCAGCACCTGCAGGGCAGCGCCATCGATGTCGCGCACCTCTTTTCTCATTCTGCGGGTCGAGATGTCCAAAAAATGCCGGGCCAGCGGTTCGATGTCCTCGCGCCGCTCGCGCAGGGGGGGCAAGGTGATCGAGATGACATTGAGGCGGTAGTAGAGGTCTTCGCGGAAGCGGCCGGCCTGGACTTCGCTCATCAGATCCTTGTTGGTGGCGGCCACGAAACGGACATCCACCTTGCGGGTCCGGGTTGAGCCGAGCACGATGAAGTCCTTTTCCTGGGTGACCCGCAGCAGTTTGGCCTGGATGGCTGGACTGACATCGCCGATCTCGTCCAGAAAGAGGGTGCCGCCGTCGGCTTCCTCCAGCAGCCCCTTCTGGTTGATGACGGCGCCGGTAAAGGCGCCACGCACATGTCCGAACAGCTGGCTTTCCAGCAGGGTGTCGGAAAGGGCGGCGCAGTTGAGGGATACGAACGGCTTGCCCCGGCGGGGGCTATTGTGGTGCAGGGCGCTGGCGATCAGTTCCTTGCCGGTGCCGGACTCGCCCATGACCAGGATATTGGCGTCGCTTTCCGCCACCTGAAGCGTAAGGTCGTAAACTTCGCGGAAGGCGGCGCTGCGGAAAATGATGGCATTGGAACTGCCGCTGCCGCGGTGCAGCTCCTCCCGCAGCTGACGGTTCTCCGCCGCCAGCCGGCTGTGGTCCAGCAAACGTTCCAGCATCCCCAGCAGCTTCTCCTTGGGGAAGGGTTTGGTGATGTAGTCATAGGCGCCCAGCTTGATGGCATGCACCGCGTCGTCGATGCCGCCGTGGGCGGTCATGATCACCACCGGTACGCCAGGGTAGAGCTTGCGCAGCTGTTTCAGGATCCGAAGCCCGTCCAGATCCGGCATGCGCACGTCCTGCAGGATCACGTCGCACCCCGGGATTTCTCCGCTTTCGAGCCGGGCCAGCAGGTCGGCTCCGCGGCTGAAGGTTTCCACCTGGTGGCTGCTGGCCCGCAGCAGTTTGTCCAGATAAGTGAGAATCTCGATTTCATCATCGCAGATAAAGATCTTTGCCATCGCTTGCTCCTTCGCGTGCGTCTACATATCCCAACCGTCGGGACAAAATGATACAGCTCGGGACAAAAAGTAGCAATCAGGTTTGGCCGTCCTGCAGCAATATTTTGAGCGCAACGATAAAAAGTCAATGATATCGGTGGCTAATAAAAGCTGGCTGACCCGGCACGATTTGGCACAGGCATTGCCGTATACACAGAAATTTTATGTAAACATATCCAGCATGGCAAGCGGAGGAAGTAACATGGCAAAGGATGGACTTTTCCCCGATATCAATCGTCGGGATTTCATGAAGACATGCGTGACGGTCTCCGCCATGCTGGGGCTCCCCTTCGGCATGGTCAGCAAGGTGGCCGCGTCTGCCAGGGCCAGCGACAGCAGGCCTGCGGTGATCTGGCTGCATTTTCAGGAATGCACCGGCTGTTCCGAGTCGCTCCTGCGCTCGACCCACCCGACGCTGTCGAACCTGATCCTGGACATGATCTCCCTGGACTACCACGAGACCCTGATGGCCGGCTCCGGCCACCAGGCCGAGCAGGCGCTGCATGATTCCATGCTGGCCAACAAGGGCAAGTACATCCTGGTGGTGGAAGGTGCCATCCCGACCAAGGACAACGGCATCTACTGCAAGGTTTCCGGCAAGACGGCCATGGATTCCCTGCAGAAGGCGGCCGAAGGGGCCCTGGCCATCATTGCCATGGGCACTTGTGCCAGCTACGGCGGCATCCAGTCGGTCGGGCCGAATCCGACCGGTGCGGTCGGGGTGCGCGACCTGGTCAAGGACAAGCCGATCATCAATATTCCCGGCTGCCCCCCCAACCCCTACAATTTCCTGTCAACCGTGCTGTATTTCGTGACCTTCAAGAAACTGCCCGAACTGGATCAGCTGGGGCGTCCCAAATTCGCTTATGGCCGCAAAATCCACGAACACTGCGAACGACGGGCCCACTTCGACGCCGGCCGCTTTGCCAAGGCCTACGGCGATGAAGGCCACAGCCAGGGTTACTGCCTGTACAAGCTGGGCTGCAAGGGGCCGGCCACCTATGCCAACTGTTCGGTGGTCCGCTTCAACGACGCCAATGTCTGGCCGGTTTCGGTGGGACATCCCTGCATCGGCTGCACCGAGCCGGAACTGCTCTTCAAGACCGCCATAGCCGACAAGGTCCAGATCCACGAGCCGACCCCCTTCGACAGCTATGCCCCGGTCGACCTGAAGGACAAGGGCAAGGGGCCCGATCCGCTGACCACCGGCGTGATCGGCCTGGCCGCCGGCGCCGCCGTCGGCGCGGGCGTAATGATGGCCAGGAAACTCCCTGACGGGCCGGAAAAGGGGGCTGATCATGACAAAACCGAGTAGGCGTGATTTCCTCAAGATCATGGGCGCCAGCGGAGCGGCCCTGCTGGCCGGTCGTCCGGCCGCGGCCTCGCAAGGGCACCAGGTCAGCAACGAGACCCTGGGCATGCTCTACGACGCCACCAAATGCGTCGGCTGCAAGGCCTGCATGTCGGCCTGCAAGCGGGTCAACGGCGACTACGGCAGCCTGGCCTATGAAAAGGCGAAATTCGACAGCGATGGTTTGTGGGATGCCCCCCAGGACCTGTCCGGCAGCACCCGCACCCTGATCAAACTCTTCAAGGAGTCCGACCGCAGCTGGTCCTATTTCAAATACTCCTGCATGCACTGCCAGAAACCGTCCTGCGTATCGGTCTGTCCGGTCAGTGCCATGACCCGCGATGAGGTGACCGGCATCGTGGACTACAACAAGAACGCCTGCATCGGCTGCCGCTACTGCCAGGTGGCCTGCGCCTTCAACATCCCCAAGTTCCAGTGGGACAAGGCCATTCCCCAGATAGTCAAGTGCGACCTGTGCAAGAGCACCAATCTGCGCCAGAAGGGGGTCACGGCTTGCGCCGAGGTCTGCCCGACCGGAGCGATCATGTTCGGCCGGCGCAAGGACCTGCTGGCTGAGGCCAACCAGCGCCTGCAGCAGAATCCGGGCAACTATCTGAATCACATTTACGGCGAGAAAGAGGTGGGGGGCACCAATCACCTCTACCTGTCAGCCATGCAGTTCAACAAGCTCGGCCTGCCGCTGCTGAAAAACGAAGCGCCGGCCGAGTTCTCTGAGAAGATCCAGCACACCATCTACAAGGGGTTCATCGCGCCGGTGGCGCTTTACAGTACCCTCTGCTACGTGGCGGTCAAGAATAAGAAAAAGGGAGAAGAGGCGCCCGGGCACGGCGCTGACGACGGCAAAGCCGGGGAGGGTGACCATGGGGCATGATGAATTCCAAAAACACGAGGCCAGAATCTTCACCCCGTCGTTCCTGGTCCTGCTGGTACTGACCCTGATCGGTTTCGGCCTGGTGGCGCTGCGTTTCGTCAAGGGCATCGGCGCCGTATCCAACATGAGCGACGGCTACCCCTGGGGGATCTGGATCACCTACGATGTCGCCACCGGCACGGCCATCGCCTGTGGCGGCTACGCCATGGCGATCCTGGTCTACATCCGCAACCGCATGCACTACCACCCCATGATCCGCTCCGCCATCCTGACCAGCATGTTCGGTTACGGTCTGGCCGGCTTCTCGGTCATGGTGGATGTGGGGCGCCCCTGGAACGCCTACAACTTCTTCCTGCCCTCCAAGTGGCAGGCCAATTCGGCCATGTTCGAGGTGGCCCTGTGCGTCATGGCCTACACCACGGTGCTGGCCCTGGAGTTCCTGCCGGCCATCCTGACCACCCTGGAGAAAACCGAATGGCGGACGCTTCAGATGCTTTTGGACAAGCTGCATGCCCGCACCGGCATCACGCGCCCCGAGCGGCTGGACGAGCGGCTGGAATCGGTCAAGGAGCTGGCCGCCTGGCTCAAGCCGCGCCTGGACAAGGTGCTGATCTTCATAATCGTGCTGGGCATCACCCTGCCGACCATGCACCAGTCCTCGCTGGGGTCGCTGCTGCTGATCGCCTCGACCAAGCTGCATCCGCTCTGGCACACCGGCTTCCTGCCGCTGTTGTTCCTGATCAACTGCATGTTCATCGGCTACTCCATCGCCATCCTGGAGTCGGTCATCTCCTGCTACGCCTTCAAGCGCCCCTTCGAGACCCGTGAACTGGCCGGCATGGCCCGCATCATTCCCTGGCTGACGGTGATCTGGCTGTTGGTCGTGATCGGCGACCTGGCCTGGCGCGGGCAACTGGCTGCGGCCCTGTCGTTGGACTTCTATTCGCGCTTCTTCCTGCTGGAGTTCTGTCTGGTGGCCGGCGGCTCGCTGCTGATGTTCAGCGGCAAAAAACGCGAATCGATCCGCTGGCTGTTCGTCTCCGCCGCCCTGATCGTGCTGGGGGGCGCCCTGTACCGCTTCAACGTCTACTTGATCGGCTTCAATCCGGGCAAGGGGTGGCACTATTTCCCGGCCCTGGCCGAGCTGATGATCACCGTCGGCATCGTGGCTTTCGAGATCCTGGGGTACCAGGTGCTGGTCAAGATCCTGCCGGTGCTGCCCAAGCTGCATACCAGGCAGCAGCATGATCAGGCGCATGGGGTGGCGGAAAAGGCGTAACTTCAGAAATGTTCCCTCCCCCCTGGCGGGGGAGGGTTAGGGTGGGGGGGAATTTGCCATGACATATTCGATGGCAGCTTCACCCTCCCCCCTGCCCCCTCCCGTCAAGGGAGGGGGAATCAAAAATCTCAACTCATAAGGAGTTTCAATATGGCTCGCATTACCCTGGATCCAATCACCCGCATCGAAGGCCACCTGCGCATCGATGTTGAAGTAAACGGTGGCGCGGTCACCAGCGCCTGGTCGTCAGCCCAGATGTGGCGCGGCATCGAGACCGTCCTCAAGGATCGCCCGCCCCAAGACGCCTGGATCTATGCCCAGCGTTTCTGCGGCGTCTGCACCACGGTGCATGCCATCTCCTCCATCCGCTCGGTGGAGCATGCCCTCAAGGTGGATGTGCCCCTGAACGCCCAGTACATCCGCAACATGATCATGGCCCAGCACTCGGTGCAGGACCATATCGTACACTTCTACCATCTCTCGGCCCTGGATTGGGTCGATGTGGTTTCCGCCCTCAAGGCCGATCCCAGGAAGACGGCCCAACTGGCCCAGAGCATCTCCGACTGGTCCGGCAACAGCGTGACGGAGTTCGCCGCTGTCCAGAAGAAGCTCAAGGCGCTGGTGGACACCGGCCGGCTGGGGATCTTCTCTTCCGGCTACTGGGGACATCCGGCCATGAAGCTGCCGCCGGAAGCCAACCTGATGGCGGTGGCCCATTACCTAAAGGCGCTGGATTACCAGCGCAAGGCGGCCCAGGTGGGCGCCATCCTGGGGGGCAAGAACCCCCACATCCAGAACCTGTGCGTCGGCGGCGTCGCCACGGCCATCAACATGGACAACCTGGCCGCCATCAACATGGAAAAAATCGCCGCCCTGCGGGCCCTGATGGAAGAGACCCGCGAATTTGTCCAGAAAGTCTACTATCCCGATATGGTCGCCATTGCCTCGGCCTACCGGGAATGGTTCAAGTACGGCAAGGGGGTGGTCAACTACCTGACCGTGCCGGAGATGGCCGAGGACACCAGAAACAGCAAATTCGCCCTGCCGGGTGGGATTATCGCCGCTGGCGACATCAAGGGCGCCCGGATCATCACCAATCACCAGGATCCGGCCCTGATCGGCGGCATCACTGAAAACGTGGCCCACGCCTGGTACGAGGGGAGTGCCAGCCTGCATCCCTGGGAGGGAGAAACCAAACCCCACTACAGCGATTTCCAGGACAACGGCAAGTACACCTGGTGCAAGGCGCCCCGCCTGGACGGAAAACCGGTGCAGGTCGGCCCGCCGGCCCAGCTGTTCGCGGCCTATGCCGGCGGCAACCAGAAGGTCAGAAAGCTGGTGGACGATTCCTGCCGGGCGATCGGCGTGGGGGTCAACGACCTGCACTCCACCATGGGGCGCCTGGGCGCCCGCGCCATCCGCGCCCACCTGATGGCCGATTATTCCCTGGAATACCTGGACAAGCTGGTGGAAAACGTGGGCAAGGGGGACAAGGTCTATGCCAACCCGACCGAGATCCCCAATGGGGAGTTCCGCGGGGTCGGTTTCCATGAGGCGCCCCGTGGCACGCTCTCCCACTGGATCGTGATCAAGGACAAGAAGATCAAGAACTACCAGGCCGTGGTACCCTCCACCTGGAACGCCTCGCCCCGCGACGACAAGGGCGCCCTGGGCCCCTACGAGGCCTCGCTGGTGGGCAACCCGGTGGCCCAGGCCGACAAGCCGCTGGAAGTGCTGCGCACGATCCACTCCTTCGACCCCTGCATCGCCTGCGCCGTGCATACCATCGATCCGGAGGGGAAAGAAATCACCAAAGTGAAAGTGATATAAATTCGCAAACCCCTCCAAACCTCCCCTTATCAGGGGAGGCTTAATAGCTTCCCCCCTGATAAGGGGGGATTGAGGGGGGTTGCCTTTTAAGGAAAAAAACAATGAAAACACTGATATTCGGGGCGGGCAACCTGCTCTGCAGCGACGAAGGCTTTGGCGTACATTTCATCAAATACCTGGAAGAGAATTATCGTTTTCAGGATGAGGTGGAGCTGTACGATGGCGGTACCCTGGGGATCATGGTCACCCACCTGCTGGAAGAGACCGACCGGGTCTTTCTGGTGGATGTGGTTGATGCCGCCGGTGAACCGGGAGATGTCTTGCGCTACGAGAAGGAGCAATTTATGCTGGGCAAGCTGCCGATCAAGATGTCTCCCCACCAGATCGGCATCCAGGAGGTATTGTTCCTCTCCGACCTGCGCGGCAGGACCCCGGATCAGGTTTCGCTCTTCGGGATCATACCGGCCTCCTATGAGGCCGGTGTGGAACTCTCCCCCACGCTGGCTGCCAAATTGCCGGGGCTGGCGGAGCTGGTGGTGGCCGAGCTGACGGCGGAGGGGCACCGGATTACAAAACTGACCTGACCTCTAGGAGCCTGTCGGACTTAGGAGAAATCTACTGCAAATCCGTCTGAACGGTCCATATTTTGCCGTTTTCTTGGTCAATAGAACAACTATTGACCTTCAAAATCGGCAAAATCTGTCCTCGCCCAGCCGAATTTTCGTTACGATTTCCTAAGTCCGACAGACTCCTAGCGACCGATATAACCACAAAAAGGAACGCAATTTCTGCGCTCCTTTTTGTGTGGCTACCTTGCATGTATCCCTACCATTTTGCCCCTCCCAAAAAGCGTAAAGTTTCTTTATGTCGCTGCAAGGCCGCCTGGAGTTGTTTCGGGCGGCTTTTACGTATTAAAATTTGCAGTTTTAACAAAATGGTATATTGTCCTCAAAATTTTATCCGGATTACATTAAAATTTGTCGGTTAACTTTTTCTGTCACATATACATCATTGAAACTCGAAAACCTCGTCCTCTATGCAGGGATTCAGCCGCCGTTTACATGATGGAGACCCATGAAGATATTCAGAACGACCAACTCATATCTCGGGATATTTTGCGCGATTTGTAAATCCAGCCAGGTGGTTTTTCTCATTGCTGCCTTGGCCATCATCTGCGGGAATCCTCTCGACGTTGTCGCTGTCGATGCAAAATCAGACTTTGTCCGCCAGGAAGGTCAGGGAACTGGAGAATCCACTAGCGATGGAGCCATTCAAACACCGCTCGCCGGGGAGCCGTATAAGACTATATTATTCGGCAGGACCATCGACATTCCGGCCCGAAACCGCGAAAAAGTTCGTTCCCTGACCCTTGGAGGGAATTTTTATACCCCCGAGGTGGATAGGGATTTGGGGGTCCCGATTGCAGCCTTCTATTATCGGCATCGCTGGGATAAATGGTGGACCAGGGACATAATCGGCCTGTTCGTCAATGAAATGGATGTCGCCCGAAGCTCCGGTCGATTCCAGCTCCTTGGCCATTTCGAGAATAACACGGTGCCTTTTGCCGACACCGAGTTACAAAACGGCAAGGAAGTCAAGTCTAGCTCCATCATATGGGGAACCGTCTCCGGATGGCTCGGCGCCGGAATCCGGATCCCGGTTGCGCCGTTCAAGACGGACAATGACCTGCGCATTCAGATGTTATATCACGCCGGTTATTTCTATGACATGCGGACAAGCGACACCGGCGCCGACGTCCGTCTGCCGCCGGATACTTTCGTTCATGGTCTGCGTCTCCGCATACGAAAAGACGGGCTTAGCAGAAACATTATGGAACTCCCTCATGATGGTTGGGCATGGGGTGGCGATTTGGAGCTCACCCGGCGCGACAGGTGGTCGGATAGCACCTTCAGCAGCCTGGTATTCACCAAGAATGAGACCAGGGACTATCTCAAACTCTCCGGCTATGTAATCGGAGCTATGGGGATTCCGTGGCTCTCAGAACGAAACCGCTTCATCTGGTACCTTCACGGTGGAGTATCTCCCTGGGGAAAGCTCGACCGGTTCTCGACATTCCGCGCAGGCGGCGGTCCGTTCCCGAACGAATCCGACGACCTCTACCGGCTGCCCTACCCCGGTGCCCTGTACAACAATTTTCCAGTTTCTGACTATGTGGTCAGTACTCTTGAATACCGTCGAGAGCTTTTATTCTTTCTTTACCTGCATCTGCGCGGCACCTTCGCTTGGGGTGGCAATCGGCCCGACTATGCCGTAGATCGTGGTTTGAAACTCAGATTGACCTCAACGGACGCCGAGGCCTTTTCGGTTGGCCTCACCAGCGGCTTTTTCAGAGATTCGCAACTCTACTTGGAATACGCCTATGACACGAAGCTCCTGCGCAACGGTACGTCCGGTTACAGCTATATGCTTCTCTGGTCAAAGTCGTTCTGAAACTGTTAAGTTTGCTGTGCGGGTTGCTCTTGACAATTTTTATTGTATAGTTTTCATGTAATAACGCTTAACGATAAGCCGTGCGGCGGGTTGTTGTATACAAGCTGGAAAGGAGGAGAAAAAGATGAAGAAGAACAGAACACTTCTGGCAGTTTATGTGCTGGCGCTTTGTGGTTTGCTTGGAGTAGGCGGTTGCGCAGGAAAAGAGGCCGTTATCGCCAAGGAACAGATTGCTAATACTGAAAAGGCAATCGGCGAGGCGCGGGACAGCAATGCGACTATCAATGCACCTCTCGAATTGAAGATGGCCGAGGAAAAACTGGAAGCTGCAAAGGCAGCTATGGATAAGAAGGAATATGAACAGGCTCGCCTTTTGGTTGAAAAGGCTCAGGTGGATTCCAATCTTGCCTTGGCGAAAACGAACTCGAAAAAAGCAATGCAGAACGTCAAGGAGTTGCGAGACAGCATAGACGCACTCGGCAAGGAGATCGAAAGGTCTCAGAAAGCTCAATGAGACAACCGACATCGAGGAGGAATCAGACATGAGACGTACACACTTATATTTGGATTTATATAAAAAGTGGATCATCCTGGCAATTCCGGTGACCCTGCTGGCTGCAGGATGCGCTGGACCATCCGTAAGCAAATCCCTGGAACGGGCACGTTCGGAGTATGCCAAGGTGCAAGCTGACCCGAAGATAGCTGCGAATGCACAGGTTGCCGCCTATGAGGCCGGTCAGGCGCTGCAGGCCGCTGAACAGGCAGGTGATATGGAAAAGCAGGAGCATCTCGCTTACCTTGCGGAAAAAAAGTCGGGGATTGCCATTGCCATTGCCGAGAAGGGCATGGCCGAAAAGGAAATTCAGCAACTTGCCAAGGATAAAAATGAAATCATTTTGAAATCCCGTGAAATTGAGATTGAAAAGACTAAAGAGAAGGCAAAAACCAGCAAGATGCAACTTGAATCAGAGATTGCAAAGACTAAAGAGGAGGCAATGACCAGCAAGACACAACTTGAATCAGAGATTGCAAAGACTAAAGAGGAGGCACTGACCAGCAAGTCACAACTTGAATTAGCTCGTCAGCAAGCGGAACAGGCAGAAGCCAAATCCAAGCAAATGGAGGCCGAACTGGCCGAATTGAAGGGTAAGCAGACTGAACGCGGAATCGTCCTCACGCTCGGTGACGTCCTGTTTGACACAGGCAAAGCAAATTTAATGCCGGGCGCTTCCCAAGTAATCGACAGACTTGCCAATTTCCTGGAAAAACACTCCGACAGAAACGTGGTGATCGAAGGGCATACTGACAGTGTAGGTGGAGAGGAATACAATATACAACTATCCCAGAGGCGTGCTGACTCTGTCCGTAAAGCATTACTCGAAAAGGGAATCAGCGCCGACAGAATAGCAACAAAAGGGTACGGCAAACGTTTTCCTGCCGCCAGCAACCAGACCGCAGCCGGACGCCAGTATAACCGGCGTGTGGAAGTCGTAGTGCTTAATCCGGGAGTAAGTGCTGATTCAGTGACACGCTAGGAGTCTGTCGGACTTAGCCATGGCGAAGGCCCGCAATGCTGGCCTTCGCCTCTCTTGGATCTGTGCGACAGGACCCCTGATCAGGTTTCGCTCTTAGGGATTATACCGTCATTTTACCAGGCCGGTGTGGAACTCTCCCCCACGCTGGCTGAAAAGTTGCCGGAACTGGCGGAGCTGGTTGGTGGCTGAGCTGACGGCCGCCGGACACCAGGTTGCCAGGTGCGGCTGACAGTGCAAACAGAGAGGGGTGAAGCACGCCTCACCCCAAACCTCTAACCTCTAACCTCTAACCTCTAACCGTGTGAATATACTCTCTGCTAAGGTTTTTTCTCCTTCATTGACCTGACCCATTCATCCAGTTCCCTGCCCGCAATTTCCCTGCCGCCAATGCCGAATGCGATTGCGATCGCTATGGCGATGGCGCCACAAAAAATTTATTCGTTATTTCCGGTCAGTTTGCTAAATTGATCGTGTCTTTAATCGGAAAGGAGTAGTCGCGGATGAAAATGATGAGGACGATGGTTGTGGTGATAGTGTTTGGGGTGCTTGGTCTGTGCGGAGTGGCGGTCTTTGCAGCTGGTCAGGAGGTGGCTGGCCCGGTTGTGATCGATGTTAGGACCGAAGCGGAATGGAACGGGGGGCATCTGCAGGGGGCTGTGCTGATTCCCCATGACAAGATCGAACAGGGCATAACGGCGGTCGTGCCCGACAAGAAGACAAAAATCTATCTCTACTGCCACACCGGCCGGAGATCGGGCATTGCAGCCGAAACCCTGAAAAAGGGGGGTTACGGTGATGTTGTCAACCTGGGAACCATGGAGAACGCATCCCGGCATTGGAAAAGCCGATTGTGAAGCAGCCCTAAAACTCTTCGCAACGCAGCACGTTAAAACTCGCCATTAACTTTCCGCCGACGGGTGGCCGGCTTCGGAAAGCCGATCCCGCAGGGGCAGGGTCACCGTGAAGATTGCCCCTGCTCCCTCCCGGTTTACAGCCCTGATTTCACCGCCATGATCGTTGACGATGCCGTAGGAAACCGCCAGCCCCAGGCCGCTCCCCCGGGGCTTGGTGCTGAAAAACGGTGTGAACAGTTTTTCCATCTGCTCCGGTCTGATACCGGGGCCGCTGTCGGCGACCGTCACGCTGACCAGTGAGCCGCTCATGTCCGGGGAAATGTCCACTGTCAGCACCCCGCCCCCCTCCATGGCCTGCAGGCCGTTTATGATCAGATTGGTAAACACCTGCCGGAGCTGGTCCTCATCCGCCTCAATCTCACAATCCCTGCCCCGGTAGTCACGGGCCAAGCGGTACGGCTCCAGCGGGATCTGGTGCCCGATCTGGTCCAGGATGCTGTCCAGCAGCCCTCCCAGTGAAAAGCGGGTCAGGCGCCTGATACCGCTACGGGAGAAGACCTTCAGGTTGCTGACGATCCGTTCGATCCGGCCGACCTCCACCATGATCGCCTCCACCTCCTCACGCTCCTCGGCCTGCTCGGGGATCTCGTCCTGGAGCAGCTCGGTGTTCCCGCGGATGATGGCCAGGGGATTGTTGATCTCGTGGGCCACTCCGGCCGCCAGCAGGCCGATGCCGGCCAGGCGCTCGGCCCTGGCCAGCTCCTTCTGGGCCGCCAGCAGTTCCTGGTTTTTCTCCTCCAGCTGGATGGTGCGCCGGGCGACCTTCTGTTCCAGGGTCTGGTTGAGTGTGCTGACCTCACGGGCCATGGTATTGAACTCGGCCGCCAGAAGGCCGATCTCGTCATCCGTGTCGACCACGATGTCGCTGATGCGTTCGCCGGCTGCCATGCGGCGGGCGCCCTCGGCCAGGGCGCGCACCGGCTGGGCCAGGCGCCGGCTGAGCCAGCTGGAGAGGGCCACTCCGATCAGCGTCACGAACAGCAGCACGCCGCCGAAGATCAGGTTGAGATTGGTGCGCATCTGCAGCAGGGGGCGCTCCGGCATGCCCACATATAACGCCCCGATCACGTTGCCCTGCGGGTCGCTGATCGGCTCGTAGGCCGAGATGTTCCAGTCCTTGAGAACAAAGGCGCGGCTGCTCCAGCGCCGCCCCTGATCCAAAACCGCCGTGGCGACCTCGCCCGACATGAGCGTTCCGATTGCCCGTTCGCCGGCAGCATCCCGCACGCTGGTGGCGATTCTGACATCCCCCAGAAAGATGGTTGCCGCTCCCCCCTCTGCCTGGTCATAGACGATCCTGGAGATGGTATCCACCAGGCGACTGTCGCCATTCAGCAGCAGCCCGGCCTGCAGGGCACCGACCACGGATCCGTCCGCATCCTTCAACGGAGCAGCCGCCACCAGCAGCAGACCCCGCTGCTCTGCCTGCCGGGTGTTCGGTCGGGAACGGGGAGTGGCCTTGATGGCCACGGATAGCCGGCCGGCAGAAGCGGAAATTTCACGCCTGAGTCGCTCCGCGCTGTAGATCTGTGTGCCGCCGGTAGGATTACCGTCCAGGGCCCGGGCAACAAGCGGATCATCCCCCAGATGGTCTCCGCGGGATGCCGGCCGGGCGGCCCGGTAGCGCACGACGCCGTTGCGGTCAACCACGTTGAGGAAGCTGAGCTGCTCGCTCTGCAGCAGCTGCTGCAGCATGGACTCCAGCCCCTGCTGGGGGGGCGATTCCAGCGATCCGGACATGATCGGGCTCATTCCGGCCACCTTGACCAGGCCGGTCAGGTGGTTGATCTCGTCCAGGTAAACCTTGCGGGCCGAATTGAGATCCCCCAGCACTTTCAGCTGGGCCTGGTGGAAGACGCGGTCGGTGATCAGCGTGGCGCCGATGAACCAGCAGAGCAGGATGGCCGCGCAGAGCGGAGCCAGGGTGGCAAACAGCAGCTTGCGGCGGATTGAGACGTGTACCCGGTTCATTTCGGTTTCCGATCAAATATATACATGGAGTGCATGATACGTGCGGCATCGCGGGTGGTAAATACAAATTTACGTATAGTTGATCCGGACTCCGCGGAAGACGAGCGGTCGTAATACCGCTTTACTCGTGCAAATCCAGTTGTATAATTTAACCATGTTTTATAATTAAAGGAAACGACGGGGAAAACCGAAAGGTACATGCTTCTGACCACAGAAGCGGGATTGTGCCTGCTAAACAGATATTTGGGGCTAAATTGGTGAGCAGGCAACTTGGCTACAGCAATAATGCCGCCGGGATCGTCCCGAAGCCCGCCCCCGGAGAAAACCGTGCCTACCCCCCTGCTGCTCATTGCCCATCGCGGGGCTTCCCGCACTGCTCCTGAAAATACGCTGGCCGCCTTCCGTCTTGCCTGGCAGGAGGGCGCCGACGGTATCGAAGCCGATTTTCGTCTCACCCGTGACGGTCAGCTGGTCTGCATCCATGACCCTTCGACGGGACGCACCGCCGCCAGCGATCTTGTTGTTGCGGAAACTTCCTTTCAGGAGCTGCGCCGACTGGATGTGGGCAGCTGGAAAGGGGCGGCCTGGGCCGGAACGCGGATCCCCTCCCTGGCGGAGGTCCTGGCCGACCTCCCGGCCGGGAAGCGGTTCCTGATCGAATTGAAAGCCGGCCCGGAAATCATCCCACCCTTGAAAGAGATCATCAGCCAATCGGGGGTTGACCCCGGGCAGCTCCGCATCCTCGCCTTCAGCGCCTCGCTCATCACGGAAGTCAAACGCCAGCTGCCGAAAATCCGGGCCTGCTGGCTCAGTGACTACCGCTTGAATAAAGGCGGCATCTGGCGCCCATCCCGACAGCAGGTGCTTGACACCCTGCTCCGTATCGGCGCCGGCGGTCTCGCCAGTCGCAGCCGCAGCATTCTCGACGAACAGTTCGTCAGCGCCCTGCATGCCGCCGGACAGGAGCTCCATGTCTGGACGGTGGATGACGTAGCCTCCGCCCGCCGGCTGGCTGCTTTGGGGGTTGATTCGGTAATGACCAACCGGCCGGGCTGGCTGCGCGGCATGCTGAACAAGGCACCGGCAGAGCAACCGGACGAAGCCGGAGCAGCCGGAGTTCCCGGGTCAGTGCCTCCCGGCAGGGATTTCAGATGAACAATTTCGCCTATCTCGCCACCGGCAGCATGATCCGCCTGATGCAGAGTTTGTCCCGCGCCAAGGTGATCATCCATAACGAGAAGCAGATTCCCGGCGACTCGATCGTCTTCGTCGTCAATCACTTCACCAGGATCGAGACGCTGCTGCTCCCCTACCACATCTATAATCTTACCGCACTGCCGGTCTGGTCGCTGGCGGATTATTCCTTTTTCGAAGGCCCGTTCAGCGGTTTTCTCGAGAATGTCGGCGCCGTGTCCACCCGCCATCCGGACCGGGACCGGCTGATGGTCAAGAGCCTGCTCACCAGAGAGGCCAATTGGATCATCTATCCCGAGGGGTGCATGCTCAAGCACAAAGACAATGCCCTGGACCGTCCCTTCTTTTTCCCCTCCAGCAAAAGGGTGCGGCCCCATGCCCACAGCGGGGCGGCAGCCCTGGCTCTGCGCACCGAATTCTACCGCCAGCGCCTGATCAAGCTGGTGGAACGAGGGGATCCCGAAGCGGCACGGCTGCAGGGTCTGTTTAGGATCTGTGACCTGCGGCCGGTGCTCACTGGCAAGACCTGGATCGTTCCGGTCAACATCACCTACTATCCGGTACGTGCCCGGGAAAACCTGCTCAGCAGACTGGCGGAACGCTACATCGACAATATTTCCGAGCGGCTGCGGGAGGAATTTCTTACCGAGGGCACCATGCTGTTCTCCGGAGTGGACATCGACATCAATTTCGGCCAGCCCATCGATGTGTGTCAGTCTCTGCAGCAGGCGATTATCGAGCGCGACATGTATTCTAGCAGCCCCATCAATCTGGATGACGATCTTCCGTCCAGCCGGCTGATGCGCCGCGAAGCCGGCCACCTGATGCGGCAGTACATGGCCGACATTTACCGCATGACCACCGTCAACCACGATCACCTGTTCGCCTCGCTGCTCAAGGCGCGGCTCTTCAGCGATATTTCCGAAGATGACTTTCGCCGGCGAGTCTTCCTGCTGGCCAGCCGCGAGTTGCGTAAGACGGATGTGTATCGTCATCACAGCATGGAAAGCTCGCAGGTGGCCCTGCTGACCGATGACCGCTATAGCAAGTACCATGAATTCCTGGAGCTGGCCCGGGAAACCGGGGTCGTCCAGCTGGATAGCGGCCAGCTCATCAAAACAGATACCAAGTTCTCCTCCCAGCTGCATCTGCACCGGGCGCGCATCGACAATCCGCTGGCGGTGATCGCCAATGAAATGGCTCCCCTGTCCGCCTTGCAGCTGCAGGTACGCAAAATAGCCTGGCTGCCGGACATAGTGATACGCTACCAGGTCGCCCGCTTGCTCTTCCGTCAGGCCAAGCAGGAATTCCTTGCCGATTACCGCAGATTTTTCCAGCCAGGGGAGAGCAAGGAACGCACCGTGGGTGCTCCAGTGCTGCTGCGGGGGAAATCGAGGGAGCTGGGGGTCGTGCTGGTGCACGGATTTCTGGCAGCGCCGCTGGAGATGGCGGAGCTGGCCCAATACCTGAACGCTAAAGGGCTGTGGGTCTATGTTGTGCGTCTCAAGGGGCACGGCACCTCCCCGGATGATCTGGCAATCCGAACCGGCCGGGAGTGGCTGGAGTCGGTGGATTGCGGCTACGCCTTGATGAGCGCCATCTGCAGCCGGGTGGTCATCGGCGGTTTCTCCTTCGGAGCCGGACTGGCCCTGGATTGTGCCATACGAGTCAAAAAGGCCGCCGGGGTATTTGCCGTCTGCCCGCCGCTGCGCCTGCTTGACATATCGTCCCGTCTGGTGCCGGCGGTTACGGTCTGGAACAAGCTGATGGATCTGATCGCCCGCCAGGGGGACAAGAAGGAATTCGTGGAAATAGCGGTGGAACACCCGCATATCAACTACCAGCGTCTGCCGGTGGCAGGGGTCAGGGAACTGCAACTGTTCATGCGGCGACTCAAGCCGAAGCTGGCCGACCTGAAAGCGCCGGTGCTGGTTGTGCAGGCCGAGGGCGACCCGGTGGTCGATCCCGCCGGCACACGGCTCTTGTACGAAATGCTCGGTTCGAAAGACAAGCGCTACATCTCCTTTGATTTCAAACGGCACGGCATACTGTGCGGAGCTGGGGCGCAACCGGTCCATGAAGTGATCGGCGAATTTATCGATGCGCTGCGACAGGTGAAAATCTGACAACTGCCGCAATCGACGGCATCTCTTCCTGTTTCTCCTTGACGGAAGTTGCGTCGGGAAGGCTCTCTGCTATAGTTACAGCAGGTGACAGTACGCTGCAGGAAAGGAGACCATCATGTACGGCAAGGATCGGATCTACAAGAAGGTTGAGATCATCGGAGTTTCACCCACCAGCATCGAGGGGGCCATCGAGACGGCCCTGAGCAAGGCGAAGGGCTCACTGGACAAACTGTCCTGGTTCGAGGTGCAGGACGTCCGGGGCCACATCGGTGATGACGGCAAGGTCGCCGAATACCAGGTGGTTATCAAGGTTGCCTTTCAAATCAAGGACTAGTTTCCAGTGTGGTTGGTCAATCGCTTCCAAGCCGGAACCTCATGCGGGAAACGGATGGGGCTCCCTTGGCCGGAACGTCGCGGGTACTGTCAGGTAAACGATAATACAAACCATTCGAGAGGATGGGGCGGAAAGCTGCGGCTCTAATCAAGACAGCCGGGTTGCCGAAATATCACCGTATATGACGCCCCGGCTCACGTATTTTGAGCGTCAGACACTGCTGCGCTCAAGGAGGAAAAAACATGAAAAGATGTGCGGCGGAATTCGCTATCCTGCTGGCGTTTTTGCTGCTTGTTCCTACGGGTTCCTGGGCAAAAGCGACCGGCCATGAGGTGAGTTATCGCGCCGGTGACACGCTGCTCAAGGGGTATCTGGCGGACAACCGGGCGATGAAGGGGAAACGGCCGGCGGTCCTGGTGGTGCATGAGTGGTGGGGGCACAACGAGTATGCCCGTAAGCGCGCCCGCATGCTGGCCGAACAGGGCTATGTCGCCCTGGCGGTGGATATGTTCGGCGACGGCAAGACCGCCCAGCATCCCGACGATGCCGGCAAGTTTGCAAGCGAAGTGACGAAAAACAAGCAGCTCGGCGAGGCGCGCTTCAATGCGGCCCTCGAGTTCATCAGACAGCAGCCGCAGGTCGATGGGGAACGGGTCGCTGCCATCGGCTACTGCTTCGGCGGAGGGGTGGTATTGCATATGGCCCGTCTGGGGGCCGATCTCAAGGGGGTGGTCAGCTTCCACGGCAGTCTGGCAACCGATGCGCCGGCCGTGGCCGGAACGATCAAGGCGCCGCTGCTGGTATTTAACGGTGAGGACGACAAGATGATTCCACCTGAGCAGGTGGCGGCTTTCCGGGAAGAGATGACGAGAGCGGGCGCCTCGTATCGTTACGTGGGCTACCCGGGGGTCAAGCACAGCTTCACCAATCCGGATGCCGACATGTATGCGAAAAAATTCAACCTGCCGCTGGCCTACGACAGAAAGGCAGACCAGGATTCCTGGGGCCAGACCCTGGCGTTTTTAAAGAAGATCTTCAAGAAGTGAGCAGATCGGCCGAGGAGGGGACCACCATGCAGGACGGTCAGGATGCCAGCAGTATTGATTCACCGGAAATGCTTTCCCTCATGGGCTATTCTCTTGCGGCGGAATCGGGCCAGCTGGAAGCAGGAATCCAGCTCTGCCTGAAAGCCATTTCGGTCAATCCCCATAACAGCGAGCATTATCTGGCATTGGGGCGCATATATCTGATGGCCAGTCGGAAGGAGGATGCCATCGCGACGTTCAGGAAAGGGCTCAGGGTCAGGAAGGATGCCAGGATCATCGTGGTCCTGAAGCAGCTCGGCATCCGTAAACCCCCGCTCTTCGACTCCCTGGCGCGCGAGCACGTCCTTAACCGGGTTTCCGGAAAACTGCTGCGGACATTAAGGCTGCGTTGATGGGGTAACGGTATTCGAGATTGCGGGGATTGGTCGATCTGCCAATGGTGCCTCAGTTAAAGAGCGGCACGCTGCTGCCCAAGCCATGGACCACGCTGGTAAAGGCGTTCCTGTTCTCGAGTTTCTCCGCTTCGAAGCGCTCTTCGAAAAGGCTCCGGATAAAGGGGATGCGGGAGGTGCCGCCGGTCAGGAAGACGGTGTCGATTTTGCCGTACGGGACTCCCGCTGCCGAGACGACCTCATCGATACAGTCGGCAATGCGCGCAAAATTTTCTCCGTTGATGGTTTCAAATTCCTGTTTGCTGATCTCTTCGCTGATGGACAGATCACGATCTCCGAAGCTGATTCTGGTGAGGTCAAGCTGTGATAGCTCGCATTTCGCCTTCTCGATGGATTGGAACAGGAAAAAACCGTAGTTGTCACTGATCAGGTTCTCGAGGTTTTCAATGGCCTTCCTGTCAGTGGCCTCGTTCTTGATCAGCCTGATCTGTTCCCGGGTCTTTCTCGTTCTCAAAAGCGGAATCCTGTGCCACTGGCAGAGTGTATAAATGATGCTCTTAGGGATATCGAACAGTTCTTCCTTGCCCATTCCCCTGTATTTGACTCCCCGGCCGAAATATTTGGCAATCTTGTCCCACATGATCTGCGAATCGAACTTGTCGCCGGCGGTGTAGACGCCGCCCAGGGAGAGCACGTCACTGCGCCGGTCCGAGCGGTCAAAGGCGCCTCCCTTGACCCGGATGACGGTGAAGTCGGACGTGCCTCCACCAAAATCGCCGATGAAGACGAGTTTCTCCGCACCTGCCGGCAGAGAGTCCTCGAAGGAGAGCGCGGCTGCCACCGGTTCGAATTGAAACCAGATCTGCCTGAAGCCGGCCTTGCGTGCGGCAGCCTCCAGCCGGCTCTGGGCCAGGGCATCCTTCTCGGGATCCTCGGAAAACAGAACCGGACGCCCCAGGACGACGCTGTCCACCGGGTGGCCGACAAAGGCTTCGCCCCTGGCCTTGATCTTCCTGAGGATGATGGCAACCAGATCTTCGATGCGGTACTTCTTGCCGAACAGTTCGGTGCTCTCAAAGCTCCTGTTCGGCAGGAAGGTCTTGATGGACTGCATGAAGCGGCCGGCCGCCCCTTCAGTGACGTAATGGTTGATGGCCTCGTGTCCGGCGAAAATCTCGTTTTCCTCGTTGAAATAGAGAACCGAGCGCATCAGTGCATTGTTCTGGTTGAATTCATCGATGTTGACGATTTCAACCGTGCCGTTTTTGTAGATGGAAAGCGCCGAATTGGTGGTACCAAAATCGATGCCGAATACTGTCTGCATGCCAGCTCCTGGGGGATAAAACAGCAGGGGCAGGTCACAAGACCCGCCCCGCTGAATGGAATCGATGTAATAATGATTGTGATGATTGTAGTGTGGCCGGTACCCTGGAAGCAAGCTAAGAGTTGCCAGTTTCCTGAAAACAAGCAAACGGTAAGGTCAGGGAACCCTTTCCGCTTTCAGTAGCTGGTGGTTTGTTCTCATTGCTGTTGTTGTGTTATCCACTGTAACTATCTATAAATGCCGCATGTTTTACACGCTTTACAGCTTTACAGCCCGCCCTGAGCTCTAACTGGCTTAAATAAAATGTTTTTTTTGTTGATGTAAAACTCACTGTAAAGGTATCTGCAGGAAGCTTTACAATACCTGTCTGCTGAATTTCGTAACATGCTTGAAATGCGTGATAATTTGGGTTGGCATCATGTTTGCTTTTATTTGGTTAATAATTGATAGCTAATAAATTGGGGGGGCAGTGCTGTACAGCAATCTAGAGAATATGGACCGCATGTCAAAGCGCCGGTTAAAGCGGCTATAGGCATGTGGGGAAGTCAGGACACATATCTGCTGCAATATCCACTACTCAGTACAAAAGGAGTATTTATACAACTAACTAAATGGTGACTGTCATGACTACTAAACTGAAAAATACCTATGAGGGATGCGTTAACGTGCAGGACATTAATCAATGTACTGCTTCAGATACAAATAATATCGTTGAAGAGAATGCTTTTGGCAAGAGTGTTGCCAGAAATGTCAAGTTTTACCTGAGTCGAGTTCTTTTTTATAGTATGTTCATCATTTCCATATCGATAATAGCAATAGGATGGTCGTTTTCAATTGAAGTGGCTGCAGGCGGCATCCTGTTACTGGCAGTTTCGCTGATATTGGAATACAAATGGGAAATTGAGACTGATCATTATTAAGGCAAATGTCATGAATGATTCCGGGAAAATCATAGGAGATTTTCCCGGGGCTGCGACGATCACACCCGACACTTTACCCGATTCCCGCCAAGTATCAGGAAGGCCGTTCCCCTCTGCATACCGCTTCTATAAAGCATTTCCCTGAAGGGTAGCACCCGTTAGGCCCTATTCCTCCTCGCTCTGTGGCGCTGCTGGCACGCCCCCTTCGGGCTTTTGTCCATCAGCTTCCGGCTCCGGAGGAGTCGCTGGTGGAGGTGGAGTGACAGCACCGCCATGCTTGGGACAGTATTCGTTCGGCTCGCTGCCGGCGATGTAGAATTCGTCCCGTTTTTCCGGACAGTCCGGTGTCGCCAGATAGCCGGTGGCGGGGTCGATGGACACGCTGACGACCGTATCCGGGCGCGGGAAGTCGGCCACCGCTTTTCCGGCCAGGGCCGAGCGCATGAATTGTCCCCAGATGGGGGCGGCGACGGCGCCACCGGTAAAGCCTTTTCCGCCGGGGCGGGGCTTGTCGTGTCCCACCCAGACGCCGGTCACCATCTGCGGGGTATAGCCGATAAACCAGGCATCGCGATAATCGTTGGTGGTGCCGGTCTTGCCGGCGGCCGGCCGTTCCTGGCTGAATTTCTTGAGGCCCTTGGCGGTGCCGTAGGTCAGAACGTCCTTCAGCATCTGGGTGGTGATATAGGCGCTGGCCGGGTCCAGGGCCGGGGTGACAGCCGGCGCGGTTTCGGCCCAGCTGCGCCGGTTGCGGTCATAGATGCGGATGATGGTGCGCGGTTCGGGGCGCGAGCCGCCGTTGGCCAGGGGGGCATAGGCCGCAACCAGTTCACTCAGGGTAACCTCCTCGGTGCCCAGGGCCAAAGAAAGGTCGCGGGCATGCAGCTGCAGCCCCATCTTGGCGGCAAGATCGGTAAAGGTGGGGACCCCCACCGTCTCCAGCAGTTTGACCGCGATGACGTTGTTGGAATGGGCCAGGGCCTGTCTGAGACTCAGATTGCCGTAACTCTTGCCGTCGTAGTTCTGCGGCCGCCAGACATCCCCATTGCCGCGATTGTAGGATGCCGCTGCATCATTCCAGATACTGCCGGCGGTAATACCCTTTTCCAGGGCCGCGGCATAGATCAGCGGCTTGATGGCCGAGCCGGGCTGCCGCTTGGCATAGAAAGCACGGTTATAGGCGTTTTTGGCTGCATCGACTCCACCCACCGCCGCCAGCACGTCGCCGGTGGCGGGGTCCAGGCAGACCAGCGCGCCCTGGAGCTGGGGCGATAGCCGCTTGACCCCTTCGGACAGGGTCTTTTCCGCCAGCTTCTGCAGGTTCAGATCCATGGCGGCGGTCACTTCCAGCCCCCCCTGCTCGATGATTCCCGTTCCGAAACGCTCGATCAGCTTGCTGCGGATGTGTGCCAGATAGGATTGGGTCTGGCCGGGCTTCATCACCACCGGGGGATGGGCCCGCATCTGGTTCTGCTGTTTGGTACTGATTATCCCCAGCTCCACCATGCGCTTGAGGACCACGTCCCGCCGCTGCCCCACGTCGGCGGATTTACCCAGGGGGTTGTAGCGTCCGGGATTTTTCTGCACGCCGGCCAGCAGGGAACATTCGGCCTCGTTCAGCTCTTCCGGGTTTTTATCAAAATAGAGCCGGGCGGCCTGGGCAATGCCCCAGGCGCCATTGCCATAATAGATCTCGTTGAAATACATCTCCAGAATCTGCTGCTTGCTGTATTTCTTTTCAAATTCGATGGCCATCAGCCCTTCCTTGACCTTGCGGTCAATGCTTTTTTCGCCGCTGAGATATTTGTTCTTGATCAGCTGCTGGGTAATGGTCGACCCGCCCTCGGCCATTCTGCGTTTGACCACATCCTTGACCATGGCCCGGGCAATACCGCGCACATCGATCCCGCCATGTTCATAGAAACGGGAGTCCTCCACCGCCACCACAGCCTTCTGCAGGAAAGCCGGGATGCGGTCGATGGAGACCCAGTAGCGCTGTTCTGGCAGTATCCGGCCGGCGAAGCGCCCCTTGTTGTCAAAGACCTTGATGGAACTGTAGCCGGCTGGCAGGTCGGGGAAACCGGCGAATGACTCCTGCGCCCAGACGGGCGAAACGAGGCAACCGGCGAGAATAATGATGACTGCGGTACTGCTGATGAAGCTCTTAAAGGTGGTATCTGACATTACGTTGATCCTTTTGGATAAGTGGCCCGCTCGGGACAGGGGCTGCGCCGACGGGAACGTTCTGATTGGTCATACCCCCAGCTTGCGAAAGGATAATGTTACCCTACTAATCCCCGTCCATCAAGCCGAAGTCGGCAATGCGGCGGTCCAGGGTCCGGCGGGAGATGCCGAGAATATCGGCCGTGCGGCTCTTGTGATAGCCGGTGCCCTTGAGGACCGCTTCGATGTGCTGGCGCTCCATCTGCTCCAGCGCCACCATGGCGGGTGGCACCGGCGCAGGGACCGGCGGGTTATCGGGGTGGGGCGAAACCGGCTGGGCCGGTCTGCTTGCCGTCCGCAGGGGCAGCACGTCAGGGCTAACACTGCTGCCGACCGTCAGGATCACGGCCCGCTCCATGACGTTTTCCAGCTCGCGCACGTTGCCGGGCCAGTGGTAGGCCTGCATGGCCGCCAGGGCCTCGGCAGTGATGCCGTAAATCTCCTTCGACATCTGGCCGGCAAAACGCCGCAGGAAGTGCAGGGCCAGCGGCTCGATATCCTCCGGCCGCTCCCGCAGCGGCGGCAGTTCGATGGTGATTACGTTGAGACGGTAATAGAGGTCCTCGCGGAAGCGCCCTTCGGCCACCTCCCGCTGCAGG
Source organism: Geobacter sp. UBA698 (assembly GCA_002298925.1). Lineage (GTDB taxonomy): Bacteria > Desulfobacterota > Desulfuromonadia > Geobacterales > Pseudopelobacteraceae > Pelotalea. Next base: position 7,951 of record DBMM01000049.1, on the reverse strand, counting down.
TCCCGGTTGGTGGCGGCCACAAAACGCACATCCACCTTCTTGGGGCGGGTGGCCCCCACCGGAATGAAGTCCCGTTCCTGGATGACCCGCAGCAGTTTGGCCTGCACCGCCGGGCTGACGTCGCCGATCTCGTCCAGGAAGAGGGTGCCGCCGTCGGCCTCCTCCAGCATCCCTTTCTGGTTGATGACCGCGCCGGTGAAGGCCCCGCGCAGATGGCCGAAGAGCTGGCTCTCCAGCAGGGTGTCGGACAGGGCCGCGCAGTTCAAGGAGACAAAGGGGAAGTCGCGCCGCAGGCTGTTGCGGTGCAGGGCGCCGGCGATCAGCTCCTTGCCGGTGCCCGATTCCCCCAGAATCAGGATGTTGGCATTGCTGGGGGCCACCTGCAGGGTCAGGTCGTAGACCGCGCGGAATTTGGGGCTGGCGAATATGGCCGGTTCGCGCCCCTTGCCGCTGGAAAGCTCATCCCGCAGGCGCCGGTTTTCCAGGGCCAGGCGGCGCAGTTCGAGCACGTTTTCGACCATGCCCAGCACCTTTTCCTTGGGGAAAGGTTTGATCAGATAGTCATAGGCACCCTGCTTGATGGCCTGCACGGCGTCATCCACGGTGCCGAAGGCGGTCATCATGATCACCGGCAGCTCCGGCCGCAGCTTCTTGACCCGCTTCAGTACCTGCAGGCCGTCCATGTCCGGCATGCGCACATCCTGCAGCACCAGATCCACCTCCTCGCCTGTGGCCGATTCCAGCCGCGCCAGAAGGTCGCTGCCGCGACTGAAGGTGTCCACCTGGTAGCCCTTCATCTGCTTTTTCAGGTAGCGCAGAATTCCCTCTTCGTCATCACAGATGCAGATATGTGCCATGAGCGCTTCCTCCTTACCAACAGCTTGGCAGATTTGTACATTATTGGACAAAATTGCGCAATCTCTAAAAAACATCATCGCTGTCGCCGGCTGCCGCTGGCCGCTGTTTGTGTCGTCAAATGCCGATTCCGCGAAGCTTTATGGCGCTGTGCCCTTTCTGTAAACACACTTGGCACGCCTAGTGCTGTATACGACACAGTTCCTCCACATTGAGACAGAATGTACCAATCAGCAGTCATATGAAAGGAGAAGTATCGTATGGGGATGTCCCGTAGACAGTTTCTGCAGGGGGGCGCGCTGGCGGCAGCCGGCATTGCCATCACCGGCACACCGGGTGAAGCGAATGTGGATGCGCCCGGCTTGCGCACCAAGGGGCTCAAAAGCTCCACCACCATCTGCCCCTTCTGCGCGGTGGGGTGCGGCCTGATCGTCCAGACCAAGGACGGCAAGGTGGCCAACATCGAGGGGGACCCGCAGCACCCGATCAACCGCGGCAACCTCTGCTCCAAGGGGAGCTCCCTGTTTCAGGTGGCTGTCAATGACCGCCGCCTGCAGAAGGTCATGTACCGGGCGCCCGGCTCCGACCGGTGGGAGGAAAAGTCCTGGGACTGGACCCTGGACCGCATCGCCCAACGCATGAAGGAGACCCGCGACAAGAGTTTCAAAACCCGGGAGCTGAACAAGAAGGACAACCGGGAATACATCGTCAACCGGACCGATGGCATGGCCCTGTTCGGCGGCGCCGGACTGGACAACGAGGAATGCTACCTCTGGTCCAAATTCGCCCGCTCCATGGGGGTCGGCCTGCTGGAACACCAGGCTCGATTATGACACTCCGCTACAGTCGCCGGTCTGGCGGCTTCGTTCGGTCGTGGAGCAATGACCAACCATTGGAATGACCTCAAGAACAGTGACTGCATCCTGGCCATCGGTTGCAACCCGGCTGAGAACCACCCCATCTCCTTCAAATGGATCGAGGAGGCCATCGACAACGGCGGCAAGCTGATCGCCGTTGATCCGCGCTACACCCGTACCGCCTCCAAATCCGACATCTACGCCCAGATCCGTCCCGGAACCGATATCGCCTTTCTGGGGGGGCTGATCAATTATGCCCTGCAGAACAACCTGATCCACGAAGAGTACGTACGCGAGTACACCAATGCCGCCTTCATCGTGACCGAACAGTACGACTTCAAGGAGGGGATGTTCTGCTCCTTCGATGACCAGGAGAAAAGCTACGATCCCACCGCCTGGGCCTATGCCCTGGACGGGGCCGGCAATCCCAAAAAAGACATGAGCATGAAAGACCAGCGCTGCGTCTACCAGCTGCTCAGGAAACACTTCGAACGTTATGACGTGGACAAGGTCTGCGCCATCACCGGCACCAAGAAGGAGGATTATCTGGCCGTGGCCAGGGCCTTCTGCGCTACCGGGCGGCCCGACAGGGCCGGCACGATCCTGTATGCCATGGGCATCACCCAGTCCACCCACGGCACCCAGAACGTGCGCGCCGTGGCCATGCTGCAGCTGCTGCTGGGCAACATCGGCATCGCCGGCGGCGGCGTCAACGCCCTGCGCGGCGAATCCAACGTGCAGGGTTCCACCGACTACGGCCTGCTGTTCCACATCCTGCCCGGTTACCTCAAGTCGCCGGAGTTCGACAATACCGACCTGAAGGCCTATCTGGAGAAGTGGACCCCCAAGAACAAGGATAGCAAGAGCGCCAACTGGTGGGGCAATACCCCCAAGTACACCGTCAGCCTGCTCAAGGCCTGGTACGGCGACAGCGCCAGCAAGGAAAACGACTTCTGCTACGATCTGCTTCCCAAGCGCATGGGCAACTACTCCTACGGCAAGATCATGGAGAAGATGGGCAAGGGGGAGTTGGAGGGACTGGTCTGCATGGGGATGAACCCGGCCATGGGCGGCCCCGATTCCGGCCATGCCCGCGAGGCGCTCGGCAAGCTGAAGTGGCTGGTGACGGTCGACCTGTGGGAGACCGAGACCTCCATCTTCTGGAAGCGTCCCGGTGTCAATCCCAAGGAGATTCAGACCGAAGTCTTCATGCTGCCGGCGGCCTCATCGGTGGAGAAGGAAGGTTCCATCTCCAACTCCGGCCGCTGGGCCCAGTGGCGCTACAAGGCGGTGGAGCCGGTCGGCCGCTCCATGAGCGACCTCTGGATCATCGATCAGTTCCACAAACGGGTCAAGGCGCTCTACGCCAAGCAGGGGGGGGCCTTCCCCGATCCGATCACCAAGCTCTCCTGGAATTACGGCAACGGCCACGAGCCGGATGTGCAGCTGGTGGCCAAGGAGATCAACGGCTACTTCACCAAAGACATGACCATCGTTGACAAGGACAAGGTCCTGGAATTCAAAAAAGGAGACCAGGTGCCGATGTTCAAGTACCTGCAGGACGACGGTTCCACCGTCTCCGGCTGCTGGATCTACTGCGGCTCCTATACCAAGGAGGGTAACCAGATGGCCCGCCGTGACGACGGAGACCCGACCGGGCTGGGACTGTATCCCAAGTGGTCCTGGTGCTGGCCGGTCAACCGCCGCATCATCTACAACCGCGCCTCGGTCAACCCCCAGGGTGAGCCGTTCAACCCCAAGCGGCCGCTGATCGCCTGGGACACCACCGAGAAAAAGTGGAAGGGGGACGTGCCCGACGGCCCCTGGCCCCCCATGGCCGACGACAAGGATGGGAAGTACCCCTTCATCATGGTGCCGGAAGGGCATGGCCGGCTGTACGGCCTGGACCTGAAGGACGGCCCCTTCCCCGAGCATTACGAGCCGGTGGAGAGCCCGGCCAGAAACATGCTCTCCAACGTGCAGAACAACCCGGTGGTCAAACTGCCCAAGAACGTCTCCAGCGACCTGGCCAAGTTCCCCTTCATCGGTACCACCTACCGCATGACCGAGCACTGGCAGACCGGCGGCATGACCCGCAGCCTGCCCTGGCTGGTGGAGCTGGTGCCGGACATGTTCGTGGAGATCAGCGAAACCCTGGCCAGGCAGAAAGGGGTCAAGAGGGGGGACAAGGTGCGCGTGACCACCGAGCGCGGCAGCATCGAGGCCACCGCACTGGTCACGTCCCGGCTCAAGCCGTTCAACGTGGCCGGCAAGATGATCGAGCAGGTCGGCATGCCCTGGCACTTCGGCTACGCCGGTCTGGCCAAGGGGGACAGCGGCAACATGCTGACCGCCTCGGTCGGCTGTGCCAATACCAATATCCCCGAATTCAAGGCGTTCCTTTGCAACATCGAGAAAGGGGGTAACAAGGCATGAGCACCGCGACAACGGATGTATCCAAGCATAGGACGTTTCTGATCGATACCACCAAGTGCACCGGCTGCCGCGGCTGCCAGGTGGCCTGCAAGCAGTGGAACCAGCTCAAGGCCGAGCAGACGATCTTTTTCAGCGGCGAGGGGTATCAGAATCCGCCCCAGATGTCCGAGCACACCTTCACGCGCATCAAGTTCAAGGACTACCAGAAGAACGGCCAGAACGAGTTCGCCTTCTACAAAGAGATGTGCATGCACTGCAACGAGCCGGCCTGCGCCTCGGTCTGCCCGGTGGGGGCCTTTGTCAAGAGCCCTGAGGGGCCGGTGATCTACAATGCCGGGCGCTGCATCGGCTGCCGTTTCTGCATGGTGGCCTGCCCCTTCGGCGTTCCCAAGTACGAGTGGAGCAAGGCCTTTCCGCTGGTCAAGAAATGCACCGGCTGCTACAGCCGGGTCAAGGAAGGACTGCAGCCGGCCTGCGCCACCGCCTGCCCGACCGCCATCAGCTACGGCGGCCGGACCGAGATGATCCAGGAAGCGGAACGGCGCCTCAAGAACAGGCCCCAGCGCTACTTCCAGGCCATTTATGGCCGGGAGGAGGCCGGCGGCACCAGCATCCTCTATCTGACCCACCAGCCGCTGGACGAGCTGGGCTTCAAAAAGGTCACCAAGCGTCCGCTCCCCTCCTACACCTGGCAGGCCCTGCGGCTGGTGCCGGGCATCTTCCTGACCATGGGGGGCGGGCTGTCGCTGCTCTCCTGGTTCAACCACCGCAAGGAGCGCATCAAACGTGAAGAGGCCTTCATCAGCAGCAAGGCACAGCCGGAGACAACGGAGCCGGAGACCAAGGAGGATCGGCAATGACCGCCGCAGCCAGAATTATCATCAATGAAATCAAAGGGTACCACCGCTTTCTCAAATTCATGATCGCCCTGGTGGTGCTGGGGGCCCTGGCCTCGCTGGTGCGCTTCGTCTTCGGACTGGGGGCCACCACCAATCTGAACGACACCTACCCCTGGGGGCTGTGGATCTCCTTCGACGTGGTCACAGCCGTGCCGCTGGCGGCCGGCGCCTTCACCCTGGGCGCCATCGTGCACTGCTTCCACATCAAGAAACTGGAACCGCTGGTGCGGCCGGCCATCGTGACCGGTTTTCTGGGTTATTCGCTGGTCTGCGTCGGTCTGCTGCTGGACCTGGGGCAGCCTCAGCGCGGCTGGCACACCATGGTCTACTGGAACGTGCATTCCCCCATGTTCGAGGTCTCCATGTGCGTGATGGCCTACACCACGGTGCTGTTCCTGGAGTTTCTTTCGCCGGTCTGCGAGAAGCTGGGCTATCACCTGCCGCTACGGGTTCTGCGCTGGCTGGAGATGCCGCTGGTGATCGCGGCCGCCTCCATCTCGACCCTGCACCAGTCCTCCCTGGGCACCTTCTTCCTGATCGCCGTGGATAAGCTGCACAACCTCTGGTACAACCCGCTGCTGCCGCTGCAGTTCTGGATGTCGGCCATCTTCACCGGCATCTCGATCATCATCCTGGAGGCCACCATGGTGCACCGCTACCTGGGGCAGCCGGACGAATCGGAGCTGCTGGAGGTGCTGGCCCGGATCCTCCCCTGGATCCTGGGGGCGTACCTGCTGGTCAAATTCGCCGCCCTGGCCTTTCTGACCCATGGCCCGCTTTTCGACCGGCCGGGGCTGCTGGTGCTGTTTGTCGTGGAAGTGGCGGCGGGGGTGATCCTGCCGATGCTGATGTTCATGAAAGCAGCCCATCGTGAGGACAGCCGCATGCAGCTGCGCGGGGCCAGCCTGGTCATCTTCGGCCTGGTGCTGAACCGCTTCAACGTCTCCATGTTCGGCATGGAGCAGGCTGATCAGCTGATCTACTACCCTTCCGTTACCGAGTCGCTGGTCACCATCGGCATCATTGCGGGGCATATCTTGTTCTTCGTGCTGCTGGCCAAGTATTTCCCGATCTTCGAACACCACCCGGAAACGGTAGATTATTCGATTCCGGACCATTGCCATGCGGTGGATGAACATGAGCAGGCCAAAGGCGCCGAGGCGTGAATTGCATAAGCAAAAGCAACCCCAAGAGCACCCCCCCTAGCCCCCCTTATCAGGGGGGGACTGAGAGCACCTCCCCTGATAAGGGGAGGCGGGGGAGGGGTTGCCTTTTAATACCCAACGTCACCGGCGTGATCCTGGCCGGCGGCCAGTCCAGTCGCATGGGGAGCAACAAGGCCTTGCTCCCCTACCGCGGTGGTCGTTTCATCGAGGCCATTTATCGCCAGCTTTCGGAGCTGTTCTTGGAGGTGCTGCTGGTTACCAACAATCCCGAGCAGTACGATTTCTTCCACTGCCGCAAGGTGGCCGACCTTTACCCGGGCATGGGTGCCCTGGCTGGGCTGCACAGCGGGCTGTATCACAGTAATACTCCGCACGTTTTTGCCGTGGCCTGTGACATGCCTTACCTGGCCAGCAGCCTGATCAGGCGGCTGGCCGGCCTGCGCCAGGAGGTGGATGTGGTCATCCCGGAGGGAGACGCGGGGCTGGAGCCGCTGCATGCCATCTACGGCCAGCGCTGTCTGGCGCCGATGGAGCACGCTTTGAAGAACAACAGAAAGCGGATCATCTCATTCTTCCCGGAAGTGACAGTACGCACGTATTGCAGCGCCGAGGTGGCTCTACTCGATCCCGCCTTTGACTCTTTCCGCAATATCAACACGCCGGACGACTACTTCAGGATGCGCAGCGAGAAACAGTGTCCCGATTCCTACGATGAGCATAATTACCTGGCCGGTTCGGCCCTATAGAAAGGAAAAAACATGTTTGGATTCGGTATGCCTGAAATGATCATAGTGCTGGTCATCACCCTGGTCATCTTCGGTCCGGCCAAGCTTCCCCAGCTTGGCCAGTCCCTGGGGGCCGGCATCAGGAATTTCAAGAAGGCTTCCAGCGAGGAAGATGTGGTGGTGCTGAATGATATTCAGGGGGAGAAGAAGAAGCTCTTTCGGGAGAAATATTTACAAATCAGGCCGCCTTTTTGAGCCGTTCAGCCACCCATACCTTGATTATGGATTGCCGAGGCACCCCAAGGCGTTTTGCTTCCTTGTCCAACTGATGGATCATCCACAACGGGAAATCCACGTTCACTCTCTTCTGCTCCTGCTCAGGACGATGGGCCTTGGAGACATCGAGATAAATGGAAATATCCTCACCATCATCGAACCTTTTATCAAACTCTTCAGCTTTCATATATATCGATCTCCTCTTTTCTTAATCGTCGTACCGAGATAATTCGTACGTTTTCGTTCCGATACGTTATGACCCCTGACCAGTGCTTGCCGTTGATTTTGCCGATCACCAAAAATCTTGGTTCATCTGCGGTTAATGCCGGTATCTCGATCAAGTCCGGGTCACTCCACAGTGCCTGCGCATCACTAAAATCGATCCCGTGTTTCTCTTTATTGCTAACGCTTTTTTCAGAATCATATTCAAATTTCATGGTATAAATATTATACCTTCACCGAATCTATTTCAAACTCCTTTTTTTGTAGTTTTGAAATTTGGTTAGTATAAGTCGGGGGCAAATGGGTGCCAGGGACAGTTCAAGCGGTTCAAGGAACACGCCCGCCGATTATTTTGAACTGCGCCATGAAGAGCGTTTGCCGGATGTGCCGGGACTCCTTGCGGTCTCTGTTGGAAACGACGGCTGGCCGTAGATGTACCAATTCCAAATCAAAGCGCTATCTTCGTTGGCTCGTCTTCAGCTCCTCAACATACTGATCTGTATGCCTTCGTCGCC
>DBMM01000082.1:5250-5398 GCA_002298925.1 Geobacter sp. UBA698 | reverse complement strand
CTCAGCTCTGGAGGAAGGCCAGCGGATCGGCGTTGAGCTGCTCCTTGTGCCGTTACGGACGATGTAAAGGGCGACCTCGCTGCCGCCGGTAGATCTGATGCGCATGTGGCCAAATTCCATTTCCTTATCAAAGCGCCCTATTCGTTGG
>DBMM01000082.1:0-5245 GCA_002298925.1 Geobacter sp. UBA698 | reverse complement strand
TGCATCTCTGATCTGAAATTGGAATAACGGCAGGCCTCGGCCGGGTGTTTTCTGTTCTCCCGCTAAATGAATCGGTAGTCTGCCACCAACGTGATCACAATAATTACAATGACAAGCGCCCCCAGGAAGAGATTCAAAAAATGCGGAGCCCCAATCCCATAACAAGCGTCGTTCAAAATCTTTAGAAACTCCAGCCAGAGCGGCTTGTATTGGCCAATAACCCGAACCCGGGGATCGATTCCTTTGGCGGCCAACCTTCCGCTTTCCACCGCGCCTTCGATGCTCCAAACGTCGGCGGACGTTTTGGTGTGAGCGCCAGCCAGAAAGAGATTGGAAATTGACGTGGTTTGGTTGGGCAAGTAAGCCTGGGTATGAGTGGTAGTGACCCACTTGGGATGCAAGGGTTGGATGCCTTCCGGACCAAACCGCCACTCGTGCCAAACTTCGGCTCTGAGAATGGGAAAGGTCCGCAGTCTTCTGCCGCCATTTGCTTCCCGAATAAGAGCGTCGAGTGATTGGCAATTCAATATTTGTTCAATAACTTCTTCCAGAAACTGTTCTTTGCTGCAGAACTTGACCGGAAGGTGATGAATTCGGCCGGGAACCGTACTCACGCAAGAAGTCCCGGTCCACAGGGATTTTACGTTTTCCCCGAGGTCGACCTCCGGCCTCCAGATCTGCTCTTCGGCAAACAGTGTCAAATTGAATTCGGAGTCCGCCAGCACCACGGCGGTGCGCTCGCGCGGAAACCGGATGGCTTCGGCGAAGGCAATCCGAAACGATACCTGGGTGTGGGGCCCATCCTGGATCAGAGGCCGAAATAATTTGAGTTCCCGTTCCTGCTCAAGCTCTGGGGTACGTGCGAAGATTTGGGCGGAGGAAAAGGGGTCCGTGGCTACCACGTATAGGTCGGCCTGTACTGGGGTTCCCCCTGCGAGTTCAGCCGAAAGGATGGTGGAACCATCAAAATGAAGCTTTTCGAGAGGCGCTTCCCAAAAAAAATCTACTCCCTTGGCAATCATGTCCCGCACCCACCGGTCAAACCAGAACTCGCTGCTGGGACCCCGCAAAAGAAGCCATCCATCGCCCGCACCGTGCATCCAGGCCGGCCCATCCGAATCAGCTGGATGATGATGCGCGGGCCGGCTGATAAATAGTTTGCAAAAAAATTGACCGGCGGTGTGCAGTGAGACCCTGACCCAATCCGAGCCGATCCAAGGGCCAAAACAGGACCTCCAAGTAGTATAGCATCGTTCACTCAAAACCGCTTTCCATTGCTCGGCCGCATTCAGGGTCGAGTAATACACCTCGGTGCGCCGATGGGAGCCCCAGGTCTTGAACATCAACCATGAGCCCTTTACCCAGTCCCAGTTGGACATTTCGAACATCTTGGGGATGCTGCGGACGCCCTGGTCGAAAAACTGCGCATCACCCTGATTGGGAAAGATGCCAAAGTTGATGGGACGCGAAAGTGCGCGGTCATAGATGCTGCCCTTCTCATCAAACGGAATCTGCTGCATGAGGTCAAACGCATTGTGATACCAGGGTCCCATGCCATGCCAGGAATACTCGGAGGGGGTCTTGCCATTTTCGGACAAGCGAGCGCTGCGAAAGAACCCGCCTGCTTCCCCATTCGCTTCGTAGACTTGCACGACATAGCCGAGACGAATCAGTTCATGGGCGGTGCTCAGGCCCGCTATTCCTCCTCCAAAAATGGCGACTTTTCGATTCTGATTTCCGGCCGGAGGCATCGGTCCTGAAAAAGGCGATCCAGTCTCAGGCATGACTATCCTCCTTTTTTCTTGAATTAAGATTCCGAATCAACTGCCGGTTGGTGGTCGTGCATTGGCCGTGGCGACGCGACGACCCCAGGAAATCAGTTGCCGGTTACAGTCGTCACGGTCAATCGCGCATTCGATCAAGGTGGGACCCTTAGTATTCTGTTTGGCCTGCTGGATGGCAACAGCGAGCTCATCTCCGGTGCTTGCACGCAGGCCTTTGCCGTTTCCGCTGCCCGCATTGAAAACATCGATCAGGCCGGCATAGTCCCAGTTCTTGATGTTGTTATAGGGACCATCATGGATTTCTACCTCGATGGTATAGCCCCGGTTGTTGATCAGGAAAATAATGACCGGCAACTTGTAAAGGATCATCTGCGCGACTTCCTGTGCGGTAAGCTGGAACGCTCCGTCGCCGATCATGGCAATTAACTGGCGCTGCGGTGCTGCCAGGGCGTAGCCGAATGCGGCTGGTACCGACCAACCGATGTGCCCCCACTGCATCTCGATCTCGAAACTGGCGCCACGGGGTAACGTCATGTACATGCCGTTGAACCAGGAGTCTCCCGTTTCGACCAGTAGCGTCGACTTCGCCGTGAGCAGCGCCTGCACCTGTCGGACCAACTCGTTACGGGTCAGTTTGCCCATTGCGGGGACGATTGCCGGAGGTGCAATTGGGGCCTCCCGAAATGAGGATCACCGGCAAGTTTTCGGCATAGGCGCCACCAGTGCCGTTAAATGCGGAGAGCGCCCCCACGCTGAAAGTGACGATACAGGCTGCCGCACCATTGGCGCGAGCATAGCCCTCGGCGGCAAATGAAGCGTTGAGCTCGTTGGAGCAGCCAATTTGCTGCATATCCAGGGTTGGACAGCAGTTGATCGAGCAGGACCAGATTGTAATCGCCTGTCACCATAAAATGATGCTTCAAGCCAATTTGCGCCAGCCTGGTGGCGAGGTAACTTCCGACGGTATGCGACATAATGCCACTCCTCAGGTGATTGTCAGCTGGGGCGACCATGAAGAATTTCCGCAGGTGAGTGGAATTGCGCCGTCAGAAGCGCTGCCAACCCGATTGGACCTCTGCCGATAATCACCACCATATTGCCGGACTGGGCCTACATTCGAAACCGGTCAGCTGAATGTAGTCCGCATGACGAGTCACTTCCCGACGCGGATGCCGGAGAGAGAACTTATCAGTCCAAACACGTTCAGGAGCCACAGAACCACAACAATGATCACAACCACATTCAGGATGGTCTTGATGGAGCCGGCCATCGGAATATAACTGTTAACAAGCCAGAGAAGAACACCAACCACAACCAGGACAATCACTACTTGAATTAATGGCATGTCTGATACACCTCCCTGTTTTGTTTCGGATTTTTCCCGTCCATCAGCGCATGCCTTCCGCGGCAGAAGGATTTTCGACTCCATCCGAACTATGCCGCACACCGGGATTCACCCGACATCCATTGTTGTTTTCGGTGCTTCATTTTTTACATTGCTCCCATATCCATTCCTTCACACCCCTTGAAGAGCAGATCCACGTGCTTGATAACGTCTTTTGAATCAATTTTTTCGTTTTTGGCCAGATCATCCAGATGCCCCAGGTGGGTCTTCACGTTGGCCATATGCTCATCCATCATCTTCGGCATATCGCCCATTTTCGACTTCATGTCAGCCGACATAGTCTGTAGGCAGACGGCGTGATGTTTTTCCATCAGCTCCGAGCTCCGCTTCATTTCATCGATAGTCGTACGCGCAAAGTCCTGGGGTACCATTTCCCCTTGTTGCGCCACGTTTTTGAGTGCCTTGCCGAAAGATACGAGGTTCATCCGATAGGCCATCGCCAGCACATGGTGAGGATTTTTCATCATTTCCTTCTTCAGCTCAGGATTCTGTTTCATCATCTGCTTCTTCTTCGCTTTCATGTCGTGTGCCGGCGCATCCGCCGCAAATGCGGGAAGAGCGAACAGTGTGACCATGGTGAAAGCAAGCATGATTTTCTTCAAAGCGGTGAAGATTGCCGCAGGTCGGGTTCTAGGCATCATGTTTGTTCTCCTTGTAGAAAATGTTGTTTTGTGTTTTTACACCTAGGATCTACGCCCCTGGAGGAGGTTGATCACCACAATGACAATGGCAATCACCAGCAGGATATGGATCACTCCTCCCAGCGTATAGCTGGTCACCAGCCCCAGCAGCCACAAAACGAGCAGTATTACAACGATCGTCCACAACATTGGAACCTCCTTTGGATAAGGTCAATTGCGCTGGGTCGCTGCGTGCTGACTCAGATCGATCCCGCAACAGTTTGTCATGAGCCTGCAGAGGGCTTCTATAGCTCGCCGAGGATCTTGAGGACTTCTTCCTTCGTCTTGCCCAGCTTCTTCTCCAGGCGACCAACCAACTCGTCATGCTTCCCTTCCGCATAAAGAAGGTCATCGTCCGTGAGCTGGGCATACTTCTGTTTGAGCTTGCCTTGCACTTCATTCCATGTCCCTTTGAATTCAAGCTTGTTCATCATGTTGTCTCCTTATTATTTGCTTGCGGTTTGTGAGAGGTTTCAGAATGGATGCCCGGATTGCCCGTTGTGGTTATTTAACAATGAGGTCATTTTTTACCGATCTGACACCGTTAACACTTCTCGCAACCTCTCCCGCTTTACTGATACTCGCCTGTGAATCAACAAAACCGCTTAACTGTACTTCGCCTTTGAATGTCTTGACGTTAATCTGAAGTAGTTTCAACGCTGGTTCATCAAAGATTGCAGCTTTCACTTTGGTTGTAATGACCGTGTCATCGACATACTCGCCGGCACTTGATTTTTTCTGCGTGGATGCGCACCCCATGAATGCGGTTATCAGACCGATACAGACCAACAGTTTTACAAATAGTTGCAGTTTTTTCATGATTTGTTCTCCTTTCTTCGATGTGAATTCATCCGATTGTAACTCAATCTGGGTGAATTTTTATTTCCACTCCCCAACCTCAATCCGCTTATTAATTATTGTGCACTAATACATAATGTCAAGGCTTGTTAGCCTGGAAAAATGAAAAAAATACAACAATTCTGTAAGGGTGGTCGAATAATGAACCTGTCTATAATAATTTCAGGGCAATATTTTTGTTTCCGAATCTGCTCCTGAATCTGAGCCTTGCCGTAAATAAGGTATGCATTGGAGTATATCGGGCGGCATTTTTGCTGAACGGCCTTGCTGATTTAATGGTTTATACGTAAAATCAGTGTGTTTTGGTGGTTTATGGGATTGGCATCATCTGTGCATATTAATTACAAACAACTTACTTAGGAGGATGTCCAAATGAAAAAAGTTCTGTCTACTCTCGTTGCTGCTCTCGTCGCCGTTTCTTTCGCTGGTATTGTTTGCGCAGCTGAAGTGAAGTCTGACGAAAAGACTAAGACTGAGTCTACTACCGTAACCCCCGCCGGTGAAATGAAGACTGAGAA
>DBMM01000083.1 GCA_002298925.1 Geobacter sp. UBA698 | reverse complement strand
TTCTCAGTCTTCATTTCACCGGCAGGGGTTACGGTAGTAGCCTCAGTCATAGTCTTTTCGTCAGACTTCACTTCAGCTGCGCAAACAATACCAGCGAAAGAAACAGCGACGAGAGCAGCAACGAGAGTAGACAGAACTTTTTTCATTTAGACATCCTCCTAAGCATATTTATTAATAAGCATATATGATGCCAATCTGTTAAATCATAAAATCAAAGTGATTTTACGTGGGAATTATTAAATTAGCAAAGCTGCTATGTATAAATGTTGCCTGATATACTCCAATGAATACCTTTTTTACGGTAAGGTTTGGTTTTTCAGGAGCAGATTAGGATATGGCGCTCCCGTATTTCTATCCAACTAATATTCTTCTCATCGGGAATAGAATATTCCGAAACTATGATCACGAAACATTTAGTGGGCTGTCTAGAGGTCGGTATTGCCGATGTCTAGATACTCGTGTATGGTACACCATGTTTTGAAATTACGAGGCACTTCTGCGATATTCATCACACAAGTGGGTACAATGTGCTCATTACACCAACCAGGAGGAATTATGACAAAAGCAGAATTTGTAGCATCAGTTGCAGAAAAAACCGGACTCACCAAAGTTGCAGCTGCTGACGCGGTAGACGCATTTATCTGTACTGTAACTGAGGTAATCAAGGCAGGGGACAAGATCACGTTTCCAGGTTTTGGTGCTTTTTCCGTCACTGAAAGAGCGGCACGGATAGGTCGCAATCCGCAGACCGGTGCCGAACTCAAGATTGCGGCATCGAAGAGCGGCAAATTCTCGGCAGGGAAAGACCTGAAAGGTTTGTAGATGAATGTCAGGGCAAGGATTCTTTACGCAAAAGAGCCGGCCCCTTGATTGATGTCGGCTCTTTTGCGTGTACGATGTTTCACTGAACGACTGCTGGAGTCGCAGGTGACTTTGGCCCTCGTACACTGCCGACTTGACAATGAAAGTGGTTTCTCTTAATATGTGCATATGCACAATATAAGGAGGAGATAGACATGAACATCTTTCCCGCTGCAAAAAATGAACGGCTCGCCCCAGATGTTGCCAATGAGAAGACGATTGCAACGACGGTCAGCATCGGAGAGTCCGACCACAGTAACTGCTCAGGGCATGGCCAACAGGGGTGCTGCGGCAACCATCGTTCCGTTCGGGGTTGCTGCGGTCATTAATTTCAACCTATGTCACCACGGCCCAAGAAAACAAGAATTTGCAACTGCCCTCTCCAGGAATGCCACAAGCAGCTATTCAAGCCGGCGGGTACCCCTTTGGTCAACTTGGAGATCGTTACACTTGATTACGATGAACTAGAAGCGTTGGTCCTTTGCAACGAGAAGGAACTTAGCCAGGAAGCAGCCGGCGAACAGATGGGTGTCTCGCGCGGAACAGTGCAGCGTCTACTGGCACGGGGAAGAAGAAAGGTCGCAGGAGCACTGGCGACCGGCAAAGCCCTGGCTATCACGCCTGTTCGGCATGCAGTCCCCACCGCCACAACAGAAGTGCTCTATTCTGAAGAACCAACCTACTGTGATAAAAATTGCTCAACAAGGGACTATTGAGGGTGAATGCTTAAATGCCACTTCAAATATTAAAAAGGGGTTAACCTAAACAGGTTGGCCCATTTTTGCATATCATTCCCTCAAGCACACTATGGAGGCTCCCGCTGCCGCTTCAAGGGTTTCGTGATTGACTCTATGGACATGATCGACTTGCATAATAAAAACGGAAATGGGGAGTCGGCGATTGATATTCGACTTGATAAAGTTGATGTTGGATGGCGTTACAATCGCAAAAATTGGTTGATCCTGCAGCCAGGCATAGAAATTTCTAGAATACCTGTCATTTACCCGGAACAGTCTGCGATTATGGCCTTGGCCTCTTCGATCAGCAGCTCTTCCTTCCTCAATCCCGCAAATACTGCTGCGCCCAAGCGCACATCATGTCAAGGTTGGAATAAATGCTGCTCACTTTTTCAGTGAGTATGTATCTGAATATTACTCGCCAATGGAGGAAAAACCATGAAAGTGCTGGCATTCAACGGAAGTCCCAACAGGGAAGGCAATACCTTTCAGGCCATCAGAATGGTGGCCGCGGAACTGGAAAAAGAGGGTATTGAAACTGAAATAATTCATGTGGGGAACAAGGTGATCAGGGGCTGTACCGCCTGCGGCCAGTGCGTGAAAAACAAGAATGAACAGTGCGTGCTGCCGGGTGATGAGGTCAACGGCTGGATTCAGCAAATGAAGCAGGCCGACGGCATCATTCTGGGCTCCCCGGTTCATTACGCCGCCATGGCCGGCACCATGAAATCGTTTCTGGATCGCGCCTTCTACGTGACCGGCGTCAATGACGGCATGCTGCGGCACAAGGTCGGCGCAGCGGTGGTTGCGGTTCGGCGCTCCGGCGGCCTGCCGACCTTTGATCAGTTGAACAACTTCCTCTGCTATTCCGAGATGCTGATCCCGACTTCCAACTACTGGAACGTGATTCACGGCACCCGCCCGGGTGAGGCGACCCAGGACACTGAAGGGGGCCAGATCATGCGGGTGCTGGGGCGGAACATGGCCTGGCTGCTGAAGCTGGTTGAACACGGCCAGGGGACGATTACTCCGCCGGAGAGAGAAGCCAAAACCTACCTGAATTTTATCCACTGATACGGACTCAAACGGGAGCTTGGGCTTCGCTCCTGACGGCAGCCCACAGGTTAGCACTTCCCGGATCGCCGCGGCCGGCTCCCTCCGGAAGCCGGCTAAATATTCAAGTTGGTAAGGAGAGCGTAGATGCTGAATTTCAGAGTCAACCGGCAGGCCTGCACCAAGTGCGGACAGTGCGTGGCCGACTGTCCCGCCATGATCATTGCCATGGAGAACGGCTATCCGGCCATCGCCCCCGAAAAAGAGGCCAGCTGCTACCGATGTCAGCATTGCCTGGCGATCTGCCCGCCGGGTGCCGTGTCGATCCTCGGACTCAAGCCGTCCGGCAGTCGCCCGCTGAGCGGCGGCTACCCCGATCCTGACAAACTGGAGCTGCTGCTCAAAGGACGTCGCTCGGTGCGTCGCTATCAGGACGAGAACCTGGATCCGGCTCTGTTGCAACATCTGCTGGAGGTCGCCTGGCACGCCCCGACCGGCGTGAATTCCCGGCAGGTGCGCTTCACCGTGGTGGATGACAAGGATAAGATGGCGCTTCTGCGCGAAGAAGTGCTGTCCGGGCTGACCCGTCTCGTCAGGGAGAACGCCCTTCCGGAGTCGCTCAGTTACTATGCCGACTTCATCATGATGTGGGAGAAGAGCAGGTACGATGTCATTTTCCGTGGCGCACCGCACCTGCTGGTTGCCTCGGCTCCCGAAAACGTTGCCACTCCCCAGCAGGACTGCCTGATCGCCCTCTCCTACTTCGAGCTGTTTGCCCAGGCCAATGGCGTCGGTACGGTCTGGGACGGGCTGGCCAAGCGGGCCATCGCTGAACTGTTGCCGGAGACCCGCCGGACGTTCGGCATCCCGGACGACCACCAGATCGGCTATGCCATGGTCTTCGGCAAGCCGGTGGTGCGCTACGCCCGGACAGTACAGTACGGGCCGGCGCTCATCCACCGGGTGCGGTGAGCGGAACTGCAGGCAGGCTGGTATCCGGGGCCGGTGGTAAAAATCCTTCCGGCCTTTCCGTTGCAAAAAGGAAAGATTCACTGCAGAGAGATGTCACTGGATGCCTTTGTTTACTATAATACTGTTATAATTTCTCTTGCACTCTTCCTGTCTTTATGGGTAAAACACGAAAATTATTTTTTATGGTGAATTCATCTAACAAATAGATACGGGAAATATAAAGCTATTCACCTCTCCGAGTCGCTGCGCCTACCAGGGAAACCTCATGGCGCTCGACCTATGGGTACTGCCGGAAACAGCGGTGCCTTCCTTTGAAAAGGAGAGTCTCACACGCCGGGTTTTCATCCGGACGTCAGGGACTTTTCCATTGGGAGAGTCCCTTTTTTTGTGCGCCTGCTAAAGGTTTATCAGCTATTAAACAAGGAGTTTATAGATGCAAATCGTGATCAGTATTGACGATACGGACAACCTGGAAAGCCCTGGTACCGGTGCTTTGGCCTCACAGATTGCCGCTGACCTGGAGAGCAATGGCTGGGGCAAGAGCGGTTTTGTCAGCCGTCACCAGCTGCTGGTTCACCCCGACATCCCCTACACCTCCCATAACAGTGCCATGTGTTTTTCGGCCGATATTGATCCGGATTACCTGGAGCAGGTGATTAACCATTCCGCCGGTTTTCTGGCCAGGGAAAGCGCTGCCGGATCCGACCCTGGCCTGTGCGTCGCCGTGATCGAGGATCTGTCGGGTTCCGACGAACTCATCCAGTTCGGCCGGGCAGCAAAAGTATCGATCCTGACCAAGCAGTCCGCCTATGAACTCGCCCGGCGGACAGGGGTTCATCTCTCCGAACATGGCGGCACCGGTCAGGGTGTGATCGGGGCACTGGCCGGTGCCGGCCTGCGGCTGGGCGGCAATGACGGCCGTCTGAAGGGTCAGCTCGTCTTCGCCGTACCCGGAGCTGTTGTCACTGCCGCCACGCTTCGCGACCGGGACGACGTGGATGACGTCCGCGCCCTGCATGGGGAGAGCGTTGCAAACCGGGAACTGGTGCGGCTGGGCGATAAAGTCAAGACGGTCCTCCTGGATGGCAAGTCGGTCCTGCTGGTTGTCCCGGCTGAAGGGGCGGCAGCAGGAGCAGATTGGCAGACATGCTCGCGCCAGCAGTTGAAGAAATACTAGTGGCACCGGTGTCATTAGCTCAACCGGCGTCTTCCCTGGGAGGGGATGACTGGGCAGGAGCCGCCCGCATTGCGGCAGGCTGCTGCTCATTTTTCCCCGATGATGATGACGAACAGGTCGCGGATGAACCACGGTCCTGCTACAACTGCCGTTACCGGCGCTGGACGGCCATTTCGTTCAGCTGCTGCAGGGAGAACAACCAGAACTGATTTTTCCGGGGCTTACCGCCTCGGCATTGCACTGAGGCGGTGACCGTGGTGGCGGAGAACAGGGGTAGCGGAAACGAAATGAAAGTTGACAAGAGGCGGCGTTCGACCTGGCCCAAAATGGTGGATCTGCTGTTGCGGGTCTGCCATGTTGTATCGTCGAGCGTTCTGTATGGGGGGCTGATCTGGGCGGTTCCGTTTGCGCGGCTTTCTTCCTGGCACCATCTGACCATCGCAACCGGAAGCGCCCTGATAATTTCCGGCATCTGCGGAAGCCGGCATTGGCCATACCAGGGGCGCGGTTTGATGGCGGCACTGCATGTCGGCTTGATCGGGCTGATCCATGGTCGCACGGCAACCATGCTGCCGTTCCTGACGGCAGTTCTGGTCGCCGGGGTCATCGGCAGCCACTTGCCCGGCTTCATCCGGCATTGGTCTCTGCTTCATGGGCGCCGGGTCGATTGACCGTAATGTCCTTCTTTACAATGGCAAAAAGCGCAGTATGTTTAATCGTATGTAAGCAGAACGCCAAAAAATTTGTTTTTTTCTGAAACATATGAATGACAGCGGGAGGATGCTGCCAATGCCTCACCGACACGAAGTCGATACCATGTTCAAAGGTGAAACCCTTGTTCGCAAGGGGTTCATGCGGAAACATGCCGTGACCCCCTCGCTCAGGCTGGTTCCTGAGCTGAATGTCATCAAGATCGGTGGCCATGGGGCCATAGATTATGGCCGCGAGGTGGTCTTGCCACTGATGGCAGAGATCGGTGAATTGTCGAAACAGCATAAGCTCCTGGTCGTAACCGGTGGTGGCGTCAGGGTCCGCCATATCCTCGATATCGGCATCGACCTTGGTATGCCGACCGGTGTCCTGGCCGAACTCGCCGGCAAGATCAGCGAACAGAACGCAGTCATCGTAACACTGCTCCTCTCCCAATGGGGTGGGTCGCGCATAAAGACCGGTGACCTGCTCGATCTGCCTACCCTGCTCCATCTTGGTTTGCTGCCGGTTGTCCATGGCACCCCGCCCTACGGACTGTTCGAACACCCGCCGGGAATGGGGCTGATCCCCCCCCACCGGACCGACACGGGTGAGCTCCTGATGGCTGATGTACTCGGTGCCAGGAGCTGCATCCTCGTCAAGAATGTGGAAGGTCTGTTCACAGAGGATCCGCGGCTCAACCCGAAAGCTGAACTGATCGAGGAGATCACCGCTAAAGAGTTGATCGAGCTGGACATGGAGGACATGGTTCTTGAGCGCAAGATGCTTCATCTCTTGCAAGACACGGTAAACGTAAAGGAGATACGGATCGTCAACGGTCACACGCGTGGCAATATCGAACGGGCGATTCGAGGTGAGCGGGTTGGCACGGTGATCAGGGTCTAAGCCTTGAACAGAAAAAGGTGTATGCTGAAAATTTAAGCAGACCATCCGCAGTTTCTGAGGAGAGAAAAGAGAGAGGGGGTGCCTTTTATGTCAGGAAAGATCTTTTACAGGCAGAGGACGAAGATGAAGGACGGGACCAGACAGCCCCGTTATCACCTGATGGCGGTAGCGGACTTGAACCTCAAGGTCTAGGGTCCACACCTGCGTATGAGCGAGTTGAAGCACATCGCCGACTCACTGGGGGCTGAATTGATCGAACTTCCCCGCGGTCCCAAACACCTGGGTGAAGGGGAAGTGCCCGCTGAGGGGTGACAGGTCTTTAGGAAAGTAAGGCCGGAGGGATAAATCCTTCCGGCCTTGCCGTTGCAAAGTAGATTGTTGGAGCTGTTTGTACGATATAAAGCAGGTTTCAGGTACAACCGGATCTATTCCGGCCATGCCAGACCAAAAGAAATTTTATCAGCAGGGCGCCTTCATTTCGATATTCGCGCCGATCGACTCCAGCCGCGGCGGGCCATAGGCAAGTATCCTCTGCGCCGCTTCCATCACCTTCCTGGCGTCCTGCGCCATGATTATCTCGATTCTCTGGGCAGCCGTGCGCGGTTCCCCGAACCACTCCAGACTGTCTGCCAACGACATGATCTGCCGCTCAGGCCGATCAAGGCCCTGCAGCGTGCGGCTGACGGCCAGGCGTTTGGCATCGGCCAGCCGGCCATCAGTAACCGGGGTGGTGGCCATCTCCACCAGGATCTGGTGGCAGAGATCGGCCGCCCCCTGGGCCTTGTCCGGATTGGTGCCGCAGCTGATGGCCAGAAGCCCCTCGTCGTGGTTCAGGATCTCATGGGATGAGACGGCATAGGCCAGCCCGCGCTGCTCCCGCACCTCCTGGAACAGTCTTGAGCCCATGGATCCGCCCAGGATCTGGCACATCAACGATTGCGCCGGACGTTGCGGGTCGGCGGCGCCGGCGGCACGGTACCCCAGCAGAAACTGGATCTGGGCCATGTCGCGCTCGTGATGGCGGGCCTGTCCCAGCGCCGGTTGCCATCCTGCCGGCAGTAGAGCATGGGAGCCGGGCTTGGACTCCAGCATCGCTCCCAGATACTGTTCCGCCAGCTTGACCACTTCCCGATGTCCCAGATTTCCCGCCGCGGTGACCACGGTATTGCCGGCCAGATAGCGCTCCTGCTTGAATGCCAGCAACTGCTCCCGGGTTAAGGCGGTTATGGTTTCAAGGGTTCCCAGGGTGGCGTGCCCCAGGGGGCTGCCGCTCCAGATCCCGTCGCGGAACTGGTTGTAGAGGTGGCCGGAGGGATTGTCCCGGTACATGTGGATCTCCTCCATGACCACCTTGCGTTCCATCTCCACCTCTTCGGGAGGAAAGGTGGCATTGAGGTACATGTCGGCCAGGATCTCAAAAACCTTCGGAATCTCGGTGCCGAGGGAGGAGGCGTAGTAGGTCACATCCTCCTGGTCCGTGCCGGCGTTTGATATGGCCCCCAGGGCGTCCAGCTCCTCGGTGATCTGTTTTGACGAGCGGGTCGGAGTGCCCTTGAACAGCATGTGCTCAATGAAATGCGCGGCACCCTCCAGGCCGGCCGGCTCATCACGGGCACCGCTCCTGATGCGGATGCCGATGGCTGCCGACTGCAGGTGCGGCATCTCCTGGGTTACCACGCGGACACC
The DNA here is from genome assembly GCA_002298925.1 of Geobacter sp. UBA698. GTDB lineage: Bacteria > Desulfobacterota > Desulfuromonadia > Geobacterales > Pseudopelobacteraceae > Pelotalea. The sequence continues at coordinate 3,082 of DBMM01000083.1, read as the reverse complement.
GCTCGGCAGGGTAGTATGTTGGACGTCGGGCAGATTCATGTAGGTATCCTCTTGTAATTGCGTTGATAGAAACGATAGTGCCTGGAGTATAGCGTAATAAATGAGTTCTCTTGTACATAATTTTGTGGTAAATTGGCAGACTGTTTTTAGGTGGCTTGGTCGAAAAAATGATCGGGGTCTCCACCGCGCATTGCGAATCAGTACCGTTGCAGAAATGAGAAGCAGAATCAATTATACATAATATTGAACACCTGCAAATATTTTAAGTGTGCCGATATACGAGGGACCAATGATTAACACTCCGCAAGACAAGATAGCCGTCAACATCGAAGACGAGATGAAACGCTCCTACATGGACTACGCCATGTCGGTCATCATCGGCCGCGCCCTGCCGGACGTGCGCGACGGTCTCAAGCCGGTCCATCGCCGCTGCCTGTACGCCATGTACGACATGGGCAACGACTACAACAAGCCCTACAAGAAATCGGCCCGCGTGGTCGGTGATGTCATCGGTAAGTACCACCCCCATGGCGACACGGCCGCCTACGACACCATCGTGCGCATGGCCCAGGACTTCTCCCTGCGCTACATGCTGGTGGACGGCCAGGGCAACTTCGGTTCGGTGGACGGCGATTCGCCGGCCGCCATGCGTTACACCGAGATTCGCCTGCGCCAGCTCTCCAACGAACTGCTGACCGATCTGGACAAAGAAACCGTCAACATGGTTCCCAACTACAATGACGAGTTCCAGGAGCCGACGGTGCTCCCCTCCAAGTTTCCGAACCTGCTGGTCAACGGTTCCACCGGCATCGCCGTTGGCATGGCCACCAATATCCCGCCCCATAACCTGGCTGAGGTGATCGACGGCATCATCGCCACCATCCACAATCCGGAAATCACCTATGAGGAGTTGCTGGAATACGTGCCGGGGCCGGACTTCCCCACCGGCGCCACCATCTACGGTCGTCAGGGGATCAGGGACGCCTACGCCACCGGCCGGGGCATCATCCAGATCCGCGCCAAGGCCAGTGTGGAGGCGGCCAAGAAGTCCGAGCGCCAGTCGATCGTCATCACCGAGCTGCCCTACCAGGTCAACAAGGCCCGTCTGATCGAGAAGATCGCCGAACTGGTCAAGGAGAAGAAGATCGAGGGGATTACCGAGATCCGCGACGAATCGGACCGCGAAGGCATGCGCATCGTGATCGAGGTCAAGCGGGACGAGAACGCCGAGGTGCTGCTCAACCAGCTTTACAAGCAGACCCAGCTGCAGACCTCCTTCGGCATCATCATGCTGGCCATTGTCCATAACCGTCCGCGGGTGCTCTCGCTGCGGGAGATGATGGACTGCTTCGTCGAGCATCGCTGCGAGGTGGTCACCCGCCGCACCAACTTTGAACTGAAAAAGGCCCTGGCCCGGGCCCATATCCTGGAAGGTCTCAAGATCGCCCTGGACTGGCTGGACGCGGTCATCGAGCTGATCCGCGAATCAAAGACCCCGCCCGAGGCCAAGCAGGGGCTGATGGATGGCCTCTTTGCCGATCCGGCCTACCTGGCAAAGCTGAACCTGCCCCGGCCGGCCGGCTATGAAGGCGAGGTCAAGCTGTCCGAAATTCAGGCCCAGGCCATCCTGGAGATGCGCCTGCAGCGCCTGACCGGCCTGGAGCGGGACAAGATCATCGCCGAATACGAGGATGTCCTGCGGCTGATCGCCAGATTGCGGGAGATCCTGGCCTCCGACACCGAGATCCTCAAGATCATTGTCGGCGAACTGACCGAGATCAGGGACAAGTTTGGCGACAAGCGCCGTTCGGAGATCGCTGACAAGAGCGCCGATATCACCCTGGAGGATACCATCGAAGACGAAGAGATGGTGGTGACCATCTCCCATACCGGCTACATCAAGCGCAGTGCCGTGGACCTCTACCGCTCCCAGCGCCGGGGCGGCAAGGGCAAGACCGGCATGAAGACCAAGGAAGAGGATTTCGTCGAGCAGCTCTTCATCGCCTCCACCAAGGATTACCTGCTCTGCTTCACCGATGCCGGCCGGATGTACTGGCTCAAGGTCTACGAGATCCCCGAAGGGAGCCGTACCACCAAGGGCAAGGCGGTGGTCAACCTGGTCAATGTGGCCATGGACGAGAAGATTACCACCATCCTGCCGGTCAAGGAATTCACCGAGAACACCTACCTGTTCATGGCCACCAGAAACGGCGTGGTCAAGAAAACGCCGCTGGTTGAGTACTCCAACGTCCGTAGCGGCGGCATCATCGCCGTCAAGCTGGATGACGGCGACAAGCTGATCTCGGTGGCCCTGACCGACGGCACCAAGGACGTTTTCCTGGCATCCCGGGACGGCAAGGCCATCCGCTTCAACGAAGACGATGCCCGCCCCATGGGCCGCGTCACCCGCGGGGTGCGCGGCATGCTGCTCTCAGCGAAAGATGAAGTGATCGGCATGGAAATCGTGGACAACGCCGCCGTCGGCTCGACCATCTTCACCGTCTGCGAAAACGGCTACGGCAAGCGCACCGACCTGGACGAATACCGCGACCAGAGCCGGGGCGGCAAGGGCATTATCACCATCAAGACCACTGAACGCAACGGCAGCGTGGTCAATGTCATGCAGGTGTCCGACGACAACGATCTGATGGTGATCACCGACAACGGCAAGATCCTGCGGGTGCCGGTCTCGGGCTTCTCGGTCATCGGCCGCAACACCCAGGGGGTCAAGCTGATCACCACCGAAGAGAAGGAAAAAGTGGTGGCGGTTGCCCGTCTGGCCGAGAAGGAAGAGGATGAAGAGGGATTAGAAGAAGGCGAAACGAAAGAATAGTTTCAGCAGAAACAAATGATCAAACATTAGAACCGGGACGACAGCGATTGCGAGCGTTCCGGTTTTTTTGTATCGACTCATATCGCTCTCCCCACTAGTGTCCGGAATAATTGACTGTGGTTTTGTATAACATACTGAGTTCTTTGAAAAGTAGCTGATTTGTTCATGTCCTCGATTTCAGTTTGAACTGAAATCTGGCATTGTTCCTCGAAAAATTCGGGGAGTCGTCATGAACTCAGGCCAAATGAT
>DBMM01000149.1 GCA_002298925.1 Geobacter sp. UBA698 | reverse complement strand
GCCACCGCCCAGGTTTTGAAGGCGATGCAGGGCAATCCCGATGCGGTCTACATCGCTGCCGCAGGTACGCCGGGTGCGCTGCCCCATGTGGCCCTGATTGAACGCGGCTTCAAGGGGAAGATCTATCAATCGGGCGGCTCGGCCAACGCCGAATTTCTGCGTGTCGGCGGGAAGGCGCTGGAAGGCTCGTTCATGCTCGCCTCTCCTGTGCTTGCTGCGGAGCAGTTTCCCGATGGGTATCCGGGCAAAAAGGAAGCCATGGAATTTGTGAAGCTGTATGAATCCAAATACGGGGCTCGCAACTTCTTTGGTTCCCTTGCCTGGAACGCGCTTAAGATCGTTGAAGCTGCCATACCCAAGGCGCTGAAGGTTGCCAAGCCTGGCACGGAGAAGTTCCGGGCAGCCCTGCGTGATGCCATCGAGAGTACCAAGGGCCTCAAGGCTGCCGGAGCGGTGATCACTATGGCCAAAGCCGATCATACCGGAATTGACCAGCTCGGCATGTGCCTGTTGAGGGTTGAAAACGGCAAATGGAAGCTGGAAGATCATGCGGATTTCAAATAGCAGGGAAATCACCGCAGCGGGGATTTCTGCGGAAGAAGGGGACTGAGCATGGAGTTTAAGGACATTCTTGTTCATATCGACAATTCGCAGCAGTGCGTGACCCGACTGGATCTGGCGATCAAGCTTGCCAGGCAGCACCAGGCGCATCTGACCGGATTCTACGCGATCACCCATCCCCATTATGCACAGATCAACGTCGCCCTGGACCAGAAGCTGATCCAGGCGCGGAAGCTGTTTCAGGCACGAACCGCTAAGGCCGGGATAGCCACGGAATATATCTGTGCCGACTGGGCTGTGGCAGGTGACAGTACGGTCGAGATACTCAATTTCTACGCACACCGGAAAGATCTGGTCATTGTCGGTCAGGCCGATCACGACCGGTCGCAGGAGCATGCTCCGGCCGATCTTCCCGAACGGATTGTGCTGGGCTCGGGGCGGCCGGTGCTGGTTGTTCCCTATGCGGGCACATTCAGCAGCATTGGGGAGCGAGTTCTGGTTGCATGGAAATCCGGACGCGCTTCGGCACGGGCACTGCACGATGCCATGCCTTTTCTGAGCAAGGCCAAAGAGGTCGTCCTGGTAACGGTAACGTACCCCGGAGACCAGAAATTGCCTGATACAGGCGGGGATGGAACGATCGGCATTCATTTGGAACGCCATAACATCCGGGTCAGGGAGGAAATCCTCGAAGCCGGTGATGTTCCGGTAGACAACATACTGATGAATTATGCCTGGGAGCAGGGGTGCGACCTTCTGGTCATGGGTATATATGCCCATTCCCAGCGAGGTTCGGTGATGGTCGGGCCTGTAACTAAAAAATTCTTCAAGCGCATGACGCTTCCGATCCTGATGTCTCACTGAACCAGTTAACCAGCAGATAACGCCAGCTGCCGCGGCAGCAATGTGGTGCATATAATAAATCAAGGAGAATTACATGGCCGCTGAAAAGAAACTCTACCCATCCTACTTCAACCCCTACCTGGTGCAGACCGACCGTCCCATCCCGGACGAAATGGCGGTCATCGGCGCCGGCCACATCGGTCCGGACATCGCCTACTACCTGAGGACCGGGGCACCGGACAAGAAACTCTATCTGGTGGACGTGGCCGAAGAGCCCCTCAAGAAAGCCGAAAAGCGTTTCCAGTCCTACGCCCAGAAGGGACTGGACCGCAAAAAGATGACCCAGGAACAGGCCGACCAGATCCTGGGCAACATCGTCTACACCACCGACTACAGCCGGCTCAAGAACTGCGGGCTGGTCATCGAAGCCGCCACCGAAAGCCTCCCCCTGAAACGAAAGATCTTCGCCCAGCTGGAAGAGATCGTTCATGAGAAATGCGTCCTGACCTCCAACACCAGCGGCATCCCGGCCCAGCAGATTTTCAGCGGCATGCAACACCCCGAGCGCTCCACCATCACCCACTTCTTCGCCCCGGCCTGGCGCAGCATGGCCGTCGAAGTCATCAACTGGGACGGCGCCAGCCGGGAACTGCTCAACTACCTGATCTGGTTCTTCGCCAACACCGGCAAAGCACCCGTAGTCACCGACAACGTCTTCTCGTTCCTGCTCAACCGCGTCTTCGAGAACTGGACCAACGAGGCCGCCTACCTGGTGGACCGTGCCACCACCTACCAGGTCGATGCTGTCTGCGAAGAGTGGGTCGGCGCCGGCCCCTTCTTCGTCCTCAACATGGCCGGCGGCAACCCGATCACCTATGAATCCCAGCTGCGCCGCACCGCCGAGCGGGCCTGCTATGCCCCCTCACCGGTCCTGCTGTCGGTGGACAAATGGAACGTCGCCAAACCGGGCACCAGGATCGACGTCCCGGAAGACCTGAGGGAATGGATCCGCGACCGGATGATCGGCCTGGTCTTCTCCCAGTGCTTTGACATCGCCGACCGCAACATCGGCACCCGCGAGGACCTGAACTTCGGCAGCCTGATCGCCCTGGGCTTCAAGAAGGGGGTCTTCGACGTCATGGAGGAAATGGGTGAGCGGGAAGTGGAACGGATCATGGCCGCCTTCAGCAAGGAACGTCCCGGGTTTCCCCAACCGAAACGGCCGATCGCCGACTACCTGGATTTCCCCCGTGACATCCTGGTGGATGACAAGGACGGCGTACGGATCATCACCATTCGCCGTCCCCAGGTAGCCAACTCCCTGGGTGGCGGCACCTGCGACGAGATCCTGACCGAACTTAAAAAGGGGGGCGATGATCCGGCTGTCAAAGGCTTCGTCATCGCCGGCTACGGAACCAAGGCCTTCTGCGCCGGAGCCGACATCGGCGGCTTCATCGCCACCATCGACAACCATACCGCCGGAGTGGAGCTGGCCCGGGGGAACTCGGAAGTCCTGCACTTCATGGACAAGATGGACAAACCGGTGGTGGCCGCAGTCAACGGCCTGGCCATGGGGGGCGGTGTGGAGGTGGCACTGCGCTGCCACAGCCTGGTGGCAGACAAGGGCGCCTTCTTCCAACTGCCCGAAATCACCCTGGGGATCCTGCCCGGCATGGGTGGCGCGGTGATCCCCTACCGCAAGTGGCCCCGTGCCTCCGCCACCTTCAACGCCATGATCGGCGAGGGCAAGCGTCTGAGCGTCACAGAGGCCAAAGAGATCGGCATCGTTGCCAAAATAACCAACGGCTACATCGAAATGATCGATGCGGCCATCGTCGAGGTCAAGCGCCTGATTGGCCGGGTGCCGCGCATCAGCGACAGCCCGGTCAATATCACCGCGTTCACGGTTCCCGAAAACCCCATGTCCGGCAAACTCCCCTTGAGCAAGGAGGCACTCTCGATCGTGGCCCGGGTGGTCAACCAGGCGGCTGCCGCCGATTCCCTGGAGGCTGCGCTGGAGATCAACTACCAGGGGAGCGGCGATATCTCCTGCATCGATGCTTCCAAGGAAGGGGTGTATGCCTTCCTGGAGAAGCGCAAACCGGATTTCAAGAGATAGGTCGGCAGGCTCAAGTGCCGAAACTATCCAAGGTTGAATAATTTTTTGCTACGGGCGGCGCTTTCAGGCGCCGCCCGTATCGTTTCAGAGGGAGGTCTGATAACATGAACAAA
>DBMM01000109.1 GCA_002298925.1 Geobacter sp. UBA698 | reverse complement strand
TGATCTGAAATTGGAATTACTTGATCTCTTTCAGCATCTCCTTGGCCTTCTTGGCCTCTTCGCTTTTGGGGGAACTTTCAATCAGTTTCTTGAGGACGTACTTGGCGCTTTTGAAGTCTTTGATGGCCTGGAACGCCATGGCTTGCTTGAGCATGGCAGCCGGCACCTTTTCCTTGCCGGGGTAATTCTTGATAACCTCCTGGAAAGCGAGGATGGCCGGCTCATAACTTTTTTCGCTGTAGTAGGTTTCGCCGATCCAGTACTGAGCGTTGGCGGCCAGGTCGTGACTGGGGTTCTGTTCGACGAATTTCTGGAAACGCTCCCGTGCGCCCGGCATGTTGCCGGTTTTGTATATCTCAAGCCCTTTCATGTAGATGGCGTCCGGTGATGCCGGGACTTCTTTCTGCAGATTCGATTCGGCAGTTTTTTTGTTGAGATCGTCAACCATGGCCTGAAGTTTGAGGATTCTGTCTTCCATGATGATGATGCGCTTGTCAGCGTCATCACGGTAACGGCTCAGGTCCTCGCTCGGTTTTTTGACCGTAGTACCCAAGTCGTCCAGCCTGCCGTTGAGCGCCTGCATCTCGGCTTTGTTACTGTCAACGGTGGCCTGTGTGTCTGCGGCAATCTTGCGGATACCGGAAATTTCCGATTTCAACTCTTTCTCAATAGTTCCCATCTGTTCGCGGGTTTCGCTGCGTATGCCGGCCAGGTCCCTTTCTACGGAGAAAAGGCGTGTCTTGACCGCATCGATATCGTTCCGGGTGTTGTCGAGAGACCCTTGAGTAGCACAGCCTGCAAGGGTTAAAGTCAGGGACAGTATGGCGAAACGTAAGGCGGTTTGCATGGTTGCATCTCCTGTTTGAAATGACTGAGCTTTCTATATAGCATGGAAGTGGATGATGTTACAAGAACCTGAAAACTGAATTGATGTTTGGACGTTGGAATAAAGCTGTTTTGCCGGGCCTGGAACGAGACTGCTCTGAAACGCCATTTGCAAATAAATTGATTGACAATACAACTGTTTTGCTCTAACTATTTTTAATTTTTAAGCCATTGGAATAAGGCTATTTTGGCTAAATCTGAAACAGGAGGGTTTGGAAACATGGAACAGTATGCAGTAGTATTCGCTCTGGTCTGCGCCGCTGCAGCCGTGGCATATGGGCTGATCACGGCCAAGTGGATCCTGGGGCTGCCCCAGGGCAATGAGCGCATGCGCCAGATCGCGGCAGCCATCCAGGAAGGGGCTGGTGCCTACATGAAGCGCCAGTACACCATTATCGCCATGGTCGGCGTGGTCATGTTCATTGCCTTGTTTGCCACACTGGGTGCCAAGACCGCCATCGGTTTCGCTGTCGGCGCGCTCTTTTCCGGTCTGACCGGCTTCATCGGCATGTTCGTATCGGTCCGTGCCAACGTACGCACCACCGAGGCTGCCAAGTCCGGCATCACCAAAGCCCTCAACGTCGCCTTCAAAGGTGGCGCCATCACCGGCATGCTAGTGGTCGGACTGGGGCTGTTGGGTGTAGCCGGCTACTACATGGTACTGCAGAAGCTCATGCCGGGCGCTTCGGTCAAGGAAGTGGTCAGCCAGCTGGTCGGTCTCGGTTTTGGCGGCTCATTGATTTCCATTTTTGCACGTCTGGGGGGTGGCATATTCACCAAGGGTGCCGACGTTGGCGCTGACCTGGTAGGTAAGGTAGAAGCCGGCATCCCCGAGGATGACCCCCGCAACCCGGCCGTCATCGCCGATAACGTAGGCGATAATGTCGGCGACTGCGCCGGTATGGCCGCCGACCTTTTTGAAACCTATGCTGTCACCCTGATCGCCGCCATGCTGTTGGGCGCCATCGCTTTTAACAGCAATCAGGGCGCAGTGAGTTATCCGCTGATCCTGGGCGGTATCTCCATTATCGCCTCGATCATTGGTACCTTCTTCGTCAAGTTGGGCGCCAGTCAGAAGATCATGCCGGCCTTGTACAAAGGTTTGATCGTCTCCGGTGTCCTGGCCTGCATCGCTTTCTATTTTGTTACCGCCCAGATGTTTCCCCAGGGGCTGACCAACGCTGCTGGTCAGAATTTCAGCGCCATTAACATCTTCATTTCGGCCATCGTCGGCCTGGTCGTTACCGGCGCCATCTTCTGGATTACCGAATATTACACCTCAACCGAGTATGGTCCGGTCCAGCACATTGCCCAGGCCTCCACCACCGGCCATGGCACCAACGTTATCGCCGGTCTGGGTGTTTCCATGAAAGCTACCGCTGCTCCGGTGATCGTCATCGCTGCCGGCATCATTGTTTCCTTCCAGTGCGCCGGGGTGTACGGCATCGCCATTGCTGCCGTATCAATGCTCTCCCTGACCGGTATCGTAGTTGCCATGGACGCCTACGGTCCCATCACCGACAATGCCGGTGGCATCGCCGAGATGGCCGAACTGGATGACTCGGTCCGTGCTGTCACCGATCCGCTGGATGCGGTCGGTAATACCACCAAAGCTGTCACCAAGGGCTACGCCATCGGTTCTGCCGGTCTGGCTGCCGTGATCCTGTTCACCTCTTACGTGGATGAACTGAAACTGGCCGGCAAGATGATCACCTTCGACCTGTCCGACCCCTATATCATCGTCGGTCTCTTCATCGGCGGCATGTTGCCCTATTACTTCGCCGCCCTCTGCATGGAGGCGGTCGGTACCGCTGGCGGCGCAGTTGTTGTGGAGGTTCGTCGCCAGTTCCGCGAGATCAAGGGCATCATGGAAGGCACCGGCAAGCCGGATTACGCCTCCTGTGTCGATATCGTCACCAAGACCGCCCTCAAAGAGATGGTCATCCCCGGCCTGATCCCGATCCTGGCACCCGTCATCGTCGGCTTCACCCTCGGGCCCAAGGCCTTGGGCGGTGTGATCGTCGGCACCATCGTCACCGGTATTTTCGTGGCCATTTCCATGACCACCGGCGGCGGAGCCTGGGACAACGCCAAGAAATATATTGAAGACGGCCATCATGGCGGCAAGGGGGGCGACGCCCACAAGGCGGCCGTTACCGGCGACACCGTCGGCGACCCTTACAAGGACACGGCCGGCCCGGCCGTCAATCCGATGATCAAGATCATCAACATCGTTTCCCTCTTGATCGTGCCGCTATTGGCCAAAATGATGTAAGCGAATCAAAGCGTCAGCAATAAAAAAGCGGCATGGGAATGACTCCCGTGCCGCTTTTTGTTTGAACACCCCGTTTTTGCAAATGACGGCCGGTCAAGAGTGGCCACACTGGGCCGCCCCTACCTTTTCAGCGGGTTCTGCTGCTTCCAGTAAATACCCAGCACATCCCGCTCTTTTGAACTTAGCTTGGCCCCTTTTCTCTCCATCTCCTGCTGGATTTTAGGCATATCCTTGTTGGCGGCCAGCGCGGTGTCGATCAGTTTGGCGCTGTGACAGGAGGTACACTTCTTCGCGATGACACTATGGGCAGCCTTTATGTCGCCACCCCTCACATTCCCCATGTTGCTGACCATCGGTGATGATTCTGCTGCCTGGAGCAGGCTGGCGGCCGAAAGTAACATTGCCAGCGGTGTTGCGACGAAAGCGGATCTCATAGCTACTCCTTTGAGTTAAGAAAAGGAAAAAAGGCCTGCCGCTGGTTGGCGGTCAGGCCTGTAGTGTTGAGGCGCGTCATGCCTTGCTGGACTACTCCCTGACGTAGATGTCCTGATCTGTTTCATGCACCATCCCCATCAGGTGGGCGTACTCCGATTCGATCAGGTCGTAATGTCCCTTGGTCTCCTTGACCACTCGCTCGAAAATCGCCCTGACTGCCGGATCAACCATATCCTTGGCCAGCTGGGTATACTGGCCGATGCAGTCCTTCTCCTCGATCAGCGCCAGTTCCATGGCCGTCTGTTCGATAATATCCTCCTGGATGGCTTTCATCAGTTTGACATAGGTCGGATTCTTTTCGTCAGCCGGAGATTCGATGTATGACTTGAGATCGCCGAAATCAGTGCCCTTGTAATGATCCAGGAAAGACTTGAGATGCCCCACCTCCTCATTTGCCAGCAGGTCAAAAACTTTTTTGGCTCGTTCGTTGGTTGCGACCGAGGCGGCCTTGCGGTAGAAATCCATGCTGTCCTTCTCTGCCTTGATGGCGAGCTTCAGCGCTTCCTGTACAGAATATTCCTTGCCCATATACCCTCCTTTTTTTGCATCGGAATTTTTCTAAGATGAGTATATCTGCAAAAAGGAAATGTTCAACTTACAAAATATGGAAGGCGGCAAAGCTGCGTCAGGAACTGGCTTTCAGAAGTTCGTTGACCACGACGCCGGCCATGGTCAGGCCGAAGATGGAAGGGATGTAAGATATGCTGCCCAGGATTACGCGGCGGTGCTCGCACCTGAAGACCTGGTCTTCACGGTTGGGGCAGATGCAGGCCGTGCCGCAGGAGGATGATGAGGCCGGGTCAAGCTCGCGGTGCTCCTCGGTGGAGTAGACCACCTGCACGTTGTCGGATATCCCGCTTTTGCGCAGGATCTTGCGCATGCTGCGGGCCATGCGGCAGTTGCGGGTGGCCGAAATGTCTGCCACGTGGATTTTTGTAGGGTCAAGCTTGTTGGCCGCCCCCATGCTGGAGATGACCGGAATGCCTCGCTCCCGGCAGGTGGTGATCAGGGCGGTCTTGGCGGTGAAATGATCAATGGCGTCCAGCACATAGTCAGGCCGCGTGTCAAGCAGCTGATCGGCGTTTTCCTGTGAGAAAAAAGCCTTGATCGGGATGATTTCGGCAGCGGGGTTGATGTCCCGCAGGCGTCCGGCCATGGCCTCCACCTTGGCCTGGCCGACAGTACTGGAGAAGGCATGGATCTGGCGGTTGATGTTGGTCAGGCAGATATCGTCGAAATCAACCAGGGTGATCCGGCCGACGCCGGCCCGTCCCAGGGCTTCGGCGGCATAGCTGCCGACGCCGCCGATGCCGCAGATCATGACGTGTTTGGAGTGGAGGCATTCCAGGCCCTGCCGGCCCACGAGTATCTGGCTGCGCGAGAAGCGGTGTAATTTCATGGGTGAGTTGTCCAGAGCTTCTTGAATATCGTTTTCATCGTGCCAATAGCTCCCTAGCCAGTTCTATAACTTGTGATTCGCGTATCTCCCCGATGGAGAAGTCGTTTCTATCCAGTTTTCTATCATCAACGATAGATGTTGATTTTAAAATTCGACAACTGTCACCGGCATATATGCGATGGGCAGGCGTCGGGCCGAAGATTACAATGCAGGGTATATTGTTTGCCCAGGCGATGTGGGTCGGACCGGTATCGCCACCGATGAGCAGGTCGGCCCTGCTGACAGCCGCCTTTAGTTGGTTGATGTTCATCTTGGGCAGCATTGAAACATATGGTGATCTTTCTGCAATGTATTGAGCCGTTTGATACTCCTGCTCATTGCCGTGACAGACCAGTATGTTCTCTTTCAGCTCATTGGCTACGGCAACAAACTTATCCTTGGGGTAATTACGGCTTTCCCACGTTGAACCGACCACCAAAATGATGTTTTTACGATCGCTGCGAAAAAACTGTTCAGAGCAAGAGACATCATTATGGGTGTAAAAAAGGAAAGGGCGTTTATTGATAAGTTCCTGTTCGGTGACTGTTATTCCCAAGGATTGAGCCACCAGGGATGCGTATCTGAATACGGTGTTGATCTCGAGAGGAACATCGATCCGTTTGCCGTACAATAGTGCTGTCAGAGGTTCTTTTGCAGTACGGGGGTGAAATCCGCACGTTGCCTTTCCCACGATACGGCTGATGACCGCTGATTTGATCATGCCGTGCAGGTCAATCACCAGATCGTATTTTCCGTGTACTAGCAGTTTTCGGTATTCATGCTGAAGGCCTGAAAAAGAAAAGCTTCCCCTGAGGTTCTTTAGGTCAACCTTTACAATATTTTCAAGGTCTGGATTATTGTCAAGAATGTCAGCAAACTTTTTGTCCGCAAACCAGGTAATACTGCAATTTGGCCGATAATGTTTGATTATCTGCAACGAGGCCATGCAGAAAATGATGTCACCAAGTGAAGAAAGCCTAACAATCGCAATATTCATGCGTTAACCTTTTCGGGGTCTGGATTCATTTCGGTGTGGCACTTGGGCGGTGGCTGGAGTCTTTTGATACCACTCAGGATGGCGTCAACCGTGATGCTGCTGCGGCATTCAGAGTCCTTGTCGCAACTTGTGCGAAAGCAGCGTGTACAGGTCAAGGGGGACTGCACGAGTACATGCTCCTGGCCGCGCGGTCCGCTGGCTCTGCCGTCACTGGCCCGATAGTAGGAAACCGTCGGAGTTCCCACCGCCGCGGCCAGATGAATCAGTCCGGTATCGCCGCCGATGACCACATCCACCTTCTTGATCAGTGCAGCTATCCCTTTGATGGAGCATTTTTCCAGCAGGCGCGCCTGGACGCCGACGCCAGCGGCAATCCGTCCGGCAATGCCGCGCTCGCTGTCGTTGCCCCAGGAGAGCAGTATCCTGGCATCGACGTAGTCGGCGCATATTCTCCGTCCGAGCTGTATCCAGCCCTCCTCGGACCAGAACTTGGTCTGCCAGGTCGTGCCGCTGTGAAACAGAAAAACCGGGCCATTACCGCAGCTTCTGATCAGCCGCTCGGCGGAGGCATCATCTTCCGGGGGGGTGTAGATGTCTGTACTCAGTTCCATGTCATGATAATCACGACCAAAGGGTACGCTGACAACGCGGAGGTAACGGCCGCCGGCATGATCATCCTGTTTTCTCATGGGAATCTTGCGCGAGGTAAACAGGGCATTGACAGATTCCTGGAGGAAATCGGTGCTGAAACCGAGGCGCTGGTCAGCTCCGGTGGTCCAGGCAATGATGCCGCTTTTTAGGTTGCCCTGGATGTCGAAAACCAGATCGTAGTTGCTGTGGCGCAAGCTTTCAAAGACATCACGGACTTCCTGGAGCGTGCCAGCAGAGAAGATTTTATTGCGCCACGTTCTGGTGCGGATGATATGCAGACGATGAAGGTGAGGGTTTCCTTCAAGTATGTCCTTGAAGGACTCTTCTACAACCCAGTCAACTTCAATGCCGGGGCAGGCCTTGTGCAGGTAGTCAAGCACGGGCAGGGCGTGGATGACGTCACCCATGGAGGATGTTTTGATGATCAGAACACGCATTAATTGAGCTCAAGCCGGGCCAGTATATCCACAATCCGAGTTGCCGCTTGTCCATCACCGTACGGATTGTGGGCGTGGCTCATCTGTTGATACTCCTGCGAGCTGTTCAGCAGCCGGCTCGTCTCGGCAATAATGAGCTCACGGTCGGTACCGACCAATTTTACCGTACCGGCAGCGACCGCCTCGGGGCGGGTACCTAAAATGGAAAGGATCGTTTTCATAGCGGGGTCACTTGTTCCTGTCGCCGGTGCTGCCGGGTAGTAAGAATCGGTATGAAGGAGTCGTCAACGTGTCGCCCGTGTTTTTATCACATACTGTATGACCAGCGATTCCTTCAGGCGGTTTGCTAGTAGCAGATTCAGGATTTTCATGTTGGCGCCGCAATCGATCTTACGGTAGATCTCCTCAATCCGCATGGAATTTACCGCAAACAGCTCCTCGATGCCTTCCAGCGTAAAGAAACGCAAATGCGTCCGGTCAAGTATACCTGCATCCTCATATCGCCAGCGACCTTTCAGCAACCCTCTGACGATTCTATGAAACCCCACATTCGGTATGCTGGCGACCAAGCAGCCGTCAGGCTTAAGTAACGATTTCAGCTTGCCCAACACACGCCACGGGTCAACCAGATGTTCCAATACATCAGCGCAGACTATGCAATCGAAGCTTGCCCGTTCAAAGGGGACGTCCATGGTTTCCACGTTGCCGGAATGCACTTCGTCAAGCACCGACCGTGCGTTTCTGGCGGCATCTTCAAACAGTTCGATACCACACACCCGCTCAACGCCGGCATGTTTCAGATATTCACCCAGAACGCCATTGCCGCAACCGACATCCAAGACCGATCTGCAGTCGGGAGGGACCATGCGGACGATTTCCGGGCGAAGTCCCCTGCTATAATAATCATTCATGACCATTCCTCGTGTGATTCAAAGGTGCGCGCTCTGTTGCGTGCCTTCAGCAGCCTGCGAAAATAGAAAAACCGTTTGACCAGGCCTCTAGGCATAAGTTGTGTCGCCAGGTCTAAACGTCTGTCGAGCCGATACCATACTCCCTCATCGAACCCGCTTGTTTCAAGACGTTCAAGATAGGACTCGATCAAATCCAACTGACGGTCCCGCGGGTGCCTTTGTACGTATGATATGCCGTGTTTGGCTTCCAGCAGCCTCTTGTTGCGTTTGAGCAACTCTTTTGTTCTGCGGGGTATTGCGGTAAAAGAAGCGCTCCCCTGGTGATAGACAAACACATCTTCCAGGCAACGAAGCGAGTATCCCGCATTCTTTACCCTGATGCAGTAGTCGTCATCTTCATAAAAGCCAAGCCCGAACTGCTCATCGAGCATGCCGACCTCTTGCAGCAGATCCCGGCGAAACGCTACGCAAAAGAAACACAATTTGTCGGTCTGAAAACTGTCGCCGCTTCCCATTTGGTTCCATATGATGCCCTCTGAGATAACATCTTCGGGCGCCAGGGATGATACCGGAATGTTCTGTTCATTGCCGGCTGAATTCGTTACCGGCCCGACCATACCGGCAGTCGAATTTTCTGAAAGGACATCAACAATTCTGGATAGCCATCCCGGTGTAACCAGGGTGTCATTATTGAGCAACACGATGATGTCGCCCTTAGCAATCCTCAAGGCGTCGTTATTGCCGCCTGCAAAACCGCGATTGTCCTTGTTGAGAATCGCCCGCAGGCGCGACTCATGGGTTGCCAGGCTTGCCAGGAACCCCGGAGTGCCGTCAGTCGAATTGTTGTCAACCACAATGACTTCCAAGTCTGGATGGTCGGTGTCGCGAAAAATGCTTTCCAGGCACGGTCTGGTGGCTTTCTCCAGACCGTTATAGGTGACAATGACGATGCTTACCCGATGCATGGGAACACGAATGTATATAAAATAATGGCATGAGGCATTGCCAATCCCCTGTTGATGGAACGAATAGGTAATGCAATCAACCCGTCACCCCTGTCGATTACAACCAGAGGGTCTTCCATGTCCTTTTTTTTCTTGGGACCACGTCCTGTGAATAGTCCCAGTTCGATTGCTTTATGATCCCGAGATAGTTCTCGGCAATGGTATCTTCGGTTTCTCCGAGACCCACACTTTCAGTGTACTGTTCGCTATAGTGGTAGACCTTGAATAACGGCTCAACCGGCATCAGGCGGATGGGGGCGTAGGCGAGCAGAGCCTCCCCATACCAGAGCATTTCGTTGGGATACTCGCGGATCAATTCGGCAAAACTCTTGTCGTGCGGCTTCGCATATTGTTCCGCCAGCGCCTGCCACACAAGCGCTGAGCAGATGGTCGGTATGGGGCCGAAATTATAGATACGCCCAGGTCTCTTAAAATAGAGCTTCCCCTGGATACGGTCCCTAGTGTAGTTGTCCTTGATTTTTTTCATGCCTCGGCGTGCTGCAAAGTCGAGGATGTCCTTCCCTTCATGCATGACAGTATAGGGCGTATCCTCATCAAACATGAAGTCTTCAAGGGAAAACGGCCTGATGAAATATGCGTCGGAATCGAGCATTAAATAATTTCGGCTGATCTCCAGCCGCCAGAACTCAGATTTGACGACCTGTTGCAACTGCCCCCCCGGCATGGCATGCATCAGGTCACGGGAGTGCCGGGGGTTCGCCAGGAGGATGTCTTCATCCGGCAGCAGTCTGCATGTCAACCCTTCAAAATGTTTCTCGAACAGCGCCAGGTCTGCTGCCGGCACGGATAGATAAAACGGCAGGTTGTCCGTATTGAACCGTTGAATGCTTTTCGCCAGTGCCGTGGCGCGCAAAACGTCATTTTTGTATGATTTGCAATATAAGACGAAGGTTTCCATTTTGCGTGTTCCGCCTGACGTGAAGTCGTTAGCGCTGCAGGTCGTCTGCCAGCGATACAATCCGTGTGACCGCATCCTGCACCGTAAACGGCGCCGGGTGCTCAGTGTCGGTCAAGGCATCTGCTTCCCAGCAGATAAATAACTCGAGCAGGCATGCCGTCAGTGCCGGCACGTCCAGCGAATTGACGGCTCGGTGGCCGCGCTCGGTCAGAATCCGCTCGAGTTGCGGGTTGCGCCAGATCAGGCCCAGCACCGGCCGTTTTGACCAGAGATACTCGAACAGTTTCGACGGGATGTACTCCTCGCAAAACGGATCGCTGCCGTGCAGCAGCACCAGAACGTCGGTCCGTCGCATTGCTTCGAGCACCTGTTGCCGTCCGCTTTTTCCCGTGACCGGATCCGTCTCCAGGCGACCATGTTCCATGACGATACCGGGAAGGGGGAAACGGGCCAGGGCAGCCCGCGAAACAGGATCGAGTCTTGAACTGAAGACATCGATCTGTACCTTATCACGATACTGCGGGTGGCTCTCCAGCACCCCATGTAGCGCCTCAATGAACACTGCGAAATTCCTGGTTTCCGCCAGGGAGCCGCAATGGGCGAAATGCAGTTTGTCTCGCTTGCGGTAGGTGGCGCCCTGAAAGTCAGGCGCTCCGACCCCCGGGATAATCATGTGTCCCCTGCAGCCGAGTTCGGGATTGCGCTCCCGTGCCCTGGCAAGGGCCATCTCGGTGAACCACCAGGCCGCCGATGCGTGACGGCAGATGTTGCGCTCCAGGTATGCCGCCCATCGGTATGCCATCCGAGAGTTCCGCCACTCGCCGTGAATCATCGGATCGTGCAGTTCTGCGAGCCAGGGGAGTCGAAAGCGCCGGGCGAGCAAGTATCCTGCGAAATGGGCCGAATTGGCCCCGCCGGTCGAATAAACCAGGACCGGCCGGTGCTGGGCGATGAGGCGGGCCCCCCTGACATAGGCCAGCACGAACCATGACCACTGGCTTTCCAGGTGGATAAAGGCGCGCTCCAGCAGGTAGAAGGGAAGTAGTGCCAGTGAGACGACCCCTTTGGCGATCTTGAAGGCAACCGGGTTGCGCAGGTGCTTCCTCAGGATGTGCCGCATGTCGAATTTCAGGCCGGAAGGTGCAATGGCCGGCACCTGATGGTGCTCGACCACCGTGTCCAGTGTCCCGGTCTGGGCGCTGACCACGATCGGCACTACCCCCATCTGTCGCAAAAAAGGTATCTTGTCGGTAATCGTCTGGCTGGCGGCCCGACCATCCATATTGAAGGCATGGGAAAGGATCAGCCATTTCCCTCGGTATCCAGTTTCCTGTACATGTTCATTCATAGCTTTTCCTGTTCTTTATATGCTCTATCAGGGGCCAGGCAGGCTTTGATCGCCGACATTACTTCTTCTTCCGAAATTTCCTGCATGCAGGGGCTCGGGTGACTCCCGCTGTCGTCGCATCCTGCCTTGCCGCAGGGGACACAATCCCGGTCCTTCCGAACCACGACGATGTTCCCCTGGCGCAGGATTGCGCCTGTCGAAGGGCTCTCCTGGTTGAGCGGCCCGTCATTGTACCAGGGGAACCACCGCGAGGTAAATGTCGGGCCGAAGAGGGCGACCATGGGGATGCCGGTACTCGCGGCCAGATGGGTTATTGCGGTGTCCAGGCCAAGATAGAACTTCGCGCGTCCCAGCAGGCAGGTCATCTGGTTGAGGGTCAACCCGCCGTCGATTATGACCGGTTTGTGGCGGCACAGGGCAGCGGTCTCCACCAGTTGGCGTTTTTCCTCTACCGATGGTGATGAAGTCCAGACCGGTTGCCAGCCGTAGCGCTCGACGATCCTGTCGCTCACCGCGGCGAAACTCTCAAAGCGCCAAAACTTGTAGATCCACCGGGCAAAGGGATGAACCACGAAGAAAGCATCAGCTGCCCCCTTTTCTTCCAGGACAACGCGCACCCTGGTGTCGTCGGCATCATCCCAATAGACCCTTACCGCCAGATGCGAATGGGGGATATCCAGGGCATTCGCCACAACATGGCAATACCTCGCGACCGGTATCTGCTCCGGAAACCTGAGTGGGTGGGTCAGGAGCAGGCGTTGCCAGCAGTGCTTCCAGAAACCGCCGTTGCCGTAAAATCCGACCCGATCCCGTTTCCCCGCTAGTATCACGGCAATCGTGCCCCGATCGGAGGCGTTCATGTTGATGGCCACGTCATACCGTCGGAATATTCTGCCAAGATAGCCGTCCGTGCCCTGTCGGGCCTTGGACCCGGTTCCTGGGGAATAGATGACTGACCTCACCCGCGGGTCCTTTTCCAAAAACTCGCCCGTACCGCGGTTGACCAGCAGGTCGATGGCAGCATTGGGATAGGCATTTTTCAGCAGGCCGATAAGCGGCGTGGTCAGGATCACATCACCAATGAGGCGGATATTGGCGATCAGAATGCTAGTTGGTGCCGGGGTCATGGTCTGGAATCAGGCTCCTGCTTGTTCAGTTCGCGCAGTTTGGCGTATTTGACAAAGGTCAGCATGGCGGTTGTGACGGAGATCAC
Organism: Geobacter sp. UBA698; assembly: GCA_002298925.1. Classification (GTDB taxonomy): domain Bacteria; phylum Desulfobacterota; class Desulfuromonadia; order Geobacterales; family Pseudopelobacteraceae; genus Pelotalea. The sequence goes on along the minus strand of DBMM01000109.1, from coordinate 29,549 downwards.
CATCCCCTCGATCCCGTCGAGGATACCTGCCTTGAGCAGGTAGGTCTTGAATAAAGCGAACAGCGGCCTGACACTCAGGTCGAACAGGGAACTGTGTCTCCCTTGCTCGAACATCTGGCGCGCCGAAAGGTCGCTGTATTGGTTCAGCTTGGTCAGCAACTGCGACAGTCCGTTGAATGAGTAGTGCAGCAGCTTTTCTTTACATGCGCCGATAGTGCCGTCCGTAACTACCCGCTCGTGGACGAGACTCTCCGAAAAACGCGATCTGGTGCGTTTGAAAAGCCGGATCGTCCGGTCGGGCTGCCAGCCGCAGTGCTTGATCTCTTTCTGTCCCAGAAAAGTTCTGCGCGGAACCGAATAGGCATAATGGGGTGCCTTCTGCGAGAGGATGCGCGTGATCTCGTCCGCCAGTCCCGGGCTGACCCGTTCGTCGCAGTCCACGTTCAGGATCCAGTCGTGGCTGGCCAGGTCGACGGCTGCCTGTTTTTGCGGTCCAAACCCTTGCCAGGGGATGGTGTAGACCCTGTCAGTATAGCGGCGGGCGATGTCGCAGGTGGCATCGGTACTGCCGGAATCGACTACGATAATTTCATCGGCCCAAGCTACACTGGCCAGACATGCCTCGATCCGGTCGGCCTCGTTTTTGGCAATTATTACCACTGACAGTGGACTGCTACCCTGCACGTCCTGTTTTTCAGGATTAATCATGCCGTGAGTTCTTTATACAGATATTCGGCGCTGTTTCTTCTCTGTAATTCAGAGCCTGCCCTGACGGCATTGTTCCGGTAAAAATCATAATGTTCCCGGATATGTTTCAGAGCGGCAAGAACTGCCTCCGGCTCAGGTGACGCGATAACCACTCCGGCTTCGAATTCTGCTACGATACGGGCTATCCAGGTCTCCGCCAGTGTCACCACCGGGCTGCCCGCGTTAAGGGCGTCCAAGGTTACGCCGCTGATACGGTCTGCGAAATCCTGCTGGGAGTATAGCTGGAGGCAGATTGCTCCCAAGAACAATTCACGATAATCGCTGTGTTGCAGCGTTTCGGAAATTTTTATCAGATAAGGGTATCCGCAGCTGTCAAGTCTGGTGATGTCTTTTCGCGTTCTTTCGTCATATTTTGAGTAATGATCCGCAGATACCTGTAAGGTGACCGGAATTTTTTCTCCGGTTCGTTCCAGCTGCGCAACAAGGTCGACTACTTCGGAAAAACCCTTGTCCTGCCGTGCCGCCCCGGCGAAAAGGATGTGCCTGAACCCTTGTGGTATGAGTGTTGCGCTGTCCGCTTCACGCGGCGTAATCGGGTACGGAACCAGTCGGGTTTGGGTGAAGCCGGCGCTGCGGAATTCTTCGCATACAGAGGCAGTCGGAGAAAAAATGATGATTTCCGGATGCCGCCGGGCTATTTTTTTAAGTTGAGCGCGTTTGCCCGGTGATGCTTTGAACCAGTGAATAAAAAGAAATACTTGGTTGGGAGCTATTGTCCCGCGAGAAACCAGGTCAAGCAGCAGCAAGTCAGTTCTGCCTGCGGTGGAAATGAAAATTTGCTCCCTTGTCCCCAGAAGTTTCCTGTAGAGCCAGATGGCCTGCAGTCGTCTCATCTTGCGGTGAAAGAAACGCTTTATGAGAACATGCCGACTGGGCAGTGAAAACTTTGACCCGCTTCCACACCAGATGACTAGTGGCTTGTCCCTTGCAGCCAAACAGAGGCTGCTTATGAAGCTGAAGCAATGCCCTGTCTCATTGTTTAATGTCGGTTCAATTATGTTAAGGGGTGAAACCATGGCATGGCCCTTGTTGTTTCAAAACTTGAGTTATTAACCATAGTACTGCCGGTACCACTCCACAAACCTGGCGATGCCATCTTCAATGCTGGTGGCCGGCTTGAAGCCCACATCCCGCATCAGGTCATCCACATCGGCATAGGTGGCCGGTACGTCGCCGGCCTGCAGGGGCAGCAGGTTCTTCTGCGCGGTTCTGCCCAGGCAGCGCTCCAGGGTTTCGATGAAATGCATCAGTTCCACCGGGTTGTTGTTGCCGATGTTGTAGATGCGATAGGGGGCATAGCTGCTGCCAGGATCGGGACTGTTTCCGTTCCAGCCCGGATTGGCTGCCGGAACCCGGTCGCAGACACGCACGACCCCTTCGACGATGTCGTCGATGTAGGTGAAGTCGCGCCGCATCCTGCCGTGATTGAATACGTCGATGGTCTTGCCTTCCAGGATGGCCTTGGTGAACAGGAACAGGGCCATGTCCGGACGGCCCCAGGGGCCATAGACGGTGAAGAAGCGCAGGCCGGTGGTCGGCAGGCCGTACAGGCTGGAATAGGTGTGGGCCATCAGTTCGTTGGACTTCTTGGTGGCGGCGTACAGTGAGACCGGATGGTCCACGTTGTGGTGGACGGAGAAGGGCATGGCGGTGTTGGCGCCATAGACCGAGCTGGAGGAGGCGTAGACCAGATGCTTGATAGCATGGTGGCGGCACCCCTCCAGAATGTTCATGAAGCCGACAATGTTGCTGCTGATGTAGGCGTTGGGGTTCTGCAGGGAGTAGCGCACCCCGGCCTGGGCCGCCAGGTTGACCACCTGGTCGAACTTTTCCTCGGCAAAAAGCTGCTCGACCACGTTACGCTCTTCAAGTGAGCATTCCTTCAGCCGGAAGCCGGCCTGGCCCTCCAGCCGCTTGAGGCGGTCATGCTTCAGACGCTCATCGTAGTAGTCGTTCAGGTTGTCCAGGCCGATCACCTGGTCCCCCCGGGCAAGCAGGCGCTGGCACAGGTGAAAACCGATAAATCCGGCTGCGCCGGTTACGAGAATTTTGGACATGTGCTATGACCTCGCCAGTTCATTGTTTGCAAGTTTGAGCGCTGCCGCGACCACATCATCCGCCGTAATTTCGGTCATGCAGCGATGATCGGTCGGGCACTCCCGCAGCTTGCAGGGGGCACAGGGGATGTCTTTGCGAACGATGACCGCCCTGTCCGTGTAGGGGGCCGTGCCGGAGTGGTCGGTGGAGCCGAAGATGGCTGCCAAAGGCACGTTGCAGGCCGCTGCGATGTGCATCGGTCCGGAGTCGTTGGTGACAAAGAAGTTGCAGCGCCGGATCAGGGCCAGCAGTTCTCGCACGGTGGTCCTGCCGGCCAGATTGAGGCATTCACCCGCCAGTTCCTGCTCGATGGCTGCTGCGATGTCCGTTTCGCCCGGCCCGCCAAAGATCACGACTCTGGCGCCCCATTCATTCGCCAGCCGCCGCGCCACCTCGGCGAAACGCTCCGGATACCAGCGCTTGGCCGAACCGAAAGCGGCACCGGGATTGATGCCGAGGACAAACTCCTCCGGTCTGATGCCAGCCTGTGCCATCCGTGCAGATGCTTGGCATACTTCCTCTGGCGTAGTCGTCAGCTGCGGCGCGGGCGCCTGGCCGCTGATGCCGAAATGGCTGATCAGGTCGAGATAATACTGCACCTCGTGTCTCTTGGATCTCTGCTCGTCGGGAGCGTAGCGGCCGGTCAGCAGCAGGCTGCGGCCGTCGCTGCTTTTGCCGAGCCGGACCGGTATGCCGGCCAGCCATGGCACCAGGGCCGAATCAAACGAGTTCGGCAGGATGATCACCGCGTCGAAAGCCTGCCTGCGCAGTTCTGCGGCCAGCCTGAATCTGCCGGCAACTCCCTTGTGGATCCCCGTGCGGTCGAAGCTGATTACGTGATCAACCCAGATGTGGGGCGAAAAAAGTTCCCCTACCAGTGGATTGGCCAACAGCGTGATCTCGGCCTGGGGGAAGAGCTCGCGAATAACTGCGATGGCCGGGGTGGTCATAACGGCATCACCGACCCAGTTTGTAGAACGGATCAGAAGTTTTTTTATGTTGCAGTGCTTGAATGCCTTCACGGATTAATGGTTCCTGATTCCTGGTCAGCGATGGGTTGCGCCTCGTCCATCAGCAGCACCGGGATGCCGTTGCGGATCGGGAAACAGATGCCGCAGGGGCGGCAACAGAGCTTTTGTCTATGTTCATCCAGGCAGAGTTCACCCTTGCAGGTCGGGCAGGCGAGTATGTTCAGTAGATCGTGTGAAAGCATGGGGCACCACTGGCGGAGTTTGAAATCTGTTTATAATGCCACAATGGAAGCTATTTTTGAAGCAAATTGCGCAGAGCGGCGGTCAGGGGGGTGGGGTCGTCAAGGGTCAGGTTGAGGCGGGCGAGCAGAGTCTTCCGGGCGAGTGCCGCGGGGAGCTGCTTCAGTTTGACGCCGTCCTTTTCGGTGGTCACGGCATAGTCGGCAGCGTGTCGCTGAAGAGTTTCTTCAATCCAGTCCGTGAGGGCTGGGGGATAGGCGGCATGGTCGGGCAGGCTGCGGGTGGCAACAAGCTGCAGGCCTCGCATTCGCAGTCCGTCGAAAAAACTCTCCGGTTCGGCGATGCCGGCGAAGGCAATGACCTTGCAGCCAGCCAGGGAATCGAAAGGGAACGGTGTGCCGCCCGAGAGGGGCAGCAGGTCGGCCAGGTCGTGACGGGCGCTGATCTGCGGGATATGTTCAAGACCTGGGATATTCATAATTGTACTCTGGCAGCGTGTATGGATAATCCAATCGGCCCGCAATGAGGCCAAGCGTGGTTCCCGCAGCAGGCCCGCAGGCAGGCACCAGCCGTTGCCAAAGGGATTTTGGGCATCCAGCAGCAGGATATTCAGGTCCCGTTGCAGAGGCAGATGCTGGAAGCCGTCGTCCAGCAGGAAGATGTCCGGCTGGAGCCGCTCCATGGCCAGCAGGCCGGCGGCGTGGCGGTTGCTGCCGATGACGACCATCAGTCCAGGCAGGGTCGAAGCAAGCAGGAAGGGCTCATCGCCGCACTCTTCGGCTGAGAGCAGGATGGTCTTGCCATCGGAGGCAATGGCGGTCTGCCCTTCGCAGGAGCCGCCGTAACCGCGGGAAAGTACTGCAACTTTGAACCCCTGGGACAGCAGTAACCGGCCGATCAGAGCAGTGACCGGCGTCTTGCCGGTGCCGCCCACGGTGATGTTGCCGATGGAGATGACCGGGCAAGGCAGCTTTCTGCTCTGCAAGACACCGCACCGGTACAGCCCGGCCCGCAGGCGCTGGATCAGGCTATAGGGCAGAGACAGTGGAATCAGCAGTGCCAGTGCCAGTCTGTCCGCAAGAGTGGCACCTTTACCGCTGGCCAAGCCGCGCCAGTATGTTGAGAGTGACGCTTTCATAGATATCCGGCGATGATCTCCAGGTGCCGCTCGGTGGCGCCGCCGTTTTCCCGCATCATCCGGAGCCCGTTCTGTCCCAGAGTGCTGCGTAGAGCTGTGTCCGCGATTATCGTGCGGCAGGCCTGGGCCAGCCCCACAGCATCATCGACTTGCAGTCCGGCCCGGTACTGCAGGACCAGCGCTGCAATTTCGCAGAAGTTGTTCATATGTGGTCCGAACAGGGCCGGAACGCCGACGGAAGCCGGCTCCAGCAAGTTGTGGCCGCCGGTGGCCACCAGGCTGCCGCCCACAAAGACCATGTCAGCCAGTGCGTATAATCCCATCAGTTCACCGATGGTATCCACCAGCAGCACCTCTCCGCCGTGAAACAGCCGCGTGGATAAACCGTTCAGGGCTGTGCGGCGGCGATACATCAGACCGGACCGCTCCAGCAGGAGCGCCACCGCGTTCGCCCGTTCCGGGTGGCGCGGGACAAGCACCAGGAACAGGTCGTCCCTCTCGGGCAGCAGTTCCCTGAAGGCTGCCAGGACCAGTTCCTCCTCGCCGGGATGGGTGCTGCCGGCACAGATCACGGTCAGGTCGGCGGGAATGGCGTACTGCCTGCGGAGATCCGTTTTTTCTTCCTCTGCGACCTGGCGGAAGGGGATGTCGTACTTGAGGTTGCCGCCGTTCAGCACGCGCTCACTAGGTGCGCCGATGGCGATGATGCGCTGGCGGTCCGTTTCGGTCTGCATGCAGAGATTGGAGAAGAGTTGCAGCGCATGACTGAAAAACCAGCTGAAGCGCAGGTAGCGGTTGAAGGAACGGTCCGATATGCGGCCGTTGGCCAGGATCACCGGGATCTGGCGGCGGCTGGCCTCGCGGGTGAAGTTGGGCCAGATCTCGGTCTCCATGATGATGATCACTTCCGGTCTGATTCTCTCCAGAGCGCGGCGCACAGCGGGCAGGAAATCGAAGGGAAAATAGATGCAGAGGTCTTTTTCCGGGAAGGCCGCGGCGATGCTGCGGCCGGTCTCGGTGGTGTTGGACACCAGGATGGCATGGCCGGGGTAACGGGCGCGCAGGGCCTTAAGCAGGGGGCGGGCGGCGATGGACTCGCCGACCGAGACGGCGTGCAGCCAGATCACCGGGCGCTGCTTGATTTTACCAAGGACCTCGCAAGGAATAAAACCAAAACGTTCGCCAAAGGCCGGTGGTCTGCCGCGGCTGAGGGAGCGGTAGAGGTGGTAGATGCAGACCGGCAGGAACAGAAAAAGGGAGATTATGTTGTAGATGACGAAGAACATGCCGTTTTCAGAGCGCTGACGATTGCTTGTCTGCGCGGTCAAGCCCCATGGCAGCCGACAGCAGCAGTCCGGTCAGATAGACCATGCCGAATGCCCACAGGATGTCGCTCAAAAAGTGGCCCCCCTGGCTAATGCGGGCAATGCTCATCAGCAGGCCGAAGCAGATGCCGCCGACCAGCCAGCCCCTGGCCAGGCGCGGACGGCGGCGGCGGTAGATAAAGAAGGGAGCGCTCATGAAAAAGGCCGCCGAGGCATGGCCGGAAGGAAAGGAGCGCCCCTGGCCGCTGATGCCTTTCTGCCAGGGCTGCAGAAACTGCTTGGGGCCGCCGAACTGGACGATCTCCCGGGGGCGGGGGCGGCCCCAACAGTCCTTGAAGACCGTGTTGACCAGCAGGCCCGGTCCCAGGATCAGGAAAAGAACAAGGAACACACCATTGCGTGCATTGCGGTTCGATTTTGGTTTTTTGATTAGGGAAGTGGTGGCTACCCATAAACCGGCAGTAGCCAGAAGCAGAGCAGGATATCTGTCAATGCGGTAAAGCAGTTTCCAGGGGAATTGCTCTCCCAGAGGCCATCGGCCATCAATGTAAAAGCGGGAAGAGACAAGCAGGTCCAGTCCGCTTACAGCAATCAGCCCCGTGATAGCAACCAGAGAAGCGGTGATTACAATGACTTCATACCATGGATTACGCTGCATCTGAAATTTCTCCTGCCCGCTTCCAGCGGCGATGCACCCAATACCACTGGGTCGGATGGGCCACAACGTAATTTTCCACATAGCGGGAAAGCGCCTGCGTCTCTCTTTGGATCCCCTCGTCACTCATATCGCCACTGAAGTTGTGTTCCGGGTAGAAGGTTATCACCTGCCGCTGTCCTTCCCGATGGATGAAGGTGGGCAGCAGCGGGGCGCCGCTTTTCTGGGCGATGACGACCGGGGCTTTTGAAGCCCAGGCCGTGCGTCCCATGACCTCAATCAGGGCCCCATCCTCGCGGAATACCGCCTGATCCGCCAGCATGCCGATCAACTGACCTTTTTTCAGTGTCGCCAGGATACCCTTCAGGGCACCCTGTTTGTAGATAACGGTGCTGTTGTAGCGCATGCGCATCCGTTCGACCATGCGGTTAAGGTAGGGGTTGTTTTGTCTGCGGGCAACCACCGACATGCCTTCACCGAATAGACTGCTGAATGCCAGCGCCACCAGTTCCCAGTTGCCGCAGTGGCCGGTCAAAAAGATCAATCCCTTCCCCTTGGCCCTGGCGGATTCGTAATGTTCGCGTCCGCGCAATTCGATGGAGTTGATCACATCTTCACCGCGGCCGTGGTACAGGCGGCAGACTTCCATCAACGAACGTCCCAGATTTTTGAAGGTCTCCCGGGCCAGTTCCTGGGCGTCATCGCAGGGCGAATTCCAGAGCGGATGTGCCTTCATGAACGGCAGTGCCTGGCGGATATTGTCAACGGCGATGGCCTGTCTTTTCGGGATCAGGCGCGGTATCAGCAGTCCGGCCAGCGCCCCAGCGCGGTAGGTGATCGCAGCCGGGAGTAGCGCGGCGATCAGGGTGAGTGCATAAAAGACAGCTGCCTGTGCCAGCCAGAAGATTTTTTTCATGGTTCGTTGGCAATTTCCCCGGCATCCCGGTCGCTGAACTGAAGGGCGTGCAGCCGGCTGTACAGTCCGCTGTTGGTCAGCAGGTCGTTGTGGGTGCCGCTCTCGACGATGCGCCCCTTTTCGAGAACGATGATCATGTCCGCATGCAGAACGGTGGAAAGGCGGTGGGCGATGACAAAGGTGGTCCGGTTGACCATCAAATTGTCCAGGGCCTGCTGCACCATCTGTTCACTCTCGGTGTCCAGTGCGCTGGTGGCTTCATCCAGAATCAGGATCGGCGCGTTTTTCAGGAGCGCCCGGGCAATACAGATGCGCTGGCGCTGGCCGCCGGACAGACGTACGCCCCGGTCGCCGATATTGGTGTCGTACCCTTCCGGCAGCTGCTGGATGAAGTCGTGGGCAAAGGCGGCTTTGGCCGCGCTTATCACCTCGTCCAGGCTGGCACCCGGCTTGCCGTAGCGGATGTTGTTGGCGATACTTTCATGGAACAGGGTTGTCTCCTGGTCCACCAGTGCAATCTGACTGACAAGGGAATTGATGGAGATGTTGCGGATGTCGTGGCCATCGATAAAGATGGCTCCATCGGTTACGTCATAGAAGCGGGGCAGCAGCGATACCAACGTTGTTTTTCCGCCACCCGACGGCCCAACCAGGGCAATCATTTGGTTGCTCCTGGTTGTAAGGGAAATATTCTGCAGAATAGGTTCCTTATCGTAGCTGAAAGAGACATTGCGGAATTCGACACTGCCGGACGAACGGCCGACTTCCAGAGCACCCGGGTGATCGTAGATCGAGCGTTGCTGATCCATAAGTCTGAATACACGTTCCGCCGCACCAGTTGAGCGCTGCAGAATATTATATGACGATTGCAGTTTCTTGACCGGATTGAACATCATGACCATGGCAGTGATAAACGAAAAAAACTCCGAGGCGGTCATGCGTCCTGACATGACCTGACTGCCACCAAAATAAATGACCCCTGCGACCCCCAAGGAGATGATGACTTCCGTAACCGGCATGGCTAGAGATTCGTACTTTATGTAACGGCGCATCTGCTGATAAAAGTCCAGATTTATGGCGCGAAATCGTTCCGCCGTCCGCTGTTCCAGGCCAAAAGCCTTGATGACCTTGATACCTGAAAACGTCTCCTGAAGGGTGGACGTGATTCCTCCCATTACGTTGAGGCTCCGGCCGGAGGCATTCTTGATTTTTTTCCCGATCAGTTGAGCGGGATAGGCCGTGGCAGGAATGACGATGAACGAGATGATTGCCAGTTCCCAGTTACGGTAGAAGACCACCCCTAATAGGGAGAGCGCGGATATCAGGTCGCGAAACAGCCCGCAGATGACCTGTCCCGTCCCTTCCTGCATCTGGGTGATATCGTTGGTCATGTGGGACATCAACTCGCCGGTGGACTCTTTGGCGAAAAAGGCCATATCCTGGTGAATAGTGCCGTCATACAGAGTGTTGCGGATGTCCTGGATTGCCTTCTGGCCAGCCAGCTTGATTGTCATATCGTAGGTGAAGCGGGTGACGCCCCGGATAACGAACAAGATGATGATGCCAATTGGTACGAGCAGGAAGATGCCCGTATCCTTGCCGGCAAAGATCTTTTTCAGGACCGGCTCCACCAGCCAGGCGAAGGCGCCGTCCATGCCGCCGACAACCGACGAGCAGATGGCCGACACCAGGATCAGCTTCCAGTAGGGTTTGAAATAGGCGAGGGTGCGTTTAAGGGTCGTATTCATTGGGGATCCATCAATCTGCTGATCAATTTTGCGACATTTGCGGAGGCTCCGCCCCGGCCGAGCCTGTTGTGTACGGCTGCCAGTTTTGACTTGATGGCGCTGTTGTAGGCCGGGTCGCTCAGGATGGCGCCGATTTCGGCAGAGATCTTTTCAGGACAGGCTTCGTCTTGGATCAGTTCCCTGACCACCGTTTCCCCGGCCACGATGTTGCACAGGCCGATATGCTCCACCTTCACCAGCCGCTTGGCCAGCTGGTAGGTCAGGGGCGACAGCTTGTAGATGATCACCATGGGGGTGCCCACCAGGGCGATTTCCAGGGTGACGGTGCCGGATACCGAGATGACCGCGTCGCAGGCCCGGATCATGTCGTGGATCCGCTCGCGGGTTATGGTCACCTCCAGATTGGCAGCCGCCAGGTGCGGGGTGATGTCGTCGGAACGGAGGGTGGATGCCAGCGGCAGCATGAACTGGATGTCCGGAAAACGCTCTTTAAGCTGCACGGCGGCGGCGATGATGACCGGCAGCAGGCGCTCGATCTCGTTCTTGCGGCTGCCCGGAAAGAGTCCGACGATTCTGCGGCCGGGATCCAGGCCGAAGCTGGCGGCAGCCGGATCACGTTCCATGGCAACCCGCACCATGTCCAGCATGGGGTGTCCCACGAAGGTCACCGGAACAGCGGCCTGTTCGTAAAAGGGAGCCTCAAAAGGGAGGATCACCGCCATGTGGTTAACCAGCCTGGCGATCTTTTTGACACGTCCCTGACGCCAGGCCCAGATCTGGGGACTGATGTAGTAGAGCACCTTGACGCCGGCTTTTTGGGCCACTTTGGCCAGTCGCAGATTGAAGCCGGGATAGTCGATCAGGACCAGCAGTGCGGGCGGGTTGTTGCGCAGTATCTTTTTCAGTTGCAGAAAAGCGGTCGCAATAACCTTGAAGTGTTTGAGGACTTCCACCAGACCGACCACGGCCATGTCGGCCGAATCCACCAGGGTCTCGACCCCGGCCTCGCGCATGCGCGCGCCGCCGATGCCGAAGAAGTGCAGATGCGGATCGAGCTTGGCGGCCTCGCCAGCCAGGTCGGCGCCGTAGATGTCGCCGGACGCTTCGCCTGCTACGATCATGATGCGTTTATTTTCAGTAACAGATGGGATCAAACTTCACCGCAGAGGCAAAGAGACACAGAGAAAATGGAGTCGGATATCGCTGCAGGCATGCCTGCTACTATACCTCTCCGTTTTCCCTGTGTCTCTGTGTTGAGTATTAAGGTTTTGATTTTAGCTGGCCAGTGCGTCTTTGGCCGTGGCTGCCACCAGACGCACGGTTTCCTCCGGCATCTCCGGATAAACCGGCAACGACAGGCAGCGGCTGGCGACTGATTCCGCCACCGGCAGAGTTAGCTGGGCGCATGCTTCGGCAAAAACCTCCTGCCTGTGCAGCGGGATCGGGTAGTAGACCGCCGAGGCGATCTGGTGCTCCGACAAGCGGGCCATGACCTGGTCGCGACGGTCGCTCAGTAGGGTGTACTGGTGGTAGACATGCACCCCCTTGCCGTCTTCAAAGGGAACGGTGGCAACATCCTTGAGCAGTTCCGAATAGAGCTGAGCCACCCGGCGGCGTCCTGTGTTGAACTCGTCGATGTGCTTAAGCTTGACCCGCAGGATGGCGGCCTGGATGTCGTCCAGCCGGCTGTTGTAGCCGATGACGTGGTGGTGGTAGCGCACGCGGCTGCCATGGTTGCGCAGCACCTTGACCTGTTCGGCCAGCTCTGCCGTGGCGCAGGTGACCATGCCGCCGTCGCCGTAGCAGCCCAGGTTCTTGCTGGGGAAGAAGCTGAAACAGCCCAGTTGCCCGATTGTCCCGGTCATCTTGCCGTTAAAGGCTGCGCCGAAGGATTGGGCACAGTCCTCGATCAGCAGCAGCTTGTGCTTTTCGCAGATGGCGCCAATGGCGGCCATGTCAGCCGGCTGTCCGAAGAGATGCACCGGGATGACTGCCTTGGTCCGGGGGGTGATGGCGGCCTCGATCAGACCCGGATCGATGTTGAAGGTTTTGGGGTCGATATCCACGAAGACCGGGGTGGCGCCGGCGTAGCAGATCGCCTCGGCCGTGGCGATGAAGGTGAAGGGGGAGGTGATGACCTCGTCTCCCGGAGCGATGCCGGCTGCCAGGATGGCCAGCTGCAGGGCATCGGTGCCCGAAGCGCAGGTGACGGCATGGCTGGCGCCCAGATAGGCGGCCGCTTCCTGCTCCAGGGCGGTTACGTTGGGGCCCAGGATGAACTGGCAACTTTCCATGGCATCCAGGACAGCCCTGTCGATCTGCTCTTTAAGGGAGTGGTACTGCGTTTTGAGGTCAACCATCGGAATCATGCCGGTCTCCTGATAAAGCTGGTATTGATCTTGAGGGCTGTTTCCAGCGCCATTCTGCCGTCCAGGCCGCTGACCTGTGGCTGCTTGCCCTCGCGAATGGCTGCAATGAATGATTCAATTTCGCTCTTCAGGGCGTCGGCTGGTTCCAGTTCCCGTTCGTCGACCTTTACGTTGGGAATGCCGGGAAACAATTCCCCGCTCCCCTTGCGGGCCACCAGCACCTTGCGGTTCTGGAAGTCGAGCGTGATGTAGGCGTCGCGCTGAAAGATGCGCATCTTGCGTTCGCTCTTCAGGCTGATGCGACTGGCGGTGACATTGGCCACACAGCCGCTTTCAAAGACGATCCGTGCGTTGGCGATGTCCTCCTCGCCGGTGAATACCGGAGCTCCCACGGCGTCGATCCGGGCCACCGGCGATTTGACGATATGTTGAATCAGGTCGATGTCGTGGATCATCAGGTCCAAAACCACGTTGACATCGGTGCCGCGCGGTTTGAAGGGGGCAATCCGCACCGATTCGATGAAGAGCGGTTCCTGCAGGACACCATCCAGGGCTACCAGTACCGGGTTGAAACGCTCCAGGTGGCCGACCTGGAAAACGGCCTTGTGCTCGGCTGCCAGGGCAATCAGTTCGTCTGCTTCTGCGATGGTGACGGTGATCGGTTTCTCGATCAGCACATGCACGCCGGCCGAGAGGAAATCCCGGGCCACGGCATGGTGGAACTGGGTGGGAACCACCACGCTGACGGCATCCACCAGGCCGATCAGTTCACGGTGATCGCCGTAGGCCTTTGTTCCCAGGGAGGCAGCAATCTCGGCGGCGCGCCCGGGATCGTTGTCCACTACGCCGACCAGCTCCACGTCCGGGATGGCGGCATATTTCTGGGCGTGGAAGTTCCCCAGATAGCCCACACCGATGACAGCCGTTCTTAAGGCGCTCATCCGCGACAGATCCCTCGCTTGGACTTCTCGATAAAGGCCAGCAGGTTGTCAACTTCGGGGCAGCCGCTGATCTCCTGCCTGATGCGGGCAATCGCATCCGGCAGTTTCAGGTGGGCCATGAACAGGGTCTTATAGGCTGTTTTCAGGTTGTTGATGGCTTCATCGGAGAAACCGCGGCGCTTCAGGCCGATCAGGTTAAGGCCGCGCAGTTTGGCGTCACGTTTGCCGGAAGTGGCGATCATGTAGGGGGGGATGTCCAGGCCGATCAGGGTGCCGCCGCCGATCATGGAATAGGCGCCGACCGTGGTAAACTGGTGTACCGCCACCAGTCCCCCCAGGATGACGTTGTCTTCGACAGTCACATGTCCGGCCAGTGTGGCCACATTGGCCATGACTACTCCGTTGCCGATGACACAGTCGTGGGCAACGTGGGAGTAGGCCATCATCAGGTTGTTGCTGCCGACCACGGTTTCACCATGGCCGCTGACTGTGCCGCGGTGGATGGTGGCGAATTCGCGGATGACGTTGTTGTCGCCGAGACGGGTCCAGGTTTCCTCACCGTGGTACTTGAGGTCCTGGGGGGGCGCACCTACGGAGGTCTGGTGAAAAATCTGGTTGTTTTTGCCGATCACGGTCCAATCGCCGATTACGGCATGGGGGCCGATTTTAGTGCCGGCTCCGATGGTGACATGCTTGCCGATGATGGCGTAGGGCCCGACCTCGACGTCAGCTGCCAGTTGTGCGCTTTCCGCGATGATTGCGCTTGAATGTATCATGGATTTCTCCGGAACTTTTGTTGGTCTGCTGCTAATTGCGCTCAGTGGCTGAATCGGCGAAAGTCGCTTTGAGTGCCGCTTCGGTAACCAGTGTTTCGCCTACATAGGCCTTGCCGTTGACGCCCCAGATGCCGCGTCTGTTGAAGGTGGTTTCTATTTCGATGCGCAACTGGTCGCCGGGGAAAACCGGCTTCCTGAATTTGGCATTGTCGATGGACATGAAATAGCTGACCTTCTTTTTAGTGGCGTCATCGGAGGCCAGGTAAGCCATGATGCCCGCCACCTGGGCCATGGCTTCCACGATCAGTACGCCCGGCATGACCGGGTGACCGGGGAAGTGCCCCTGAAAGAACGGCTCGTTGATGCTCACGTTCTTGATGCCTACACAGCGTTTACCGTGCTCCAGCTCAATGATGCGGTCCACCATCAGGAAAGGGTAGCGGTGGGGCAGGATGTTCATGATCTCATTGATGTCCATCAGCATGGGAAGCTCTCCTCGGAATTATTTCTGCAGCAGTTGTGATTCCAGTTCGGCGATTCTTTTCTCCAGAGCGGTGACCGTTTTGCGCAGTTCCGGCAGCCGGGGCACGACGGCCATGGCCTTGAGCCAATCCTTGTGCGGCATGGCCGGCGTACCGCTGTAACCGGCGTTGGCGGGCAGCGAGCCGGGGATGCCGGATTGGGCGCCGACCATGACATTGTCTCCGATAGTCAGATGGCCAGCCACCCCCACCTGTCCGGCCAGGGTAACGTGGTTGCCGATCTTGCTGCTGCCGGAAATGCCGACCTGGGAGACGATCATGCAGTCTTCTCCGATCTGACAGTTGTGGGCGATCTGCACCAGGTTGTCCAGCTTGGTGCCCCGTCTGATCAGAGTCGTTTCCAGGGCTGCCCGATCGATGCAGGTGTTGGCCCCGATCTCGACGTCATCCTCCAGCACGACAATACCGATCTGGGGAATCGGGTAGTAGCCGCGGCCGTCAGGGGCATAGCCGAAGCCGTCGCTCCCGATGACAGCACCCGGCTGGATCACGCAGCGGCTGCCGATGCGGCAGCGTTCCCGGATGACGGCATTGGCATGGACCAGGGTGTTGCTGCCGATGGTGACCCCGGCATAGATGACCGCTCCCGGATGGATTATGCAGCCGTCTCCGATTACGGCATTGTCGCCTATGCGGGCGCCGGGGTAGACGCTTATGTCGGCTCCCAGTAGCACATTCTCGCCGATGCTGGCCCCCGGCATGACCCCCAGCGGGGCCGGCCTTGCGACATGGAACAGGTTCAGCAGCTTGGCAAAGGCCAGGTAGGGGTTGGCAACTTCGATTACGTTGCGGCCGTGACTTTCGCCCCCCGCTGCCATCAGCACCGCGCCGGCTCCGGTTTCGGCCACTTTGGCGGCATACTTGGGATTGGCCAGGAAGGTGATCTTGTCCGGGCCAGCCATCTCCAACGGCGCCAGACCGCTAATCCGGCAGGATTCGTCACCCCGCACGACTCCGCCCAGATACTCCGCCAGTTCCTTGAGTGTTTTTGTGTCGGCCATGGCTGGTCTACTTCTTACGGTTCGCGTTGAACAGTTTCAGAACTTCATCGGTCAGGTCGGCCTTTTCGTCCACAAAGAGCATGCTCTCGTTCTTGACAAAGATGAAAGTGTAGCCGTTTTTCCGGCCGTAATCCTGAATGACCTTTTCCATGGATTCCAGAATCTTGCGGGTATATTCCTCGTCTTTGCCCTGCAACTCGTCCTGGGCATCCTTGGTGAAGCGCTGGAACTCTTTCAGTTTCTGCTGATAGTCCTTTTCCTTGGCGGCCCGGGCCGATTCGGAAAGCAGCATGCCCTGTTTCTCAAGTTCGTCTTTGAGACGCTTCAGATCTTCCTGGCGTCCGTTGATCTCGTCCTGATATTTCTTCAGTCGGGCTGCCAGCTGTTCCTTGGCTTCCTTGCCCGCTTCCGAGGTGTTGATGGCGCGCTGCATGTCGATGTAGCCCATTTTGAGATCTGCACCGAAAGCCATGCCTGCCGTGAGAATGCCCGTCATCAGTGCCGCGAGAATAAACCGTTTCATGAATCCGTTCTCCTTATGTTTGGGTGTGAAGCCTCGTTTGCAAGTGTACCATTTAATTCAAAACAGTGGATGATATCAAAACATGCTGCCGATGGAAAACTCGAACCGGCCGTTCTTGCTGTCAAGTCCGCTGCGGGGATTGACAGGAATGCCGTACTCAAGACGCAGAGGGCCGATGGGGGAGGACCAGCGGATGCCGCCGCCATAGCTCATCAGCATCGGATTGAAGGCTTTGTTGTTGTCGCTGAAGGCATTGCCATAGTCAAAGAAGGCCACTGCCTTGACACCCACATCGGGCAGCAGCGGGAAGGTGATCTCGGCATTGCCGAAGTACTCCTTCTCGCCACCCTGGTAGACCGTTTCAACGGTCTGGTCGCCGAGGACATTACCGGTCTTCTGGTTCTTTGTGGGGGAAACCGTACGCGCTTTATATCCTCTCAGCGAAAAAATGCCCCCCAAATAGAACTTCTCGTCGATTGGGATCGGCTTGCCCACTTCCTGGACATAGCCCAGGGTCAGTTTGGTGGAGAAGATCAGTTTTTTGTAAAGGGGATGAAACCAGGTGGTGTCGGCAATGTAGCGCGCGTACTTATTGTCCCCCCCCAGTCCGGCGTATTCGGCGGAGAGGGAGTTGATCATGCCGGTGGTCGGGTCAAGCCGGTAGTCGGTCGTGTTGCGACTGAAGCTGCCCATAATCGAACTGGTTACAGTGGTGTCCAGCGGATAATTGTCCGGATCCTGAAAGTGCAGGTTCTGGTAGGGCACGGTCGGTTTAAAGATGTCCTTGATTTCGTACTTGTACATGAAAAAGGTGCCGATAAAATCATTGATCGGATAGCCGGCCTTGATGTCGCCACCGGTCAGTCTGCGGCTGTAGTCGATGTAGTCACGCTCGGAACGGTAGACATCGGCACCCAGGGTCCATTTGGTGTCCAGGAAATAGGGGTCGGTCAGGCCCACCGAATAGGTTTGGGACTTGCCGCCGATTGAGCCGGACAGGTTGGCCTTGAGCCCCAGCCCCAGGAAGTTAGCCTGCTGGACGGAGCCCTGACCGATAATGCCGTCCAGGGAGCTGTAGCCGCCACCGATGCTGAAGGTGCCGGTCGGCTTCTCTTTTACATCCACGGTGACGTTGAGTTTGTCGCTGGCGCTCCCCTTGGTGGTGGCCACATTGGCCTCTTCGAAATAGCCCAGGTTCATCAGATTCTGCTTGCTGCGTTTCATGCCGGTGGCGCTGAAGGTTTCACCTTCGGTGACCCGCATTTCACGGCGGATGACCTTGTCGCGGGTCTTGGGGTTGCCGGCTATGGAGATTCGTTCGATGTGGATTAACTCGCCCTTCTCCATGTCAAAGGTCATGTCGACGGTCTTCTTGTCCTGGTCGGCCTTGGTCAGCGGATTCACGTTGGCAAAGGCATAGCCCTTGTCGCCGTAGGCATCGGTCAGGGCGGATATGTCGGTGCGCAGGGTGGCCCGGCTGAATACCTGGCCCGGTTCGGTTTTCATTTTCTTGCGCAGTTCCCCGGCCGGTTCCAGCAGTTCTCCCTTGAAACCGATCTCGCCGATCCGGTACTGGTCGCCCTCGGTGATGCCGATGAAGACTTCCAGGGCATCCTTGGCATCGTTCAGCTTGACAACCGGCTCGCCTACCTTGATGTTGATGTAGCCGTTGTTCAGGTACTGATCGGCTATGATCATGGCATCGTTTTTAAGAACTTCTTCCTTGTAGGTACCGGCGCTGGTCAGCCAGGACAGGAACCATTCCTGCTTGGTTTCCATCATGCCGCGCAATTTGCGGTCGGTGAAAGCGCGGTTGCCATCGAAGCGAATGCTGCGGATCAGGATTTTCTTCCCTTCGGTTACCTTGAAGGTGACTGAAAGATCAGTGGGGGTGCGCTTGTCCACCACCGGTTCGATTTCGGCCAGGTAGTAGCCGTCATCGCTGTAGAGCTTTTTCATCTTGGCGAGGCTTTTGGTCAGGTCTTTTGTGGAGAAGATCGAGTTTTGGCGGAATTCAAGCGCCTCCTTGAGCTTATCCGTGGTCAGCTGCTTGTTGCCCTCGAACTTTATGTCGCGCACTACCGGTTTTTCCAGAACGGTGTAAACCAGGACGGCTCCCTTGTCGCTCTGCTCAAGGGAAACCTGTACGTCCTGAAAGTGCCCCAACTTGTAGATGGCCCGCAGATCGGCATCGGTCTTGTCGCTGTAGAGGGTGTCGCCGGCCTTCAGCTTGATGGCGTTGAGGATGGCGGCCGACTCGATGCGCCGGTTGCCCTTGACGGCAATTTCGGTGATCTTCTCCCCTTCGGCCCACGCCGTGGTGACACAGGCCAGTTGCAGTGCCAGCAGTGTCATTATTTTATAGGATGGTATGGGCACTTTCCCTCCGTAACTGACTTTAATTATGCAATGTTATTCAAGTCTGCCGTCAACCAGGCGCACGGTGCGTCCCATGGCGGCGGCCAGACGCTCATTGTGCGTGACCACCACCAGGGTCAAGCCCCGTTTTTCCTGCAGTTCATCCAGCAGGTCATGTACTCCCTCGCTGGTCTTCATATCCAGGTTGCCGGTTGGTTCGTCGGCCAGCAGCAGCTCCGGCGCCAAAACCAGCGCGCGGGCGATGGCGACCCGTTGTTGTTCGCCTCCGGACAGTTCCCCGGGACGGTGGCTCAGGCGATGGGACAGGCCCACATCGGTCAGCAGTGCTTCTGCCACTGCCGCTGCCTTGCTCCTGGGAACCCGGGCGATCAGGGCCGGCATCATGACATTCTCCAGAGCAGTGAATTCGGGCAGCAGGTGGTGGAACTGAAAGACAAACCCGATGCTCCTGTTGCGGAAGATGGCCAGGTCGCGGTCGCTCTTGCTGAAGATCTCATCTCCGCGAAAGCGGACCGAACCGTCAGAAGGGCGGTCCAGGGCCCCCAGCAGGTGCAGCAGGGTGCTTTTTCCGGCGCCGGAGGCACCCACCAGAGCGGTGGTGGTTCCGGCCTGGATATCCAGGTTGATCCCTTGCAGTACCTCGACCCGGTTGGGCCCATTGACATAGGTCTTGCTGAGGCTGCGCACTTCAAGAAGGTTACTCATAGCGCAGGGCCTCGGCCGGCAGCATTCGCGACGCCTGCCAGGCCGGATAGAGGGTGGCGATGAAGGAGATCACGACCGCCGTCACCGAGATCAGCACCACATCGGACGGCACCACCTGCGATGGGAAGTGGTCCAGATAATAGATATCCTTGCTGAAGAAGTTCTGGCCGGTGGCTTTCTGGATGACGTCGATGATCGGCTCCAGATTGCTGGCGACCAGCAGGCCCGATATGACCCCCAGGGCGGTGCCCAGTACGCCGATAATCAGCCCCTCCAGGACAAATATCTTCATGATGCTGAAACCGCTGGCCCCCATGGACTTGAGGATGGCAATATCCCTGGTTTTCTCCATCACGACCATGAACAGGGTCGAGGCGATGCCGAAGGCCGCAACCAGCACGATCAGGGTCAGGATGACGAACATGACCACCTTCTCCGTCTTCAGGGCGAACAGGATGTTGCGGTTCATCTGCATCCAGTCGCGGGCATAGTAGTCAGTGCCCAGTGACCGGTTGATGCTGGCCGCCAGTTCGCCGGTGTGGTAGACGTCCTCCACCTTGAGCTGAATACCGGTGACCGTGTCCCCCAGGTCAAAAAAAGTCTGGGCCTGGTTCAGGCTGACATAGGCCAGGGTGGAATCGTATTCGAACATGCCGGTGTTGAAGATGCCGGTCACTCGGAACGTTTTCATTCTGGGCATCATTCCCAGCGGGGTGATGTTGCCCATGGGTGAGACGACATTTACCTTGTCTCCCACGAACAGGTTGAGATGCTTGGCCAGTTCCTTGCCGATCAGCAGCCCCGGCAAAGCATCGGCACCATCGGCGATGCTAGGTTCAAGTCCGTCGATGGTGCCGTTGACGATGGTGCGGCTCAGCTTGGTTACCTTGCGGTCCGAAGCGACCTCGATGCCACGCAGGACAACGCCGGAGGCATTTTTGCCGGAAGATAGCATGACCTGGTTGTAAATGAAAGGCGTGGCTGCCGTTACGCCCTTCATATTTGTCAGCTTAGCCATGACCTGACGGTAATCTTCCATGGAGGCGCCGTTGTGGACCACGACGATGTGGGCGTTGGTTCCCAGGATCTTTTCCTTGAGATCTTCCTCAAAGCCGGTCATGACAGCCAGCACCACGATCAGTGCCAGAACCCCAAGCATTACACCGGCGATGGAAATGAAGGTGATGATTGATATAAAGGTCGACTTGCGCTTGGCCTTCAGGTAGCGCAGACCTATGAAAAGTTCGAACGGCATAGTGGAGTCAGGACGTGGGACTGGGGGAGTCGGGACCGGGAAAGGCTTTTACTTGTCCCCCGTCCCTGGTCCCCGGTCCCAGATACCTACTTTTCCTTTCTTAGCTGCGGGAAGAGGATCACGTCGCGGATGGAAGCCGAGTCGGTCAGCAGCATCACCAGGCGGTCGATGCCGATGCCTTCGCCAGCAGTGGGAGGCAGGCCGTACTCCAGGGCGCGGACGTAGTCTTCATCCATGTAATGTGCTTCTTCGTCCCCCTTGTCCTTTTCAGCAACCTGGGAGAGAAAGCGTTCCTTCTGGTCAACCGGGTCATTGAGCTCGGAGAAGGCGTTGGCAATCTCGCGGCCGCCGATGATCAGTTCGAAGCGGTCGACGATATCAGGGTTGTGGTCGTTTTTGCGCGACAGGGGTGAAACCTCGGTGGGGTAGGCGGTAATGAAGGTCGGCTGGATCAGCTTGTGTTCGGCCACCTCTTCGAAAATTTCCATCAGCAGCTTGCCGTGGCCGATATCGGCCGGCAGGTCCAGGCCGATGCTCTGGGCGTATGCCAGGGCCAGGTCGCGGTCATCCAGCTGTTTGGCTTCGATGTCGCCATATTCCAGGATGGCTTCACGGACCGTCAGGCGTTTCCAGGGGCGTTCAAAGCTGATGTCGAGGCCCTGGTTGGTGAAGTTGAGCGTGCCGAGAACTTCCTGGGCGACGTGGCAGAACAGCTCTTCGGTCAGTTCCATCAGGTCTTCGTAGGTGGCGTAGGCCTGGTAGAATTCCATCATGGTGAATTCGGGGTTGTGGCGGACCGAAATCCCTTCATTCCTGAAATTGCGGTTGATTTCAAAGACCCGATCCATGCCGCCAACCACCAGTCGCTTCAGGTACAGCTCCGGCGCGATGCGCAGGTAAAGCTCCATGTCCAGGGTGTTGTGGTGGGTGATGAACGGCCTGGCAGTGGCACCGCCCGGAATCTGGTGCATCATGGGGGTCTCGACTTCCAGGAAGTCGCGGGTGGTCATGAAGCTGCGGATCAGGTTGACGATGCGGGAGCGTTTGATGAAGATTTCGCGCACCTCGGGGTTGACGATCAGGTCCACATAGCGCTGGCGGTAGCGGGTCTCCACATCGGTCAGGCCGTGGAACTTCTCCGGCAGCGGCAGCAGCGACTTGACCAGCAGGCGGATGCTGCGGGCATGCAGGGACAGCTCGCCGGTCTTTGTGCGGAAAGGGTAGCCCTCGGCGCCGACGATATCGCCGATGTCGAAGGATTCGAAGGCAGTAAAAGCCTCATCGCCGATCTCGTCCTTTTTGACATACAGTTGAACGCGCCCTTTGCGGTCCTGAAGCTGGATAAAGGCGGCTTTGCCAAAGGAACGCCGGGCCAGGATGCGGCCGGCCACTACGAAGATATCCTGGGTGGCGTCAATCGTTTCTTTATCGCCGTAGGCCGCGACAACGTCGGCCGACGTATGCTGCGGTCTGAAATCNNAGCAGTTCGCTGAGTTCTTCCATCGTGTTCGGGACCTTTCTCGGTCAACGGATTTTTGAGTGTAGGGAATGACAGATAAAAATATAGCCGAAGTGCGGCAAGGTCAAGAAAAAAAGGGGCGCCCCGTTCGGGACGCCCCGCATTCAAACTATTATTGTTTCTTTGTTATTTGATTTGGCTGCTGTCGCTTTTTCGCTTAGGAGCACTTTCGGGGCATCGCCTTGGTTACTTGATTACCCGGATGGTGTGATTCAGGTTGTCCGCTACAAAGAGGCTGGTGCCGTCGGTGGTGATGCCGATCGGTGCCGAGAAACTGGGTGTTCCGGAAGCGCTGTCAACATTGCCCGGCGACCCTGGCTTGCCGTAGGTGATACCGGCAATTTTTGTGACTTCTTTGCTGGCAATCACGATCTTGCGGATGGTGTTGTTGTAGGAGTCGGTCACATACAGGTTCGTGCCGTCCGTGGTGATACCGTTGGGCTGGTTGAACCTGGCCGTCGTTCCGATGGCATCGGCGTCATCGGTGCCGGGTTGGGTGCCGGCCATGCCGGCCAGGGTTGAAACAGAACCAGTGGCAAGGTCTATTTGGCGGATGGTCCTGTTATTGAAATCTGTTACGTAAAGGTTGGGTCCATCGGTGGTGATGCGGGCTGGCAGGTTGAAACGGGCGGCACCCTGGATTCCGTTATCCGATCCGACCAAGCCGGGCGAACCGGCCACGGTAGTCACGGCATAGGGGGCACTGAGTGCGATCCTGCGGATGGTGTGATTGCCGGAATCGGTTACGAAGAGGCTGTTGTCATCGGTGGTAATTCCGATGGGAGTGTTGAATTTGGCCAGGGTCCCGGTGTCGTCATCAATCGAGCCGGCGGTTGCGGCAATGCCGGCTATGATTTGGACTTTTCCGCTTGTTTTGTCTATTTGACGGATTATGTGATTGCCCGAGTCGACGACATAAATGAAGTTGCCTGACGTTGTGATGCCGGTCGGGTGGTTAAAGCTGGCGGCCTTGCCGACGGCATCCAGTGAACCGGCCAGGCCGCTGCCGGCCAGGGTGGTCGTGACTCCGGTCGTTTTGTCCACCATGCGGATGGCATGGTTGGCGTAGTCGGCCACATACAGGTAGTTGGTGCCGTCGGTAGTGATGTCAATCGGGCGGTTGAAGCTTGCCTTTCTCACGGTGCTGATATTTCTGAAACCGGCGGTGCCGCTGTAATTGCTGAAACCAGCTGTGCCGGTTATGTTCGGCAATGTAGATACTTGGGCAGGTGATGTCAATTGGATTGGACTCTTGGGAGTGTAAGGTTTGATAATGATATTTTTCAAGTCGTCATAATGGGTGACATTTGCCGGGGTATTCGCGTTGCTGTTTCCACAGCCGCCGATCAGGGCCGCCGTAATAAAAGCACATATAATTGCTGCCAGCATTTTCATCGAAATCTCCTGCTGAATCAGGTTCAAACAACCTGTTGATGTGATAGCGAGTGCTAAGTTTTCCCGACGTGTCAGATTTACTCGGTTTCCTCATTCTTTTTTTTGCGGCGTGCCCGCGGTTTGGGAGGCTCCGGCGCAGGTTCGCTGCTTTCCGCAGCCGGTTCGGCCTTCTTTTGGGCCGGTGCGCGGCGTTTTTTGGGTTTGTCCGCAGTCTGCTCCGTCGGGGGGGCTTCCGGTTCTGCAGCTGCACCGGGCGCTGCCGCTTCGACAGCTGCTTCTTCCAGCTTGTCAGCGGGTTTCTTTTTGGCCCTCGTTGTTCTGGGCCTTTTCGGTTTTTCAGCCGCCAGCGGAGTCTCTGCCGGTTCAGTTGTCGACGGAGCCGGCGGCTCTGCGCTGGCCGGCTCAACAACGGGGGAGGGCTCGACACTCTCTGTAGAGGCTGCCTCTCCGGTCGGCGCCGTTTCTTCCGGTGTCTTGGGGCCTTTGCGGCTGCGGCGCCGTTTGCGCTTTTTGGGTTTGGCCGCTGCATCGCTTTCGCCGGTTTCCACGGTTTCCATTTCCGGCTCACCAGCCTCAAGCTCTGCTGCGCCGGCCGTTGCCTGCTGATCCACGGATTCAGACTCTGCCGTTGGCGCGGTCAACTGTTCCGCAGCGGTTTCCGCTTCACCGGCCGGTTTCTTCTTCTTGCGGCGGCGCTTGCGCTTCTTGTTGCCCTCCACCGGGGCGACTTCCTGGAGCGGTTGCGGTTCCTCGCCCGGTTCTGTCACAACGGTTTTCTGGCGTGGCGGGGGAACGATCTTTTCGGGCTTTGTTTCCGGCTGCTGGGCTTCTTCGTGGTTCTGTTTCTCGCGTTTGACTACCTCCAGCTCCAGCTGATTGAGCAGGAAGGAGGTCTTGCCCTTGACGGTTACCTCGATGTCGTAGTCGTTTTCGATCTGGGTCAGCTCGCGTTTCTTGCGGTTGAGCAGGTAATAGGCCACTTCCAGGGGCAGGCCGCCATGCACCTCGGCCACCGTGCCCTTGGCGGCCGCGCCATGTACCTTGCGCAGGAAGGAGAGCGCCATGGCTTCCACCGATTTGACCTTGCCGCGCCCCTCGCAGTGGGGGCAAGCCAGGTGGATGGCGTCATTCAGGGTTTTGGCTATGCGCTGGCGGGACATTTCCAGCATGCCGAACTCGGAGATGTGCCCCAGGTTGACCCGCGCCTTGTCCATCTTGAGGGCCTGCTTGAGGGTCTTTTCCACATCGTGGTTGTGCTTACGATCGCGCATGTCGATGAAGTCGATCACGATCAGGCCGCCCAGGTCGCGCAGCCGCAGCTGGCGGGCCACCTCTTCGGCCGCCTCCATGTTGGTCTTGAAGGCGGTATCCTCCACGCCCCGCTCGCCGCTGGACTTTCCGGAGTTGACGTCGATGCTGACCAGCGCCTCGGTCGGCTCGATGATCAGGGAACCGCCGGAGGGAAGCGCCACCCGCTTTTCGTAGATCTGGTCGATCTGCTCTTCCAGTTGGTAGCGGGAGAAGATCGGCCGTTTCTCCTTGTGGAGTTTGACCAGTTTTTCGCAGTGGGGCATGTTCTCGCGGAAGAATTCCTTGGCCTCGTTGAAGGCCTCCTTGCTGTCCACCAGCACTTCGTCGATATCATCGGAAAAGTAATCGCGGATAAAGCGGATGATCAGGCCGCTGTCGCGGTAGACCTCTCCGGCTCCCTTGATCTCGGCGGCGGCCTGCTTGATGCCGTTGTACATGCCCACCAGGTTGTCCAGGTCCCGCTGCAGCTCTTCCGGGGAGCGTCCAACCGCCTCAGTGCGGATGATGTAGCCGATCCCCTCGGGGATGTTCATGCCGGCCATAATTTCTTTGAGCTGCTTGCGCACGCCCTCCTGCTCCACCTTGCGGGAGATGCCGCTGGAGTCGCTGCCCGGCATGATCACCATGTAGCGCCCCGGCAGGGACAGGTAGGTGGTCAGGGCCGAACCCTTGTTGTCGCGCTCGTCCTTTTCAACCTGCACCAGCAGTTCCTGGCCGCGGCGCAGCACTTCCTGGATGCGGGGACGGCGCTTGCGCTGGTCATCGGGCACGTCATCGCGCCACTGCCAGAAATCGGGATGCAGTTCCCCGATCTGCAGGAAGCCCGGTTTGGCCCGGCCGATATCCACGAAGGCGGCCTGCAGGCCCGGCTCCACCCGCAGTACGACACCCTTGTAGATGTTGCCCTTGGTCTGTTCCTTGCCGGTGATCTCGATATTCAGTTCCATCAGGCGGCTGTCATGCACGATGGCCACCCGGGCCTCCTCGGGGTGCATGACGTTGATCAGCATTTTTTTACTTGTGACAGTGCTCATGTGTTCGTATATCCCTTTCAAGCGGGTTAAGCCCGCGCAGCTATCAGCAAATTGTAAAACTTGTAAATTATATAGATATTTGCGCTGAAAGCAAAGCAAAAGGAAGGTTGCACGGAAAATGGCGGTGAAATATTTCTCATGGGGCAATAAAATACGGCCCTCCGGAAAACGGAAGGCCGTATTAATTGTGACCGGCGCAGTGCCGTCATGATCAGGTTGCGGTCAGTTATCGTTCAGGGCGTTTTGACGAACGTCATTGCCGCCGAGTTCATGCAGTAACGCAGGCCGGTCGGTTGGGGGCCGTCGTTGAACACGTGTCCCAGGTGCGCATCGCAACGGCTGCAGATCACCTCGGTGCGCCTGGTGAAGAGGCTGTTGTCGGCGCGGGTGGTGATGTTCTCCGGTGCGATCGGCTGCCAGAAACTGGGCCAACCGGTGCCGGATTCGTATTTGTGCTCCGAGCTGTAGAGGTCGTTGTTGCAGCAGACGCACTGGTAGATCCCTTTTTCGTGGTTGTTCCAGGTGGCGCCGCTGTATGCCCGTTCCGTCCCCTGCTCTCTGGTGACGTGATATTGCTCGGGAGTCAGCTGTTTGCGCCATTCGGCATCGCTTTTGATGACTTTTTCGCTCATCAGGTATCCTTTCTGCGCAGCTGAATAGAGTCTGATCCTGGCGGGAGTCTGTGCCGTTGTCTGCGAAGCAGTGGAGCGTGGTGCGGGTTTTTTGTATTCAGTAGAACAGGCGATAATTGCGGTGAGCAGGGTCAGGCTGATTAACAGTGCGGAAATTTTCATGATGTTCCTCCGTACGTTTCAATCGTGATAGCTTCCTCGCTGCTCTTTGGATGGGTGGGGGTGTGGTTGTTGCAGTGCTGGTCGATGGAACCTGACCGCTCCTGTCTGGAAGTCGGGACGATGTTGAAAAAAAGCGGGTCACGGTGCTTTCCGCAACCCGCTCCGTGCTAGTTCTCGGTCATGAAGTGTTCTTCGTACAGGTCTTCCAGCGCCTGCAGGTGGCCGCTCTCCTCCTTGAGGAGTTGGGCGAAGAGCTGTCCCATGGGGGCGCCGGCGCAGCCGTTGGCTACCTTGCCGTAAAACTCCACCGCGTCTTTCTCCAGGTGGATGGCATAGATCAGAGCCTCACGAACGCCTGACTCCGGCCCCAGTTCCTTCTTCTTGAGAACATAGTCCAGATGCATGGTGGGGATGGTCTGGTCGAGTTCAGCCCCCCCCTGCATGCGTCCTTCCAGCAGGGCTTTTTCCAGCATATGCTTATGATTCAGTTCGTCCAGCGCATTTTCCTTGAGGATCTCACGGGCACCCTTGTTGGAAACCTTGCGGACGGCGGCCAGATAGTTGCGGAAGCCTTCCTCCTCCATTTGTATTGCCATTTCGACGGCGGCGTCAAAGGTATAACAGACCTGGTTTTCGTTCATTGCTATGTCCTCCCGGTTGGATTGTGCTTCTGGGTCTGCCGAATATTAATAAACTAAAACAGTTTAGCGTAAACACAATCGTGTTTCAACAAGACATTTCGCGTCATACTCATCATCGGCCAGGGAACGGGTGGACACAAAAAGCCCCGCTTCCTCCGGGAAAACGGGGCTCAAGCCGGGTTATGATCGGCGAATTACTGCTCGATCAGCCGGGCGCTCTTGATGAAGACCGGCTCCAGCGGCACATCACCATGGCCGTTTTTTGTTCCGGTTTTGACGGCGCGGATCTGATCGACCACTTCCATTCCTTCCAGCACCTGGCCGAAAACGCAGTAACCGAAACGGTCAGCCTGTTTGCCCTGATGGTCCAGGAAGGCGTTGTCCACGGTATTGATGAAAAACTGTGACGTGGCCGAATCGACCACGGCGGTACGGGCCATGGCCAGGGTGCCGCGCTTGTTGGAGAGGCCGTTGGTGGCCTCGTTCTTGATGGCGAATTTGGGCTTTTTCTGCTCCATGGCCTCGGTCATGCCGCCGCCCTGGACCATGAAGTCTTTGATGACGCGGTGGAAGATCAGGCCATCGTAAAAACCTTCCTTGACATAGGTCAGGAAGTTCTTGACAGTGATGGGAGCTTTTTCCTTGAAGAGTTCAATGGTGATGTTTCCCATGGATGTTTCCATCAGGACTTGCGGGTTCTGTTCAGACATCTGAAACCTCCTGTTAATGCACTGCTTTTTTTAAATAGGGTGGTTGGTTTTTTAGCACATTATGTAATAAAATCAAACATCTTTTTCCAGGTGTATCGAATGTTGCCAAATATGAGGTGCTGGGGTATGGTGACGTTCCCGTGCTGTTTTTCAAAGAACTCCTGCCATGAATCTGGCGTTTGACAGAAGTTGGAGTGGTGGTATTCAAATGACTCAACCGGAAATCTGGACAACTCTCAAAGTGCTGAACTGGACCAGGGATTACCTGGCTGGCAAAGGCATTGAAAATGCCAGGCTGGAGGCCGAGTGGCTGCTGTGCGCCGCTACCGGTCTGGATCGCGTCGGGCTGTATCTCAATTTCGACAAACCATTGAACGATGGGGAGCTTGCTGCCTATCGGGCCATGGTGACCCGCCGGGGGCGGCGCGAGCCGCTGCAGCATATCCTCGGCACCCAGGAGTTCTTCGGCCTGGAATTCGAAGTTTCAGCGGATGTGCTCATTCCGCGCCACGACACGGAAACGCTGGTGATGGAGGCTGTGGCCCGGATGCCGGCCGCCCGCAGCGTGCTGGACATCGGCACCGGCAGCGGCTGCATCGCGATTGCTCTGGCGAAGCAGCTGTCGGAGGCGTCGGTTACGGCCAGCGATATCTCCGTTGCAGCACTGGCTGTGGCCCAGCGCAATGCCGAGGCCAACGGTGTGGTTGTCGAATTCCTGCACGGCTCCCTGCTGGCTCCGCTGGCCGGGCGCTCTTTTGATCTGATCGTCTCCAACCCGCCCTACATCCCCAGTGCGGTCATTGCCGGGCTGGAGCCGGAGGTGCGCGACAACGATCCCCGCAGTGCCCTGGATGGCGGCGCGGACGGACTGGATATCTATCGGCAACTGATTCCCGCCGTCGCGGCGCATCTCAATCCCGGCGGCTGGCTGCTGGTTGAGGTCGGGGTGGATCAGGCAGAGGCGGTGGCGCAGCTGTTCCGGACGGCCGGCGGCTTCGGCGAACCGGTCACGGCCCGTGACCCGGGCGGTATTGAACGGGTGGTGGGCGCTCAGAGAATCTGAAGGTTAAATTGAATCTGAAAGGATATTTCATGGACTTCGCAGAAGCAAAAAAAGTGTTTTCCGAAGCTGATCTGCTGGTTGGCGAGACGGAAGTGGCGGCGGCCATCGGGCGGCTGGCGACGGAAATTACTGATTGTCTCAAGGATGCCGATCCGGTGCTGCTGTGTATCATGAACGGCGGCCTGATCTTCACCGGCCAGTTGCTGACGCAGCTCAGGTTCCCGCTGCAGATTGACTACGTCCATGCCACCCGCTACGGCCATGAGGTCAGCGGCACCCACCTGCACTGGACCGTCAGGCCGCAGCTTGATCTGCGCGGCCGGACCGTGCTGCTCCTGGACGACATCCTCGACGAAGGGGTTACTTTGGCCGCCATTGCCGATTACTGTCGCCAGCAGGGAGCCTCCAAGGTTCTGATGGCGGTGCTGGTGGAAAAGCTGCACCTGCGCAAGGTCACGCCGGGCATGCGGGCCGATTTTTTCGGCCTGGAAGTGGGGGACCGCTTCCTGTTCGGCTACGGCCTGGATTACAAGGGCTACTGGCGCAACGCAGCGGGGATCTACGCGGTAAGGGGACTTTAAGAAGTAGACGTTTTTCGAGTCAGCTCGCTATAAACATCATACTAAACAACAAAGAAGGGCGTGCCGGAAGATTCCGGCAAGACCTTCTTTGTCAGCTCGCGTTCATTTTGCTATATGCTCTTGAGATAGTCCAGCACCTGGGCCGGATGGGT
>DBMM01000107.1 GCA_002298925.1 Geobacter sp. UBA698 | reverse complement strand
TGGCCACAGCGATGCCGCCGATGTTGAGCGCGCCTTTGATATGGCCTCCGCCAAAGGCCAGCATCATGCGGGTATCGATGAGGACATTGTCATCGTCGCCCATTGCTTCCTGGAAGAATTTGGGGGGAAGCCCACGCACTGTCGGCAGGTTGCCAAGTACCACGGGGCCTTTGGTGTTCAGCTTCTTCATCCTCGGATAATAGGTAGGTGTAGGCGGCGCGGTGGAAAGAGCGTAATCGGTGAAGCTTTTCACATCTTTAAATTGGAGGAAAGCATTGAAGCGCCGCTCATAACCAATCGTGCTGCTGAGCCGGTCGCCGATGTCCGCGCCGCACGGCGAGCCGTGACCGTGCGCCGGGTAGATAATCACGCCATCGCTGAGCTTCAGGTAAAAATCGCGCAGCGTGTGGAACTGTTGTTCGGCTAGTTTTTTCTCCTCGCCACTGCCGAGGAGGTCGGGCCGCCCGGCGGAATTGACGAAAAGCGAGTCCCCGGTAAGCACGCCCCAAGGCACGTCCGGGTGATCCTCTTCCGCGAGAAGATATGCAAGGTGCTCCGGTGTGTGGCCGGGCGTGTGCCGAGCTGTAATGAGAACGGATCCGAACAGGAAGTTGTCTCCGTCTGCGATCTCCTCGTGGTCGAAACCGTATCGTGCGCCTCCTTCGTGACTGAGGAATATTTTCGCTGAATCGACACGCGCACAAAGTTCGCGCGCGCCACTGAGGAAATCAACATGGTTGTGTGTTTCAAAAATGTGCGTGATCGACACCTGCTTCTCGCGGGCGAGTTGCAGGTAGCAGTCAACGTCCGGACGTGGATCGAAAACTGCGGCTACTCCCTCGGAATCATCGCCGACCAGATAGGAAAGCTCGGCGATCCCTTCGGTTTGAATGCATTCAAAAATGAGTGCCATAAGGATTCCTTTTATTATGTTGCTGCTAAAGCGCCCTCAAAAACGCCACAAGGTCTTTCTTTTCATGCTCGTTCAGTCTGGTTTGAAGAATAAGGTTGAAGAACTCCACCGTATCTTCCAATGTGAGCAGCCTGTCATCATGCAGGTAGGGCGGCGAATCCTTTATACCGCGCAGAGGAAAGGTCTTGATCGGGCCGTCGGCAGAAGCCATCCTCCCATTGATCATGCGCGGTTTGAAGAACCGTTCGGTTTTCAGATTGTGCATGAGATTGTCGGTGTAATAAGGCGCCGGATGGCAACTTCCGCAATTCCCCTTCCCAAAAAACAGTTGTTGCCCCCTCATCTCGGATTCACTGGCTTTTTTCTCATCCAGCTTGCCGTCAATGCCGAGTTTTGGGGCAGGAGGAAAGTCCAGGATTGCCTGAAACTCAGCCATTGCATGCACCTGGTGGCCGCGATCGAGGATGTTGAGACCTTTTTTAGTTGCGATAACCGGGTCGCCATCGAAGTAGGCGGCACGCTGCTCAAACTCGGTGAAGTCTTCCACGCTCTTCAACGCGCGCTGCGACCCGAAGAGACGCTGGATATTCACACCGCGCAGGGTCGGTGTATCCAGACGGTGCCTGAACTCCTGGGGACGTATGTCTCCTACCAGATGCGTAGATGCATTCGTATGTCCATTGGCATGGCAGTCGAAACAGACAACGCCGCGGCTCGGCTTTTCACTGCGCCGGTCTTCAGTCTGGTTGAACTGCTGCTGCGGGAATGGTGTCACCAGCAGGCGCAGGCCTTCGAGTTGCTTGGGATTCAGGATCCCGTTGAACATTTCATAGTAGTTCATTATCGTCACGAGTTTGCCCTGGGAGACATCACCAAGATCAGACCGTGTTGTCAGGTAGATCGGGGCAGGAAACTCCGGTAGAAAGTGGTCCGGCAGATCATAATCAAGGTCGAAACGGGTAAGGTCCCGGCCTTCCTGTTTGTTGATTTCATCAATATGGAACTTGGGGAAGAGCATGCCGCCTTCGGGGTGGTTCGGGAACGGCAGAGGGAAAAACCCCGCGGGGAAAACATCCTTTTCGCGGATCTCATCCGGACTCATAGCTGCCAGTTTCTCCCAGGTCATTGCTTTGGACAGCTTGACCCGTACACCCTCCTGAATGGCCTTTCCACGAGACATGACCACACCCTGAGCTGGTCGTTTGCTCAAGTCATAACGCAGATTGAGCAGATCCAGATGCTTTTTTTCCACCGCGGGCTTGGCCGCTTTCATGCGAGCCATTGTCGATGCGAAGTCTTCCTTGATGTCTACCGGAGCGTAGCTGGACGTTTTCTTTCCGGTGTCTTGAGCAGATGCAGTCGCAAACGTAGCCGTTAATGCAGCACCAATAATCAGCAACAATCTCGGACGGAATTTTTTCTTTCCTTGTTTCATGGTTGACCTCCATTTCTTGTTTTGGCGAAATAGCTACCGTAGCTGCCGGTACATGTTTTCGCGGGACTTCGTTGCATGGTTGCCTACGACTGGAAAAAAGCGAGCAGTTCGGCGTTGATCTGATCTTTTAGGCAGACTTTCCTCTGATTAGCACCAATCTTCCGTTTTACTTTGGGCCTCACCTCTATTGGTATGTCAGTATCGTAAATTGAGGTACCTGTTGGGCTCGATGATCAGGCTATGCTTCTTCCCACTGCAAATCCCACCTGTGGCCCCAAAATGCTTCGATTGTGTTCTTAACATCAGCCATTGTCCTCTGCGGTGCGAGCGGAGCATTTGGATTGGTGTCGGGGAAAAGTGCGCCGAAAAAATCGCCGGTGTCGCCGGTGTACTGCAAGATATCGCCGTTTTTAGGGAGATTGAGGTACTGATTGGCTACAAGAAGCTTGTCACGAACGAAGATGATTCCATTTACTCCCGTCAAGCTGCCAGTGCCACTCGTGACAAAGGTGCCCTGATAACTCCCCGTTTTCGCATCGAAGCGCTTGACCGTGTTATCCGAGTTGTCGCCGATGTAAAGTGAGTCATTTTTTTGTAGCTGTCCGCATTGGCGGGGAGAGGGCTGCCAAGTCCCATTGTCAGTGCCACCAGAGCGGCGCCAATCAATGCTCCTGCGCCGTATGTGTACCTGTTGCTATTCATGTCGCCCTCCTTTTTAGATTAGTGACTTGTTAGTCAACTTCAACATTATGTTTAAATTAACAATAGAATGCTCTGGAGGGATAACAAGAGGACTAACGGCTAAATTTTTTTGCTACTTAAGTATTAAGACTCCAGGGTCTGGGCTGCTTATGAAAGTTCACTGGCGATTGTTGTCTAAATATTGGTATTCAAGGCTCAAAAGTTAATTATTTTATTTCAAGAATAATATGACGGAAGATGGTATTATCCATGGTTAACATTCAAGTCTCACGCGCAACTTAATAACCTGGAGGACTGACCACAGTGGTCCCCACTGAGGGAGGAATAACATGAGCAGTAATGTACATGAAAAGGGAAAGCAGAAGGTCACGGGGGTCGTGTTGCAGGGTGGCGGGGCCTTGGGCGCCTTTGAAGTGGGGGTAATCGAGTGCCTGCTGGACAGCGGCATCAGGCCGGATATCGTTTCGGGGGTCTCGATCGGGGCAATCAACGCCACGGTCCTGTGCGGACACCGCGATGATGACCCCCGAGTGAGCCTTCGCGCATTGTGGGATGATCTCACCACACCGCGCATACCGCTGGCACCGGACATGGTGAACGCAAAAATTTCGCTTTTCGGTAATCCGGGCATGTACATGCCGAGAAACGACTTCTACAACTTCTTCAACTGGACCAGTTTCTATGACACTTCTCCGCTGGTCGAGACTCTCGAAAGGCGAGTCGACTTCGGTAAACTGAAGCCGGGTAGCGGCGCGCCGAGGCTCATTCTCACCGCTACAAATGTTTGCACCGGCGAACTGGAGACGTTCGACAGCCACGTGATGCAGATAACGCCCCAGCACGTTCTTGCAAGCGGCAGCCTGCCGCCGAGCTTCCCGGCCACCAAGGCCCCTGCTCCGCCGTCCGCCGACGGAGGGGTCGAGCAGCTCTATTGGGACGGTGGCCTTTTCGACAACACGCCCTTGTCCAGGGTTATCGATGCCCTGAAGGAGGATGGGGCGCCGGACAAGTGGATGTGGGTCGTAAACCTGTTCCCGTCCGAGGCTGCCGCGCCGACCAACATGACTGAAGTAAACGACC
This sequence comes from Geobacter sp. UBA698, assembly GCA_002298925.1. Lineage (GTDB taxonomy): Bacteria > Desulfobacterota > Desulfuromonadia > Geobacterales > Pseudopelobacteraceae > Pelotalea. The sequence continues at coordinate 3,252 of DBMM01000107.1, read as the reverse complement.
GGATGCTCTCAATCCTCTTCAGCAACAAGATGACGAAGGACCTGGCCCATGCCGGCAAGGTCACGAAACTCATCGGATTGATTGAACAGCTGGAGCGCGTTATGGGCGTGATCGACAAAGAGGACAGGAAACTCAAAGAGTTTTCCATTCATAACAGGAATGAGCTTGGCAGGCAGGTCGAGCCGAACGGTTTGAATCTGGATGCGCTCGGCCAGGCTTTCCGGGAGTTGAAAGCCCTGAAAGAAAATGACGGATATCAGACTATCAAGCAGTACGGGGCCAGCATCAGGATTGTCCCGATTACCAACCACGACGTCAGCGGCGGATCCGACTTCTCATCGGCCACGATCCAGAAAAGGCGCAAGGCCGGTTACCTGAGCGCCGCAACCGCCATCAGGGAGAACGAGTCCGGAGAAACACAAACGCAGCCGGCAGCATGAGGCAGGGGGAAGCTTTGGGCACTCGTCTACGAATTGAACTATGTCGTGAGTGTAGACGCAATACCTCTGGTTTCCCCAGTTATCTTGCCACTTGCTTCAAGAACCCTTGTTGGAGCATTTCGCTGAACACACTCGAAAGGCTTTCCGCAGCCACATTATGCATAAAGTTCTGCAACGAGCTTGCCCCATATTCCCCACCCACAAAGCACTGCACCAATTCGTCGTTATTCCGGGTGCCGTCCAGAAACGGTAATATGGGTTGCAGGTTATGGTTGAGTTCGAATTCGACCCCGGTCGCCGTATTCCTTAAAATATAGGTTTCACTAGGCACATCATAGCGCATGAGGATCACATCATCCGCCAGGGCCAGATTATTCTCAGACTTGAAAACGATGTCTTCTGCATCCGTTTGCAGTTGCTCGTAGCGCTGACCGTTGTCTTTGGAAATCGCATAGGTCAGGCAGCCGCCCTGGCAACCCCATTTTTCGCGGTAAAAGCAATCATGGCATTTTTCCAACGGATAGACCGCATCCTGGTAGACGCTCCAGACTTGTACGAAAAATTTCTTTGCCTCTTCCAGGGTCTTGAATTCGTTCAGATTACGGTTAGCCAGCTGCGACAGGCAGAAACAGCTGAATATTGTCAGGTCCGGGCTGATATCGATGATCGGCTCGCAGCGCAAATTCCGTTTGAGATCCAACACTCCATGTAACAGGAGTTTCCCGGCCTGCTCTTCGGTGAAGATGCATAGCGGAACAGCATTGTCAAACTGCACGCTGATTCGCAATGATTCTGCTTTTTCAACGAAATCCATTACGAAGGGAGTTACTTCATGCAGCTCCTCTATCGGGAGAAATGCATTTTCTGCTTTATATACCGGCAAGGATAAACTCAGGCGGATGTTATCGAAGCCGTAGCGCTTCGCGATTTCCAGGATGTAATCACTACGCGGTTGTTTTTCAAACACGTTGAAGCTTAAGGTTACCCCCTGGCGTCCTTTCAACTTTTCAAGATTACTCTGGATCTGTTCCCATATCCCGGCTGCATAGTTGTCCGGGTGATCAATATTCAACAGGAACAACAGGCGGGTGGGAGAGATGCGGGAAAACAGGTCGGAGCAGCTTTCAGACCAGGTTGCGTTACTCAATACATCAACCCGCATCCCCTCTGCCAGTGCCAGATGGATGATTTCAATGAAATTCGGGTGCAGGGTCGGTTCTCCACCCATGACGCGGAAAATAGGGTACTCCGAGCGCTTGAGAAACTCGATTACCTCGTGAACATTTTCCATTGGCATATGCATGCGCTTACCGGTCAGTTTTTCTTGTGCGAAACAGTATTTGCACGAAAGATTACAGCGCGTGGTCAAGAGGACGTTCGGCATCCGGATCTCCTCGGTTGGAATTCCGGCAGGTCTTGCAACCTGCCGGCAAAGGGTTGGTTTAACAAACAGGCTGATCAATTGATGTAATTGCCGGATTTATTCCTTGATTTTCAACGTGGTACGAAGCTTCACCACCAGGTTTTCTTCGATGCGGGACAACAGCTGGGGCGGATAAAAGATAACACCTGGGTTTACAACCGTACCCCAGGAGGAGCCTCCACCCCATCTGCCTGCAGGTCCGGTTCCATCATCTGGCGGGTAGAAGATGGGACCGGGAACCCGGAAAGTTCCCATCTGCCCGCGATAGCTCACCGGTCCGCGATAGCTTACATGTGGGAAAAGATTCCCGATAATATCGACCACTTCTCGTACTTTCCAGACGGAAATCGGATAGAAAATGGGACCGGGCTTCGGATAAAGCCGGCCGAATTTAACATCATCCGCCAATTCGGCTATAACTCCCAATTTAGTCAGTTGTTCAATATCCTGGTCGCTGAGATTGACCTTCCATTCTTCTGCGACCTTTTTGGGATTTGCCAGAAGTCTTCTTTTGAGAGCTGGATCGCGGTTTGCAGCTTCGAACAGCGCCTCGAGATTTTTATCGGGCTGTGCTTGTCGGGTCTTCTCCTCATTTGCCATAACAACCTCCTGTTATAAATGCTGAACTCTTTGGTGCTCGCCAATTTCGGCTCCTCAACATACCGGTTGCGTACCTCCGCCGCCTAATTCCCTGCCGCCTTGATGGTATCTCTGATTTGAAATCGGGATAATAGATTACGCGAGCTGACCGATGTATTCGCCGGCATTCTTCACCCAAACCCGAGGAAAGAATGTATTTGCAGAATACATGACTTCATACTCGTCGATTTATTGTGTGACTGCCATTCCATGTCTCCTTGACATTAATTGTTCATGGTTATTGTGCGGCTCGTTCTTTTCCCAGTCATACCCGGCGTGCGAAGGCGTCCTTTCCACGCAACTATCGTCTTATCATTATCACCTCCCTTCGGTCCGCTGAGCATTATGTCGCCAGATGGCGGCACGGCTGCTTGCGCTCGCTGGGACATCCTTGGCTGTCCAGTTGTTGAAAAACTAATAATAGCCGGCGCTTTCCTGGGGATTGTTTATTAATTCTCATTGCAAACGTAGCATGGCGCCCGGCGAGTCCGCTCAATTACGCTGTCTCAGGATTCAACTCGATTAACAATAGAATGCTCAGAAGAAATGACAAGAGTACTAATGACTAAATAATTTTAGCTACTTAAGTATTAATACCATTGGGCTAATTTGACAAAAGAACAGAAAACCAATGATTTGTGAAATATTGAGCTTTGAACGTTATCGTTTTCCTGAGGAAAAAATATTTGTTTTCATGACAGACCTCCTGAAAACCGCTCGAAAATATATAGTCATGACCACCCGCAAAGC